>VFKA01000005.1 GCA_009885795.1 Rhodospirillales bacterium | reverse complement strand
TAGTGGTTTTTATTATGTTTTTATGAGTATTTAACCATTTTTACACATCATAGTTAATTTTTCCTTGAAAAAAATGCTTGACTCTTCGTCAACAACAAGCAAAATTCGTGGAAATAACAAACTGGTATGGCGCGGTCGGCAGCCGACCTCGGGATGGCAGTCGAAATCGTGCCGACAAGGGCGGGTGGCGGAGCCGGACTAACCAGAATACGGGATCATTCAAGCCGCGCGACCGACGGTAGCGCCGCATAGCGTTCGAACGAAAGGGAGCTAGGGACACCATGGCACATATCGTGACGCATATCGAGGGCGGTTCCGGCAACGATGGGTTGCTCGGTACCATTGATGCCGACAGCATCTTCGGGTACGCGGGCGACGACACTATCTTCGGCGACGAAGGAGCCGACGAGATCTTCGGCGGCAGCGGCGCCGACAGCATCGATGGCGAATTGGGCGCCGATACGATCGACGGCGGCAGCGGCAACGACATCATCCTCGGCGGCAGCGGCGCGGATTCCCTGGTGGGCGGCAGCAACGACGATTTGGTGCAGGGCGGCGGCGACGACGACAATGTCTCCGGCGGCAGCGGCGCCGATACGGTGGAAGGCGGCGACCACAACGACCGCGTCGATGGCGGCAGCGGCAACGATTTAGTGCGCGGCGACGCGGGCGCCGACACGCTCTACGGCGGCGCCGACACGGTGGCGGCGACGGAGGCCGACACGCTGGAGGGCGGTTCCGGCAACGACAGGCTGTTCGGGCAGGCCGGCAACGACAACCTCGACGGCGGCGGCGAAAACGATTCGCTCGATGGTGGCAGCGGCGACGATACGCTGTTCGGGGATTCGGGCCGCGACACACTTATCGGCGGCACCGGCGCCGACAGCCTGGATGGCGGGGCCGACAACGACACCCTCGACGGCGGCAGCGGTGCCGACATCGTCCGCGGTGGAGCGGGCGCCGATTCCGTGGTCGGCGGCAGCGACGCCGACACCGTGACAGGCGACGACGGTAACGACATCGTGCTTGGCGGCAGCGGCGACGACCGAGTGGAAGGCGGCGGCAATGACGACCGTGTCGACGGCGGCGGCGGCAACGACTTGGTCTTTGGCGACGCGGGCGCCGACACGCTGTTCGGGGGCAGTGGCGCCACGGCGGCCACGGAGGCCGACACGCTTCAGGGCGGTGCCGGCGACGATCGCCTGTCCGGCCAGGCCGGCAATGACAACCTCGACGGCGGCAGCGAGGCCGACACTCTCGACGGCGGCAGCGGCGCCGACACGCTGTTCGGCGGTTCGGGTGCCGACAGTCTTGTCGGCGGCACCGGCGCCGACAGCCTGAGCGGGGGGACCGGGGCCGACACCCTCAATGGCGGCAGCGATAGCGACATTGTTCGGGGCGGCGAAGACAACGACCGGATCCTGGCGAGCAGCGGAGCAGACTCGCTGTTCGGTGACGGCGGCGCCGACACCATCGACGGCGGCTCCGGAAACGATAGGATCACGGGCGGCACGGGCGCAGACAGCCTGATCGGCGGGACCAACGACGACACCTTCGTGTTCGATGACGGTGACACGGGCCTCGGCGCAGGCGCCGATACGATCAACGGGTTCAGTGGCGAGAATCTGGCCGGTGGCGACGTGATCGACTTGTCCGGCATCGACGCCATCGATGGCGGCGACGACGACGCGTTCAGTGCCACTCTCGGCTTCAATGGCACGGCCGGCCGGCTGCGCATCGTAGACGACGGCAGCAACCGTATTTTGGAAGGCGATACCAATGGCGACAATGTCGCCGACTTCCAGATATACCTCATCGGCGCCAATCAAGACGGCGGCCTTAGCACGGTCGGTGGCGACGGCGACATTATCCTGTAGCGGCCCGCGCGCCCCTCTCCCTAGGATCGGGGAGAGGGGCGCGGGGTTCTATCCGCTCTTCTTCAGCCCGCAGTCGTGTTTCCACAGCGTCTGTTTGCGGAACTCATCGGGCTCGTAGTTCGGCTTCGTAATCTCCTTGAGCACGCCAATAGTGAAGGTGCTGAGCCGCTCCCCCTCCAGGGCGTACTCATTCCATGAGCGGCACAGGTAGCGTCCGTACCATAGCCTCAGGTGCTTGTACTTCTCGTTGGGCAGCTTTTCGAGGTACTTGCGCCAGCGGCGGCTGGCGAAGTGCGAGTAGCGGTCGGCGAAGGGCTTGACCCAGGCCGGTTCGCCCTTCGTACGGCGATAGACATCGACCTTCTCGCCGTTCTCCAGAACCCCGGGTATGACGAAATAGTACTCGGAGTGGGACGGGCGCGGCGCGAACATGGCCCAATTCTGGTCGAGGCGGAACATATCGACGACGATGTCCACCGGCCGCCAGAAGCTCCACGAGAACTCGGGCAGCGACTTGAAATTGCCGAGTACGACGATGACGAGCAGGACATAGACCGCCGATTCGCGCGCGAACGTACTGACACGGCGCCGGCGGAGGAGGCGTGGTTCGTTGCCTTGCCGAATCGGCGACCGTGGCAAGGTCGCCGCCGCCCACGCGCCGAATCGATCGATGACACCGAGAAAAACGCCGCGCCAACGCCCGAGCGCCTGTTGCGTGCCGCCGGCGATATCGCGCCACGCCTTGCTGTCCCACGCGAATCCCGGGATGAGGCAGATCAGCATCATCCAGCTCACCAACGGGAATAGCTCCAACTTCATGTTGATGAAGAATCCAAGATGCATGCCGAAAAAGAGAATCAGGCCGACGATCCGCAGCAAGGGTTGAAAAAATGGCGTGAAGAAGAGGAACACGGCGGCGAATTCAAGGCCCAGCACGAAGCGGGTGAGGATGCTCAAGACCTCCGGATACTCGCGCAAGAATCGCCCGAACGGGGAGGCGAAGCTGTCGAGTTGGAGCGCGTAATAGACCGCCGTCCCGTCGCGCCACCAATCCGGATCGGTCTTCAGGAGAGCCGTGAAGGTATAGAGCAGCGCCGGCTGGATCAGCATCGCCGCGGAGGAAATGCCGCAATGGGTCTGCGCGCGCGGGTAGCGGTCCGGCCGGAGTCTGGAATCGATCGAGAAGCGCGCGCCGAGCGGCAGGAACATCGCCCAGAACAGGAGATTGCGCAGCAGCACGTCGGAGCCAGACCCGATATAAAGGTTACGGTTCTCCATCGACACGAGGAATAGCCACGATAGAATCGTGACCGTTCGCGTGAAGAATCCGAAGATCATCGATACGGCGAGCAGCGCCGCCAAGCCGAACAGGATCGCCTGGATGTACTCCGAGCCGCTGATCGTATGGAAGGTGAACCGAGCCACGCTGCGGTCGATCTCATAGAGCGCCGCGCGGGGCAGGACACCAAAATCGGAGAAAAAGGGCCGGAGATAGAGCGCGCAGAAAAACAGGTTCATGAGCAGCATCACGCCCATGCAGATCCGAAAGAGCGCCAGCGTCCGCAGGTCGATGCCGAACAGAAACTTGATGGACGCTATGCGCCAGGGGCTGACAGGAACGGCTCTTGCCTGCATGTCTCGACCTTGCGCGATTGGCGTCTAAGCGCCCGACTCACCCATCATACAAGGTGAAGAACAATAGTTAAAGTCTTCAAAACGCTGATTGTTCAAGTGGATCGCTGTCGTGGGCGGCGGCACCATGGATCGGGCGGCCGTAAGGTGGCTTCAACGCCTCGGATTGGCCGCCGTGGAAATCCGAAAGGGCTTTCTCGTGCCGGTGACCGGCCTCGGGTCGGCGTGGTCGCCAAGCAACCTGACATAGGGTTCGAGTTCGAGCGCGAGGCGGATGGCGGCGGCCGCGAGGCGCTTGGGGGTCAGCGGCGCCTCCACCGCGATGTCGCCGATGGCGACGATGCGCCGGTCCGTCGACATGCAAAGCCGCGTATGCTTGCTCATGGCGCTGCCGAAAAGAATGGCGAAGGCGTTGCGGCGCGCGACCGCCGATTCGACCGAATAGGGCATCGGCCGAAGCCGGCCGGCGATGCCGAGAACCGGGCCGCCGGCCGAGGCCTTGACGCAGCCGGCAAAGTCGGCGCCCAGGAACTTGAATTCAAACGCGATCGGGCGCCCCATGGGGTTGACGAACCTGAGCGTGCCGTCCGCGTCGGCGGCAAGCGAGTTCACCTCGATCGGCAAGGGATGGTCGCGCATGGCGTCGAGGACCAAGGACATTGGAGCGTTACCCGAATCTTTGTTTATCGATGCATCTTGACTGGATCGGCTTAACGACGCGTAAATCATCTCCATGAGCATGCTTGACGGCTTCCTGGTGCCCATCCATCGCGACGGCTGGCGGTTCGTCGCGGCCTTTGCCGCGGGCGCGCTCTTCCTTTGGGTCATCGACCCGACGTTGGGGGCGGCGGGGTTAGCGCTTGCGCTCTGGTGCGCCTACTTCTTTCGCGATCCGCCGCGGGCGGTTCCGGCGCGCGGCGGGCTCGTGGTGAGCCCGGCCGACGGCCTGGTCCAGGCCATCGCCGCCGTGCCGCCGCCCCCGGAGCTCGGCATGGATCCGGCCCCTTTGACCCGAATCAGCATCTTTCTCAATGTCTTCAACGTGCATGTGAACCGCATTCCGATCGAGGGCACCGTGGGCGCGCTCTCATACCGGCCGGGAAAGTTCCTGAACGCGGCCAACGACAAGGCAAGCGCCGACAACGAGCGCCAGTCGATCCGCCTCGACATGGCCGACGGCCGCTCGCTGGCCCTCGCGCAGATCGCGGGGTTCATCGCCCGGCGCATCCGCTGCGACCTCGCGGTGGGCGAGGCGGTCGACACCGGCGAGCGCTTCGGCCTCATCCGCTTCGGCAGCCGGGTCGATGTCTATCTGCCGCCGGGCGTCACCCCCCTGGTGGGCGTCGGGCAGAAAGCAGTTGCCGGCGAAACCGTAATCGCCGATCTTGATGGCGTCGAACCGGCCCGGGTCGTGGAGATACGCTAGATGCAAATCAGACACGGCGGCCGCCTGCGGGACCAATCGCTGACGCGGCTCATCCCCAATATGCTGACGGTCATGGCGCTGTGCGCCGGGCTCACCAGCATCCGCTTCGCCTTGCACGAGCAATGGGAGGCGGCGGTGGGCGCGATCATCGTGGCCGGCGTTCTCGATGGCCTCGACGGCCGTGTCGCGCGTCTGCTTCATGGCGCCAGCCGGTTCGGCGCCGAGCTCGATTCGCTATCGGATTTCCTCAGCTTCGGCGTCGCACCCGCGGTGCTGCTCTATCATTGGACCTTGCATCAGGCGGGCGGGCTCGGCTGGGCGGTGGCGCTTCTCTACGCCGTTTGCTGCGCGCTGCGGCTGGCGCGCTTCAACACTCGCACCGAGAACGCCGATCTGCCGGCGTGGCGCGGGCGGTATTTCGTCGGCGTTCCGGCGCCGGGCGCCGCCGGGCTGGCGCTGATGCCGGCGTTCGCGACGTTCGAATTCGGCCCCGGTTGGTTCGATCGCCCGATCGTGGTGGGCGCGTGCCTGGTCGTCGTGGCATGCCTCATGGTCAGCCGGCTTCCGACCTTCTCGCTGAAAGGCGTCAGGGTCCCGGCGCAACACGTGCTGCCGACGCTGATTGGCGTCGCCGTTCTGGCCGGTCTTGCCGTCACCATGATCTGGATGACCATGATCGGCATCGGGCTCCTGTATATTGCTTCGCTCCCATACAGCTATACGAGCCATCGGCGGCTCGAGCGCCGCGGCCAGGTACTCGTGCTGGACGACGTCGAAGAGCCGGGCGGAACGCCGGTCGCCTGATCGCCGGTCGCAATGCTCGACGCCCCGCTGCTGGCCTTCCTGGCCCCGCCGCTCGATCGGGCGGGGCGCGGGCTGGCGGCTCTTGGCGTTACCGCCAACGGAGTGACCCTAGCCGGTTGGGCCGCGAGCGCGGCGGCGGTAGCACTTCTGGCAAGCGGGGCCTATGGGGCGGCGCTGGCCGCGATCTTGGCAAGCCGCCTGGCCGATGGGCTCGATGGGGCGGTGGCGCGGGCGCAAGAGCCCAGCGATTTCGGCGCCTATCTCGACATCGTGGGCGATTTCCTGTTTTACGCCGCCGTGCCGTTCGGCTTCGCGCTCGCCGAGCCGGATTTCGCGCCGGCGGCTTCATGCCTGCTGTTCGCCTTCGTGGGCACCGGCAGCACGTTCCTTGCCTTCGCCATTCTTGCCGCCAAGCGCGGCGTGACGGCTTCGAAGCGGGCCGCCAAGTCGTTCTACTATCTGGGCGGGCTGACCGAGGGCACGGAGACGATCGCGTTCTTCGTTCTCGCCTGCCTGTGGCCGGCGGGGTTTCCGGCGCTGGCCTATGCCTTCTCGGCCCTGTGTTGGCTCACGACGGCCACCCGCATCTGGGAGGCGTGGCGGGCCTTCGGTCGTTGACAGGGCCTATCTTGCGCGCTCCAGGTTCGCTAGTATTCGGCCTTCCGCGGCCGCCAACAGACGGAGAGATGGCACGATGTCGCTACGCATCAATGACGAAGCCCCGAACTTCACCGCCGAGACGACCGACGGGACGATCACGTTCCACGACTGGATCGGCGGCGGTTGGACGATCCTCTTCTCGCACCCCAAGGACTTCACGCCGGTTTGCACCACGGAACTTGGCTACATGGCCAAGCTGAAGCCGGAATTCGACAAGCGCAATACCAAGATCATCGGCTTGAGCGTCGATCCGGTCGCCAACCACAAGAAGTGGTCGAAGGACATCGAGGAAACGCAAGGTCATGCCGTCAACTATCCGATGATCGGGGATCCCGAACTCAAGGTGGCGAAGCTCTACGACATGCTGCCGGCCAGCGCCGGAAATTCCTCGGAAGGACGCACGCCGGCCGACAATGCCACCGTGCGCTCGGTCTTCGTCATCGGGCCGGACAAGAAGGTGAAGGCGATGCTCGTTTATCCGATGAGCACGGGGCGCAATTTCGATGAAGTCCTGCGCCTGCTCGATTCCTGCCAGCTCACCAGCAAGCATACGGTGGCGACGCCAGTGAATTGGCGGCCGGGCGACAACGTCATCATTCCGCCCTCGGTCTCCGACGAGGACGCGAAGAAGAAGTATCCGGGCGGCTGGAAGACACTCAAGCCTTACTTGCGGATCGTGGCGCAGCCGAAGTAGCGCGGCGAGTTTGGTTGGGGGACGTGGATTCGAACCACGGTTAGCGGAGTCAGAGTCCGCTGTCCTACCGCTAGACGATCCCCCAACGGCCGGAAGGCCGAAATCTAGTTAACCCCGGCCAAGCTTGCAATGCGGTTAAGGCGGGCCTGGCCCCCGGCGTTGCCGCGCCGGGACAAATGCTCTATTGACCGACAAGGACGGATCGGGCGGCGGGCATGGCAATGGATGGATCGGCGGCGGCGCGGTGGAGAGGCGGCGGCCGCGATCGCGAAGACGCCGGGCCGGTCCTGGCGGCGCTCGACCTCGGCACCAACAATTGCCGGCTTCTGGTGGCGCGGCCGGAAGGGAACGGCTTTCGCGTCATCGACGCCTTCTCGCGCATCGTCAGGCTGGGCGAGGGCTTGAGCGCCAGTTCGTGCCTGTCGGAGGCGGCGATGGAGCGCACGGTGGAGGCCCTTCGCGTCTGCGCCGCGAAGATGCGCCGGCGCCAGGTTTCCCACGCCCGCTACGTCGCGACCGAGGCCTGCCGGCAGGCCCGGAACTGCGCGGCGTTCCTCGCCCGCGTCCGCGACGAGACCGGAATCGAGATCGAGATCATTTCCACGCAAGAGGAAGCCGAGCTCGCCTTTGCCGGCTGCTGGCCGCTGCTCGATCGCGCGCGGAAGCGGGCGTTGGTGTTCGATATCGGCGGCGGCAGCACCGAGCTCGGCTGGCTCGAGGTGGCGCAAGGTACATCGCCGACGATGGTGGGCTGGCTGTCGGTGCCGCTTGGAGTCGTGCCGCTGTCCGAGCGCTACGGCAGCGGGCGTATCGAAGAGGCCGACTACGCGGCGATGGTGGCGGCGGTGCGCGAACGGATGGCGCCCTTCGCGGCCTTGCATCGTTGGACCGCGGACGCGGCGCCGCAGATGCTCGGCACCTCCGGCACGGTGACGACGCTTGCCGGCGTCCACATGAACCTCGCGCGCTACGACCGCTCGGTGGTGGACGGATCCTATCTCGACTTCGACGATATCCGCCGCGTCAGCCGGTCGCTCGCGGCGATGGATTTCGATGAGCGCGCGGCGCTTGCCTGCATCGGCTCCGAGCGCGCCGACCTTGTCGTGGCGGGCTGCGCCATCCTGGAGGCGATCTGCGAACTGTGGCCCTGCGGGCGCGTACGCGTGGCCGACCGGGGCGTGCGCGAAGGCATCTTGAACGGGCTCCTGGAGGTCACCCGCCGGGAGACCGGCTTTACGCCGCCGCAATGACCAAGACCCGCGGGCGCGAGCAAAGAGTGAGGGCCGAGGGCCGCACGCCCTCGTCGGTGCGCTGGCTGGAGCGCCAGCGCCGCGACCCCTACGTCGCCGAGGCGCGTAGGCAGGGATACCGCTCGCGCGCCGCCTTCAAGCTCGTGGAGCTCGACGACCGGCTGCATCTGTTGAAGCCGGGCGCCCGAATCGTCGATCTCGGCGCCGCGCCCGGCGGCTGGACGCAGATAGCCGTCCAACGGACGAGAGCCGCCTCGTCCGGCAATGGCCGTGTCGTCGCGGTCGACCTGTTGCCCATGGATTCGATTCCCGGTGCGATACTGCTCCACCACGACGTCGAATCCGCGGATGTGGCCGCCGCGATCGTGGCGGCGCTGGGCGGGCCGGCGGATTTGGTCCTCAGCGACATGGCGGCGCCGGCAACCGGCCATGCCTCGACCGATCACCTGCGCACGCTGGCGCTGGCGGAAGCGGCCGCCGCGCTGGCGGTGGAACTGCTCCGCCCGGGAGGGGCGTTCCTGGTGAAGCTCTTTCGCGGGCGGGACGAGGGCGAGCTGCTGGCCGCGATCAAACGCGACTTCACGACCGTGCGCTGGGTGAAGCCGCCGGCCAGCCGGTCCGAATCATCCGAGGCTTATCTGGTGGCGACCGGCTTCCGCGGTCCGCTAAAGGGTTAGCGTCTCGCCCAGGTGCTCGGTCAGCGCGCCGATCGATTCGTGTGTCAGATCCTTGTGGATTTCGGCGATCACGCGCGCGCGCGTGGTTTCGGCGAGCGCCGCGCGGAGATCGCCAAGCGTGCGCGGCGGGGCAACCAGAACCAGGCGATCGAAGTTGCCACGGGCGCCGGCCTCGTCCAACAGCTTCGCCATGCTTTGGGCGAACTTGGTCTTCTCGAACCGGTGCCAGTCGACGCGGGGCTCGATGGCGTGGCGGCCGCTGGTGGCGCTTTCATGCGTGCGTCCCGGCCGGTCGCTGCCCATGTCGCGGCTGGGCTTCAATTCGATGGAACGCTCGGCCCCAGGGACCGCCGCGAGCCCGCGCCCCCGGCCGTCATTGTGGAGGATTCGGGCGCGCTTGCCGTCGGCGACGAGAATCCAGGTGACGATTTTCTTCATGATCGAGCATGCTCCTCAATTCCCAAGGACAATCCGGCACAACGCGGCGCAAGCGGCGTTGATCGAGATCAAGGCATCGAGTTCATGGCGGCTTTTCCCTTGGCTTTGCCGGATCGGTCTCTTATGATGACTCGCCATTAACCGCAAGGGCAACACCCGGGGTAGTGGCATGCAAATCCGCGAAGCACTGACGTTCGACGACGTGTTGTTGGTGCCCGCCGAATCCGCCGTCCTGCCCGCCCAGACCGATACCAAGACGCGGCTGACCCGAACCATCGAACTCGGCATCCCGCTGATCTCGGCCGCCATGGATACGGTGACGGAGGGGCGCCTCGCCATCGCCATGGCGCAGGCCGGCGGCCTCGGCGTCATCCACAAGAATCTCGATCCGGCGCGCCAGTCCGACGAGGTCCGCCGGGTAAAGAAATTCGAGTCGGGCATGGTGGTGAACCCGGTCACCATTCACCCGGACGAGACCTTGGCCGACGCCCTGAAGCTCATGGCCGATCACCAGATTTCAGGCATTCCGGTGGTGGCGCGCGGTACCGGGCGGCTTGACGGCATCCTGACCAATCGCGACGTGCGCTTCGCCGACAATCCGCGCCAGCCCGTGAGCGAACTCATGACCAAGGAGCGCCTGGTGACGGTGCGCGAAGGCGTCGACCGGGACGAGGCCAAGCGTCTCCTGCACCAGCACCGCATCGAGAAACTGTTGGTGGTGGACAAAGACTATCGCTGCATCGGCCTCATCACGGTGAAGGATATCGAGAAGGCCAAGGCCTTTCCGACCGCGTGCAAGGACGAGAAGGGGCGCCTGCGCGCGGCCGCGGCGACCGGGGTGGGCATCGAAGGCTTGCGCCGCGCCGAGGCGCTGCTCGAGGCCGAGGTCGACGTCCTCGTGGTCGATACGGCGCACGGTCATTCGAAGTCCGTCATCGAGGCGGTCGCCACCATCAAGCGCTTGAGCAATGTCTGCCAGGTGATCGCCGGCAACGTCGCCACCGGCGACGGCGCGCAAGCGCTCATCGACGCCGGCGCCGATGCGATCAAGGTCGGGATCGGCCCCGGCTCGATCTGCACGACCCGGATCGTCGCCGGCGTCGGCGTGCCGCAGCTGACCGCCGTGCTCGACGCCGTGGAGCGCGCGCGGGCGAGCCGGACGCCGGTGATCTCCGACGGCGGCATCAAGCATTCCGGCGACATGGCCAAGGCGGTCGCGGCCGGCGCCGACTGCGTCATGATCGGCGCGCTGCTCGCCGGGACCGACGAAAGCCCCGGCGAGGTCTATCTCTTCCAAGGGCGCTCCTACAAAGCCTATCGCGGCATGGGATCGTTGGGCGCCATGGCGCGGGGCTCGGCCGACCGCTATTTCCAGCAGGAAATCGCCAGCACCTTGAAGATGGTGCCGGAAGGCGTCGAGGGCCGCGTGCCCGTTCGCGGGCCGGTCGCCAATGTCATTCATCAGCTCGTCGGCGGGCTGAAAGCGGCGATGGGCTATACCGGCAACGCCACCATCGCCGAGATGCAGACCCGATGCACCTTCCAGCGCATCACCAATGCGGGCCTGCGCGAGAGTCACGTTCACGACATCCAGATCACCCGCGAATCCCCCAATTACCGCCCGGACATTTGAGCGGGGCGTCGAGGAGCCGTTCCCTGTCGGGACAATCTCGTTCGAGCGTCACAGGTTTCCTCGCCCTTCGAGACGCGCCCCTAACGGGGCGCTCCTCAGGGTGAGGAAACCCAGAAAGAGCCTCATGGTGAGGAGGCCGCGCCAGCGGCCGTCTCGAACCATGAGGGGCCGGGTTGCATCAAATGCGATAGCGCTGCGTTCGCCGTCGTCATGACGCCCGGCGCCCGTATCGAGGCGACGATCGAGCTGCTGGGCGCGCTCCATGCCGGACGCTCGCCGGCCGACCGCACGGTGGCGGCGTTTTTTCGGGCGCGGCGCTATGTCGGGGCCAAGGACCGCCGCGCCATCATCGACCGGTTCTATGGCGTGTTGCGGCGCCGCGCGGCGCTCGACTGGTGGATCGAGCGCGCGGGCGCGGCCGAGACTCCTCGCGAGCGGGCGCGGGTCGTAGCGTCCCTGGCGCTGATCGAGGGCTGGCCGGCCGAGCGCATCGCCGGCGTGTTCGATGGGGGGCGCTATTGCCCGGCCCCGCTGGCGCACGCCGAACGCGCGTTGGCGGCAGCGTTGCAAGGGCAGGCGATCGAACATCGAGACCAACCGCGATGGGTCCACCACGAATATCCGTCCTGGCTCGACCGGGATCTCGCCGATGTCTTCGGCGATCGGCTGGACGCTGAGATGGCGGCGCTGATGCGCGAGGCGGCGCTCGATCTCAGGGTCAATGTCCTGAAGACCGACCGCTTGAGTGCGATCGCGGCACTCGCGGCGGACGGCATCGTGGCGGAGCCTACGCCGCTGTCGCCCATCGGCCTGCGGGTCGAGGGGCGGCCGAACCTCGCCGCCACGCCGAGCTTCAAAAATGGCCTGGTCGAGGTCCAGGACGAGGGCTCGCAGCTGGTGGCGCTGCTCGTCGATGCGCGGTCGGGTCAGCGCGTCGTCGATTTTTGCGCCGGCGCGGGGGGCAAGACGCTGGCGCTCGCCGCGGCGATGGCGAACAAGGGCCAGATCGTCGCCTGCGACGTTTTGGCTGGACGGGTCGATCGCGCCGGCGTCCGGTTGCGGCGCGCGGGCGCGCATAATGTTACGCGCCGGGCGCTTAGCAGCGAGCGCGATCCTTGGGTCAAGCGTCATGAAGGGAGCTTCGACCGGGTTCTGGTCGATGCGCCGTGCAGCGGCACCGGAACCTGGCGGCGCAACCCGGACGCGCGCTGGCGTCTCGACGCCGGCGAGCCGGAGGATCTGGCGCGGTTGCAGGCGCGTATCCTCGCCAGCGCCTGGCGGCTGGTGCGCAAGGGTGGCCGGTTGGTCTACGCTACCTGCTCGCTGCTCCCGAAGGAGAACGAGGACCAGGTGAACGCATTTCTTGCCGACAAGCCGGACATTCGCTTGCGCCCCATCGCCGAAATCTGGGCGGAGAGCATCGGCCGGTCGCCCGGCGGCGGTCGTTGTCCAATGGACGGGCCGTTTCTGTTCCTGACGCCGGCCACGCATGGCACGGATGGATTCTTCGCCGCCGTGCTCGAGCGCGCGCCATGAACCCTTGGCGCGTCCGCAAGGCGCAACCGGCCGACGCGCGCGGCATCGCCCAGGCCTATGTCGATACCTGGCGCGCCGCCTATCCCGGCATCCTGCCCGACCGGGTGATGATCGGGCTTTCGGTGGACCGCCAGGCGTCGGATTGGCGCCGGCAAATCGAACGCGGCGGCCAGCGCGATGGCGTACTCGTGGCCGAGGCGGAGCGGACCGTCATCGGCTTTTCAAGCTTCGGGCCGGCCGCCGCTGGCGCCCATGTCGGCGAAATTCATACGCTCTATGTCCTGACCGATTGGCAGGAGCAAGGCGTCGGGCGCGCGCTCCTGACCCAGGCGTTCGAGGCGCTGGCGGGCGCCGGGTTCGGCTCCGCGCATATCTGGGTGCTGGCGGACAATCCGTCGCGCTTCTTCTATGAAGCGATGGGCGGCAAGCGCGGCGTCGAGCGCGACGAGCAGCTTTGGGGCGCGGCTCTCCGGGAATACGCCTATGGCTGGTCCGACCTCGCGGTCTGGCTGACCGAACGCGCCCGGACGTGAGCCCGCTTGCGCGGGGCCAGGCGAACGGGAATGATGCCGGCTTGCCCGGCGATTCCCCCACGATGACCGACCGCGTCCTCATCCTCGATTTCGGCTCGCAGACGACGCAGCTGATCGCGCGGCGCGTGCGCGAGGCCGGCGTCTATTGCGAGATCGTGCCGTTCAATGCCGATCCGGCGCGGCTCGCGGCCTTCGCGCCGAAGGCCGTCATCCTGTCCGGCGGCCCGGCATCGGTGACGCTGGAGGACACGCCGCGCGCGCCGGAATCGATATTCGCGCTCGGCGTTCCGGTACTCGGCATCTGCTACGGCATGCAGACCCTGTGCGCGCAGTTGGGTGGCGAGGTCGCGCGCTCGGCGCACCACGAATTCGGCCGCGCCTTCCTCACGGTGACGGCCGAGAGCGCCTTGTTCGAAGCGATCTCCGGGGCTGGCGGCCGCGAGCAGGTGTGGATGAGCCACGGCGACCGCGTCGTACGCCTGCCGCCGGGGTTCCGCGCCGTCGGAATCAGCGACGGCGCGCCCTTCGCGGCCATCGCCGACGACGCGCGGCGCTTTTATGGCGTCATGTTCCATCCCGAGGTCGTGCACACGCCGCATGGCGGCAGGCTGCTGGCGAACTTCGTCAAGGGCATCGCCGGTTGCAAGGGCGATTGGACCATGGCCGCCTTCCGGCGGCAGGCGATCGAGGCCGTCCGCCGCCAGGTGGGCGAGGGCCGCGTGGTGTGCGGGCTTTCCGGCGGCGTGGATTCCTCGGTGGCCGCGGTGCTGATTCACGAGGCGATCGGCGAGCGGCTCACCTGCATCTTCGTCGATCACGGGCTATTGCGCGAAGGCGAGGCCGAGGATGTCGCGCGCGTGTTCCGCGACCACTACAACATTCCGTTGATCCAGAAGGAGGCCGGCGCGCGGTTCCTGGCGGCGCTGGCCGGACACGCCGAGCCCGAACGCAAGCGCAAAATCATCGGCGGTCTCTTCATCGACGTGTTCGAGGAAGAAGCTCAGAAACTGGGCGGCGTCGATTTCCTGGCGCAGGGCACGCTCTATCCGGACGTCATCGAATCGGTGTCGTTCTCGGGCGGGCCCAGCGTCACCATCAAGTCGCACCACAATGTCGGCGGACTCCCTGAGCGCATGCGCCTCAAATTGGTGGAGCCGTTGCGCGAGTTGTTCAAGGACGAGGTGCGCGCCCTTGGCCGCGAGCTCGGCCTGCCCGAGCGCCTGGTGAAGCGCCATCCGTTTCCGGGTCCGGGTCTCGCCATCCGCATACCGGGCGAGGTGACGGCGGAGAGCCTCGCGATCCTGCGCCGCGCCGATGCCATCTTCCTGGAGGAGTTGGAGCGCGCCGGGCTGTACGACGCCATCTGGCAGGCCTTCGCCGTACTCTTGCCGGTGCGCACCGTGGGCGTCATGGGCGATGAACGGACTTACGACCGGGTCTGCGCCCTGCGCGCGGTCACCTCGACCGACGGCATGACCGCCGACTACTACCCGCTGCCGCATGAGTTGTTGGGCGCGATCGCGACCCGCATCGTCAACGAGGTGCGCGGGGTGAACCGCGTCGTCTACGACGTGACCGCGAAACCGCCGGGCACCATCGAGTGGGAGTGAGGGGTGTGTACCGATAATCAGTATACAGATGAAATGGAATTGGTAGCGGACGCTTATAGATCGGTTGTGAGCTTGGCGATCCTCGCCGCAAGCTGGGTGAGCTTTTGGTTCTTCAGGATATCGATGAAGTCGGGGGCCGAAACTCGCGTCTTGCTGAGATTGCGCCGTGCATTCGCCAAGGAGGCGAGGATCCGGTCCGGAGCCTTATCACATAGATCGGTGAGAAGGGCGTCCGGGGTCCGGCGGACCAAGCCGTGCTTCTTCAATTCCCTTGCCGGGAAATCGTGCAGATTCCAGGTGAGGATAACCGACGCGCCGGCCGTAATCGCGGCGGC
The DNA here is from genome assembly GCA_009885795.1 of Rhodospirillales bacterium. Taxonomy (GTDB): domain Bacteria; phylum Pseudomonadota; class Alphaproteobacteria; order Dongiales; family Dongiaceae; genus VFKA01. Next base: position 133,099 of record VFKA01000005.1, on the reverse strand, counting down.
GACGACGTGGCGATCATCCGGATCAGGCAGGGTGACGGCCTTGATATGCGTTCGATAGCTGGTGACCGTCGCGTCCGGTAACGCGTCATTCATGAGTTTGCGGGTGATCTGCAAGCGCTCGATGGGAATGCCGGGCACGCCGGCGGCGATTGCGAATCCATTCATCGTGAATCTCGTCCGTCCATCGCGCATCGACCAGACGGTCCACGGCAATTTGCACGACGATGTTCCTGAGATGGAATGGGTAGAGGATGCAGGCGTCGAAGATGACGACAGAGGGTTCAAGCACCATAGCGCTTCTTAAGATCCTCGGCGTCGCCGGCCAACGCCTCCATCGCGGCGCGCTGGGCGTCGATCTTGGTCTTAAGCACGAGTACGTCTTTCAATTTGGCGCGGCGATGCTTGCCGACATAGCGGAAGGGAAGCTGGCCAGTCTCCATGCGATGCACTACAAGCGGACGCGAGACGCCGAGGATACCGGCCGCGTCATTGGGGCTGAGTTCCTGATCTTCGGTGAGGACCGCGACCCGGTCGCCCTCGAGCAGATGGCCGAGCAGCGCTTCGATCAGCGCTGTGGCATCCCGCGGCAAGGACAGGGTCTGATCGGGGCCGGTGCGCCGCTTGACGCGCACCTCGACCCGGTCGCCTTTGCCAAGCTTGCCAAGGCGTCCGGTCTCCTTGCGATCTTCATCGGACAGTTCGACGAACCGCAGCACCTGGGTGGTCATGGCAGGCCTCCTTTCGGCGATGAATATAGCGCTGACCCAATCTAACTGCAATAAGTGAAAGGGTGACTGTTTCAGTCGTGACTGCGGATGATCCTTGATAAACTGTTTTCATTGAAACATAGTAAACGAATAAAGATGGTAGTAACTGGACGTTTTTAGATATGGTTGCCGCTGAAAAATCACCTGTCACCCCATCGCAGATTCGCGCCGGACGGACCTTGCTCGACTGGTCCCAGGAACAGCTCGCCGAGAAGGCGAAGGTAGGACTGAGCACTGTGCGCGATTATGAGAAGGAGCGTCGTGGCGGCGAGTTGGGCGGCGCCAGGGCGATCCGTCTGGCTCTTGAGGACCATGGCGTCGTCTTCCTTTCGAGCGAAGGCGACTATGGTCCCGGCGTGCGGCGCATTGCCGGCATGCCGAACGTGCTGCGCCGGCCCGCCAAGCTCGACCGTTGGGACGCTCTCATGTTCTCCGTCGAATGGCGTGGCCGGGAGATCGAAGTGTTCGTGTCGCGGGAAGCGCTCGACGACCTTGCCCATTTTCGTGAAACCCGGCCTGAGGCGGAATACGTGGCTCTCTTCGATGAGCATCGGGGAAGGATACTCAAAGCGGCCGCCGCAGCGATCGACGCCGGGCGAGTAACACCGGATCGGCGCGTGCATCTGACCAGCGATGACTTTCCGGAGCGCGCCGGGTGAGCAAGCGATTTCGTGGCAAGCCTTGCATCTACTGTTTGACCAATCCGTCGACATCGACGGGCGATCATGTCTTTGCCCGTGAGTTTTTCCCCGAGACCGCGAGGGCGGATTTGCCGAAGGTTCCGGCGTGCCAACCCTGCAACAACGAAAAATCACGTCTGGAGCACTATTTGACAGCGGTGTTGCCGTTCGGCGGCCGACATGCGGATGCGCTCGCCAATCTCCAAGGGTTGGTTCCCGGTCGGCTGGCGAAGAACGCCAAGCTCCACCGCGAACTCGCACACGGGCGAGGATTGACGCTGACCGAGGAACGCCCCGGATTGCGTGTGCCGACGATGACGCTTCCATTTGATAGTGATCGGCTCCACCAACTCGTCGGTTTCGTCGCCAAAGGACTTTTATGGCATCACTGGGCTGTCGCGCTGCAACCCCATCACGATCTGAAAGTCGTCTCGTTGACGAAATTCGGCGAGGAGAGTTTCTCCGCCTTTCTCGGCCTGAACGCCAAGCAACGCGTCCGCTCCAATCTCGGCAATGGCGCGTTCTCCTACGAAGGCGCCCAAGGCACCGACTATCCGGAGTTCGGCATTTGGAGAATCTCGATCTATGGTGGGCTGAAACTCAGCGGCGATCCGACGGCGCCGATGGAAGAAGCCACCGCATTGGGCATCATCACCGCGGAACGACAGTTTCTTCAGCGTCCGAATGTGATCGCGATTTTCCGGTGACCCCCGGGCCGTTCGGGCATTATAAGACGCGCGAATGATTTTTGAGTCTCGACGCGCGATGAAATCGCCTCTTAGGTCGGCGTCGATCTGTTAGCGAAGTCCAAGTTCGGTTTGCTTCTTCTTCGACAGGCCCCGCGAGACGATTCGATGTGACAAGCGCAGATACTCCTTGAGCTCGCTATCCGGTAGCCCTGGTTTCGCGAAATGCTGTATCCAGGTCATGCCACGCGAAGCAAGGTAGGGTGCGGGACGTAAACCCGGCTGCTCTTTGAGGATTTCATAGGCGATTGCGGTCACCTTGAAGGCATAGCTCGCCACGTCGTTTTTTCCCCAACCGCCGATCGCGAAGACTTTGCCGCCGACTTTCCAGACCTGCGCGCCGCCCCATTGCACGACATGCGTCGTGGCTGGAAGCGCGCCGCAGAAATCATTGAATTCGTCGTAGGTCATTTCTTGGCATAGTCGTCTTGAGGAGCCGGACGGAGGGACATTATTGATCCCCCCTCCGTCACGCCAAGTCCCGCACATGGACAATCCGATCCGATAGATAAGGGTGCGCGCGCACCACGTCGTAGAACCGCCGATCGGCCGTGACGACCGGAGACTGTTCCTGCACGGCAAGCGCGAGATAAAAGCAATCATAGACCGGGTGGTCGAGGTCGAGCGCAAGGCGGCTCGCGGAGGCGGCGAGCTGACGCATGGATAGAGGAATGGCGATTGGCGCGGATTTGAGCGCGTCGATTGCTTCCGCGACGTCGGCCTTGCCGATGTCGCCGCGCCGGCACAGGGCCCAGAGTGCATTGGCGGCTTCGGCGAAGAGAAGCTCCGGTGCGATCAACACCTGCGAGGGGGCCAACAAGCGGGCCGCCTCATCGGAGTACGCTTCGGTGACGAGCCACTTTACCGAGACGCCGGCATCCACCACATAGCCGGTCATGGGGCGTGGTCGCGGTCGCGGTCGGCGCGGATGAGTTCGCTGCTGTCGGCGCTGGAGCGCAGGCGCCGGCGCAGGGCCATGGCGCGGTCGGCGAAGGTGACTTCTCCGGCAACGAGCGCGGCGCGAAGTATCTCCCGATGTTCGGCCTCGGCGGATCGGCCATGCGCCGCGGCCCGTTGTTTCAAGGTGCGAACCACCCGTTCGTGGAGGTTCCGCACGGTCAGTTGTTTCATCGATTCCGCCTTCAAAGATGCGCCTTCATTGCATGCAGTATGAATCTTTTTTCGAGTTAAAGCAACGTCAATCCACTGTCCCGGGTTCCGACGGTATTCCTGTCGGAATGGTGTCGCGGCAGGCGTATGCTTCCTTGGCGTTTGCAACCACGGAACGATCGAGTGGGAGTAGGGGGCGGCAATCTCATGCCTGGCCGATAGGCAAACGGCCTCAGGCTCTGAATCCGGGATAGGCGAAGGCTCCCGCGATCCGAGCGCAATCGGCATCGCTCATGGCGCATGCGCGCGCGACCTCGCGCCAAGTCGAGCGAACTTGCGCTTCCATGTCATCGACGATACTGGCGGCTTCATCGGCTGACAGAAGGAAGCGCGCGGCCTGGCTCACGAGGTTGCCGGCGTTCGCGTATCGGCCCAGGTCTCCACAGGCCATGGCGAGGTCGCGGCGCTCGATGCCGACCGGCGAAGACGGAGTCAGGTCATAGGCCGGCGACAGGCGCCAATCGCGTGTCCAGGCGATGATGGCGTGGTTGCGGGGATGATCGTCGATGTTCGAGATGAGGGCGTTGAAGCACATGCGCCGAAAGAGTTCGGCGGCGTCACGCCTCGGTTCGGCGCTGATACGGCGCAATTCCTCGGCCAGCACGATATAGGACCAGCGCTCGCGCGATTGCGAGCTTTCATCGGCTCGCAGCAAAGTGAGCGCGCTCACCATGCGGGCCCTGAGATAACCGCCGGGCGCCTTATCGCGGTCGAAGCGCTTGACGAGCAGCGCCTCGCGATTGCCCACGGTTTCGATGCGGCTCTCGGCCGTCGCGAGGCCGCAAGCGCGCCCAAGCGCCAGCATGGCGTGCTCGGCGCGGGCTGAATTCCACCTGTCGTCGGGCTGGTTGAACTTGGCGAGCCACAGGCCGGCTGCGTCCTCGACGACAGCCTTTGGACGGGCGCCACCCATCGAGGTGCCGACAAGGAGCAGGTCTTGGGCCTGCGCAAGCCCAGCCGCGTCCACGCCAAGCGGAAGCGGTTCATCGCCAACGACCAGGTCCGCGAGCGCCTGGAGCTTTTCCAGATCGATCGTCCGGTTGAACTGGCGCATCGGTGCCGGCGGTGTTCGGTCGAGACCGAACCCTAGCGCGCCGGCACGGTCATCGGGTGATTGGAGCAGGTAGTCGAGTTCCCCGAGTTCGGCGAGGCCGGCATGTTTCTCGATGACGCGGCGTCCCCAAGAATCGGGACCGGCATCGCGCAGGGCGCCGAACAAGCCTTTCATCAAGACCGTCTCGTAGGTGCGCGAACCGAGCTTCAATTCGACAGGGTCGATCTCGACCGCGTTCGGGCGGGCGAGATAGCTCCGCCCGTAGACGAACCGTCCGGACACCACGCCTTGCCGGCTGGCGGCGAGCTCGAAGCGGCCGGCGGTGACGGCCTGCGTCTCGCCGGGTAGCGTCAAATAGACGAAGCATTCGCTGGCGCCGCGCGGTCTGGAAGTCCCAGGGCTAGAAATCACTGTCGAGCGCTCCCGATCCTGTCGCCCGAGGGCTGCTCGCATGAACCCGCTCGCCGCGCTTCGCGAGCAGGCGACCCTCCTCGTCCGTGTCCGGGTCGGCGATGCGCGCCAGTTGCTCGATAAGGCCGAACGCCCAGAGCAGCCCGGCATAGATGGCGATGCCCGTCGAAGGCTTCCCCTTCTCTGCATCCGCCACGACATGGCGGCCCACGCCGATCTTGGCGGCGACGTCTTCAATCGACAGATTTCGGCGCAGCCGGGCAGTGCGCAGGTTGCCGCCGAGCGTCTTCAGGGCCTGCTCAACCTGGTAAGGCGGAGCGGCGAGGAGGTGGTTGCGTGAGGCCATGGTGCATTAAGGCTACATAACATCAGATAAAGGTATCTTGAAACAACATAGCATGTATTTCTTGTGGATTCAACCTGACGGTTTTTGTGGCCCAAGCCTGCCCGACATGCCATAAGTGACCAAATAGATGGTCAGGAGACTGTCATGAGTGACGTAACCTTGGCGGACGCCAAGGCGCATCTGAGCGAGTTGGTTGAACGGGCGGCCCGAGGCGAACCCGTTCGGATAACCCGTCGTGGTAAGCCGGTCGCGCGCATTACCGGGATTGTTCGGGAGCCCAAGCCGATCGACCTTGCTGCCTTGCGCGCACTCACCGATACCATGCCGTTGCAGATCGAACCCGCGCGACGCTGGCTTCGCTCGGTGCGCGACGGTTCGCGCTACTGATGCTCTATCTCGATACGTCGGTCTTGGTGAGCGCGCTGACCAACGAGGCGGACACCGGCGCGGTCCAGGCTTGGCTTTCCCGGCAAGACGCCCGGGATTTGACCATCAGCGATTGGGTGGAGACCGAATTCTCATCGGTGCTGTCGACCAAGCTGCGGACAGGACAACTGGGTCCGGAACATCGCGCGGCGGCTTTGGCCGCGTTTACGCGTCTGGCCGCGGAAACATTGCAGGTGCTTCCGGTCGAGCGGGCGTCGTTTCGAACGGCGGCACGGTTTGCCAATCAACCGACACTTAGTTTGCAAGCCGGCGACGCCCTGCATCTGGCGATTTGCGCCGACCGAGGCGCCACGCTTTGCACACTCGACCGTCGGCTAGGCGAAGCCGCTCCGCTGGTCGGTGTTGGGACCGTTTTGCTATGATAGCGCCAGATAGTGGCGGCGATTGGATGCGGTGGCGCATCCGGTCGCATGCGCGGATAGAGAGGATTCATTTCAGCGTGCTCTGTGAAAGGATCGGCACATCGGGGAGATCGTAGTAGTCGCCCTTCGACTCGGTATGGATCTGGGATTCCATCCTGAGGCCGGTCTCGCCGTCGATCGTGCCGGCCCAGATGGAAAGGTGTTCATTGCCAAACCGGCGCCAAAACAAATTGCCGCCACATCGGTAACAAAAGCCGCGCTCGGCCGTATCGGAAGACTTGAACCAGGCGAGCGTATCGCCCGCGATGGACAGATCGGCCGAAAGGCATTGGGTCGCGGCGCCAAAGTGGCCGCTGCTTTTCCTGCATTGCGTGCAGTGGCAAGCGACGATAGGCCGAAGCGGGCCGCCGATCCGATAGGTGACCGCGCCGCAGAGACAACCGCCCGTCCTGACTTTGGACATCTCAATTTACCCCCTGATCTTGCGAACAAGCCTCTTGCCTTTCCGTCATCGTATATCCCATCGACATAACCCTGCTTGCGGATCATGCTGGCGATTGCAGGAGGCGAAGACATGACGCGCACAACCGCCGAATTGAACGGTTGAATGACAACGCGAACGCCGTCGATGGAGCGCTTGGGGAACGGTGAGTCGCAATGAGAGGGATGAAACCGTCCGGCGGAAAACTTTGGTCATATTCTCTTACGCCGATACGACGAAGATCCGCCCACCTGCCCTCGAACGCGGCTTGTTCTTGATCACGATCTCCACGTCCTGATCGAGCGCGGTCAGGAACGTCATGAGCCGCTCGACGGAGAAGCCATCCAGCTTGTAGCGGGCCAACGCCGACACCTTAGGCTGGTTGACGCCCAGCCTCTCTGCCGCGGTGGCCTGGGTCAGGCGCCGCCGAGCAATTACACCGTTGATGGCGTGTGCCAGACGGAGTTTGGTCTGCCGCTCGTCGGCGTCGGTGTAGCCAAGGTCGGCGAACACATTGCCCGTGCCGCGGGTGATCGTCTCGTCCGGGTCATGATTTTTCTCAGTGCTTGGGCTTGGCATAGCGTGCCTCATAATCTAGTTGCGCCACCTTCAACCGTCTTTCGACGAGATCGACATCGATCCGCGCCGTCCTGATCCCCTTCGGCGACTTTTTCTGGAATGCGTGCAGCACATACACGACCTCCTTGAAGCGCACCGTATAGACCGCCCGGTAGGTGTCTCCGCGGTGGTCTTCAACCACTTCGAACACGCCTGAGCCCTGACCCCTCCAAGGCTTGGCGGACGGGTGCCTGCCTCCGAACTGGGCCAGGCCGAGGGCATTGCCCATTTCGTCCTTCACTGGCTCGGGAAAATCGAGGAAGTCCTTCTTGGACGAGCCCAACCAGTCGAGAGGCTTTTCGCCCTTCGCGGGAGTGCGAGCCATGACTCAATATCCTATTTCTAGGATAGGCTTTCAAGGTCATTGAGCGCAACGGGCGGCGGCGCGTCCTTGACTTCTCCTTAACCATGTCCGGGCGAGAATGGCCCCTGTCGAACTCGGCACCGGCTCGCACTGGAGGGCGTCATGGGACGTTTGCTTATCGGCGCGACGATCATGGCCCTGCTGACCACCCAGGCTCAGGCCACCGACGAGGCCGGCCGCTATTTCATCATGGGGCCCGGCAAGGCGCCCTGCGCCGAGTTCATCGCCGCCAAGGCCAAGGGCACCGACCATCTCTATGCGTCCTGGGTCACCGGCTATCTGACCGCCATCAACGAGAAATCGGCGGACACCTACAGTGTCTCCGGCACCGTCACCGGCGACCAGATCATGCTGGGCCTCGAGGATTATTGCCGCAATAACCCCGACCGCCTGTTCGCGGTCGCGGCCGAGGCCCTCACCCAGGCTCTCATACCCCAGCGCCAACGCTCGGCGCCCCAGCAATAACGGCCTTAGGCGGCCTCGACCTTGCGCTGGTAGGCTTGGGCGCAGTGATAGGCGCAATAGGGCCGGCCCGGCTCGATACCGGCGCCGCAGAAGTGGAAATCCGGCTCCTTGGGATCGCCGACCGGCCAGGAACAGGCGCGACCGCCTGCGGCATGGGCGGCAGGCTTCGCCGCGGGCGGCCGGGGCTTGGCCACCAAGGGCGGCGGCGTCACCGCCTGCTTGATCGGCGACGGCCGGGACGACAAGCCCATCCGGTGCGCCTTGCCGATCACCGCGTTCCTGGTGATGCCGCCCATGCGGGCGGCGATCTGGCTAGCGGTCAGCCCCTGCAACCAGAGGCCCTTCAATAGTTCGGTCCGTTCCTCGGTCCAATCCATGGCTCACCTGCCCTTGCAACAGCTCCGACATATGGTAGCTGAAGGTATAACACACCACTATATCTGGCATTGCAAGCCTGGATTCGCGGGCGGCTGGCCGAATTTCGATTAAATCGCCGCATTCCTGGCGTTAGACGACGACCTTGAGATTGGCGTCGAAAGACGGCAGCACGGCGGCAAGGGTGTCGGCGTGGCGCAACCGGCGCGCGCCGGACAGCAATTCGTAACGGGCCGGCCGATCCGAGGTGCCGGCGATCTTGACGATGCGGTAGAGCGGGCTTTCGAAACTGTGGCGGAAAATCGCGAACTCGGCGGCGCCGGGCCGGCAATCGATGGCGTAATCGCGCCAGCTTCCCTTGGACACTTGGCGGCTGTAGAGCGACAGAAGCCGATTCATTTCGCCGCGATCGAAGAAGGTGATGGGCCGCCTTGCGTCGACGAAATGAACGTGCTTCGGGTGGCTCATACGCGCGCGGGTCCTTCTCCTAGATGGGAGCCTAAGTGTTCCGCGCAAGTTTGCCAAGCCGAACCGCCATCGCTATGGTAGCCGCCCGCTCTCGCCAGGAGGCTTCGGTTTGACCGACATTTTCCGCGAAGTCGAAGAAGACCTTCGCCGCGACAGGTTTCAGGACCTTTGGCGCCGCTATGGCATCTACCTGGCCGGCATCGCGGTCGCGGTCGTGGTTCTGACGGCGGCGCAGGTGGGCTGGCGGTACTACTCGGAACAGCGGCGCGAGGCACGCGGCGAGGCCTATGCGGCGGCGCTCGGTCTCATGGAAAGCGGCGGCGAAGGGGCCGAGGCGGCGCTGGCGGAAATCGCCGGCAATGGCGATGGCTATGCCGCGCTGGCCCAGCTTCAGCGCGCCGCCCTCTTGGCCAAGCAGGGCAACGCGGCGGGCGCGATCGAGATATACGAGGGCTTGGCCGCCGATTCGGGCACCGACCCGGCGTTGCGCGATCTCGCCGTCATCCTCATCGGGTTTCATAGCCTGGAGAGCGCCGATGCCGACTCGCTTGTTGCGCGGCTTCTACCGCTGACGGCGGAAGGCCAGGCGTGGCGCTATAGCGCGCTGGAGATCACGGCGCTGCTGCGGTTGCGACAAGGCGACGCGACGAAAGCCGAAACCATCTTCAAGGCGCTCTCCGACGACGCGGGCGCGCCGCTCGCCATGCGTCAGCGAGCGGCCGAGATTCTGGACAGCCTGGCGGGGCCATCGTGATCGGCCTTCGACCCGTTGGCGTGCTGGCGGCGCTGGGGCTCCTCGCGTTCGCGGGCGGCTGCGACATGTTCGGATTCCTCGGCGCGCCCGAGGCGCCGCCGCTGCCGGGCGAGCGCATCTCGGTCCTGCGCCTCAACCGGTCGCTTGAAGCCGACGCCGACGTGGCGGATTTGCGCGTGCGCCTGCCTCAGCCGGTCGACAACCCGGAATGGCCGCAGGCCGGCGGCTATCCGAGCCATGCCATGCATCACCTGGCGCTGGGCGAATCGCCAAGCGTGGTCTGGAGCTCCGACATCGGCGACGGGGCTTCGGGTGGCGAGCGCCTGCTGGCCGAGCCGGTGGTGGCCGGCGGGCGGGTCTATGCCCTCGACGCCGCCAACACGGCCAGCGCCTACGACGCCGGATCGGGCGCCCGGGTGTGGAGCGTGGACCTGACACCCGACGAGGAAGACGACGGCCTCTTCGGCGGCGGCCTTGCCTATGCCGACGGCGCCATTTACGCGACCACGCCCTTCGCGCTCGCCTTCAAGCTCGACGCCGATACCGGCGTGGAAATCTGGCGCTCGAAACTGACGGCCCCGGTCCGCACGCCGCCGACCGTCAGCGACGGGCGCGTGTTCGTCCTCACCATCGACAATCAGCTGCTGGTGCTGGCGGCGGAAGACGGGCGGCGGCTGTGGTCGCATGCCGGGATCACCGAGGCCGCCGGGCTATTGGGCGGCGCCGCGCCGGCGGTGCTGGGCAGCACGGCAATCGTCGCCTACAGCTCGGGCGATCTCTATGCGCTGCGGGCGGAAACCGGCCGCGTGCTGTGGAACGACAATTTGGCCGGCGCGGCGCGCACGGGCAGCGTCGCGACGCTCACCGACATCCGCGGCCGGCCGGCGATCGACCGCGACCTGGTCATCGCCATATCGAACAGCGGCACCATCGCCGCCATCGACATCGCGCGCGGCGAACGCGTCTGGGAGCGCGATCTTGGCGGCACGCAGAGCCCATGGGTGGCCGGCGACTTCGTCTATGTGGTCGGCAACAACGCCGAGATCGTGTGCCTGACCCGGCGCGACGGCCGCATCCGATGGATCGCCGCGCTGCCGGCCTATGAAGACGAAGAAGACCAGGAGGACCCGATTCTGTGGCACGGGCCGGTGCTGGCCGGCGACCGGCTGATCGTCACCGGCTCGAACGGCGCGGCCATCGCGGTTTCGCCCTACACGGGTGAGTATTTGGGCCAGATCGAATTGCCCGCGGCGGTCGAGTTGCCACCGGTCGTCGCCGGCGAGACGCTTTATTTCCTGTCGAACGGCGCCGACCTCATGGCGCTGAGATAGGGCGCCTCCGTCGCGCAATCGGTGACACGAACCCCTGAACTCTGGTCGGGCCGCGCCGGCTTCATCCTGGCCACCATCGGCTCGGCGGTCGGGCTCGGCAGCGTGTGGAAGTTTCCCTACGAGGTCGGCTCGAACGGCGGCACGGCCTTCGTCTTCTTCTACCTTATCGGGCTGGCCGCGGTGGTCGTGCCGCTGATGTTCGCCGAATTCGCGATCGGCCGGCGCGGGCGTGGCGACGCCGCCTCCAGCATCGCCGCCGTCGCCAAGGCCGCCGGGTCGGCCAGGGCATGGGCGCTCGTCGGCGTGCTTGGAATCGTCACCGGGTTTTTGATCCTAAGCTTCTACTCGGTGATCGGCGGCTGGACCATCGCCTACGTGGTCGAGACCGCCGTCGAAGGCCTGGCCGGAACATCCGCCGCTTCGGCGCAAGAGCGGTTCGATGCGCTGCTGGCCTCGCCGCTCGAGATGGCGGCCTTTCACGGTGTCTTCATGGCCGCCGCCGCGGCAATCGTCGCCAGGGGCGTCGGCGGCGGCATCGAGGCGGCCTCGAAGCTGCTGATGCCTGTCTTGGCGGCGCTGCTGCTCGGGCTTGCCGTCTATTCGGTTGTGGAGGGAGACCTCCGGGCCACGTTGCGGTTCCTCTTCTCGTTCGATCTCGAACGGGTGAACGCCGCGGTTGCGATCGAGGCGCTTGGCCTGGGGTTCTTTTCGATCGGCGTCGGCCTCGGCGTGATGATCACCTACGCGGCTTACGCCGGCATCGACGTCAACCTCCGGCAGATCGCCCTCATCTCGGCCTCGGCCGACACCGTGATTTCGTTCCTGGCCGGGTTCGCCGTCTTCCCGATCGTGTTCGCGCACGGCCTCGATCCCGCCGGCGGCGCCGGGCTCGTCTTCGTCACCCTGCCGCTCGCCTTCGCCGATTTGCCGCTTGGGCGCGTGGCGGCGGTGGCCTTCTTCGCGCTGCTGTTCGTGGCGGCGCTGGCCTCGGCGATCTCGATGCTGGAACTGGCGGTCGCCGTCATGATCCGCCGCTTCGGCTGGCGGCGCGGGCCGGCCAGCGCCATGATCGCGGCCGCGTGCTTCGTCGCCGGCCTTGCCACCGTGCTATCGTTCAATGCCTGGGCCGAGTGGCATCCACTGGCTTCATGGCCGGGCTTGGCCACGGCGACCGTCTTCGATTTGCTCGATGGGCTGACCTCGAACATCATGCTGCCCTTGAGTGGCTTTGCCCTTTCCATCCTGGCCGGATGGGCGTTGCCGGCCCGGTTCCTTGGCGAGGAGTTGCGGATGTCGGCATTGGGGCTTTGGATTTTGCGCGTCATCCTGCGGTTCGTGGCGCCGGCCGGCATCGCCGCGGCCGCGCTGGCACCGCTGCTATTTTAGGAAGGCCCATGGCCCCAACCATCGCCATCGTCGGCCGGCCCAATGTCGGCAAGTCCACGCTTTTCAACCGCCTGGTGGGCAGGCGCATGGCGCTGGTGCATGACCGGCCGGGCGTCACGCGCGACCGGCGCGTCGCCAAGGCGAAGCTGGGCGACTTCGTCTTCACCGCGATCGACACGGCGGGCCTCGACGAGGCGAAGAAGGAAAGCCTGCTCGCCGGCATGCGGGCCCAGACCGAGGCGGCCGTGGCCGAGGCCGACCTGACGCTCTTCCTCATCGACGCGCGGGCCGGCATCACCGCGCTCGACCAGCACTTCGCTACCTGGCTGCGGCGCCGGGGCAAGAAGGTCGTCCTCGTCGCCAACAAATGCGAGGGCAAGGGCACCGAGGCGGCGCTGGCGGAAGCCCATGGGCTGGGCCTGGGCGACGCGGTGCCGGTATCGGCCGAGCATGGCGAGGGCCTCGCCGATCTCTACCGCGCGATCCAGGAGCGCCTGCCCTTCGTGGAAGAGGACGAGGCCGCCGTCGAGGCCGAGCGCCCGATCCAGCTTGCCATCGTCGGCCGGCCGAACGTGGGCAAGTCGACGCTGGTGAACCGGCTCGTCGGCGAGGAGCGCGTGCTGACCGGCCCGGAGCCCGGCATCACCCGCGACGCCATCGCCATCGACTGGTCCCATCGCGGGCAGGCGGTGCGGCTGGTCGATACCGCGGGGTTGCGCCGGCGCGCCAAGGTCACGGATTCGGTCGAGAAGCTGTCGGCCGGCGATACCGCGAAGGCGATCCAGTTCGCCGACGTGGTCGTACTCGTGGTCGACGCCACGGAGGGCCTCGACAAGCAGGACCTCACCATCGCCCGCGACGTGGTGGAGGAGGGCCGCGCGCTCGTCATCGCCCTCAACAAGTGGGACCGGATCGAGGACGGGCAAGCCGTGCGCAAGACGGTCATGGACCGGCTGGAGATTTCGCTCGCCCAGGCCAAGGGCGTCGCGGTGCCGACGATATCGGCGCTGGCCGGGCGCCATCTCGACCGGCTCATGGACGCGGTGCTGGAGACGTATGAGCGCTGGAACCGGCGCGTCGCCACGGGCGCGCTCAACCGCTGGCTCGAGGGCGCCATCGAGGCGCACCCGCCGCCGCTGCTCGACGGGCGACGATTGAAGCTGCGCTACATGACCCAGGTGAAGACTAGGCCGCCCACCTTCGCGCTCTTCGGCGGGCGGGCGGACCGGCTGCCCGAATCTTACGCGCGCTATCTTGCGAACGGGTTGCGCAAGACCTTCGATCTGCCAGGCGTGCCGATCCGCATCGTACTCAGGAAGGGGGAGAACCCTTACGCGCCGGAGAAGTGATCCGGATTTACGCATTGCGGCCGAAAATTCGAGCCAAGCCCTTGTCCGGTATGGGATTTATGGCCTAAATCGCCCGCGCGCGATTCTATTTTCTCGAGGAACAACCCCATGAAGACTTTTCTCCTGTTAAACCGTTGTGGAAAATAGCCATTTTCCCGGTTTGGCGGCCGCATGACCCCGCGCGGCGCCCTTCTCCCAATAGCCCTATTCACGATGTCAAAGAACAACCACGGCCCCACCAGGGCGGAGCAAAAGAACATTACAGGAACTAAACAAAAAAAGTCAAGCGAGAAATTTACCGAGGACGCTCATTCGCTGGCCAATTTTGTGTTGAGAGGTTGCGATCAAATTGGGGACTAGGAGGCAACAACACGCCCTAGCTTCACTGCACCAGACTTACCGATTCAGCAGCGGGCCCGTGCATATTGAAGCCAAGAGTGAACGCTACTTTGCAACCGCGACCGAATTCCGCCCACTGATTATCAACAACGCGAGCCCTACGCACGAATATATCCTGCGAGAAATCAGGGCAACGAACGAACATATAGGCATCCTCGATCTTCGCCACACTACCGATATAGACTCGACTGCTGCCTGACGGCTCTACCACGATACCCCTAATCTGATAGCGTAATTTCGACGGCACAGTCGCTTTTCGCAAATTCTGAAAGACGCCCATCGCTTCGGCAGTTTTTCCAGCGAGAAAAGCCAGACGAGCGTACCAAAATTGTGCCTCATAGTTCTGATCGCCCGCCGTGAAACTCCGGCGCAGATGGTCGAAAATAAGCTCGCTACTCTTACTTCCTTCCTCCCCCATGTAAAGTAACGCAAGGTTGAAATGCACCGACTTGTTGGTGGGGTTGTCCTGGAGGCACCGAACAAGCACACTCTTTGCTTCGTCGTGCTTGCCAGTTGCGTCGAGAATCTTGGCGAGGCGGGTTGCGATCCAATCCTGCCGAGGGTTTGCGCTAAAGGCTTTTCTTAGTGCCGCCTCAGCCTTCGCAGATTGATTGACGGTTGTGCGATAATCTGACTCCAGCGCGAGCAGATGTTCGTTAAGCGGAAACTTCTGCAACCCTTCTTGAACATAACGTTCAATTTCTCGGGTCGTATCAACAATGCTTCTTTCAAGCATGCGGTCAGGCTCCACGTTGTCGACATCAGCCAGAATGTCGCGAAGTTCATCAAGCGCAATCTGTGCTAGGGTATGGTAGCCATAAGAAGACTCTTGTGTTGCCCCCAATGTGGGACGCACAATCGCCTTAGCGCGTTTCCGTAGCTGTTGACGCAACAGCGGGTTGGTTGCCGCGAGCGCTTGCTTACGAGCGAGAATGGCCAGTGAATGTTGGATTGAGCGATTGTGTGGTTCCAGTGATTGTGCTTCGCTCAAGTATCTTTCAGCGATACCAAGCGCGCCATTGCCGTCCATTTCGAATATGCCCCGTTGCTGAAGCAGGAATGCTTCACGAGGAGCGAGCCTGATGGCAACATCGTAGAATGCCCGTGCTAGCTCTTTCGAGCGGAAGGCTTCGGCCACGGTATGTCCTCGGACCAACTGGCTAAAAGCCATGCGGTCCGAACTGAAGTCCAAATTCATACCAGCCATGATACGTACGAGTTGGTCATACCTTGCTTCAGGCTCTGCTAGCGCGCGATCAAAGACCATCTCTGCAACCAGTTGATGTCGTGCAGTAAATACGTGGTCACCAATGTATCTATCCATATAAGCTTCAACGATGTGTTCAAGCGGCTTGAACAAACGCTTTTCGAAGTCGGTAAAGTTTATTCCACTTACGCGAGCCACTAGGCCAGCACGGACCGCAACACCCAATCTGTTAAGTGTACAGATGTCTAAGTACAGCGCCTGCGCTTCATTAGGAATAATCCGGTGATATTCCTCGAATACGATATCCTCGAACGCCTTCCCCAGCGTTGCTTCGTGTAAGGCAACAAGCAGCTGACGCTGCGCAGGTCCGAGCAATCTTTGGACACGGCCTTCGAAAGTGGCTACCTCCTTTAGGAGACCCAGTGAATCGTGTTGCTCAAGCTTTCGCAGGAGCAAATGTATTTCTTTCTCAGACAAGTATCGTACATGGAAATCTTGAGGACTATAGTTGTCTAGGGGCTCGCAGCGCACATTCCATTCTGCGTCCCGCTCCGCGAGAACTAATGTCAGTCGAATTTGCTTTGCGATCGCGAAATCCATAAGGCGCTGAATTTCATCAACGAATAACGCGGCTTTATCAACGAACAAGAATATACGCTCATTCGTAAGCCGGTGGATTTCCTCTATTGCATCGTTCCGGATTGTTCCGCCATTTTTCAGGAACAAAACGATCTTGTTATAGTCATTGGCTGCCATCCACGCCGATCGTCTCAATACAATTGTTTTTCCGTTGCCTGCGGCACCCTTTACAACAAACAGTTTTACCGCCGCTACGTGCTCCTCACCTGTCGATAGAACAGCGTCTACAACAAGCGAGTCTGTAACGGCTCTCGCGATGTCGAGATCTTGAGCTATGGGTCCCCAACCGCTAACGGCACCACGATAAAACTCTCTAGCCTCGGCCGGCGCAATTGGCATTCCCTTCCGAACATGTTCTACGTCTTCCGTTAAAAAGTAGAGAAGAGCCTTACTCTCAGATGCATGCGCGACTTTGTAGTGAATCCTCAGCGTTGTTGTCCCTCCTCCAACAGCTCTTGGAAGAGTGAGGGACGACACTGAAACCGTACGTTCCAACCGGCGGATAAAGCCCTCAAATGTATCACGGAGCGGCGTAACCCGGCGACCAGCCCAATAGCGTTCTTCCAAAGGCGATAGATTGGGATCAACGATGTAGCACATTGCGCGAGCCGGCCCGAGTTCATTCAGGCGGAAGAATATTTCCATTACATGTGGATCAGACGCCGAATATCCGCAGAAAATTATAGGAAATTCTCGCCCCCAATCTTCAAGCCGCTCCAACAACCGAGTCCGATTCCGAGAATGCCGAGCGTATTGTTCTCGTGCCAATAGTAAGGGAATCTCAGTATCCATATAGTGGTCGATGCAACCGTGCAATTTTAGAAATTGAACCCCGTCAACAACCTGTTTCAGTTGTGTTTCTACGAGTTGTCCATCTTTTACGAAGGGCACCAAGGTTTGCGATGGTTTGCCCGCTGGATCATAGGCGCGCTCTATGATCAGATCGTAGTTTGTCGTAACGATGCCGTGCCATCGCAGTTTGGCAATTAAGAAGTGAAACTCGCTAGGTTGGAATTCAAGAAAAAGTTGTCGTATGAACAGTTGAAAGTGGGGTAAGCTCGCTTCATTGATTGCTAGTTCGGCGACTACAGAGAGGCTCTTATCTTTTTCCGCACCACCCAAAAAACGAGTCGAAATCGCATCGCGCAGTTCGAGGCTGCTGGGGATTCTCTCATTTTTTGGGTGGCGTGCGCCAAAACTAGCGGCCGCACCTAAGAATAGAACCGCACTGTGGGACTCTACTGCATGAACTAATTCCGCAGGTAAGACTGACGCCGTTGCCGACATTGTAGCCCCTCCAACAGACGTTCATTCGATACGGAAAGCGCGCTTGCCCCTTAGTTATGTCAGTTGTGCAATTGACCATCCTATGACTGAGTGTAGGCCGCAGGCAGTTCGGCGTCGAGCGGCTTCTGCTTTCGGAAGCGGCTGACGCCGAGGATGCCGAAGCCGATGACGTTGCCCTCGGCATCCACCCGTTCCACGATCGCGTCGTGCGCGGTCGCCTTTCGATAGCCGGCGGCGTCGGAGAAGCGTACTTCCAGGAAATCGCCCTCGGCGTCGAACCATACCTTTTCTTGTATCTTGTCGACCATAGGTCTTCTCCGTCTTCGGCCTGTCGGTCAGGTAGGCCGCTCGGAAACTGGCCGTGCGATCGACGCCCCTCACACGATTTCGATCATAGTACTGCGCCCCATGAAGCCCGCCGCCCGATCCATACAATTCGATCTTTAACTGGGCCTTAGCGATACGGCGGCGACACTCCCGGCGGGCGCAACGAAAATCAGGAGAGCACCATGCTTTCGGGAAGCGCGGTTGCAAGAGCGCTCGCCGGGTTCATTGCCTTCGGCTTTGCCGCCCTTGCCGTCGGCGCGCTCTCGGCGGCGGAGGCCGGCGGCGCGCCGGCCATGTGGCGGCTCAAGGACGACAATTCCGAGATCTATCTCTTCGGCACCATGCATCTGCTGCCGCCGGACCTCCAATGGACGACCCCCGCGTTCGACGCGGCGATGGAAGCGACCGGGACCACGGTCACCGAAACCGATCTGGTCTTCGCCGGAGCCGACGAGATGCAGGTCTGGCTGTTGCGGAAATACGGCACCAACCCGCCAGGCGTGACGCTGTCCTCGATCCTCGGCCCCGAGCGAGCGGCGGCGCTTCGCCGATTCGGCAACGAGGTCGGCGTGCCCTACGAGGCGCTCGAACCCCTGCGACCGTGGGCCGCACTGGTTGCTCTTACCAGCCAGGCCTACCTGAGCGCCGGCTTCGAGCCGGCCAGCGGTGTTGAAGAGGTGGTGCGCCTGCGCGCCCGGCGCGAAGGCGACCGTTTCGCCATTCTCGAAAAGATGGAACAGCAGATTAGAATCCTGGCCGACATCGACGAGGACGAGATTCTCGCGAGTTTTGAAGCCGATTTGAAGAAATACGGCGACTTCGAGGGGTACATGCAAACCTTGCTGACGGCGTGGCAGAACGGCGATCTCGCCGCGATCGAGGCTCGGTTCATTTTGGAGATGCGCGAATCCTCGCCCATTTCGTATGAGGTCCTGATCGCTTCGCGTAACCGGAATTGGGCGGCGGTGATCGAGACGGTCATGGCCGGCAAGGGTGGCTATTTCATCGCCGTCGGCGCCGGCCATCTGGTCGGCGAGGACAGCGTCATCGCCCTTTTGGAGAAGCGCGGCTTCGCGGTGGAGCGGGTGCAGTAGGCGTGTGGTCCTGTCGGGTCACCGACGGCCGCTGTCGGTTCGAGAGCGTGATATCATTCTTCGATATTAGCAGACGATTCCTTCGGCATAAAGGGAAGCGTCCCCTTTTCCTTTACTGACCTCTCCTTCGAGACGGCCCTACGGGCCTCCTCAGGATGAGGTCGGCTTTACTGTCGCCTGGACGATCTCGCCATGGCGCATGGAGGTCGCGGCGGCGAGGTTCACGAACACCTCGGTGATCTCATCCGGGTGGGGGAGCGTCGCCTGGTCCTCGCCCGGATAGGCGGCGGCACGCATGGCGGTGCGTAGGCGCCCCGGATCGACGATATTGACGCGGACACTGGACGCTTGAGTTTCCTCGGCATAGATGCGGGCCATCATTTCGAGCGCCGCTTTACTGACCGCGTAGGCGCCCCAGAAGGCGCGGGGGCTCTTGGCCGCGCCCGAGGTGACGAAGATCGCGCGGCCCGATGGCGAGGCGCGCAGCAGCGGATCGAGGCTTCGGATCAAGCGGAAGTTCGCCGTGAGGTTGACGGCGATCACCCGGTTCCAGGTCTCGGCCTTGGTGTGGGCGAGCGGCGCCAACTGGCCGAGGTCTCCGGCGCAGGCCGCCAGCACGTCGAGGCGGCCGTGGCGCTCATGGAGCGCGGCGCCCAGGCGGTCGATGGCCTCGCCATCGGCGAGGTCGAGCGGCACCAGTGTCGCCGGTTCGGCGCCCCGAGCGCGGCATTGATCGTCCACTTCCTCGAGCCCGCCCACGGTGCGGGCGACGAGGACGAGCCGCGCGCCTTCCTGCGCGTAGGCCCTGGCAACAGCGGCGCCCAGCCCGCGCGAGGCGCCGGTGACCAACGCGATGCGCCCTTCCAGTCGTCGTTGCGCCATCGCGGGCCCTTTGGAGTTTGTCAGGAAATAGGCGAATCAATCCGAGCCGCGGGACGCCAAGTAAAGTTGTCATCGCCGGGCTTGACCCGGCGATCCATGGTGAGGCCGGCGACATCGCCGGAAGAATCACGCCGATCGGGCGCAACACCACGCGTGCGACGCAGATGGATCGCCGGGTCAAGCCCGGCGATGACAAAGGGGGAATGGCGCGGAACAACAAGAATCGAGAAGAACGGGACTTGCATCGCTTATCTCCTGACTAGCCCTTAGATCCGAGATAATCGACTCCCGACCCCTTTTCCTAGCCGAGTTCGGCGAGGAGCGAGAGCTGCGCCGGGACGCCCTCGCCGCCCGAATCGGTGAGCGGGGTCGGATAGTCGCCGCTGAAGCAGGCGTCGCAGAATTGCGGTTTCTCCGGGTCGCGGGCAGGGTGGCCCATGGCGCGGTAGAGGCCGTCGAGCGAGATGAACGCCAGGCTGTCGACGCCGATGAACGCGCCGATCGCCGGCACGTCGCGGCGCGAGGCCAGCAGCTCCGAGCGTTCCGGCGTGTCGATGCCGTAGAAGCAGGAATGCGCCACCGGCGGGCTCGAGATGCGCATGTGCACCTCTTTCGCTCCGGCGTTCCTGACCATCTCCACGATCTTGCGCGAGGTCGTGCCGCGCACGATGCTGTCGTCGACGAGGACGACGCGGCGGCCCTCGATCTGGGAGCGGTTGGCGTTGTGCTTCAGCTTCACCCCGAAATTGCGGATGTGGTTGGTGGGCTCGATGAAGGTCCGCCCGACATAGTGGTTGCGGATCAGCCCCAACTCGAACGGCAGGCCGGCCTCGGCGGCGAAGCCCATGGCCGCGGGCACGCCGGAATCGGGAACCGGGATCACCACGTCCGCGTCCACCGGCGCCTCGCGCGCCAATTCGCGGCCGATGCGCTTCCTGGCGTCGTAGACGCTGGTGCCCTCGACGACGCTGTCGGGCCGGGCGAAATAGATGAACTCGAAGACGCAGAAGCGCCGCGCCATCTTGCCGAAGGGCTTCAAGGAGCGCACGCCGTCGGCGTCGAGGATGACGATCTCGCCGGCCTCGACGTCGCGCACGAATTTCGCGCCGATGATATCGAGCGCGCAGGTCTCCGAGGCGAGGATGTTGGTGTCGCCGAGCTTGCCCAAGACCAGCGGCCGGACACCCAAGGGATCGCGCACGCCGATCACCATGTCGTCGGCCATGGCCACCAGCGAATAGGCGCCTTCGACCTGGCGCAGCGCGTGAATGAGGCGCTCCACCGCCGTGCCGCGCGGGGCGGTCGCCATCAAGTGGGTGATGACCTCGGTGTCGGTGGTCGATTGGAACAGCGATCCGCGCTGCACCAACTCGCGGCGCAAGGCATAGGCGTTGGTCAGGTTGCCATTGTGGGCGATGGCGAAACCGCCGAAGGCGAGATCGGCGAACAGCGGCTGCACGTTCCGGAGGATGGTGTCGCCGGTCGTCGAATAGCGGTTGTGCCCGACCGCCGCGTGGCCGGGCAGGCGCGCCACCACCGCTTCGGACGCGAAGCCGTCGGCCACCTGGCCCAGAACCCGGTGGGCGTGGAACCGCCGGCCGTCGAAGGTGACGATGCCGGCCGCCTCCTGGCCGCGATGCTGCAAGGCATGGAGGCCCAGAACCGTGAGCGCCGTCGATTCGACGTGGCCGTAGATGCCGAAGACGCCGCACTCCTCGCGCAGCCGGTCGCCGTCGAAGGGGTGAGCGGCAGGCGCGCTGTGGGGATCAATCACTGCGAACTCTTCATCAGTCGATCGATGTCCTCGCGGTCGGAATCCTTATACCCCGAAGCGTCGGTGGATGCAGCGGGATTCGGCGGCGCCGGCGCGCCGGGGGAAATGCCGGCGGCCTCGCCGGCCCGGCGCAGCAGATCCTCGGGGATCGCCTGGCTCAGCCACGCGGCGCCCTCGGCGATGAAGGGCAGGCTCCTGGCCTCGGCCACCCAGGCCGGGAGGTCCTCGACCCTGGGCAAGACCCAGACGAAGGCGAGAAACGCGAGGCAGACGAGCAGCGCGCCCCGCGCAACGCCGAACAGAAGGCCGAGCGAGCGATCGAGCGCGCCCAAGGCGCCGATGCCGCGAACCAGGCGCGACACGTAGTGGCTGAGGATCGAACAGACGATCAGGGTCAGGACGAAGAGGCCGCCGGCGGCGCCCGCGTCCGCCAGGGTCTCGGGCGAGACGTAGGCGAAGATGCCGCTGGGCACGGCCGTGGTTCCGGCCGCCGGCGCCGGCGGGGCGATCAACTCCAGCACGAGGGGGCTCACCGACTTGTAGCCATAGAGCGCGGCGGCCGCGGCGGCGAGCCAGCTTCCGATCGACAGCACCTCGCGCACGAGACCGCGCGTGAAGGCGAGCAGCGCCGATATCAGCAGCACGACGGCAACGGCGATATCGACGATGTTGACGGGCAGGTCGGACATGATGGTCCTCAATCGGGGTCGGAGGATTGTACGCGTCTTGCGCCGCGCCGGCCGGCGAGGCTCTTGCCGGCGATCCGGGCGACGAGGTCGCGGAGATGGGCGATCTCTTGCACCGCCATTCCTTGGGGCAGGGACGGCGCGTTGGCGCGTTTCGGCGGCACGAAACCTTGCGTGAATCCGAGTTTCGCCGCTTCCTTCAGCCGCTGGCCGGGTTGGGCCACGGCGCGCACCTCGCCGCCGAGCCCGACTTCGCCGAATGCCACCGCTTCGCTGGGCACGGGCACGTCGGCAAGCGAGGAGACGAGCGCCGCCGCGACCGCGAGATCGGCCGCCGGCTCGAGGATGCGCAGGCCCCCGGCGACGTTCAGGTAGACGTCGTAGCCGCCGAGCGCCAGGCCGCAGCGCGATTCGAGCACCGCCATGACCATGGCCAGGCGCGCGCTGTCCCATCCCACCACCGCGCGGCGCGGCGCGGCCAGCGTCGAGGGCGCGAGAAGCGCCTGGACCTCGACAAGGACGGGCCTCGTGCCCTCGATGCCGGCAAAGACGCAAGACCCGCTGACGCTGCCGCGGCGCTCGGCCAGGAACAGCGCCGAGGGGTTGGTCACCTCGATCAGCCCGGCTTCGGTCATGTCGAAAACGCCGATCTCGTCGGTCGGGCCGTAGCGGTTCTTGACCGCGCGCAGGATGCGAAAATGGTGGCCGCGCTCGCCTTCGAAATAGATCACCGTGTCGACCATATGTTCCAGAACCCTGGGGCCGGCGATCAGCCCTTCCTTGGTCACGTGCCCGACGAGGACGAGGGCGATGTCGCGGCGCTTGGCCATGCGGATGAGCTCGCCGGCGCTGGCGCGCACCTGGGCCACGGTGCCCGGCGCGGAATCGAGGCTGTCCACGTACATGGTCTGGATCGAGTCGATGATGGCGAGAAGGGGCGCGTCGCCGGTCTCGAGGCTGGCGAGGATGTCGCGCACGCTGGTGGCGCTGGCGAGGTCGACGGCGGGAACCGCGGCGTCGAGACGGCGCGCGCGCAGGCGCACTTGCGCCACCGCCTCCTCGCCGGAAATATAGACGCAGCGCCGGCCGGCGCGCGCGGCCGCCGCCACGACCTGCAACAACAGGGTCGACTTGCCGATGCCGGGGTCGCCGCCCACGAGCACGGCCGAACCGCGCACCAGCCCGCCGCCGAGCACGCGATCGAATTCGCCGATGCCGGTCGGCAGGCGGAGTTCCGTGTCGGATACCGGGCCGACGAGGCTCTCGAAGGCGAGGCGCTTGCCGCCGCCGCCGATCCCGCGCGGCACCGCCTCGCGGGGCGCCTCCTCGGTGATGCTGTTCCACGCGCCGCACGCCTCGCAACGGCCGCCCCAGCGCGCATGGGACGCGCCGCATGACTGGCAGACATAGGATGGCTGGCGGGCCAAGGCGGTCACAGGGGCCTGATCGGCATCTTGATCGGTCCCTCGGCGCGGCCGTGGATGAACTGGTCGACGTGATCGTTGCCGGAGCGGTCGATGTCCTTCACCGAGCCGTTCCAGATGATTCGGCCGTTGTAGATCATGGCGACGCGATCGGCGATGCGCCGCACGCTCGCCATGTCATGCGTGATTGAAAGCGCGGTCGCGCCCAGCGCCTGCACGCATTTCTTGACGAGATCGTTGATGACATCGCCCATGATCGGATCGAGGCCGGTGGTCGGCTCGTCGAAGAAGATGATCTCCGGCTCGGTGGCGATGGCGCGGGCCAGCGCCACGCGCTTCTGCATGCCGCCGGAAAGCTCGGCCGGCGACAGCTCGCCCACCTCCGGGCCGAGGCCGACGGCGCCCAATTTCCTGAGCGCGATCTCCTTGGCCTCGATCCGGCCCATGCCCTTGCCGGCGACGAGGCCGAAGGCGACGTTTTCCCAGACGGACAAGCTGTCGAAGAGAGCGCCGCCTTGGAACAGCATGCCGAACTTGCTCAACACCCGCTCGCGCTCGCGCGCCGGCATGCCGACCACTTCCTCGCCGTCGACCTTGATCGAGCCGCTGTCCGGTTCGACGATGCCAAGCACGCATTTGATCATGACCGACTTGCCCGTGCCCGAACCGCCGATGACGACCAGCGATTCGCCGATTCCGACGTCGAGGTCGATGCCGTTCAGCACTTTCTTGTCGCCGAAGGCCTTATGGAGATCGCGGATGGCGATCTTGGGCGCGGCCTCGGTCATCGCGAGAAGAACAGCTCGGTGACGATGTAGTCGGAAGCGAGGATGAGGATCGAGGCCCCCACGACGGCGCTGGTCGTGGCGGCGCCCACGCCCTGCGCGCCGCCCTTAGAATAGTAGCCATTGTAGCAGCCAAGCAGCGCCACGATGAAGCCGAACACCGCCGCCTTGACCAGGCCGGACGTGACATCGATGGGTTCGAGGAATTCCCAAGTGTTGCGCAAGTAGTTGCCGGGGTTCAGCCCCAGCTTGTAGGTGGAGACGAGATAACCGCCCAAGACCCCGATGATATCGGCGACCAAGACGAGGCAGGGGAGCATGACGAGGGCGGCGATAAGCCGCGGCGCCACGAGATATTTCATCGGGTTGGTGGAAAGCGTCGTGAGCGCGTCGATCTGCTCGGTGACACGCATGGTGCCGATCTCGGCCGCCATGGCGGCGCCGACGCGCCCCGCGACCATGAGGGCGGCCAGCACCGGCCCCAGTTCGCGCGTGATCGAAATGACGACGACGTTCGGGATCGCCGCTTCGGCCTCGAACCGCGAGAAGCCGGTATGGCTCTGAAGCGCCAGCACCATGCCGGTGAAAATCGCGGTCAGCCCTACTACCGGGAGCGAGTAGTAACCGATCTCGATCATTTGGCGTAAGATCAGGCGCGGGTAGAAGGGCGGTCGCACACAGTGGATAAGCGCGACCACGGTGAAAATCGAGAGGCGCCCGGCCGTCGTCAAACCGGCGAGGACCGTGCGGCCGATGAGCTGCGGAAAATGAATCATAGGGGGGGTGCCAGGGTGCCGGCGGCCATCGTGAGGGGATTTGAGACCGTATAGCGAACGCCCCCCAGGGCGTCAACGAGGGGCGTCCGGGCCGCCGGTCAATCCGCTCGGCCGTCGTTCCGGCGGTCGCGATCCAGATTGCCGAACCGGGTCACCTGGGCGTCGAAGAAGAGCGGGACCGTGCCGGTCGGCCCGTGGCGCTGCTTGGCGATGTCGAGATCGGCCATGTTGTGGACGTCTTCGCCCTTCGCCTGCCAGCGGTCGTAACGCTGGCGGAATTTGTCTTCGGTCTCGTCCTCGTGCTGCTTGGGCTCCTTGCGGGTGTGGTAGTACTCCTCGCGGAAGATGAACATCACCACGTCGGCGTCCTGCTCGATGGAGCCGGATTCGCGTAAGTCCGACAGTTGCGGGCGCTTGTCGTCGCGCTGCTCGACCGCGCGCGAAAGCTGCGAGAGCGCCAGCACCGGCACGCTAAGCTCCTTGGCGATGGCCTTGAGGCCGCGGGTAATCTCGCTCACCTCCTGCACACGGTTGTCGAAGCGGTTTTCGCCGGCCGTGCGCATGAGCTGAAGGTAGTCGATGACGATGAGCCCGAGCCCGTGCTGGCGCTTGAGGCGCCGCGCCCGGGTGCGCAGCGCCGGCACGCTCAGCGCCGGCGTATCGTCGATGAAGAGCGGCAGGCGTTCTAAATCCTGCGCCGCCGAGACGAACTTGACGAAATCCTCGTCGCGGACCTCGCCGCGCCGGATGCGGTCCGAGGAAACCCCGGTGCGCTCGGCGAGAATGCGGGTCGCCAGCTGTTCGGATGACATTTCGAGCGAGAAAAAGGCGACCTTGGCGCCGCCCTCGTCACGGTCCTCTTTATAGGCATTGGCGGCGCTGAAGGCGATGTTGGTGGCAAGCGCCGTCTTGCCCATGCCCGGCCGGCCGGCGATGATGACGAGGTCCGAGGGGTGCAGCCCGCCCAGCTTCTTGTCGAGGTCGATGAGTCCGGTGGTGACGCCGGTGATGTGACTGGAGCGCTTGTGCGCGGCTTCCGCCATGGCGATGGCCTTGGCGAGCGCGCCCGACAGCGGCATCAGCACGGCTTCGCTCAAGCCGGTTTCGGCAAGCTGGTAAAGGCGCTGCTCGGCCACTTCGATCTGGTCGCGGGCCGGTTGATCGACGTCGTGATCGAAGGCCTTGTTGACGATGTCCTCGCCGAGCCCGATGAGGTGGCGGCGCAGGTGCAGGTCATGCACCGCGTGGCCGTAATCCTCGGCGTTGATGAGGCTGACGAGCGAGGAGGCGAGCCGCGCCAGGTACTGGGCGCCCCCGACTTCGGCCAACGCCGGATCCTGGTCGAACAGATTCTTCAGCGTCAGGAAGTTGGCGATCTGGCCGCGCTGAATCAATTTGCCCGCGGCCTCGAAGATGCGGCCGTGCAGCGCATCGGCGAAATGCTCGGGGCGAAGGAACTCGCCAACCTTGTCGAAGACGAGGTTGTTGGCGAGGACCGCGCCAAGCAGCGCCTGCTCGACTTCGTAATTGTGCGGCGGGATGCGCGGGCCGGGCGCTTCGCCGGGACGCAAGGGCGTGACATTGCCGGTGGTTCGAATCGGTTCCATGCCCGAAACCGTAGCATTGCCCGGCCACGCCACAAGCGCTTCATAGTGGGGGAAAGTAGAATCGCGGGGACAAGTCGCCCGCGCGGCCGCAAATCGCGGTCTAGTTCTCGGAATCGCGAATGCGTACCACGCAAGCCGCCCTTCGAGACGCTCGCTTCGCTCGCTCCTCAGGGCGAGGTGTTCTTTTTTCGAAGCATGAGAGCGCACCGTCCGATTGCTAGGCCGCCAGGATGGCGCGTTGCCGGTGGGCGCGTTCGAAGTCGATCATGTAATCGCGCGTCAGCGGCACGGCGTCTTGCCGGCGCGCGAGTTGCATCTGGAACACCATCTGCCCCATGTGGCGGAACGCCACCTCGGAGCCGGCGAGATAGAACTCCCACATGCGGCAGAACCGCTCGTCATAGATTTCCTTGATGGCGAGGCGATTGGCGTTAAAACGCCGGCGCCATTCGCGCAAGGTCTCGGCATAGTGCAGGCGCAAAATCTCGATGTCGGTGACCCACAGCCCCTCGTCCTCGACCGCGGCCAGAACCTCCGAGAGCGCCGGCGTGTAGCCGCCGGGAAAGATGTACTTGCGCAGCCATGGATTGGTGCCGCCCGGCGGGTCCATGCGGCCGATGGAATGCAGCAGCATCACGCCATCCTCGGTGAGCAGCTCCCTGACCTTGGCGAAAAACTCGCGATAGTGGCCGGTGCCGACATGCTCGAACATGCCGACCGACACGATGCGGTCGAAACGGCCGGTCTGCTGGCGATAATCGCGCAGGTGGAAGCGGACCCGTTCGCCAAGGCCGGCCTCGCCGGCGCGCTCGGCCGACACCTTCTGCTGTTCGGTCGACAGCGTGATGCCGGTGACATCGACCCCGGCAAGCCGGGCCAGATAGAGCGCCAGCCCGCCCCAGCCGCTGCCGATATCGAGTACTTTCTGGCCGGGATCCAGCAACAGCTTGGCCGCCAGGTGCAGCTTCTTGTTTCCTTGAGCGGCTTCGAGGCTCTCGCCCGCTTCGTTGAAATACGCGCAGGAATACTGCCGGTCGCGGTCGAGGAAGAGGTCATAGAGCGCGCCGGACAGGTCGTAGTGATGGGCGACGTTCTTTCGTGCCCGGTGTACCGGGTTATAGGTGTGGATCGCCTTTAGTGTGTGCGCGAGCGCGTTCTGCAG
This sequence comes from Rhodospirillales bacterium, assembly GCA_009885795.1. Taxonomy (GTDB): domain Bacteria; phylum Pseudomonadota; class Alphaproteobacteria; order Dongiales; family Dongiaceae; genus VFKA01. Next base: position 105,476 of record VFKA01000005.1, on the reverse strand, counting down.
CTTCTGATAGGGATGCCGCTCGAAGGCCGTGATATTGCGCGCCGCCAGTTCGAGGAACGTGTAGATGTCGGCGCCATCCTCGACGGTGAGCGTGCCCTCCATGTAGCCCTCGCCCACGGCCAGCTTCGGATTGAGCAGCAGGCGGTGGTGCAGGGACCGGTCATGCAGGCGCAGTGTGACCCGCGGCCCGGGCGCGCCTTCGAACACGTGGCGCTTGCCGTCGGCATCGATGATGACGAGGGCGCCTTCCTTTATCAGACTCCGAAACAGGTAAGAAGCGAGCATGCCGGACAGCCGAGGGGTGAGCCGAATGAATGCCGAAATCCGCCGCGACACTAGCAAAACCGGCGCCGATGTCTACCGGCCGAAGCGTGGCTACCGCGCTAGGCCTGGGGCGGCGGGCTTTCCTCGGCCGGCGCCACGTCCGATTCCGCCAGCTTGGCGTCGGCTTCCTTCAGCAGCTCGTCGAGGTTCGCCGCGGCGGCGGGCGCCTCCGGAACATAGCCGCCGGCCTTGGCCTGCAATTCGGCCTCTTCCGGCGACTTGGCGACATTGGCCGTGACCGAGACGATGACCTCGGGGTGAAGCGCCACCCGCACGCCGTGAAGCCCCAGCACTTTGATCGGCCGGTCGAGCAGCACCTGCTGGCGGGTGATGGTGACGCCGGCCGCGGTGACGGCATCGGCGATGTCGCGGGGACTGACCGAGCCGTAGAGCTGGCCGGTTTCGCCGGCCTGGCGCACCAGCACCACGCTAAGCCCATTGACGCGCCCGGAAATGGCCTCGGCCTCCTGGCGGCGCTCGAGGTTCGCGGCCTCGAGATGGGAGCGCTGCTCGGCGAAGCGCTTGATGTTGTCCTCGGTGGCGCGCAGCGCCTTGCGCCGGGGCAGCAGAAAGTTGCGGGCGTAGCCGGGCTTGACGTTGACCACGTCGCCCATCTGGCCGAGTTTTTCGATGCGCTCGAGCAGGATGATTTGCATGGGAGGGCCTCCTACTTGATCAGGTAGGGCAGCAGGGCGAGAAAGCGCGCCCGCTTGATCGCCTGGGAAAGCAGGCGCTGCTTGCCGGCCGAAACCGCGGTGATGCGGCTTGGCACCATCTTGCCGCGCTCGGAGATGAAGCGCTGAAGCAGCTTCACGTCCTTGTAGTCGATCTTCGGGGCCTGCGCGCCGCTGAAGGGGCAGGTCTTGCGCCGGCGAAAGAAGGGCCGACGCCCCGCCGGCTTGTCACCGCCGCGGCCGCCATCGATGTCTTCCATCACGCTTCTCCCGCGGGTTTCGGCTCGGCGTCCACAACCGGTTCGCTGCCCCGATCGGGGCGGTCGCGCCGGAAGCGATCGCGATCGTCGCGCCCGCCGCCGCGACCGCCTTCGCGCGGGGCCCCATCACGGTCGCGCTGGCGCGACTGGAGCATGGCCGATGGGATCTCCTCCAATTCCTCCACGCGAACGGTGAGAAAGCGCAGGACATCCTCGTTGATACCCATGTTGCGCTCCATCTCCTTCACCGCCGCCGAAGGCGCGTCGATGTTGAAGAGCACGTAGTGGCCCTTGCGATTCTTGTTGATGCGGTAGGCGAGATTCTTGAGGCCCCAGTGCTCGCGTTTGGTGACCTTGCCGCCCTGCTCGCCGACGATGTTGGCGAAGATGTCGGCGAGCGCCTCGACCTGGGCGGACGAGACGTCCTGGCGCGCAATGAAAATGTTCTCGTAGAACGGCATAAAGACGCTCCCTTCGGCTTAAAGCGGCCCGGCGCTGGGGCAAACAGAACTTGCCGCATCAGCCGCCCGGACCATCAGCCGACGCCACGAAGGACGCCGGCAAGGAGTTATGTAAGGCGGTGCACTATACACATAAGCATTGGCGCCGCAAGGATGTTAGGGGTGGCTGATCGCCAGCCCCGGGCCTAGCCGCCTTGACATACCTTAGCGGCCTGTCCTCAATGCCGGCCTTCGCGGTGCCCCGACCCTGGGCCCAAGACTAAAGTCCATCAAGGACGCAACAACATGTCGGTCGCGTTCGTATTCCCCGGACAGGGCTCCCAGGCGGTCGGCATGGGACAGGCGCTCGCCGACGCATTCCCGGCGGCGCGCGAGGTGTTCGAGGAGGTCGACCATTCCCTTGAGCAGCGGTTGACGCGGCTCATGTTCGAGGGGCCGCAGGACGAGTTGACTCTGACCGAGAACGCGCAACCGGCGCTGATGGCGGTCAGCCTGGCCGTGGCGCGGGTGCTGGCCGCGGAGGGCGGCATCAGGCTCGCCGACAAGGCGAGTTTCGTCGCCGGTCATTCGCTCGGCGAATATTCGGCGCTTGCCGCGGCGGGCGCCTTTACCTTGGGCGACGCGGCCCGGCTGCTGAAGCGGCGGGGTCAGGCCATGCAGGAGGCCGTGCCGGTGGGCGAGGGGGCCATGGCGGCATTGCTGGGGCTCGATCTCGCCGACGTCGAGGCGATCGCGGTGGCTGCGGCGGTCGAGGGCTCCGTGTGCGAGGCGGCCAACGACAATGCGCCGGGGCAGGTCGTCGTCAGCGGCCACCTCGCGGCGGTCGAGAGGGCGATGGCGCTGGCGACCGAAAAGGGCGCCAAGCGCTGCGTCATGCTGCCGGTGAGCGCGCCCTTCCACTGCGCCCTGATGGCGCCGGCCGCCAAGGTCATGGAGGCGGCGCTGGCAGAAACCCATGTCGCGCCGCCGTCCGTGCCGCTGGTCGCCAATGTGACCGCGCGCGCGGTGTCGATCCCGGACACGATCCGCGCGCTGCTGGTGCAGCAGGTGACGTCGCGGGTGCGCTGGCGCGAGAGCGTCCTCTTCATGAAGGACGAAGGCGTCACCAGGCTGGTCGAGCTCGGCGCCGGCAAGGTGCTGACCTCGCTCGCGCGCCGCATCGACCGCGATCTGGAGGCGGCGGCTGTCGGCGCGCCGGCCGACATCGAGGCCGTGCTGAAGTTGTTGTAAATGGATTGCCGATAGGGGATTCCGGCAAACGACCTCGTCCTTCGAGACGCTTGGCTCCTCAGGACGAGGTCGTTTGCAGTCAATACGCGGAGGAAGGCGATGTTCGATCTCGCTGGCAAGACGGCCCTGGTGACGGGCGCTTCGGGGGCCATCGGCGCGGCGATCGCGCGCGGGCTGCACGGCCAGGGCGCGGTGCTGGGCTTGAGCGGGACGCGCCTTGCCGCCCTGGAGGCGCTTAGCTCGGAGCTTGGGCCACGTTGCCACGTCCTGCCGGCCGACCTGGCGCGGGCCGATGCGCCCGATGCGCTGGCCAAGGCCGCCGAGGCCGCCATGGGGCGGGTCGATGTTCTCGTCAACAACGCCGGCATCACCCGCGACATGCTGGCGATCCGCATGAAGGACGAGGACTGGGAGGCGGTACTCAACCTGAACCTGACCGCCGCGTTTCGACTGGCGCGGGCTTGCCTGCGGGGCATGATGAAACAGCGCTGGGGCCGGATCATCGCTATCACGTCGGTGGTGGGCGTGACCGGCAACGCCGGCCAGGTCAACTATGCCGCGGCGAAGGCCGGGCTTATCGGCATGTCGAAGGCGCTGGCGGCGGAAGTCGCCTCGCGCTCGATCACGGTGAACTGCGTCGCGCCGGGGTTTATCGAGACGCCGATGACCGATGCCCTGAAACCCGAACAGCGCGAGCGGCTGACCCAGGCCATCCCGATGGGCCGGATGGGCTCGCCCGGCGACGTCGCGGCCTGCGTCGCCTTTCTCGCCAGCCCGGAGGCGGCTTACGTGACCGGCCAGACCTTGCATGTGAATGGCGGAATGGCCATGATATGAGCGCCTTGGGCGGTCGCGGGCGTGGCGCTGGTCAGCACGGGAAAATCGTGTTAAGCACCGCGCCGCCCCGTGGGGCCTAAAGTGGCGCCTTGCAGCCTTTGTCCGTCGTCGCAGTTAAGGAATTGGACCAATGAGTGACATCGCCGTTCGTGTGAAGAAAATCGTCGTCGAGCATCTCGGCGTCGACGAATCGAAGGTGACCGAGAGCGCGAGCTTCATCGACGATTTGGGCGCCGACAGCCTCGACACGGTCGAGCTGGTGATGGCGTTCGAGGAAGAGTTCGGCTGCGAGATTCCAGACGACGCCGCCGAGAAGATCCAAACCGTCAAGGACGCGATCGCGTTCATCGAATCGAAGACCTGATCATCGTGGCGGCCGCCCGATTCCGTATGCCGTGCCGCGACCATCCGATCCGACTTTCGCCATGAGACGCGTCGTCATCACCGGCATGGGCCTGGTCACGCCGCTGGGCGTGGGCGTCGAGCATGTGTGGCGGCGGCTGCTGGCCGGCGAGTCCGGGATACGCGGCATCCAGAGTTTCGACGTGTCGGACCTGCCGTGCAAGATCGCGGGCCAGGTGCCGCCGGGCGAGAGCGCCAGCGGCGGCTTCAATGCCAACGAGTACTTGCCGCCCAAGGACCAGCGCAAGATGGATACCTTCATCCTCTATGCGATCGCGGCCGCGGTGGAGGCGGTCAGGGATTCGGGCTGGGCACCGAAGGAGTCCGAGGACCTCGAGCGCACCGGGGTGATGATCGGGTCGGGCATCGGCGGCTTGCAAGGGATCGAGGACACGGCGATTACGCTGAAGGAACGGGGTCCGCGCCGGGTCACGCCGTTCTTCATCCCGGCCTGTCTCATCAATCTCGCCTCCGGCCATGTCTCGATCCGCTTCGGCTTCAAGGGGCCGAACCACGCGGTGGTGACGGCCTGCGCCACCGGCGCCCACGCCATCGGCGACGCCGCGCGCCTGATCGCGCTCGAGGATGCCGACGTGATGGTCGCCGGGGGCACCGAGGCGACGGTGAGCCGCATCGGCGTCGCGGGATTCGCCGCGGCCCGCGCGCTCTCCACGGGATTCAACGACACGCCGGAGCGCGCGTCGCGGCCATGGGACAAGGATCGCGACGGCTTCGTCATGGGCGAGGGTTCCGGAATCGTGGTGCTGGAGGAATTGGAACACGCCAGGAAACGCGGCGCGCGCATTCATGGCGAGGTCATCGGCTATGGCATGTCGGGCGACGCCTATCACATCACCGCGCCGGCGGAGGATGGCGGCGGCGCGTTTCGCGCCATGCGCGCGGCCTTGAAGCGCGCCAATCTCGCGCCCGGGGATATCGACTACATCAACGCCCATGGCACCTCGACGCCGCTGGGCGACGAAATCGAGTTGAACGCCGTGAAGCGCCTGTTCGGGCCGGCGGCCGACACGGTGTCCATGTCGTCGACCAAATCCTCGGTCGGCCATCTGCTGGGCGCCGCCGGCAGCGTCGAGGCGATCTTTTCGCTGCTGGCGATCCGCGACGGCGCCTGTCCGCCGACGCTCAATCTCGACAATCCATCGCCGGGCTGCGACATCGATCTCGTGGCCAAGCAAACCAAGAAGCGGAAGGTGCGCTACGTCCTCTCCAATTCCTTCGGCTTCGGCGGCACCAACGCCAGCCTGGTCTTCGCCGGGCCGCCTTGATCGTTTGAATTCTCCGGGCGTTCTCTCATGACGCGAACCATTGCCGGATTGTTGGCGACGCTGGCGGCGGCCGTGCTGCTTGCCGGCGGCGCGGCGCTCTGGGGCTATGATTGGTTTCACCGCCCCGGCCCGGCCGCAGCGGAAACGACGGTGATCGTCGAGCGCGGCACGGGGCTCGGGGCCATCGCCCAACATCTGGAACGCGCGGGCGTCGTCGGCAATGCCAGGCTCTTTCTCATCGGGACGCGGGTGCTCTCGGCCGGGCGGACGCTGAAGGCGGGCGAGTACAGGTTTCCGGCCCGCGCCAGCGCCGCCGAGGTCATGGGGATCATGATCGAAGGGCTGGCGGTGGCGCGACGGCTCACCATCGCGGAAGGGCTGAGCGTGGCGGAAGCGTTGGCGCTGGTGACGAAGGGCGAAGGGCTCACCGGCGAGGTTCCGGCGGACGCGATGGCGTTGCCCGAGGGCTCGCTGTTGCCGGAGACCTATTTCTACTCTTGGGGCGACGGGCGCGCCGACATCGTCGAACGCATGCGAGACGCCATGGGCAAGACCGTGGCGGAGCAATGGGCGGCGCGCGCGGAAGGGTTGCCACTCGATTCGCCCGAAAGCGCCATCGTCCTGGCCTCGATCGTCGAGAAGGAGACCGGGGTCGGGTCCGAGCGGGCGCGCGTCGCGCGGGTTTTCCTGAACCGGCTCGAGCGCGGCATGGCGCTGCAATCGGATCCGACGGTGATCTTCGCGTTGACGCTCGGCAAGTCGGAGCTTGGCCGGGCGCTGACCCGCGCCGATCTCGGTATCGACAGTCCCTACAATACCTACAAGGTGACCGGCTTGCCGCCGGGCCCGATCGCCAATCCGGGACGGGCGGCGCTGGAGGCCGTCCTGCATCCGGGGACAGGCAACGACCTCTACTTCGTCGCCGATGGAACCGGCGGGCACGCCTTCGCGGCGACGCTCGACGAGCATAACCGCAACGTCGCCAAGTGGCGCAAGCTGCAGGCGCAGTAGTCAAGCCAAGTGCCTCTGAGATCGACTCGTAATCCGTCCTTCGAGACGCGCCCTTCGGGCGCTCCTCAGGACGAGGGTTTGTTCGCATATCAACCCCTTGCCTCATGCTGAGGAGCCGGCGAAGCCGGCGTCTCGAAGCACGAGGCAAAGGGTCGCCATCATCGGCCCCTCGTGTCAGACCTTCCGCGGCAATCGGGCCAGCAGCGGATCGGTCCAGGCTAGCGGCAGCGCGTTGACCAATCGGATCAGCACATAAAACGGCCAGGGAAAGGCGATGCGCGCGCGGTTGGCGGCAAGCCCGCGCATGACGATCGCGGCGCACCGGTCGGCCGGCATCAGCAGCGGCATCGGAAACGCGTTCTTGGCCGTCATCGCGGTGGCGATATAGCCGGGACAGATGACCGAAACCGAAACACCCTTGGCGCCGAGGTCGGTGCGCAGGGATTCGCCCCAGACGCGCACCGCCGCCTTGCTGGCGCAATAGGCCGGCGCGCCGGGAAATCCGCGAAACCCGGCGAGCGAGCTCATCAACGCGATCTGGCCGCGGCGGCGCTGCGATAGCATTGGGATTGCCGGCAAGACCGTGTTCAGCACGCCGGTGACGTTGATGTCGAAGATGCGCTTTGCTTGCGCCTCGGTCTCCTCGCCCCCGCCGGTGCCGGCCGAGACGCCGGCATTGGCGATGACGAGGTCGAGGGGCTGGCGTGCCTCCGAGTCCGCGATCCAAGCGGCCATGGCGGCGCGGTCGGTCACGTCGATCGCGGCCTCGCCGACGGCGGCGCCTCGTTCGCGGGCGAGGCGCGCGACCTCGGCCAACCGGGCCGGATCGCGGCCGCCCAATGCCAAGGTGCTGCCGGGGGAGGCGTAGGCAAGCGCCAGCGCCCGGCCGATGCCGCTGCTGGCGCCGGTAATCAGGATCGATCGCGGATCGCGCATGGATGGCCTTCCCGTTCAGCCTCGCTTTGCAGACTCCTCCGGGCGAAGTATAGAGTGGCGACCACCCGCTTCAACCATGACCGTCGAGTGCCAATCCCCGTGACCCAATCAGCGATCGCCAGCATGACCGGCTTCGCGCGCGTCGAAGGCGGCGAAGGCGAGACTCGATGGATCTGGGAGGCGCGCAGCGTCAACGGCCGCGGCCTCGAATTGCGCTGCCGGCTGCCGGGCGGAATGGAATCGCTCGAAACCGAGGTGCGCCAGGCGGCTTCCGAACGCTGCCGGCGCGGCAACGTCTCGATCACGTTGACCGTGTCGGGGGCGCCGTCGACCGGCGTGCGTATCAATCGCGACATCCTCGACCGCGTGATCGGGCTCGTGGGCGAGCTCGAGGGGAAGGTGAAGGGCGCGGCGCCGCCGCGTCTGGATGGGCTTCTGGCCGTGCGCGGCGTGATCGAATTGGTCGAGGAACCGCTGGACGAGGCGATGCGGGAGCGCCGCCGGACCCGATTGCTGGCCGAGCTCGCGGTCATGCTGGACGAGCTGGCCGCCATGCGGCGGCGTGAAGGCGCCAAGCTCGTGGCGCTGGCGCTGGGCCATCTCGACGAGATCGAGCGGTTGCGCGGCGCGGCGGCCTCATGCGCGGCGGCGCGGCCGGAGGCGCTGAAGGCGCGCCTGCTGAAGCAGATACAAGCGCTGACGGAAGGTCTGCCCGGTGTGTCGGAGGAGCGATTGGCGCAAGAAGCGGCGATCATCGTCGCGCGCGGCGACGTGCGCGAGGAATTGGATCGCCTCGCCGCCCATCAGGGGGAGGCGCGCTCGCTCATCGCCGCCGGCGGCGCGGTCGGGCGAAAGCTCGATTTTTTGTGCCAGGAGTTCAATCGCGAGGCCAACACGCTTTGCTCGAAGTCCAGCGACGTGGAGCTGACCAATCTGGGACTGGGTCTGAAGGCGGCCATCGATCAGCTGCGCGAGCAAATTCAGAACATCGAATAGGGCGGCCGATGGGTGCGGGAACCGGGAGAGGAAGCGAGGGCATTGGGCGGCGCGGCGTCATGTTCGTGCTGTCGTCGCCCTCGGGTGCCGGCAAGACGACGATCTCGCGCCGGCTGTTGGAGGTGGAGCCCGACCTGACGATGTCGGTCTCGGTCACCACCCGGCCCCGCCGCCCCGCCGAGACGGACGGGGTCCACTACCGGTTCGTCGGCGCCGGCGAGTTCGATCGCCAGGTGGCGGCGGGCGAGCTCTTGGAGCATGCCCGCATCTTCCGGCACGGCTACGGCACGCCGCGCGCGCCGGTCGAGGCCGCGCTCGGCGCCGGGCGCGATGTCGTGTTCGATATCGATTGGCAGGGGACCCAGCAGCTGGTCGAGCGGGCGCGTGCCGATCTGGTCGCCGTCTTCATCCTGCCGCCCTCGATGGCCGAGCTCGACCGGCGCTTGCGCATGCGCGGCCAGGACAGCGGCGCGGTGGTGGCCGAGCGCATGGCCAAGGCCGCCGACGAGATGAGCCATTGGGCCGAATACGACTACGTCATCGTCAACCGCGACCTCGAGGAGAGCGTGGCGCTGGTGCGCGCGATCCTGACGGTGGAGCGGCTGCGGCGCGAGCGCCAGATCGGCCTGCACGATCTGGTGGCGAGGCTGCGCGCCGGGGGTTGATGGGGTGAGGGGTCAGGTCTTGCCTTTTGCCTCCGGTGTCGGGGTCACGCGTGTCGGGGTCAGGTCTTGACTATTGCTATCAGGCAAAAGGCAAGACCTGACCCCCAAGCTTCCAAGCTTCCGCAAGCTTGCATGCTTCGAGACGCCGCTTCGCGGCTCCTCAGCATGAGGTAACATTCCTCATCCTGAGGAGCGTTCGAAGAACGCGTCTCGAAGGATGAGTCATAGGACTTAGGCTATCGCGTGTCGGGGTCAGACTATTGCTATCAGGCAAAAGGCAAGACCTGACCCCGCGACGCGTGTGACCCCGCGACGTCCGCGACTGGGTAAGGTTTTGAAAGATGGGTCATAGGACTTAGGCTATCGAGATTCGGCGAAAGCCCGCGCGAGCGCGCAGAACTCGCCGATATCGAGATCCTCGGCGCGCGCCGTCTCCTTGACGCCCGCGGCCTCGATCAGGCCGAGGGGATCGGGCGTCAGGCTCTTGAGGCTCTGGCGCAGCATCTTGCGGCGCTGGCCGAACGCGGCGGCGGTGACGCGCTCCAGCGTCCGGCGGTCGGCGGCATGAAGCGGTCGAGCCCGCGGCACGATGGCGACGAGCGTCGAGGTCACCTTGGGCGGCGGCACGAAGGCGCGGGGCGGGATGTCGAACAGGCAATGCACCTCGGCCAGCCATTGGACGATGACGCTGAGGCGTCCATACGCCTTGCTACGCGGACGCGCCGCCAGACGCAGGGCCACTTCGCGCTGGAAAAGGAGTGTCAGGCTTTCGAACGCATCGAGGGTCGGCAGCCAGCTCAGCAGCAGGGCGGTGGCGATGTTGTAGGGAAGGTTGGCGACGACCTTGCGCGGCGCCGGGACAAGCCCCGCGAGATCGATCTCCATGGCGTCGGCCATGACGATCTCGAGGCGATCGGGAAAGACGGCCTGGAGTTCGGCGAGAATAGCGGCGCAGCGCGGGTCGCGCTCGATCGCGACGACCCGCCGAGCGTCGGCGCCAAGGAGCGCCCGCGTGAGCCCGCCGGGACCGGGGCCGATCTCGATCACGGTGGCGTTGGTAAGGTCGCCGGCCGCGCGCGCGATCTTGGCGGTGAGATTGAGGTCGAAGAGGAAATGCTGGCCGAGGCCCTTGCGGGCGGCCAGGCCGTGGCGCGAGGCCAGCTCGCGCAAGGGCGGCAGGTCGGGCCGATCTCCGGAGCCGCCCGGCAATCCGCCTCAGAGCCGGACGTCGATGATGGCGACGCGCCGGAGGTCGCGCAGATACCCGCGCGCCAGCACCTCGATCCGTTCGCGCCCAAGCCGGTCGCGGATCTCATCGCGGCCGGGGACGCCGCTCGCCCCTTGCCGGTCGCAGACCATCAGCACGACGACGCCGCCGGGCGCCAGGATCGGCGCCGCCGGGGTGCCGATCGGCGTGCCGCTGGCTATAGCAAGGAGTTCCGGCGGCATATCCGAGAACGCGATATCCGCGAGCAGGGGCTGGGCGCCGGGCGGACTTACCTCGGCCGCCAGCGCCGCCATCTGCTCGCAAGAAGTCAAGGGTTGCGTGCGGGAGAGCGCATCGGCGCTGGTCTCATCGATTTGCTCGGCGGTCGCGTCCTCGGCTAACGCGAAGAAGACCTGGGCGAGCGTCGCCTTGGCGTCCTCGGCGGCGCCGCGGCTCTCGCGCCGGTCGCGCAAGAGGAGAATGTGGACCCCGCTCGTACCGCGCACGGGATCGCCGATCATGCCGGGCGATAGCGTCTCCAGAGCGCCGCGGAGCGCGCTCTCGACCTCGCTCGGACTGACCCAGCCGATATCGCCGCCATTGGCGGCGCTGGATGCTTGCGAAAACTGCCGGGCAACCGCGGCGAAATCGGCGCCTTCGCGCAATTGCGCCACCAGACGCCGGGCGCTTGATTCGACCTCGGCTTCGCCGTTCTGTCCATCGACGGCAAGAAAAATCTCGGAAACGAGATAGGCGGGCTGGGCCGCCTCGCTTTCGATGCGGGCGAGAGCCTCGTCCACCTGCTCCTCGGAGATCGCGACCGTCGGGCCAAGGACGCGGCGAACGACGCGCGTCCACGACACATCGGCGCGAACCTGGTTTCGCACGGTCTCGAATGGAACGCCATTGCGACCGATCATGTCGGCGAACTCCTCGATGCTGCCGGTCCCGCTTTGCTGGGCGAGGGCGGACAGCCGATTGTCCACGTCCTTGTCGCCGACATTGATGCCAAGGCGCTTGGCCTCTTGCAGCTTCAGCCGGTCCTCGATCAGCGCCCGCAAGACCTGCGGGGCGATCCGTTCGCGCGTCTCGGGCGTGTCGGGAAGACGGGAGGCGAGCGCGACGAGCTGAATCCGGGCCGCGAGGTCGAGCATGGTCACGACGTCTTCGTTGACCGTGGCGGCGATGCCAAGGCTGTCCTGGGCCGGCGCCGGCGAGGATGCGGCGCTAAGGACGATGGCGACGGCAAACGCCATGCGCGACAGCGATGCGATCATTGACATCGGGATTGTTGGCCCTCTGGGGGCAAGGGGTTGATTCTTGCCAAGCACTATAGGCAAGAGGCGGGCCAGAGCAAGATCGGTATCGGGTTGGGCGGGGATTGGGCCCGCTGGCCCGCGCCCGCCCCGGGCCCGTCGCCTAGAGGCCGGCTTCGATGCTGCCGAGGTTGCGGAAAGCGATTTCGAGTTCGATACGCGTGTCGGGGCGCAATTCTTCGTCGTGGAAGTCGCGACGGGTCACCGACGAGCGGATCTCGAAGCACTCATCCTCGTAGGCGAGGCCGCCGCCATAGGAGAGCGCGCGGCTGTCCTCGATATCGTAGCGCGCGGCGGTGAAGGCGGACCAGTTGTCGGTGAAATGAGACGATATCCGACCGGCCACTTCGTGCCGGTTCCCGAACTCGGAGCCCGCGTCCGGGTCGCCGCGCAGGAAGAAATAGGACAGATCGGCATTCAGCGCCTTGCCGCCGGCGCGGAGATTGATTTCGTTGCGATCGACCTCGCCGGATTGGAGGTCGAAGCGGAAACGATAGAGCAGATCGAGATACTGGTTCGGGGACACCTCGAAGCGGCCGACGACATCCGTCAGATTGTCCTCGATGCCGGAATCGCGCATGAACCTGTTGTCGTCGTTCAGCTGAAAGCTCTGCCCCAGGAATGCGCCGATGTGACCGCCGTCGTTGCCGATCAGGCTCCACTTGAGGCCGTAATTGACGCGCTGGCCGCTATCGATGCGGTCGAGCCCGCCATAGCGGTTCGTGCTGAACAGGTTGGTGTCGTCGAACTCGACTTCTTGGCTGTCCTCATTCGGGAACTTGCCGGAATTGCCGCCGCTGGGCGACACGATGATTCCGGCGATGGGCTCGATCACTTGCTGCATGGTGGCGTGATCGCGCACGAAGGGGTAGCGCCACTCGAACGCCAGCTGCGGGTAGAGGCGGGCCTTGGTGCCGCTTTCGGTCAACCCCGCGGCCGGATCGGGATCGTCCGAAGCCGGATCGACGCCTTCGTAGAAATAGAGGTCGCCGCGCAGGCTCGCGCTCAGCGTGTAGATGTCGCCGGCGGGCGCCGTGTAGGGCAGCGTCCAACCCCCGGCCAAGGACAGCCGGCGGCTCTCCCGGCCATCGAGGCGATTGAGCGATAGAACATCGACATCGAAATTGTAGTAGCCGCCATAGGCTCCCGGCTCGCCCGAGTAATCGTACTGGAACCAGGGCGCGACGATCGGCGATTCCTCGTTGTCATCGGCGTCGCGCAGGCCCTGGAAGCCGATGGCCTGGAGGGAGGTGAAATTTCGGCCGTGGAAGCCCTCGGCGAACAGCCTGGTGGTGAGGAAGCGCTCATCCGACAGATCGTAGACGCGCAGGTAGGTCTTGTCGGAGGCGATATCGACGTTGAAGCCGGCGCGCCAATGTTCGTCGATGTCGAAGCGGCCATCGCCGTCGAGATGGCCGCGGAATATGTTCTGGTCGGTCGTCTTGACGCCGCCGTCCCGCTCGGTCCGGTCGGCGATCGTGGCGCTGCCGCGCATGCGGAAACGCCCATCGACGATGCGCTGGCGATATTCCGCGTCGAGCACGATGCCCTGCTCGGTCGTAACCAGGGGCCGGAAGGTGATGTCCTTGTCCGGGCCGAGGCTCCAATAGTAAGGAATGCGGGCCCCGAAGCCGAGCTTGTTCGAGATCACGACTTTCGGAGTCAAGAATCCAGTCTTACGCTTGACGAAGGGATCCGCATGCGACAGGTACGGCGAGTAGGCGACGGGCACACCGTAGATTTCAAGCCATACATCTTCATACTCGATGATCTGCTCGCCCTGGTCATGCACGACTTTCACCGCCTTCAGCTGCCACAGCGGCGGACGGGTCGGATCCTCGGCGCAAAGATCGCAGGGCGAATACACGACATGGTTGAGCTCGGTGCGATTGCCGCCGGTGCGCTTGCCGCTGGTCGCCGCGGCGCGCGAACGATCGGAGAGAAGGAGTTTCACGTCCTCGATGACGCCTTCCTGAAGGTCGTCCGAGAGTTCCATGTAATTCGCGAAGAGGACGTTGCCGTTGGGGTCGAGCAGGCTCACGTCGCCGGCCGCGGTGACGATGCGGGTACGCTCGTTGTAGGTAAGGGTGTCGGCAAGCAGGATGTTGTCGTTTTGCCAGATCTCCACATTGCCGCTGGCCACGACCAGTCCCAACTCGGCGTCGTAGGTGACTTCATCGGCCGACAACACCACGGAAGATTTCGTGTCCGGCGCCTCGGCCGCTTGCGATGGAGCGCACAAGAAGGCTGGAATCATCGCGGCGAGCGCGCAAGTGGCACCATGCCTCAGCAGCCTCTCGATGATCGCCGGAATCCCCATCCCGTCCCCCAGACTGCCGGCAGTAAAGCAGGAATCCGGCCCCTGTGCTAGCCCCGGCAAGGGGGGTCTTCCCGGCCGGAACGACGGCCTTGGGGCGGGGGCGGGCCCACGGCGTTCCGGCCGGCGTGGTCGGATATCGGCCGCTTCTTCGGGCCGGCATCCTGTGCTACATGACCATGACGGCGAGCGACAATGCCGGTGCATTTCCTACCGGACGTCGCGCCGACATCGCGTGAAGGAAAGAACCATGTTGAAGATCAGTTTCGCCAAACCGGCGCTGCCCAAGATCGGGGCCGTGGCCATGGGCGTGTTCGACAATCGGAAGTTGACGAAATCGGCGGCGGCGTATGACCGGAAAAGCCGCGGCGCGGTAACGCGCGCGATCGGCGCCAGCCGTTTCAAGGGCAAGAAAAGAGATCTGCTGGCGGTGCTGGCGCCGTCCGGCTCGCGGCTTGGCCGCCTGGTCCTCTACGGGTTCGGCAAGCCGGGCGCGCTCGATGCGCTCGGCGCCGAGGCGATCGGCGGGGCGCTCGTCGCTCATCTCGCCCAGACGGGTGAAGACGATCTCGCGGTCGTCGTCGAGATCGAGGCGGCCAAGGGCTTGTCGCCGGCAACGGCCGCGGCGCGGATCGCCTATGGCGCGCGCCTGCGGAGCTACCGGTTCGACAAGTACCGCACGACGGAGAAGCCGGAGCAGAAGCCGAGCTTGAAGCGGCTGGTCGTGATGGTGGACGATCCGGCGCGCGCCAAGGCCGAATTCCAGCGCCTGGACAAGGTCGCCGACGGCGTCTTCTTCGCAAGAGACCTGGTTTCGGAGCCGGCCAACGTCATCCACCCGGAAAGCCTCGCCCACGAAGCGCAATCGCTGTCGGCGCTCGGTGTCGACGTGGAGCTGCTGGGCGAGGAGAAGATGCGCAAGCTCGGCATGAACGCGCTCCTCGGCGTCGGCCATGGCAGCGCCAAGGAATCGCATCTGGTGGTAATGCGATGGCAGGGCCGGCCTGGAGCCAAGGGCGAACAGCCGGTCGCCTTCGTCGGCAAGGGCGTCACCTTCGATAGCGGCGGCATCTCGATCAAGCCCGCCGGCGGCATGGAGGAGATGAAATGGGACATGGCGGGGTCGGCGGCGGTGATCGGCCTCATGAAGGCGCTGGCCGCCCGCAACGCCAAGGTGAACGCGGTGGGCGTCATCGGGCTGGTCGAAAACATGCCCTCGGGCACCGCCCAGCGGCCGGGCGACGTCGTGCGCTCGATGTCCGGGCAGACCATCGAAGTCATCAATACCGACGCGGAAGGGCGGCTGGTGCTGGCCGACGCGCTTTGGTACACGCGCGAACGCTTCAAGCCTCGGATCATGATCGACCTCGCGACGTTGACCGGCGCCATCATGGTGGCGCTCGGGCGGGAGCATGCGGGCCTCTTCAGCAACAATGACGAGTTGGCCGACCGGCTGCTCGCCGCCGGCAAGGCGGAAGGCGAGCGCCTGTGGCGGATGCCGCTGGGCGAGGCCTATGACAAGGAGATCAATTCCGACATCGCCGACATGAAGAACACCGGCAACCGTTACGGCGGCAGCATCACCGCGGCGCAGTTCCTGAAGCGCTTCGTCAAGGACACGCCCTGGGCGCATCTCGACATCGCCGGCATGGCATGGTCGGAGAAGGACAGGCCGACGGTGCCCAAGGGCGGATCGGCCTTCGGCGTGCGGCTGCTCGATCGCCTGGTCGCCGACAATTACGAAAGCGCGGCGTGACCGAGATTCGTTACTATCACCTGCAACGCACCCGGCTCGAAGCGGCGCTGCCGGGGATGTTGGCAAAGACGTTGGCGCGAGGCCAGCGGGCCGTGGTGATGGCCGGCTCGCCGGAGCGGGTCGAGGCGTTGACCGCGCATCTATGGACTTATGACGACGGGAGTTTTCTTCCCCACGGCAGCGCCGCCGACGGCCACGCGGCGGGCCAGCCGATCTGGCTTACCATCGAGGATGAGAATCCCAATGGCGCCACGACGTTGTTCCTGACCGACGGCGCGATGTCGGAGCGGATCGCGGATTTCGAGCTCTGCGTCATACTCTTCGACGGCAATGACGCCGCGGCGCTGGCGGCGGCGCGCGAACGCTGGGCGGCGCACAAGGCCGCCGGCCATGGCCTGGCTTATTTCCAGCAGGGCGATGGCGGAAGCTGGGAGCAAAAGGCCGAGGTTTGAGACGGAGCGGGCGGTGGGCAATTCAAGGCCATGGCGCCAACGACGAGGCGGGACGGTAATGACGCACGAAATTATTTAATGGTATGTTTTGAAATATTTCCGTATAATCAATAATCGTGTATATTTATTGATCGCGCTCTCAACAATTTCCAAGTATTTTGCGCATCAATAATTCAACGATAACAGGGAGATCACTGTGATGAATCGCGAATCTCTGAAACCCTTCATCTGGGGCGTCGTGCTGGGCTCGGCGGCTCTTGCCATCGTCGGCTTCAGCGCCGGTTGGGTCGTGACCGGTGGCGCCAATGACCGGCTGGTGCGCACGGCCTGGGTCGATGGCCAAGCCTCGGCCTGCGTGACGCTGGCTCAGGCGCATCGCGCCTCCATCGGCGATGTCGCCGATCTGTCGAACTATGCGGCGCGCGAGGCCCGCGAGACGCTGGCCAAGGCCTATACCGTGATCCTGCCGGGCGAGGAAACCGCGGATTCCGGCGTTATCAACGCCTGCGCGGATCTATTGAAGGTCAGCAGCACGTCGTAGGCTGACCGGCAACGACCCGCGCACCCCTACTCGATGTCGCCCCGGCGAGTTGCCGGGGCCCATCGAGTTCATGGCGCGAAGGATCGTCGCGTTTCGGCGGGTCGCCGAACCCGATCGCGCGTTCATCGATTCGTGACGCCAACGGGGGAATCCAGATATATACGGGGCGTTAGCGACCGTGCAGTCGTGAGGCACCATGCGGCAGGCCAAGTTCCGGATCGGCGAGGTCGTTCGCCACCGCGTCTATCCCTTTCGCGGCGTCATCTTCGACGTCGATCCCGTGTTCAACAATACCGAGGAATGGTATCGGTCGATCCCGCAGGAGGTCCGGCCGAGCAAGGATCAGCCCTTCTATCATCTGCTGGCCGAGAACGCCGACACGACCTACGTCGCCTACGTATCGGAACAGAATCTGTTGGTGGACGGCACCGGCAAGCCGGTTTCCCATCCGGCGGTGCGGCAATTCTTCGACCGCTTCGAAGGTGCCCGCTACGTCCCGAAACCGCGGGCGGCGAACTAGCGTACCGATTCCATGAAATCACTCATATTCTCCGAGCAAGGATTTACCACAGAGGCACAGAGACGAAAGAGTCAGGACCGAAATCGTCTCCGTGCCTCTGTGGTTCCTGCCGAAGAGCCGAAATCGACTCCGACCCCAATTTCCAATCAGGCCTCGGCCTGCTCCAGCGCCTGTTGCGCCGAGAGCCACTTACTTTCCGCCGCCGCCAGGTTCTTCCGCGCCATGTCGAGGGCGATGGTGAGTCTCGCCACCTCCTCGCCGCCATCGCGATAAAGCGCGGGGTCGGCCAAATGCGTTTCGAGCTTGGCGACTTGCTCTTGAATCTCGGCCATGCGGCGCTCCGCATCGGCGGCGGCTTTTTTCAAGGGCGCCCCGGCCTTGCGCGCCTTCGCGGCGGCCTTGCGCGCCGCGCGCCGTTGCGAATTCGCGGGCGAGGCGTCGCGATCGCCTTGCTCCCGCGACGCCTCCAGCACCAACCGCCGGTACTCGTCGAGATCGCCGTCGAAGGGCCGGCAGGTCCCATCCGCCACCAGCCATAGCCGGTCGGCGGCCAGCCGGATGAGGTGCGGGTCGTGGGTGATGAGGATGATCGCGCCCTCGAACTCGTTCATCGCCCGGATCAGAGCCTCGCGCGAATCGACGTCGAGATGGTTGGTCGGTTCGTCCAAGAGCAGGAGATGGGGCGCGGCGTGGCTCATGAGGGCGATGAGAAGGCGCGATTTCTCGCCGCCCGACAGCGACCCGACCTCGGTCATGGCGAGCTCGGCGCCAATGGCGAACCGGCCGAGATGGGCGCGCCGCTTCTCGGCGCTCATTCGGGGCGCCAGGCGCTCCATGAGCAGCACCGGCGTCGCGTTCACGTCGAGCTCTTCGGTCTGGTGCTGGGCGAAATACCCGACCCGCAGCTTGGAGGACCGCGTGATCTCGCCCGAGAGGGGCGCGAGGCGCCCGGCCAGCAGGCGCACCAGCGTCGACTTGCCGTTGCCATTGGCGCCGACGAGGGCGACGCGGTCGTCGCGGTCGAGCCTGAGGGTGAGGCGGCTAAGGACCGGCGCGCCCGGCGCATAGCCGACGGCGACCTCGTCGAGCGCCAGAATGGGCGGGGCCAGCGCCTCGGGTTCCGGAAATCCAAACCTGACCGTGCGGTCGAGGGCGGCGGCGGCGATCGGCTCCAGCCGCTCGATTGCCTTCAACCGCGACTGCGCCTGGCGCGCCTTGCTTGCCTTGTAGCGGAACCGATCGACGAAGGCCTGCATGTGGCGGCGCTCGGCGATCTGCTTGACGCGCCGCTTTTCGCGATGATCGAGCGTCATGGCCCGCGTGGTCTCGAACACGTCGTAGCCGCCGCTGTAGACCGCGAGCTTGCGTTCGTCCAGGTGCACGATCCTTTCGACGACGCTGTTCAGCAGGTCGCGGTCATGGCTGACGACCAGCATCGCGCCGCGGAAGGATTGAAGATAGCGCTCGAGCCACAACGTCGATTCGAGATCGAGGTGATTGGTGGGCTCGTCCAGCAGCAGAAGGTCGGGCTCGGCGAACAGGATGGCGGCGAGGGCGACGCGCATGCGCCAACCGCCGGAAAAATCGCCGCAGGGGCGGGCCTGTTGCGCGGCGTCGAAGCCGAGGCCGGCGAGGATGCCGGCGGCGCGGGCCGGCGCGCCATAGGCGCCGATATCGGCCAGGCGGGCGTGGATCTCTCCGGTCGATTCATCCGCGGCTGCCTCGGCCGCCGACAGCAGCCGGGCGCGCTCCGCATCGGCGGCGAGTACGGTGTCGAGCAAGCTTTGCGGCCCGTCGGGCGCTTCCTGGGCCACCATGCCGATGCGCCAGCGCTTGGACACCTCGACCGACCCTGAATCGGGCTGGAGTTCGCCGGCGATCAGGCGCAGCAGCGTCGACTTGCCGGTTCCGTTCCGGCCGACGAAACCGGCGCGGTCGCCGCGCGATAGCGTCAGGTTCGCGTCCTCGAAGAGGGTCCGCCCGGCGATCCGGTAGACGAGATTGGCGATCTTCAGCATGGGGCCGGCGTGATAGCACGGGACGAGGCCGCGGTTGAACCATTTCGGCGAGCCGTCTATAAGGCCGGCCACTCACTTGACCCGAAGGAGACGAGAATGCCCGTCGAACGCACG
Organism: Rhodospirillales bacterium; assembly: GCA_009885795.1. Classification (GTDB taxonomy): domain Bacteria; phylum Pseudomonadota; class Alphaproteobacteria; order Dongiales; family Dongiaceae; genus VFKA01. The sequence continues at coordinate 86,153 of VFKA01000005.1, read as the reverse complement.
TTGTCGATCATCAAGCCGGACGCCACGCGGCGCAACCTGACGGGCCGGATCAACGCCCGGTTCGAGGCGGCGGGCCTTCGACTCGTCGCGCAGAAGCGGCTTTCCCTGACCCGCGCCGCGGCCGAGCAATTCTACCGGGTGCATGCCGGCCGGCCGTTCTTCGCGCCGCTCTGCGCCTTCATGAGCAGCGGCCCGGTGGTGGTTCAGGTTCTGGAAGGCGAGGATGCCATCGCCCGCAATCGCGCCATCATGGGCGCGACCGACCCGGCGAAGGCCGAGAAAGGCACCATCCGGGCCGACTTCGCCGAATCGATCGAGGCGAACTCCGCTCACGGCTCCGACAGCCCGGAAACGGCGGCCCAGGAAATCGCCTTCTTCTTCAGCGCGCTCGAAATCGTCGGTTGAGGGGTTAAAGCAGGAAAATCGCCATCGCCGCCACGATCAGGATCGCCGCGGCGGTCACCGCCACCGTCCCTTTGACGAACACCGACCACATCTTGACGCGATCGTCGAGCATCGGGTCATCGGACGCCATCTGGCATGCCTTTCATGGCTGCTCGGTCAGGGCTTTCTCATAGCCCAACCGCCACGCCGCGCGCAACCGGCCGATGCGTCGATTCAAGCTTCGAAGCGCCGGCGGATGGCGTGGTCGATCGAAATGGCGCCCGGCCCGCGCAGCACCAGGTACAGAAGCGGCCCCGCCCACAACAGATGATCGGGATAGCTGGTCGGATAGACGAAAATCTGAATGACGAGCGTCATGCCCAGCATCGCCGCGGCCCCGAGTCTCGCGCCCAACCCCAGCACCAGCATGACCGGTCCGGCATGTTCGAGCGCGGTGGCAAGATAGGCGGCGATCTCCGGGGGGATGACCGGGACTTTGTATTCCTCGGCGAACAACAAGAGGGTGGTATCCCAGCTCGCGAGCTTCGATTGCCCGGCGCGCCAGAAGACCAAAACCACGCCAAGGCGCAAGACCAAGGCCGGCAAGGCGACGGGGACGCGCTCGGCCGCGCGAACGATCCGCATTGCAAGACCCCCGACCCCCGATGCACCGGCGTCGCGCGAAAAGGTGGGACTCATGATCCGTCTCCATGGGATTGAAGTGGGTTGACGAAGGTCGTGAAGATTCCGCGCGCCAAGTGGCCGCTCAGGGCCGAAGCGAGTTCGAAATCGGGATCGATGCGGGCGGCATCCTCGTAGGCCCGGCCGAGAAAGCTTCCGGCGACGATGGCGGCAAGAAACGCGTGGCCGGCGCGGCCGATCTCGGCCAATCGCACGTCCAGATCGTAGCGATGAACGAGCAGGTGACTGCTCGGCGCATCGAGCGATGCGGCGCCGTCGCGGTCCGGCCGATTGGCCCGCCAGATGGCCTCGATCGGATAGGGCGAGGCGATCAGCCGGCACGAGGGGTGCGGGATGAACATCAGGTCGGCGTAACGCGCGATCGGAACCGCGGCGATCGCGCGGGGGTCCAACATGCTTGCGTCCACCGCGTGATAGGATTCGTTGATGGCCCATTCCAACCGCGCCACGTCGGGCAGGTAGGGCAGGTGCCTCGCCGGGTCGAAGGCCGAAAGGAAATCCGCGAACGCGGCGCCGTAAAGGGCGACGCGCGGCGAGGTCGGCGGGTTGTGGCGGATGAAAGCATCGGCGGCGAACTGGAAGAAGCCATCCCCGACCAGGCGCAGTACGACGGGGAAGGTGGCCTTCAGCGCCTCGGTCAGGCTGATGAAGGTGTTGTTGCGATAGACACGCACCCGGCCATCCGCCGGAATCGCATCGGCGCGCACGAGCGACAGGAGCGACGCCGGCGGAGCGCCGTCGAGGATGCCGGCGCTCATGGCGCGCTGCAGGTCAAGCAACGACGACACGGTCGTGCTCCTTGACGACGGCGGCGAGGATTCGGTCCGCCTTCCCGGCTTCGTCCACGAGGTCCGGCAGGCTCGGAATGTTGCTGTCCCATTCGACGAGAGTCGGGATCGGTCCAAGGCGCCGCGCGGCGCGCTCGAACAGCGCCCAGACCGCCGGGGCGACCGCCGATCCATGGTCGTCGATGCGTAGAGTCGTGCCGGCGACCTCCTTCACGTGATGGCCCGCGAGGTGGATTTCGCGAACGGCGCCGGCATTCACGGCATCGAGATAGAGGCCGGCGTCCAGCCCGTGATTCATGGCGCTGACATAGATGTTGTTGACATCGAGCAGCAAGCCGCAGCCGGTCGCGCGCGCCACTTCGTTCAGGAATTCCCACTCGGGCATGGTGGAGTGGGTGAATTGCAGATAGGAGGACGGGTTCTCGATCAGCACCTCGCGCCCCAGCGCCATCTGCATCTCGTCGACGTGGGCGGTGACGACGGAAAGCGATTCCTCGGTGTAGGGCAACGGCAGCAGGTCGTTGAGATAGACGCCATCGACCATGCACCAGGAGAGGTGGTCGGAGACCAGGGACGCCTCGACGCGTTTGGCCAGCGCCTTGATGCACGCGAGATGGCTCCGGTCCAACGGCCCGTCCGTGCCCAGCGATACGCCGACGGCATGCAGGCTGATCGGATAATCCTCGGCAAGCCGGGCGAGGATATGAACCGGGGCGCCGCCGCCGAAATAGTTCTCGGCATGCACCTCGAGAAACCCGACCTTGGGTTTGCCGTCGAGGACGTCGCGATGATGGACGTGGCGGAGTCCGATCCCGGCTTGCGCCGGGACCGAGTCCGGGGTGGCCGCCGCGGTAGCGGTCGAGAGGGACATGTCGGCCGCTCCCGCGACGAGACGCCGTTAGGCCTTGGGCGTCAAGCTGGCGCCCACGATCTTCTCGCAGGTTCCGACCGGAACATAGAACCAGGCGTCGGGCTTGGCGTCGGAGGTCGCCGTGCCGGCGCAAGAAGTCGACGCGGTCTGGCAGTCGTTCTTGCCGGCCTTGACGACACCATAGCATTTCTCGTTCTCGGCTGCCTGGGCAACGCCGACGATGCCGGCGGTGGCGATAGCGGCGGCGAGAGCGGAAGCAACGAAAATCGGGGTCTTCACAGTCATTCTTCCTGTCGTGGGTGGTTCTACCGTGGCTCGCCATCTCCACCCGATTCCGAAGTCGCCGGATTCGGGCGGAGAATGGCCGTGAGCAAAGCCGTACGCTCGAATTACGCCTTCGGCATCATACTGCCGCCGACGATTTTTTCGCAGGTGCCCTTTGGAATGTAGATCCAGGCGTCCGCCTGCTGGTCTTTCGTCGATGTGCCGGCGCACGAGCTATTGGCGGTCTGGCAATCGTTCTTGCCGGCAAAGGCGATGCCGAAACACTTCTCGTTTTCGTACCCCGGCACCGCGGCAGGGCCGGCCTGGGCGCTGGCGATGGCGGCGGTGGCGATGGCGGCGGCGAGAGCGGAAGCAACAAGCGCGGTGGTCTTCATCATGGTCTCCTTTGTTGACGTTGGGCGCCCCAACGGCGCGTTAGCGAACCTCGACCTCTTCATCGACAGACAATCTGCGAGATTCGGTCCCGGCCGTGAACTGCCGATTGTCTATCGATGCGATAGCTCAGCGCTATGCCTAGGCGAACCCGCCGAGGCTAACACGGCATATGGTCGCTCGCTGGCGACAACTAACTGACCTCACGAAGATTTTACCGGATTACCGGTCCCGTCCCGCGCGGCGGGCCATCCATGATGGCGCGCCGTATGGCAGCTAGGAGTGGCGCTTCGACGAACACCACCGCGCCGGAGACGCCCGCTTCCAACCCCAGCCGGCGCCATAGATCGTCGTGGTCGCACGTCTCCACTCGGTCGAGATGGCCCGCCGCAAGGTCGCACAGGGTCCGTCCGCCCACTCATAGAGTCGCAACACTAGGATCCCCCAGACTCATGACAAAGCGCCACCTGGCACGCTCTCTTCGGCCCATCGCACGCTCAGGTAATCAAATCCCGCCTCGACCTCGGGTTTGATTATGCGGAAGTAGGGTGAAATGTCGAAGTCGCGGGGTGTGAACAGACCATAGTGACGAATGTGCAGAGTCTCTCGCACCATATATCCGAGACGATTGTCGCGCGCGGCCTCCTGCATTTCGATGTGCGGAAGAATAGGATATCGTACTGATTGAAAGGCTTGGGCGATCAGCGTCGAACAGATCGCGCGAGTAGGGTCGCCACTGCCCAGCGCTAGCATCCGGCGGCGCCAGTATACGGGAACCGGTGGAACGGGTAGCAGATAACGCGCGAGGTCAACCACGTGATTCAGATCATAGGTGCTTCCCAAGCGGCCGATTGCATACTCACAAACACGCCGGCAATCCTTCGCGGTAAGCCCCACAGGCCGGCAAACACGCGTATTCAAATCTGCATATCTCGTCAACGGCACCGCGACTACACCATTTCGCAAGTCAGCCTCAATCAAGACGTGGGAACCGAGGCCGCGACCACTGGTCTGAAAATCGCCGACGTAAATGGCTGCGTGCGACCAAGTTGACTGCGTGAGATATTTGATGGCCGTACTGATCCGTTGATTTCCCTCGACCAATAAGACATCACCCGGCTCCAGCACGGACGCGAGACGTTCAGGATGGCTGATCGCGAACGGCTCGTAATGCCTAATGGGCCGGGTCAGATAGTGTGCCAGAAGACCGCCTAGCGCCGCGGTTACTCTATTCATGGGCGAGCCGAAAATACTTCAGATACAGCTGACGCAACGAGATCGTCCCGCGCTCGACCGCGACTCGATCGAGGGCAAATCCACCCTCCAGACGTGCGTCAACCTTTCTCGGCAATACCTTCTCATGCTTCGCCGCGTGCCGGGTAATTCTTTTCGGTGACGAACACGACTGCTTGCAGCACATCGGCAAATGATGGCCGGGCGAATGGCATCGTCTGTATCGAAGCGCAGTACAGCGCACCATCCGGGCGGATCAGGAAAAGCCCTGGCTCGGCGAAGAGGGGCGGCTCGCCTTCCTTAATGGACGCCGAGATATAGAGACCCCACTGCCGTGCGTGCTCGATGCTCAGTTCATATGCAATGGCCAGACGTTCGACGCCCCAATCCTTCTTTGACTGCTCGGCCCGTTCTTTGGTGTCGGTGCTAATCGCGGCTACGCCGACACCGCGTTGGGCGAAGGAGTCCAGTTTGCGGTCGAGGTCGCGCAGATATGTCTTGCATATGGGGCAGTGCAGCCCGCGATAGAACACGAGCATCGTGAAGGATCGCGAACGCTGCGCCGCCAAGTCAAAGCGCTCGCCGCCAACGGTCGGGAGATCGAGATCGGGAACCTTGGTGCGTGGCCTGATGGGCATCGTTTTATCCTTTCGTCGAAGCATGGCGGCGGTTGAGCCGCAGATACAGATGCTATTCAGCACGACTCGGTCGCAGGCCGAGCCCGAACCCGAGCGGCGCGTTGCGGTTGTCACTGGTAGCCATGAGCATTGGCGCTCGCCACGGAAACGGACCGCGGTGACCGCCGAAGCAACCAGGATAGGGGTCTCTAACCGCTCGTTCTAATTGGCAACGGTCGAGCCGTTTCGGCGAAGTTCGTGGCGAACTTCGCCGAAACGCAGGGCCAAAGGCTGGCTCAGGACGGCGACGGGCTGCCGCCGGCGATCTTCCCGCAGGTACCCGATGGCAAGATGATGAACGCGGACTTGTCGAAGTCCTTCGTCGAGGAGCCGGCACAGGAGGCCGTCGCGGTCTGGCAATCGTTCTTGGCGGCCGCGGCGACACCGTAACATTTTTCGATCTTGCCGGCCGCCATGTCCATCTCGCCTTGCTTCATCATCGCGTCCATGGCGGCATCCGCGCGGGCCGGCCCGCTCGGCATCGCCATAGTGAGGGTGACGGCCGTGGCGAGCGCAGCGCTTACAAGCATTCGATTCATGTGATTGCCTCATTGGTTGGGGGACATTGGTTCACGCAGCGCCATACTCGACATATCTTCGAGGCGAGCATAATCACTCCTGCGTGATGATGGGGTGAGCCTGGGCAGCCGACGGGGGGACATGGGATGGAGAGGAAAGTGGCGGGGCGGAAGGTGGTGAGAGCCGATTCGACAGCGTTCCTGCCCTACGACCTCGAAGGCCCGCTTCAATCCGACATGGGCTGGCTTCCCGTCAGCTTCGATCGAAAGACGGGCGAGGGCAGCTACCTCATGCGCATGGAGCCCGGCGCCGAGACCATCGTCCACGATCATCCCGGGTTCGAGGATTTCGTGGTGCTGGAGGGCGAGCTCATCGACGATGACGGCACCGTCTTCCGCGCCGGCGACGTCGTCAGCTACGCGCCCGGCAGCCGCCACAATTCGCGGACCGAAACGGGCTGCGTGCTTGCCGTCTTCGAGTGGCGGGCGCGAAGCTGACGCCGTTTTTTCTTTCGTATTGCGCAGCGAGCGCGTGAGGTTGTATCTTTTTCTGCAATAACCGATGATTTCATTGTCGGTTCGGCGGGATAACCGCGTTTCACACGACGGAATCCGCAAAGCAGGGGGGGCATGGTCAGCGCTCGCACGGGCATCGCGAATCGGCGCCGGAAGGCCGACAAGGCGGCGGCGAAGCCTGGTCCGACGCTGACGGTCGTGCCGGCCGCGCGGCCGTTTGCGGCGCCAGAGCCGTCCGATGAACTCGACCGTGCCATCGTCCGGCAATTGCAGGAAGACGGGCGGCTCGCCTTCGCCACCATCGCCCGCGCGCTCAAGGTATCGGAAGGGACGGTGCGCAATCGCGTCGCGCGGTTGAAGCAGTCGGGCGTCGTGCGCATCATCGCGGTCGCCGACCCCATGGCGATGGGCTACACCGCCTATGCCATGATCGGCATGAAGCTGGCGCCCGGCGCCGATCCGGATCGAGTGGCCGCGCGTTTTCGCGACCGCCCGGAAGTCACCTATGTGCTCTTCGTCGCCGGCCGTTTCGACCTTTTGGTGGAAGCGGTGTGCGAGACCCAAGCGGCGCTGCGCGATTTTCTCTTCGATCACTGCTACCGCCAGCCGGAGGTCGCGGCGACCGAGCCCATGATCGGGCTCGCCATGTACAAGAGCCTCCTAAAATGGGGGCAGCCGTGAGCGCCGCGAGGCCCTCGCTCGCGCGGCGTCGCAACTGGCTCGAGTTGAGGAAGCCGCTGGGTCTTCCCGAGGTGCTGGGGCTCGGCGCCGCGGTCTGGGTCGTGTTTTTCGGAGTGTGGCAGATCGCCGTGAGCGTGGGATGGGCGCCGCCGCTCTTGCTGCCGGCGCCCTGGGCCGTCGTCGTCGCGCTCGACAGGCTAGTCGTCGAAGAAGGATTCCTGGTCGATGTCGCGGTCAGCATCTACCGTATCCTGGCAAGCTTCGCCGCCGCCGCCGCCGTCGCCGTGCCGCTCGGCATCCTGATGGGGTCGTTCCGCTCGGCGGAAGCCTTCTTCAACCCGCTGGTCTCGGCCTGGCGCTATCTGCCGGCGCCGTCCTTCGTCCCGCTGCTGCTGATGTGGTTCGGGACAGGCGACTTGCAGAAACTGGCGCTTTTGTTCATCGGCGTGCTGTGGTTTCTCATCACGCTCATCATGGACCGCACCAAGGCGGTGCGCCAAGAGCTGATCGATACGGCGGTGACACTCGGCGCCACGCGCCGGCAGACGCTGTGGACCGTCATCGTGCCGGCGGTCATGCCGGACATCGTGGTCGCCATGCGTCAGATGCTGGCGGTGAGTTGGACCTATCTGGTGATCGCCGAGATCATCACCTCGACCACCGGCATCGGCGCGATGATGATGCGGGCCAAGCGCTTCGTTCACACCGACGAGATCATGGCCGGGATTCTGGTCATCGGCATTCTGGGCCTGGTCGCCGACTATCTGTTCCGTTTGGCGCACGACTTTCTATTTCCGTATCTGGAAGAGACAAGGGCCTGAGTAACGGGTGGCGGCCGCAAAGCCGCTCGGTCGCCGGCCACCCGGGCCAAGACATGCGGCAAGCTAAGGAAGGGGACGGATCATGCGAAAACTTAAACGGGAGCATTCTTGGTTTCGTCGCGGCGCGTTCGCGGCGGTTCTTGCCTTGGGCGTCGTTGCGATTGTCGCCGCTACCGGCGGCACGCGCGTCCAGGCCGCGGAGACAGTGAGGATTTCGCTGTTTTCGTGGCCGGGCTATGGCTTCTGGTTCGTGATCAAGGAAAAGAATCTGGCGCCCAATCTCAATCTCGACATTCAAATCATCGAAGATCCGCTGCAAAGCTTCGGCATGGTGACGGCGGGCCAACTCGATGTCATGTCCAGCACCAGCGAGTTCGGCCCGATCGCCATCGAGCGCGCCATGCCGGTGCGGCTGGTCGCCTTCGCCAATCTGTCCTATGGCACCGATCAGATCATCGCCGCGCCCGGCGTCACCTCGCCCAAGGACGTGGAGGGCAAGAAGGTGGCGGTGATGGTCGGCGGATTGCAACAGATCTTCGTCGGCAAGTGGCTGGAGGATGGCGGCGTCGATCCCAATGGCGTCGAGTATGTGAACGTGATCATGGACGATGCCGCGGCGGCCATGATGGGCGGCGACATCGCCGCCGGCGAGTTGTGGGAGCCCTATGCGAGCCAGGTCCTGTCCGGGCTTCCGGGCTCGATCAAGATCGCCGATTCGCGAAGCGCCGAATGGGCAAGCACCGGTCTGCTCGCCGACGCCGTCTACATGAATGCCGACTTCATCCACGCCAAGCGCGCCGCCGCCGTCGAACTGATGGGGGCGCTCTACAAGGCGGTCGATTTGTGGAAACAAAACCCGGCCGAGATCAACGCCATCATCGCCAAGGGCCTCAACTTCGACGTGAAGGACGTCGAGATGGTCTTGGGCAAGGATGGCAGCGGCACCGACGGGGGGCTCTATCCCTACACCTTCACCGAGGCCGCGCGCTTCTGCGGCTCGGCGCCGGGCGAGCCGCCTTTCGGACAGAAGAACGGTCAAATCTACGCCCACTGGCGCCTGGTGAACGAATGGTGGATCAAGTTCAAGCAGGTTGCGTCCGAGATACCGGCGGCGCGCGGGGTCGAGTGCGGTCTGCATCGCGAGCTGTACGAATCCGGCTTCGCCGGCACGCCCGATCCGCTTTACTAGAACGAGGAACGAAGGGAGGCGGGCGATCGCGGTCGCAAGCCTCCCTTCTGTCGAATGAAATGGGGACCAAGATGACGACGCTCTACCCGACGACCATGACCGCGGCGATGCCAAGCAGGGAGCGCATCGAAGAAGCGCGCTCGCGGCTGGAAAAGGCCGGTGTCAAATATGTGATGTCGTGCTGGATCGACCTTCTGGGCGTGCCCAAGACCAAGCCGGTGCCGCTGTCGGAACTGGAGGCGCTATGCGCCGGCAAGGGCCCGCAATTCGCGGTCCACTCGGTCTCGATGGTGCCCGAACTCGGTCCGGCCGATCCGGATCAGATCCCGATTCCCGACCTCGACGCCCTTTATATTTGCCCGTGGGACACCACGGTGGCGATCGTCTTCGCCGATCTCTATTTTCTCGGCGCGCCTTACGCGGTTTGTCCGCGACTGGCCCTGAAGCGGCAGGTGAAAGCGGCCGCCGATCTGGGTTACCGGTTCTTCGCCGGCTTCGAGCCGGAGTTCATCGTCATGCGCTATGACGAGAACGGCCAGCCGCAAAAGGCCTTCGATACCGATCCATTGCCTGGAAGCGGCGGCCTGCGGCCGCGACGGCAAGCCTTCGGCTACGACGTTGAATTCTCGCTCGATGCCATGCCGTTCCTGGGCGAGCTCATCGACATCATCGACGGCCTGGGCTGGGGCATGAAGGACGTCGTGTGCGAAGGCGCCTATTCGCAGTTCGAGCTCGATTTCGGATTCACCGACCTGGTGGCAATGGCCGACCGGTTCACGTTCCTTCGGATCATGCTCAAGGAGGTCGCCAAGAAGCACGGCTATTTCATCACCTATATGCCCAAGCCGACCCAGGGCGATTGGCGCAACGGCGCCCACATCAATCACAGCGTACAAGCGCTCGCCCGCCCCGGTGTCAATCTATTCGAAGGCGAGAAGGGCGGCTGGAGCGAGATGTCCCGCCAGGCGCTGGCCGGCCTCCTCGGCCATGGCGCGGCGCTGACCGCCATCGCCTGCTCGACCGTCAATTCCTACAAGGGCTTGCTTGGGCGCGTCAGCGGATTCGAAGGCGGCACCATCACCTGGGCGCCGACCCATATGTGCTACGGCGTCAACAACCGCTCGGCGATGCTGCGCCTGCCGCAAACCCGCCATGCGATCGAGAATCGCGCCGCCGACATGTGCCTTAATCCCTACCTGGCCTTGGCGATGACCTCGGCGGCATCGCTGGAGGGCATGACGCGGCACCTCGATCCCGGTCCGCCGATGGAAGAGTCGCTGTACGACGCCGACCTGGACAAGCTGGCCGCCAGGGGCGTGAAGGCCCTGCCCGGCAACCTCAAGGAGGCTATCGCGGCGTTCGACGATGACGAGTTGGCGCGCGAGACCCTGGGTCCGGTCATGCACGCGTCCTTCAGCCGCTACAAGCATGGCGAATGGGCGCGGTTCCATGAGCACGTGACCGAATGGGAGCGCAACGAATATCTCAGGTTCTATTGAGGGGCGCCGCGGCATGGGGCATCCGGAAGGTCGCATGAAGCTTGCCGTAGAGGGCGTCGGCAAGGACTTCGTGCTGCGCCGCGGACACTACGTTCAGGCGGTGGTCGATATTTCGTTCAACGTGACGGAGAACGAGATTTGCGTCCTGCTCGGCCCGTCCGGCTGCGGCAAGTCAACGATCTTGCGCATGGTGGCGGGGCTCGAGGAGCCGTCCAAGGGCACGATCGCGCTCGACGGCAAGGGGATCGTCGGTCCTGGCCGCGACCGCGGCATGGTTTTTCAGAGCTACACGTCCTTTCCCTGGCTCACCGTGCGCCGCAACGTCGAATACGGCATGCGGCTTCACGGCGTGCCGACCGCCGAGCGGCGCCGGCGGGCGGACCATTTCATCGATCTGGTGCATCTGTCGGCATTCAAGGACGCCTATCCGAAGCAATTGTCCGGCGGCATGAAGCAGCGCGTCGCCATCGCCCGCACGCTCGCCAACGACCCCGCCATCCTGCTGATGGACGAGCCGTTCGGCGCGCTCGACGCCGAGACCCGCTGGAGCATGCAGGAGTTGCTGCTCGGCATCATGGAATCCTCGCGCACCACGGTGCTGATGGTCACGCACGACATCGAGGAGGCGATCTTCCTCGCCGACCGGATCGTCTTCTTGAGCCGGCATCCGGGCCGTGTGCGCGAAAATATCCGGGTCGCGTTCAAGGGCGGACGGCGCATCAAGGACAAGGAGAGCCTGATCAAGACCCCTGGTTACATCGAGCTTGAAGCGCGCATCATGCGCATGATGCGCGAGGAAAGCCGCGACGCCGTCGCGTCCCGGCCGTCATGAACAGTCAACCCAATCTCGGAAGAACATCATGAACAATCCACCGTCGCCTTGGTCCCTCGTTCCCCACGGCCATGATGGCCCGGCGCGCCAGACGGGCGCCGACGACCATATCTACTCGCCCCGGCAGCACAATGGCCGGTTCAAGGCCGGGGGCATCGCCACTTTCATGGGCGCGCCCTATTGCGCGCCGGACCGCAACGCCATCCGCGCCATGGGGGCGAAAATCTGCTTCCTCGGCGTGCCCTGGGACCAGGGGCAGGTCGTGCGCGCCGGAACCTCCGCCGGACCGGGGGGCTTGCGCGAGGCGTCGACGCAGTACTTTCCCTATCTCTTCGAGTACGACGTGGATGTCTTGACGTTCTTCAAGCTCGTCGATTGCGGCGACGTTCCGATCGTGCCCGGTAACAATGACCGCACGCATCAATACATTTACGATTATGTGAGCGAATGCCTACACGCCGGCGCCAAGGTGATCCTCTGCGGCGGCGATCATTCGGTGCCGATTCCGGCGGCCCGCGCGCTCTCCGATTTCCACCGCGACGGGCGCATCGGCTATCTCCACATCGACTGCCATCTCGATACGGCGCCGGACTGGGCCGGCATCGTCAACACCAACTGCTCCGGCCCCTCGCGCGCGCTCGAACTGCCCAATTGCGACCGCTCGAACATCGCCCATATGGGCTCGCGCAACGGCCTCAACCCGAAGGATTGGATGGACTTCTTCCGCGACAACGACGTTCGCGTGATCCCGATGCTGGAGGCCGTGCAGCGTGGCGTGGATGTCTGTACTCGCGAGATCTTCGATATCGCCTGGCGCGGCACGCAAGGGGTCTATTGCTCCTGGGACACCGATTCGCTCGACGCCGCCTGCATGCCGGGCACCACGGCGCCGGAATGCTTCGGCATCAAGCCGCGCGAGGCCATCGAAATCGCCCGCATCGCCGGCCGCTACGGCGCGGACATCTTCGAAATCTCGGAACTGTGCCCGACATTCGACGTGAGCCAGATCTCGATCAAGCTCGCCTGCTGCCTCGTCCATCACTATCTCGGCAGCCGGGCGCGAACCCTCATGGCCGAAGGGCGGACCCCTTGACTTCATGAACACCTAACCTGGAGACGACGATGAATCCCGCGAAAGCCTATGCCCATCTTTTCTCGCCGCAGGGCGGCGATGAGTCCGACAATTACCGGGCGCCCGGTCAAATCACGTTCCTGCGTTCGGCGCACGTGCCGATGAAGACGGCGGCGATCGCCCAGGCCAAGGTTCGCTTCGCCTTCGTGGGCGTCCCGTTCGATGAAGGCAACATCGGCAAGCCGGGGTCCGACGAAGGCCCGCGCGAATTCCGCATCGCCTCGCAGGAATATTTCCCCTATTGGTTCGAGTACAACGTCGACCTCCAGGGTTGCGCCGTCGATTGCGGCGATGTGCAGATGCCGAAGGTGAACCCTCCGGTGGCGCGCGAGCGCATCTACAATGCCGTTCGCGAGGTGCTGGCGGCGGGCGTCATTCCCATTGTCGTCGGCGGCGACCGGTCGATATCCGGCATGGCCGCGAAGGCGCTCTCCGACCACCTCGGCGCGGGCAAGACGATGGGCTGCCTGCATTTCGGCGCCCATCTCGACATGGCGGATAGCTGGGCCGGCGAGAAGCATCTCGGCCCCTGTGCGATGGCGCGCATCACCGAACTGCCGAACCTGCCGGCCGACAAGGTGGCCGTGATGGGGGTCAGGAACTCGATGAACCCCAAGGACTTCATCGACCTCGCCCGCGCCCGCGGCGTCAAATACACCCCGATGCTGGAGATGATCGAACGCGGTGTTGTGGCGACCGCGGCCGAGGCCATCGAGCGGGTGTGGACCGGCACCGATGCCCAGTATCTCAGCTTCAATTTCAACGTCATGGACGCCTCGGCCGCGCCGGGCGTGACGGCGGCCGAGCCGGGCGGCCTCGAATCGCGCGAAATGATCGCCATCGCCGATCTCATTGGGCGGCAGGGCGGCGTCAGCGTGATCGACGTGACCGAACTTTGCCCGATTTATGATGTAAGCGGCACCACGGCGCGCCTTGCCGTCTGCACGGTGCTCCGCATCATGGCCGCCATGGCCCGCCAGCGCGGCGAAGTCGTGGACCAGACGATCAAGCGCGAGGCGCTCGCCGGGTCGCGCTGAAAGGGCCTGCCCGCCGCGCCGATTGCCGAGGGCGACCCGTCGAGGCGGTTGATTTCGCGCCCTAAAGGCGCTACACGCCCGCACCCCTGGCGCAAAACGCGGCATTCCCACCATGGACCATCTCGACCAACTCGAATCCCAAAGCGTGTACATCCTGCGCGAAGCGTTCAACCGCATCGAGCGGCTCGCCATGCTGTGGTCCTTGGGCAAGGACAGCAACGTCATGGTCTGGCTTGCCCGCAAGGCGTTCTTCGGGCGCGTGCCCTTTCCGGTGATGCATATCGATACCGGCAAGAAGTTTCCCGCGATGTATGCGTTCCGCGAGCGCTACGCCAAGGCGTGGGATCTCAACCTGATCGTCGAGGACTGCCCGGGGGTGGAGGCGGTCGATCCGACGCTGCCGACCAACGCGCGCTCGGCCGCGCGCAAGACGCTGGGCTTGCGCGACGCCATCGCCAAGCACAAATTCACCGGCATCATCGCCGGCATCCGGCGCGACGAGGAGAGTGTCCGCGCGAAAGAGCGCGTGTTCAGCCCGCGCGGCGACACCGGGCAGTGGGATTTTCGCGACCAGCCGCCGGAATTCTGGGACCACTTCAATTCGGACCTGCCGGCGGGGACCCACCTCCGGGTCCACCCGCTGCTGCATTGGACCGAACTCGACATCTGGCGGTATGTGCGGCGCGAGGGCATTCCGGTGGTCGATCTCTATTTCGCCAAGAACGGCATGCGCTATCGTTCCTTGGGCGACCAGGACATTACCTTTCCGGTGCCGAGCCAGGCGGCGACGCTGGACGAGGTCATTACCGAACTCGAGGGAACGCGCACGCCCGAACGCGCCGGGCGCGCCATGGATCGCGAGACCGAAGACGCTTTCGAGCGCCTGCGGGCCGCCGGGTACATGTGATGGAGGCCGGACTCGACGTCCCAGGCGGCAACCGGCTGCGCGAAGCGCTGCGGCTGGTGATCGTAGGCCATGTGGACCACGGCAAGTCGACGCTGGTCGGCCGGCTTTTCCATGACACGGGCTCGCTGCCCGATGGAAAGCTCGAAGCCATCCGCGCCATGTGCGAGCGGCGCGGCATGCCCTTCGAATGGGCGTTCCTCATGGATGCCTTCCAGGCCGAGCGCGACCAGGGCATCACCATCGACACCGCGCAGATCTGGTTTCGCACGCCCAAGCGCGAATACGTGGTCATCGACGCGCCCGGCCACCGCGAATTCGTGAAGAACATGATCACCGGCGCCGCCAGCGCCGAAGCGGCGCTGGTCATGATCGATGCCGGCCAGGGCGTTCAGCAACAATCGCGCCTGCACGGATTCCTGTTGAACCTGCTCGGCATCCGCCAGATCGCGGTCGTGGTCAACAAGATGGATATGGTCGATTACTCGGCCGACCGGTTCGAGAACATTCGCGCCACCTACGCCGCGTTCCTGGCCGGCATCGGCGTGGCCGGCGAGCAATACATCCCGGTGTCGGCGCGCGACGGCGACAACATCGTCCATCGCTCGCGCGCCATGAACTGGTATCGCGGGCCGACCATCGTCGAGGCGCTCGACGGTTTTCGCCCCGCGCCCCGGCCGACCGAACTGCCGCTGCGTTTTCCGGTCCAGGACGTCTATAAGTTCGACAACCGCCGCATCCTGGCCGGGCGCATCGAGACCGGGCGCATCGGCGTCGGCGACCGGCTGCTGTTTTCGCCCAGCAACAAGACCGCAATCGTCGCCACGATCGAGACCTGGAACCGGCCGGGGCCGATGGTCGAAGCCAACGCCGGCCAGTCGATCGGCATCACCCTCGATCACCAGCTGTTCATCGAGCGCGGCGAGGTGGCGAGCCGCGAGGACCACGCGCCGATCGAGAGCAACGTGTTCCGCGGCCGCCTGTTCTGGCTTGGGCACACGCCGCTGACCGCCGGCAGCCAGTACCAGCTCAAGATCGGCACGCGCGAAACCCCGGTCACCGTGCAGCAAGTCGAGCGCGTGTTCGACCCCGACGATCTTTCGGCGCGCCTGGGCGACGCGGTCCCGCGCCACGGCGTGGCGGACGTGATCTTGCGCACGATGGCGCTCTTAGCCGTCGACGAGGCGCGCTTCCTGCCGCGCACCGGCCGGTTCGTTCTGACCGACGGCCATAACATCGTCGCCGGCGGCCTCGTGAGCATGGAGGGTTACCCGGACCAGCGCGACCTCATCACCAAGCGTTCCAGCAACCTCCATAGCGTCGAACACCGCGTGAGCGCCGTGGCTAGGGCGGTGCGCAACGGCCATGGCGGCGGCGTGCTGTGGTTCACCGGCTTGTCCGGCGCCGGCAAGTCGACGCTCGCCATGGCGGTGGAGCAGGAACTGTTTCGGCGCGGCTATCACGTCTATGTACTCGATGGCGACAACGTGCGCCAGGGGCTGAACGCCAATCTCGGCTTCTCGCCCGACGACCGGGCCGAGAACATCCGGCGCGTCGGCCAGGTCGCGGCGCTGTTCGCCCAAGCCGGCCTCATCGCCATCACGGCCTTCATCTCGCCCTACCGCGCGGATCGTCAGCGCGCCCGGGAAGCGGCGCGGGAACTCTTCCACGAGGTCTATGTCGAGGCCGACTTGATGACCTGCGAGGAACGCGACCCCAAGGGCCTCTACAAGAAGGCCCGCAGTGGCGAAATCGCCGATTTCACGGGCGTATCGGCGCCCTACGAGGCCCCCGATTCGCCCGAGCTTACGGTCGATACCCAGCGCCAGGCGGTGGATGACTGCGTCGGCGAGATCGTCGCCTACGTCGAGCGGCATTTCGCCGCCGGCAAGGGCAAAGACATTCAAAAACCATGACAAATCGGCGACCGGCCCACCCTGGATTCATGCTTGCATATCCGGGGGTTGGCGGCTACCGTTAGCGGTCGGCGTAGGGCATGCCCCAGGCAGCCTGGGATCATGGCTGGCATGCCGTGGACCCGGGGGGCCGAGAAGATCCGCCGGAGGCAGTGTTTGTGTTTGTTCTGGCTGGGGGAACGATCTTAACGAAGCCCGTGCTTGAAGATCGATCCGTGTCGCGGCTTTAGCCCGCGCCAGCCGAAATGGAAGGGGGGCGGAACGGCATGGCATTTGGAAGAGCCGGCGCCGCGTTAGGCGGCCTTTTGCGTCGTGCATTCGCGGCCCGCGAGATCCTTATCCGCGCCGCCGACGGCCGGGTCCGCTACATCACGCTGAGTTCGCGCCTGCAGCTGACCGCGACGCTGTTTTCGGTGCTGATGCTCGGCTGGGTCGGCTTTTCCTCGTTCGGCGTCCTCGTCAAGGAGCTGCGCCTCGCGACGTTCGATGACGACCGCGAGAAAGCGAAGGTCGCCTACATCGACATGCTGAACGACCTCGCGGATTATTACGACCAATTCGCGACGCTTACGGACAAGTTGGACGAGCGGGATCCCGGCGTGTTCGATTTTGTGGGTCAGTTGCGCGACGAGCGCCCGTCCGCTGGGTCGCTGCGCGACCTTGTCGGCCAAGCCGATCCCGCGGCGCCGGGTGGCGACGACATGCTCGCTTACGAAGCCGGATTGACCCGCGTTCTCGACCTCAACAAGAAAATGAGCGGCAACGCCGCCGACCTGGAGCGGCGGCTGAAGACGTCCGAGCAGGCGCTGACGGGCAATATCGCCGAGCTCAAGGAACGCCTGCGTCTGTCGGAGGAAGAGGCAACGCGCATCGAGGAGATGCGCGAGCGGATCGGGCGTCAGCTCGAAGAAGGCCAGCGGCGGCTGGCCATGGCCAACGATCAAAGCGGCAATCTGTCGATTACCCTCGGGGTCTTGCGCTCGCGGCTCGGTGACGCGCAGAAAAACGAGGGCGAGTTTGCCCGCCATCAGGCCAGTTTGAATGCGCAGATCGCCAGCCTCGCCCGCCAGCTCGATGCGACGCGCGATGCACGGTCCCAGATCGAGGAGCGCGTCAGCACGCTGTCGCAGCAACTCTCCACGACCGGCAACGACAAGGAAGCGCTCGAGAAGGAATTGGTTTCGTTGCGCGCCGAGTTCGGGACCGTGCGCGAGGAGCGCGATCGGTTTGCCCAGCAGATGGATTCGGTGCAGGAGGCGCTGGCCTCGGCGATCGGCCAGCGCAACGCCTTGCAGTCGGCCCGGGCGGAGCTTTCCGGCCGGGTGACGGAGCTCGAGGAGCACCTGGCGACGATCGAGGCTAATCAGGACGGCCTGTTCCAGCGGATCGTGGAGCGCACGCGCGATGGTGTCGACGGCATCGAGAAAATCGTTGCCATGACCGGTGTCAGCGTCGACCGCCTGGTGCGCCGGGCCAAAGGCGAAATGGCGGTCGCCAAGGGCGGTCCCTTCGTCCCGGTCATGGGGCGGGGCGAGGGCGTGAGCGAGGTGATGTTGGCAAGCGTCGCCAACCTTGACGACGAGGTCGAGCGATGGGAGCATCTCCAACTGGTCTTGAAGTCGTTGCCACTGAGCGCGCCTATCGACCAGTACTCCGTGGGCAGTCGTTTTGGTAAACGCAAGGATCCTTTCAATGGCCGCCTGGCCATGCATGAGGGGCAGGATTTGTCCGCCGCCGCCGGCACGCCGATCATGAGTACGGCGCCTGGTAAGGTCGTGTTCGCCGGTTGGCGCGGCAATTACGGCCGCATGGTGGAAATCGACCACGGCCTTGGCATCCACACGCTTTACGCCCATATGAAGGCACTTGCGGTCGAGAAGGGCGATGTAGTTGACTATCGGCAGAAGATCGGCCTTCTCGGGAGTTCGGGCCGGAGTACTGGGCCGCATGTACACTATGAGATTCTGATCGACGACGTTCCCCTCGATCCGGTCAACTTCCTGAAGGCTGGGCGTTATGTTTTCAAAGGCTAGCAAAACCATGGCACCTCAACCAGAACAGACGAAACCGGCGGCCAAGAATATGGCGCCTACGATCATCAGCGGCGATTTGAGGATTACCGGCGACGTCGTCGGCAGCGGCGATGTTCAGGTCGATGGCATCATCGAAGGCGATGTTCACGCCCGGAGTATCACGGTCGGCGAGGGCGCCGAAATCCGCGGGTCTCTTTCGGCCGATTCGGTGCGCGTCTATGGCACGGTCTCGGGCGGAACGATCAAGGCGACGACGGTGACCGTGGCAAAGACCGCGCGCATCCTTTCCAACATCCTGCACCAGACCCTGTCGATCGAATCCGGCGCCTATGTCGAAGGCGACATAAAGCGCATGGAAGGCGTCGATCCGAAGATGGCTGTGGTGAGCGAGAAGGGCTTCGCCATGCCGTTTCCCTCGGTGTCGGCCGCGGCAGCGCCGACACTGCAGCAGATTCCGGGCATGCAAACGGTGGCGCGCAAATAGCATCCGGCGCGGGCCTGGTTTCCTAGCCCGCAACGGCACCGCACCCTTCGAGACGGCCGCTAGCGCGGCCTCCCCTCGGGGTGAGGGCGCGGCAGAAGGTCGTTTCGTCCACGTTCCCGCCCGAACACACCACGGCGAGCGTGCGGCCCTGGCACGGGATCTTGCCGTGCAGCACCGCGGCCAGTGCCACCGCGCCGCCGGGCTCGACCACGAGTTTCAGGACGCGGAACGCGAACTCCATGGCGGCAAACACTTCCGCGTCGCCGACGGCAAGACCGCCTTCGGCCAGCCGTTGCAAGATGGAGAACGTCAGAACGCCAGGCGACGCCGACATCAACGCGTCGCAGATCGTCGGCTTGGTCGTCGTCTCGTTGGCGACTATTCGCCCCGACCTAAGCGAACGCGCGGTGTCGTCGAATCCCTCGGGCTCCACGGTATGGATCGCGGTGGCGGGGCTGAGCGCGTTGACCGCGATCGCGATGCCCGAGGCAAGCCCGCCGCCGCTGCAAGGGACGAGTACGGCGTCGAGCGTGGCCCCGGCCGCCCGAGCCTGCCGGATGAGCTCCAAACCGGCGGTTCCCTGTCCGGCGATGACGCCGGAATCGTCGAACGGGCGCACCAGCGCGCCGCCGCGTTCATTCATGACGGCGGCGGCCACGGCTTCGCGGTCCTCGCCATAGCGGTCGTAGAGGCGGATCTCGGCGCCGAGCGCCTTGGTGTTGGCGATCTTGATTGCCGGTGCGTCGGCCGGCATGACGATGATCGACGGCAAGCCTAGAAGGCTCGCCGCCGCCGCCACGCCCTGGGCATGGTTGCCCGACGAGAACGCGACGATAGAGCGCGGCCGCGGGTGTGCCGCGGCCAGGAGCTTGATCTTGTTGTAGGCGCCGCGAAACTTGAACGAACCGGTGCGTTGCAGTGTTTCCGCCTTGACGAACACGCGCCCGCCGACGGCCTCGTTCAGGGCCGGGTTCTCGATCAGCGGTGTCAGGAGCGCCCGATCCTTGATGCGCTCGGCCGCGGCTTCGATGTCGGCAAGGACCGGCGCGCGGGCCGCGGATTCCACGTCCGGCATGTCGGTCACCCGATCCCCAGAAGTCGCGGTAGGCCGGCAAGCGATGTCAACACCGCCTCCGGCCCGGCCGGCAGGTTTTCGTAGCACTGCCCGCTACGGTTTACCCAGACGACGCGGAAGCCGAAATGCGCCGCGCCCGCCGCATCCCAACCATTGGCGCTGACAAAGCAGATGCGCTCGGCCGGCACGCCAAGGCGCGCGACGGCCAGCCGATAGACCGAAGGGTGCGGTTTGTAGATGCGGACCTGCTCAACGGAGAGGACGAGGTCGAGCATAGTCGACAATCCGGCGCTCTCGACCGCCGATGCCAGCATCGCCGGACTGCCATTGGACAAAATCGCGGTGGCGCGGCCGGACTCCTTGATCGCGCGCAACACCGCGGGCACTTCCGCAAACGCATCGAGCCGGCCGTAGAGATCGAGGAGCCTTTGAGCCAATCCCGCGCGCGCGCCTTCGCCGTCGTCGAGGCCAAGCGAGGCAAGGGCGAAGGCGAGACCGTCGGCCGTGACCTGGGCGAAGTCGACATGACTGCCCATCAGGCTTCGCAGCCAGGTGTATTCGAGCTGTTTTTGGCGCCACAACGCGGTCAAGGCGCCGGCCTTGTCGCCGAGCGCGTCCTGGCAGCGGGAAGCGGCCGAGGCGAAATCGAACAGCGTTCCATAGGCGTCGAAGACGCAGGCGTCGATCGGTTCGATTCTTGCCGCGGTCATCCGATACCAACAGCCGTAAGAGCCAACTTATGCGACGCGCCGACGCGCTTCCTCTCACCCCGACCCTCTCGCGCAAGGGGAGAGGGGGAATACCCTGTGCAATCCGGTGCCATGGGGCTACTCCGCCTTGCGCCCGAGATCCTGCTCAAGCCGTAGCGCGACCTGCGTCTTACCCAGGCGGTGCCGGTAAACCTGAAGATTTTCGAGTACGCGTTGAACGTAATTGCGCGTTTCGTATATAGGAATCATTTCTATCCAGTCTATAACGTCCACGCCCGCGCTCCGCGGGTCGCCGTTGCGTGCGATCCATTCCTTGACGCGGGTCGGACCCGCGTTGTAGGCCGCCACGGCCAGGACATAGGAGCCGCCGAACTCGCCGAGCATTTCCGCCAGGTACGCGCGGCCGAGCGTCATGTTGTAGTCCGGGTCGCTGGTGAGCCTTTTCTTGCTGTATTTCACCTTGAGCGACTTGGCGACGTGCTTGGCGGTCGCGGGCATGAGCTGCATGAGGCCGAGCGCGCCGGCCGAACTCACGGCGGCGACGGCAAAGGCGCTCTCCTGCCGTAAGGTCCCGAGTACGAGGGCGTCTTCCGTGCCGGCGCCTTTCGGGAGTTGGCGCAAGGGAAACAGCTGGTCCACAAGCTCAACGCCCTGGTGGCGCGACAGCTTGCTGACCACGACCATGAAATCGTCGCGCCCGATGCCCTTGGCCAGGTCGGCCACGAGACGGTGGTCGGCGGGCGACACGGCCTGCTCGCCCAGGCGCAGCAGGAATGGCCGCGCGTGGTCGCTTTCCTCCAGTTCCGCAAGGAGATGGACGACTTGGACCAGTTCCTTTTGCTCGAAGTCCGTCTTTTGCGCCTTGGTCGACCGCGGCGGCTCGGAAAACCGCATCGCCCCGTTCCGGCCCAGCTTTTGTGCCGCAAGCTGGCCATAGAAGTAGGTCAGGTTGGCACCGGCGGCGCGATACCATTCCATCGATGCCGTCTTGTCGCCCACGATCTCGGATGCGCGCCCTGCCCAATAGGCCCCCCGCGCCTGGCTCAACGCCGAATCGACGCCTTTGAACAGGCGCACGAAATGCACAAGCGCCGTCTCGGGCTGCAACAAGAAGCGAAGGGCGATCCAGCCCGCCAGCCATTCGCCCTCGGCGAAGACGATGGCGCCGGTGGCGCCATGGCCCTTGGCGATTCGGTAAGCCGTCTTCGCGTCGCCGCGTTCCAGCGCGCGCCGCGCCGCTTTCTCGAGCTCCGGCCACAGCGCTTCGACATGACCCGGCGCCACCGGCGGCGGATCGAGCAGGGCGACGGCCTTGTCGACGTCGCCCTTGCGGCGGTGCCAGCGCGCGCGGTCGAACAGCAGGCCGGGGTCCTTCAGCAGGGGCGCCGGAACTTGCGCCAGCGCCGCGTCGACACCGGGCGATTGCGTCATGAGCCTGATTCTCAGCAGGGCAACGGCACGCCGGCCGCTATCGACGAGCGGCATCATCCGCGCCGCCGCCTCGGTTTCTTCCTCCCAAAGCAGGCGGTCCAGGCGCCGGACATGGTGCTCGGGTTGGAGCAGCGCGGCATGGCGTCGGAGAAAAGCCTTTTCGGTCGCCTCAAGGCCGTCGAACTCGACCCAGCCGCGGCGCAACAGGGCTTCCGCGCGCGCCTTATCCTTGGCATCCATCAGCGCCCGCGCCAGGCGCATGCTGCCTTCCAGCGTGGCCGGCTCGCGCGCGCCGAACCAGGCGATCACGGCCGCACCCGGCAATCCATCCGACATCGCCCGCTCGGCCTGCGCCAGCAGCTCGGCTTGTTTCGGCCAGTGCGGATTGGCTTCGATGAACCGTCGATAATCCTCGAACGACCGTCCCGGCCCTGGGCGCGTCAGGTCAAGCCAGTGGATGATCTTGGCCGGAAGCCGGTTCTTGGCTTTCCCAGCCAACCGCGCGGCCTCGGTCCAGCGATCCTTCTCCACCGCCGCGAAGGCGGACTTGTAGAACTGCTTGTCGCGCGCGGCGAGGCCGTGGGCCGCCGCCGGCGCCGACAGGGCGAGGCTCAGCAACGAAACCCCGATCGCGGCCAGAACAAATCCCCGCGCGCTCCAGGCCATGCGACCTCTCCCCATTCCTCGCTCGAATGAACCGCCGAGTCTTATATCACGGTCAACGTCTTGCCGCCCCCGGTTCCGCTGGCTATGGTGCCCTCGGTCGTGCCGGCCGGAAGCCGGCCGCCGCTCGGGAGCCAACCATGTTCAAGGGGTCGTTCGTCGCCCTCATCACGCCGTTCCGGAACGGCGCGATCGACGGGAAGGCGTTTAGCGAATTCGTGCACTGGCAGATAGCGCAGGGCACGGACGGGCTCGTGCCTTGCGGCACGACGGGCGAATCGCCGACCTTGAGCCATGACGAGCACAAGCGGATCGTCGAATTATGTGTCGAGGCGGCCGGCGGGCGCGTGCCGGTCGTGGCCGGCACCGGCTCGAACTCGACCGCCGAGGCCATCGACCTTACCCGTCATGCCCAGGCCGCGGGAGCAACGGCGGCCCTCGTCGTCATGCCCTATTACAACAAGCCCACCGCGGAGGGGCAGTATCGCCACTACAAGGCGATCCATGACGCGGTCGATCTGCCGATCGTCATCTACAACATCCCCCCCCGATCGGTCGTCGATATGTCGGTTGAAACCATGGCGCGGCTCGCGGCGTTGCCAAGGATCGTCGGCGTCAAGGATGCCACCCAGGATCTGGTTCGCCCGCTGCGGACGAAACTCGAGCTGGGTGCGCAATTCTGTCAGCTCTCGGGCGAAGACGGGACGGCGTTGCCATTCCTCGCCCAAGGCGGCCATGGCTGCATCTCGGTGACCGCCAACGTGGCGCCGCGGCTTTGCGCCGACATGCACGATGCCTGGCAAAAAGGCGATCTCGCCGGGGCCATGGCGATCAACGAGCGTCTGCTGCCGCTCCACCGCGCCTTGTTCTCGGAGACGAGCCCCGGACCGGTCAAGTATGCCGCGAGCCTGCTCGGCAAATGCACGGCCGATACGCGCTTGCCGTTGTGCGAGATCGGCGACAGCGCCAAGCAAATGGTCGAGAAGGCATTGGAGGGGCTCGGCCTTACCGGCTGAGCCGCGAAATTTCATGGGGAGCCGAGAAACGGCTCGTCGCCTGGCGGCGCAGAACCGCAAGGTGCGCCACGATTTTTTCATCGAGGATACGGTCGAGGCCGGCCTGATGCTGACAGGGTCGGAAGTGAAGTCGCTCCGCCTCGGGCGCGCCAGCATCGTCGAGGCCCATGCCACCGATCGCGATGGCGAGCTGTTTCTGATGAATGCCCATATCCCGGTTTACGAATCCGCCAACCGTTTCAACCACGCGCCGCTTCGGCCGCGCAAGCTGCTGCTGCACAAGCGCGAGGCCAATCGGCTCCGGGGCGCCATACAGCGCGAAGGCATGACCCTGGTGCCGCTGTCGATCTACTTCAACGAGCGCGGCATCGCCAAGGTCGAACTCGGGCTGGCGCGCGGCAAGCGCAAGGTCGACAAGCGCGAAGCGGAGAAGACCCGCGACTGGCAGCGCGACCGCGCGCGTCTGCTGCGCCAGCGGAGCGGTTAAACCGAATTTCGGGTAGCCCGAGACCCGCGGCCATCCTTCGAGACGGCCCTACGGGCCTCCTCAGGATGAGGATGAGGAATGTTACCTCATGCTGAGGAGCCGCGAAGCGGCGTCTCGAAGCATGGCGGTTGGGTCGAGGTTTCCGGGACTTGGCATTGGGCATTTCAAGCCGCCCTGTCGAGATAATCGCGTAAAGCCGCCACGACCCGGTCGAACATGTCCGGGGTCAGCCGACCGGTGTTGGTGTTGAGCCGCGAGCAGTGATAGCTGTCGGCGAGCAAGAGGCCGCCGATCTCGTGTTTGGCGCCGTGGGCGAAGCGGAACAGGGTAAGGCGCCGGCCAAGCGCCTTTAGCACGGAGTCGTGCGCGATGGTTCCCAAGGCAAGGACTGCCCTCAGCCGCGTCATGGACGACAGTTCGGCCGTCAGGAACGGCCGGCAGGCGGCGATTTCGGCCGGAGTCGGCTTGTTTCCCGGCGGCACGCAGCGAACCGCGTTGGTGACGCGGCAATCGTGGAGTTGAAATCCGTCATCGGCGGCGGCGGCGTATGAGCCGGCCGCGAATCCATGGCGTTGCAAAGTGCCGTAGAGAAGGTCGCCCGCGTAGTCGCCGGTGAACGGGCGGCCGGTGCGATTGGCGCCGCGCAGGCCCGGCGCCAGTCCGACCACGAGGAGGCGCGCCGACAGCGCGCCGAAGGACGAAACCGGTGAATTGTGCCAAGCCGGCTCGGCTCGCCGGCCGGCGGCGCGAAAAGCCGCCAATCGCGGACAGATCGGGCAATCGGCGCCCGGTTCGTTCACGTGTTTTCGAATTCGCCGGGCGAGCTCGGCCCCCGGCTTGGCAAATCGGGCGCCGGCTCGCGGGGCGCATGGGCGCGGGATATCTCGTCGGCAATGTCGTCGAGTTCGATGAAACTGTCGGCCTGGCGGCGAAGCTCGTCGGCCATCATGGGCGGGTTCGATCGATTGGTGCTGACCACGGTTACGCGCACGCCCTTGCGCTGGACCGCTTCGACCACGCGCCGAAAGTCGCCATCGCCGGAGAAGATGACGATTTGGTCGAGGCGCTCCGCCATTTCGAGGACGTCGGTCGCAAGCTCGATGTCCATGTTACCCTTGACCTTTCGCCGGCCCGAGGCGTCGGTGAACTCCTTGGTGGGCTTGGTCACGACCGTGTAGCCATTATAGGAAAGCCAGTCGACGAGCGGCCGCAATGGCGAATAGTCCTGGTCATCGGTCAGCGCCGTATAATAGAAGGCGCGGACGAGGCGCCCCTCCTCGCCGAAACGCTGGCGCAGGCGCTTGAAATCGATGTTGAATCCGAGCGCGCGCGCGGCGATGTAAAGGTTGGCTCCGTCGATGAAAAGGGCGATGCGGTCTTCCGGATAAAATTTGAGTTCCATGGAAATGACTCCCGTTGCAATAGAAACCCCTGAGCAGTGCCCCATGTTAGCCGCCGCCTTGCGCCCAACAAGAAAAAACGGGTGACCCATGGCCCGCGCGATCCTCGGCCTTGGCGGCAATCTGCCTGGTCTGGACGGCTCGCCGCCGCGGGCGACCCTCGAAGCCGCCCTCGGGCGGCTTGGCCGGGCCGGCATGGGGATCGCCGCCCTCTCACCCTGGTATGAAAGCGCGCCGGTCCCGGCTTCCGATCAACCCTGGTTTGTCAACGCGGTAGCCCTGATCGATACCGACCTGGATCCGGCCGCCCTGTTGAATCTGTTGCAAGAAACCGAGAAATCCCTCGGGCGCCGGCGGCAGGCTCGAGACGAGGCAAGGTCCGTCGACCTCGACCTGATTGCCTATGGCGAACTGGTTAACCTTGGGCCCGAACCACCCCTCCTGCCCCACCCCCGCCTTGCCGGGCGCGCCTTTGTCCTTCAACCGCTTGCCGATTTGCTGCCCGAATGGCGCCACCCCGAGACCGGCAGGACAATCGGGCGGATGTTGGCGGATCTTCCCCCGGGCCAGGCCCTGCGCCGGATGGACGATGGCCCAATACCGCCGCGAAACCCCGGACCGGGGCGAGAAGCGACATAGAACCTATTGATAGTCCTTGTTTCCTGGCCTTTCCCCCTTTATGATCGCGGCTTAGGTTCCGCCACTGGAGAGTGACAAGCGATGGCCCGAGTCACGGTTGAAGATTGCGTCATGCAAGTTCCCAATCGGTTCGAGCTCGTCCTATTGGCGGCCCAGAGAGCGCGCCAGATCTCGGCCGGCGAACCGCTGACGATCGATCGTGACAACGACAAGAACCCGGTCGTGGCGCTGCGCGAGATCGCCGACAAGACGGTCGAGCTCGATGGCTTGCGCACCGGGCTCGTCCAAGGCCTGCAGAAGCAATCGGAGCCCGAGGAACCGGAGGAAGAAGAGCGCTTTACCGCCAGCGGCGCCGAACTGCTCAACGACCTCATGGATACGCGGCCGATCGAGGGCGAACTTCTCGACGACATGTCGATCGAAGGCGAGATCGAGGAGGAGCCGGTTCCCGGCGAGGAGCCGGACCGGGGCGAGCTTGCACCGGGGGAAGAGTAAGGCGGCAACGCGCTTACGCCCGGTTCCATCGGCGCCGGCCGATCCGCCGACGACCGCGCTGTCCCGGAGAACGCCGACGGCATGATCCGCCAGTACGAATTGGTCGAGCGGGTCAAATCCTACGATCCCAATGCGGATGAAGATCTTCTGAATCGCGCCTATGTCTTCTCGATGAAGGCGCACGGGTCCCAGGCGCGGGCGTCCGGCGATCCCTATTTTTCGCATCCCTTGCAGGTGGCGGAAATCCTGACGCGCATGAAGCTCGACGGCGCGTCGATTGCCACCGCCCTGTTGCACGATACGGTCGAGGACACCGACACGACGCTGGAGCAGATCGAGAAGCTGTTCGGCAAGGAAATCGCGCGCCTTGTCGACGGCGTCACCAAGCTGTCGCGCCTCGAACTGCAATCGGACCAGACCAAGCACGCGGAGAATTTCCGCAAGCTCGTGCTCGCCATGTCGGCGGACATTCGGGTGCTGCTGGTCAAATTGGCCGACCGCCTGCACAACATGCAGACGCTGCACCATATCGAGGATCCGGAAAAACGCCGGCGGGTCGCGCTCGAAACGCTGGAGATCTATGCGCCGCTCGCCGAGCGGATGGGCATCCACCACCTGAAGGACGATCTGGAAAACCTGGCCTTCGTCGAAATCTATCCCGACGCCGATGCGTCGATCACCAAGCGGCTCACGTTCTTGCGGGAAACCGGCGGTGGGGTGGTGGGTCGCGTGATCGACGAGTTGAAGAAGGTACTCCTGGACGCCGGCATCGAAGCGTCCGTCTCGGGCCGGGAAAAATCGCCCTACTCGATGTGGCGCAAGATGCAGCGCAAGAACATCGCCTTCGAGCAGCTTTCCGACATCATGGCGTTTCGCATCGTCGTGCCCGATATCGGCGCCTGCTACCAGGCGCTGGGCGTGCTGCACAGCAAGTATTCGATGGTTCCGGGCCGGTTCAAGGACTACATCAGCACCCCCAAGCCGAACAATTACCGCTCGCTCCACACCGGAATCATCGGGCCGGAGCGCCAGCGCATCGAAGCCCAGATTCGAACGCCCGAGATGCACGATGTCGCGGAGTACGGGGTTGCCGCGCATTGGCAGTACAAGCAGGGCTCGAGCGGCATGGCGCTCGAGGGACGGCAGTACCGCTGGCTGCGCGAACTGCTGGACATCCTCGATCATGCGGCGGGCCCCGAGGAATTTCTCGAGCATACGAAGCTCGAGATGTTCCAGGACCAGGTGTTCTGCTTCACGCCGAAGGGCGAGCTTGTCGCCCTGCCGCGCGGCGCCACGCCCGTCGATTTCGCCTACAACGTCCACACCCAAGTCGGCAATCGATGCGTCGGCGCCAAGATCAATGGCCGGCTCATGCCGCTGCGGACCCAGCTCGCCAATGGCGACCAGGTCGAGATCGTCACCTCGAAAACGCAGACGCCATCGCCGACCTGGGAGCGTTTCGTGGTCACCGGCAAGGCGCGCGCCTGCATCCGCCGCTTCATCCGCACCCAGCAACACGAGCAATACGCCGAGCTCGGCCGGTCGATCCTCCATAAGGCGTTTCGCCAAGCCGGTTACGACTACACCGACAAGGCCATTGCAGGGGTCTTGAAGAAGCTGAAGGCCGCCGAGGTCGAGGACATTCACGCCGCGGTCGGCGAAGGAATGCTGACCGGCCATGAGGTGGTGGCCGCCGTCTATCCGGCGATCCGCGCGCCGGGACGGTCGCCGAAAGTCGTGTCTCTCGAGGGGCGGCGGCTGCGCGCCAAGAAGGAGCGGGGGCTCGCGGTGCCGATCACGGGCCTCATTCCCGGAATGGCGGTGCATTTCGCCGGTTGCTGCCATCCGTTGCCGGGCGAGCGCATCGTCGGCATCGTGAGTACCGGCAAGGGCGTCACCATCCATACCATCGACTGCGAAACGCTCGACAGTTTCAGCGACCAGCCGGAGCGCTGGCTCGACGTTTCGTGGTCGATCGACGACGATCAGAATTATGTCGGGCGCCTGCATGTCGTCATCGCCAACGAGCCGGGGAGCCTCGGCAGCCTCTCGACCGTGATCGGCCGGAGCGAAGGCAACATCTCGAACCTCAAGATCACCAATCGCTCGGTCGATTTCTTCGACATCTTGATCGACGTGCAGGTGAAGGACGTCCGCCACTTGACCAACATCATCGCGGCCTTGCGCGCGACGCCGGTGATCAATTCCGTCGAACGCCAGCGCGGCTAAGACCTCATGATCCTTGGAATCGGCAGCGACATCATCGACATCCGGCGCATCGAACGCACGATCGAGCGCTTCGGCGAAAAATTCCTTCAACGCGTCTTCACCGAGACCGAACGCATGAAATCGGACCGGCGCGCCGGGCGCGCGGCCAGCTACGCCAAGCGCTTCGCCGCCAAGGAAGCCTGTTCCAAGGCGCTTGGCACCGGCTTTCGCCGCGGCGTTTTCTGGCGCGATCTCGGCGTGGTCAATTTGCCGTCCGGCAAACCGACGATGGCGCTGACCGGGGGCGCGCTTCGGCGCCTCGGCGAGTTGACGCCGCCAGGCATGATGGCCCAGATCGATCTATCCATCACCGACGATCATCCCCAGGCGCAGGCCATCGTCGTGATCTCGGCGCTGCCAACCGCGGCGCCGGCAGCTCGCCACCGCCTGGAGAGCGATGATCATGCTTGACAGGCATGCGCCGGACTGGCTCCATGGCGCCGACACGATTCTGTTAAACCCATATTTTTCAACAAGTTAACGAGATGACCGCAATGGCGGCGCAAAAGTCGAGCTGGCTGGGCGAGACCGCCCGTACGATGGTCTTCGCCGTGTTGATCGCGGTGGGCGTACGCACATTCGCCTACGAGCCCTTCAACATTCCCTCGGGATCGATGATCCCGACGCTGCTGATCGGCGACTATCTGTTCGTGTCGAAGCCCTCCTACGGCTACAGCCGGTATTCCTTGCCCTTCGCGCTGCCCGCCTTCGAGGGGCGGGTCTGGTTCGAGCAACCCGAGCGGGGCGACGTGGCGGTGTTCAAGCTCCCCACCGACAACAGCACGGATTACATCAAGCGTATCATCGGCCTGCCGGGCGACCGCATCGCGGTCTATGGCGGCATACTCCATATCAATGGAGAACCGGTCCGGCGCGAGCGCATCGCCGACTACATCGACGAGCGGCCCGATGGCGATTTCGCGCAGTACGTCCAGTACCTGGAAACCCTGCCGAACGGCGTCCGGCATCCGATCATCGAGCGCGGCGATACCGAGGCCATGGATGAGACGGAGGAGTATGTCGTGCCCGCCGGCCACTATTTCATGATGGGCGACAATCGCGACAATTCGCAAGACAGCCGCGTGCTGGGGCGGGTCGGGTACGTTCCTGTCGAGAATCTGGTTGGCCGCGCCGAGTTCTTGTTTTTCTCGACCGACGGCGGCGCCGAGTTGTGGGAATTCTGGAAATGGCCGCTGGCCACGCGCTTCGGCCGCCTGTTCAACGCGGTCAATTGACGCCGGGATCCTCTCCGCGCCTGGCGGCGCCGCTCGACGGGATCGCGGAGCGGCTCGGGCATCGATTCGGCGATCCGAAACTGCTGCGCCAGGCGCTCACCCACCGCAGCATGGTTTCCGGCGCCAAGCGCCAGCGCCGGGCGGGCGAGGGCTACGAACGGCTGGAATTCCTCGGCGACCGGGTTCTCGCTCTCGTTGTCGCCGACATGATCTATCACACCTTTCCCGCCGAGGACGAAGGCGCGCTGGCCAAGCGGATCGCGGTCCTGGTCAGCCGCGGCACGCTCGCGCAAGTAGCAAGGGATTTCGATCTCGGCCGTTTCGTGATGCTGTCGAAAGGGGAGGACGATAGCGGCGGGCGAACGAACGAGAATCTCCTGGCCGATTCCTGCGAGGCCGTGATCGGCGCATTGTATCTGGATGGCGGCTTGGCGCCGGCGGCCGACTTCATTCGCAAGCACTGGTCGCCGCTGATCGGCGCCAGCGGCGATCCGCCGCGCGACGCCAAAACGGCGCTGCAGGAATGGGCGCAAGGGGCGCGGCTGCCGCTTCCAGTCTATCGAGTGGTGAAGGCCGAGGGACCGCCGCACGATGCCATGTTCGACGTGGAAGTGAGCGTCGCCGACCGCCCGCCGGCCGCGGGGCGGGGACGATCCAAGCGCGCGGCCGAAACCGCCGCGGCCTCGGTCATGCTGTCGTTGCTCGGGACCGAGAATGTCTGACAGCGGCGGCGGCGCGCCGACTTGCTTTGCCTATGTGGCGATCCTCGGCGCGCCTAATGCCGGCAAGTCGACGCTGCTCAATCGATTGGTCGGAGCCAAGATCGCCATCGTCACCCCGAAGGCGCAGACGACGCGCCGGCGCCTGCTTGGCATCGCCGCGGTCGAAGGCACGCAGCTCGTGTTCGTCGACACCCCGGGTATCTTCCAGCCACGCCGCCGGCTCGATCGTGCCATGGTGCGCGATGCCTGGCGGTCAGCGGTGGACGCGGACGTCATCGTGGTGCTGGTCGATGCCTCCCACCGGTCGCTGGACCATGGCACGCGGCTCATCGTCGAGGGCCTGAAGCAGCGCCGGCACAAGGCCATTCTCGCCCTCAACAAGGTGGACGTAGCCAAGCGCGAGAACCTGCTCGCGCTCGCCCGCCTGTTGCATGAGATGGGCTTGTTCGGCGACGTATTCATGATATCGAGTCTCACCGGCGATGGCGTCGAGGACCTCAAGGCGAAATTGGCTTCGCTGGCGCCGGCCGGACCGTGGCACTACGCCGCCGACCAGATCGCCGACGCGCCGATGCGGTTTCTCGCGGCGGAAGCGACGCGCGAGCAGTTATTCCTGCAGCTCAAGGAAGAACTGCCCTATGCGCTGACCGTCGAACCGGAGAGTTGGGAGGACTTCGCCGACGGCAGCGTGAGAGTTGGTCAGATTATCCTGATCGAGCGCGACAGCCAGAAGGCCATCATTCTCGGCAAGCGGGGCGCGCGCATCAAGGAAGTGCGCGAGGCCGCCCAAGTCACCATGAACGAATTGCTGGGGCAAAAGGTTCACTTGTTCCTACGGGTCGTGGTACGCGGCAAATGGCAGGAGGATCCGGAGCGCTATCGTGCGCTCGGCCTCGAATTCGACGCGTAATGAAGGCGTTTGGCGATGGAATGGAGCGATGAAGGCATCGTACTCTCGGCCCGCAAGCATGGCGAGAACGCGGTCGTCGTCATGCTCTTGACCCGTTCGCATGGACGCCATGCCGGATTGGCGCGCGGTGGCGCAGGCGCCCGCGCGCGGGGCCTCTACCAGGCGGGCAATCGGGTGACGGCGGTGTGGCGGGCGCGGCTCTCCGAGCATCTCGGGAGCTATCGATGCGAATTGATCGGGGCACGCGCCGCGGCCGTGCTCGACGATCCGGTTCGGCTGGCGATTCTGGCGGCGGCGACGGCGGTATCGGCGACGGCGTTGCCCGAGCGCGAACCGCACCTAGCCGCGCACGATGCCCTTGCCCGGCTGCTGGACACATTGGCGGCAACGGGGACGGAAGCCGCGGCCGCTTACGTCCGGTGGGAATTGGCGCTGCTGACCGATCTCGGATTTGGGCTCGATCTTCGGGCGTGTGCCGCGACGGGCGGAACCGTCGATCTCGCCTATGTCTCGCCAAGAAGCGGCCGCGCCGTGTCGAGGCAGGCGGCCGAACCCTATCTTGGGCGGATGCTTAGGCTGCCGGCCTTTCTTGCCGACAGTGCGGCGGCGCCCGGTCCGGGCGAGATCGCGGCCGGCCTCGCTCTCACTGGTTACTTTCTCGAACGGCACGTCTTCACCGCGCAAGGCGCGGAACGCCACGCCATGCCGGCGGCGCGGCGCCGGGTGGTGGAGCGCCTGGCAGCGATGGGCGGGGCGTGAGCGGCCCTAAGCGCCTGAAGCTCGTGACCGGGCTTAGGGATCTCGCACCGGCGCGGCGCTACGATGACCACACCGTCGCCTTCACCCATATCCCCAAGGCGGCGGGCACGACGCTCGACCGAATCATGTCCGCGGCGGCGCGGCTCGGGTATAGCCGCGGCGAGCGGGCCATGGGCACGATTTACGGCCAGTATTTGGGACCCGACAAGGAAGAGGCGCTCGCATCCCTCGCCGCGATGCCGGCCGAGCGTCTTACGGATTGCGCCTATCTCACGGGCCACCTCCCTTATGGGATGCATGAACGGCTGCCGCGGCCTTGCCTTTACGTCACGGTGCTACGCGATCCGCTCGCCCGTTTGCGCTCCCAGTTTCGGTTCGGTCTCCAGCGCCAGGGATGGCTTCCGGGCGCGGATATCGACGACCTCGTTGCCAGTGGGAGAATCGCCGCCAACGGCCAGACGCGGCAGATCGCCGGCCTTGCCGATGCCGACGCGCCCTGCACGGAAGCGACGCTCGCCATGGCCATCGATAACCTGCGGCGCTACGGCGTCGTTGGAGTTGCCGAGCGCTTCGATGAGGTGCTGAGTGCGCTCATCACGCTCTTCGGCTGGCCCGATATCGCCTACATGGAGCTGCAACAGGGCTCTGCCTATTTGGACGCGGCCATGGAGGCGCGGATCAAGGCCGCGGCCGAACGTCACTTCGCCATGGACCGGGTGCTTTATGACGCTGCGGCGGGACGCGATCGCCCGTGGGCCGATGGCCTGCTCATTCCAGCAACGGCGCCGCGCGAGCGGCGCGGCGTGCTGGTGGTTCTCGATCGCGGCGCCGAGTTCTTCCCCGAGGGCGCCTTCGCCACGGCGCGCACCGAGCTCTCGCGCCTTGGCTACGAGATCCAAGACACATGACCATGCCGCTGCCTTGACGGCCGGCGGAATCTGGTGAATTAACCCGCTCATGCCGAAGCGCGCCCCTGTGCCGCCGCCGCCCACGGGCGAGACGCGCGTTGTCGATTTCGCCGAGGCGCTGCGCGAGCGCTATCTCTCCTATGCTCTCTCCACCATCATGGCGCGCTCGCTGCCCGACGTGCGCGATGGTTTGAAGCCGGTTCACCGCCGGCTGCTCTATGCCATGCGCCAGCTGCACCTCGATCCGCGCGGCGGCTTCAAGCGTTCGGCGCGCGTGGTCGGCGACGTGATGGGCAAGTTCCATCCCCATGGCGAGGGGGCGATCTACGACGCCATGGTGCGCCTGGCGCAGACCTTCGCGCAGCGCTATCCACTCGTCGACGGTCAGGGCAATTACGGCAACATCGACGGCGATAACGCCGCCGCCATGCGCTACACCGAGGCGCGCCTCACCGAAGTGGCGGAAGCGCTGCTCGAAGGCATCGACGAGGACGCGGTCGACTTTCGCCCGACTTATGACGGCGAGGATCGCGAACCCGTGGTTCTGCCGGCGGCATTCCCGAATCTGCTGGCGAACGGCGCGCAGGGCATCGCGGTCGGCATGGCAACCAGTATCCCGCCGCACAACGCGGGGGAGATCTGCAACGCGCTGCTCCACCTCATCAAGTATCCGAAGGCGACGGCGGCAAAGCTGGTCGAGCTGGTTCCGGGGCCCGATTTTCCCACCGGCGGCATCCTGGTCGAGCCGGCGGAGAGCATCCTGGATGCCTATCGCAGCGGCCGGGGTTCGTTTCGCCTTCGCGCGCGCTGGACGGTCGAGCAGCTGAAGGGCGGCGCCTGGCAAATCGTGGTGACCGAGATTCCCTACCAGGTCGCCAAGGCGCGCCTGGTCGAGAAGATCGCGACACTGCTGCAGGAACGCAAATTGGCGTTCCTGGGGGACATTCGCGATGAATCGGCGGCCGAGCTTCGCCTCGTGCTGGAGCCGAAAAGCCGCAACGTCGATCCGGCGGTACTCATGGAATCCCTGTTCCGGCTGACGGATCTGGAGACCCGCTTCAGCCTCAACATGAACGTCGTCGATTCCGCTCAGACGCCGCGCGTCATGTCCTTGGCCGACGTCATGCGCGCCTTTCTCGATCATCGGCGCGACGTGCTGCGGCGGCGCTCGCGCTTTCGGCTGGCGCGCATCGACCGGCGGCTCGAAATCCTCGCCGGCTACCTGATCGCCTACCGGAACCTCGACGCCATCATCAAGGTGATCCGCGAGGAGGATGAGCCGAAGAAAATCATGATGGCGCGCTGGAAGCTCTCCGATATCCAGGCCGAGGCGATCCTGGACATGAAGCTGCGCGCGCTCAGGAAGCTCGAGGAAACGGGCATCCGCAAGGAATTCGAGGCGTTGACGGCGGAACGCAAGGACCTCGCCCGCTTGCTGAAGGACGAGGACCGCCAGTGGCGGCATATCGGCGACGAGTTACGGGTGATGAAGAAGCGCTTCGGCGAGGCGACGCCGCTCGGTCGCCGGCGAACCGAGATCGGGCCGCCGCCGGCGCCGGTCGAGGTGCCGGCCGAGGCGACCGTCGAACGGGAGCCGGTCACGGTCGTCCTCTCCGAGAAAGGTTGGATCAGGGCGCTCAAGGGCCAGGCCGGCGCGAACGGCGACCTGAAGTTCAAGGAAGGGGACCGCGGGCGCTTCGTGGTACAGGCCGAGACGACCGACAAGCTGCTGGTATTCGGCACCAATGGCCGGTTCTACACGCTGGCTTGCGACAAGCTACCGAGCGGGCGCGGGCATGGCGAACCCGTGCGGCTGATGATGGACCTGCCGCAGGATGGCGACGTGGCCAGCTTGCGCGTGCATAGGGCAGGAGGGGTGTTGCTGGTCGCCTCCACCGATGGGCGCGGCTTCCTGGTGAAGGAAGAGGACGCGCTGGCGCAGACGCGCGCCGGCCGGCAAGTGCTGAACCTTGCCGAAGGCGTTCTCGCCCTGACGGCCGTGCCCGCCGAAGGCGATCACGTGGCCGCGATCGGCCGGAACCGGAAGTTGCTGGTATTTCCGTTGAAGGACGTGCCGGCGATGGCGCGCGGCCGCGGCGTCATTCTGCAGAAGCACAAGGATGGCGGCCTTGCCGACGTGAAGGTCTTTCGGCTCGCCGACGGCCTCAGCTGGAAAGCGGGCGAGGACCGCACGCGCACCGAGACGAACCTGCGCGACTGGATCGGCGTCCGCGCCCAGGCGGGCCGGCTGCCGCCAACGGGCTTCCCGCGCGCCAACCGGTTCGGGTAAGCGAACCGGCGTTTTGTCATGCCCGCGCTTGACGCGGGCATCCATTGTGCCGTTGCGCCATGGATCGCCGGGTCAAGGCCCGGCGATGACAAAGGGTTTCTTGCATCCTCTACAACCAGAAATCCTCGCAAGTGAGTGTGGCGGCGTCGATACCGGAGAGCTCGATCTCGAAGTCGGCCACGCCGTCGCCATTCACGTCGCCCGCGAGGATCGTGTTGCCGAAGCCGTCGTCGATCGCGGCAAGCTCGCCGGCCACGCCGCTCAAGCCGGCGGTGCCGACGAACTCGAAGGCGTTGTTGTCGAGCGTACCGGCGTTGGCGTCGATCTCGTGCAGGTCGATGTAGTCGCCTTCCCAGCCGCCCGCGCCTTCGAAGTCCATGACGACGTCACGGTTGCCGGCGCCCACGCCGCTCTCGCCCGTCGCGTGCCACTCGAAAGCGTCGTCCTGGCTGCCGCCGGTCAGCAGATCCACGCCGATACCGCCGACGAGGTGATCGTGGCCGCCCTGGCCGTAGAGGATGTCGTCGCCGTCGTCGCCCCACAGGCGATCCTCGCCATAGCCGTAGGCGTAAGTGCCGGTGGCGTCGCCGAACAGCGTGTCGTCGCCTTCGCCGCCATAGAGGTCGTCATGGCCGTAGCCGACCGCGAAGTCGCCCATGGCGTCGCCGACGAGAAGATCGTTGCCGGCCTCGCCATCGAGAACGTCGCAGCCATAGCCCACGGCGTAGGCGCCCATGGCATCGCCGACGAGTACGTCGTCGTCGGTGCCGCCTTGCAGCGCGTCCTCGCCCTCGCCGACGGCGAGGTCGCCTATGGCGTCGCCGACGATGGTGTCGAAGCCGTCGCCGCCGATCAGAACGTCGCAGCCGTTGCCGAACGCCGTGCCGGTATCGGCGGCGGCGTCGCCCACGATCAGGTCGTCGCCGTTGCCGCCGTAAACATAGTCGTCGCCGAAGCCGTTGGCATCGTAGCCATACCCGTACTCATTGTCGTACGACTCCAAGGCGTAGTCGCCGTCCCCGGCGTACCCGTAAACGACATGCGCGTCGCCGACGATGACGTCGTCGCCGTCGCCACCGATGGCCGTGTCGCAGCCGAAGCCCGCGGCGGTGCCAAACTGCGCCGCCGAATCGCCGACCATCGTGTCGTCGCCGTTTCCACCGTCGAGCTGGTCGTCGCCCTCGCCGAGCGCGCTGTAGTAACCATCGGCGTCGCCGACGATGCGGTCGTCGCCTTCGCCGCCGCCGAGGGTGTCGTCGCCCCAACCGAGCGCGTCCGCGCCCGAGGCATCGCCGACCACGGTATCCGCCCCGTCGCCGCCATTGGCGACGTCGCAGCCTTCGCCGACCGCGAGCGTGGTCGCGAGAGCGTCGCCAACGATCAGATCGTCGCCGGTGTCGCCCCCGAGGCTGTCGTCGCCGAACCCGAAGGCGGTGTAGCCGAGCGCATCGCCGACAACGGTGTCGTCATTGTCGCCGCCCGAGAGGGTGTCGTGGCCTTCGCCGAGCGCGCCGCTCTCCATGGCCATGGCATCGCCGACGATAATGTCGTTGCCGGCATCGCCGGTCAGGCTGTCCTCGCCCCAACCGTCGGCCGCGATCGGGTACCGATCCCACACATAGAACATGCCGTCGGCGCCGGCGCCGTACGCATCGCCGACGAGGGTGTCATCGCCGGTTCCGCCGCCGATCGTATCGCAGCCGGAGCCCTCCGCCCGGAAGGCCCGCGCATCGCCCACGGCGAAGTCGTTGCCCGCGCCGCCGGCGAGATTGTCATCGCCCTCGCCGCCGGCCCAGTCCTGGGACACGGCGTCGCCGATGAGGGTGTCGTCGCCCTCGCCGCCGGCCAGGGTGTCGGCTCCGCCGCCGAACGCTTCGGAGTCCACTTCCATGTCTCCCACCAAGGAATCGTTTCCGGCGCCGCCGTCCAGCTTGTCGTTGCCGTCGATCTCGCCTCCTCCGTGGCTGGCGCGGTCGCCGATCAAGGTATCGTCGTCGTTGCCGCCAAGAAGCGTGTCGTTGTCGTCCTCGCCGACCAGAAGGTCGTTGCCGGCGCCGCCCGAGAGGGAATCCTTGTCCGGCAGCGCGTCCGCTTCGCCGGTGCCGTCGCCGCCGAAGATCGTATCGTCGCCATTCCCGCCCAACAGGGTATCGTTGCCGTCGGCCACGCCCGCGTCGCCGATCAGGAGATCGTTGCCGTCGCCGCCATCGGCGAAATCATGCCCGTCGCCGGCCCGCAGCGTGTCGTCGCCGCCATTGCCGGTCAGCGAATCATTGCCGCCGTTGCTCGACAGCAGATTGGCCGTCCCGTCGCCGACGATCGTGTCCTTGCCGGAACCGGTGATCACGTTCTCGATGCCGGAGAGGGTATCGGCCCCATCGGTGCCGGTCGCGATCCCGGTCGCGAGATTGACCGACGCGGTGCCGCCGAAGACCGCCGTGTCGATCCCGTCGCCGCCATTGATCGAGTCCGCGCCGGCGCCGCCGTTCAGCTTGTCGTTGCCAGCGCCGCCCATGAGCCGGTCATTGCCGGCCGCGCCCAGTAGGCCGTCGTCATTGTCGCCGCCGTCGAGGAAGTCGTGACCGACACCGCCATCGAGAGCGTCATTGCCGGCGCCGCCCAGCAGGGTGTCGTTGCCGACCGCGCCCAAGAGGACATCATTGTCTTCGCCGCCATCCAGTGAATCCTGCCCCAGCCCACCATCGAGCGTGTCGGCGCCCGCGCCACCCAGCAGCGTGTCATTGCCGGCCTCGCCGAAGACGATGTCGTTGCCGCCCATGGCTTCGATGCGGTCGTTGCCGGCGCGTCCGAATATCTCGTCGTTCCACGCGGTGCCCAGCAGGGTGTCGTTCTTCTTGGTTCCAAAGATCGCGGACATGGGGGAGGCTCCTCGCCTATTTATTGAATTCGACGTGGCGAGGTAAATGATACCCAAGTTACTACCAAGTTGTTAAAAAAAGTAATATATGAGGTATTGTGGTGTATGCTTTACAAGATCATGCGTATTATTTAGAAGTATTCGCCGCGAACATGGCGCGAATTCGCGGCATCCGGCCGGATTGGGGGCGGCGATACCGGCGACAGCGGGCGCGCCGCCGCCGCGAGCACCGCCTTCGCCATGAAGCCGCGCCGCCCGAACTTGTTTAGGGGCTTCCGATTTCCGTGAAACGCGCGCCGGCTGGCATGGCCTGCCAGCCATCCGCCCGCAGCGCCTCGAGCGGTCGGAATCGCGCCTTGTAGGACATCTTGCGGCTGCCCGGCACCCAGTAGCCGAGGTAGACGAAAGGAAGCCCCAGCGCCTGGGCCTCGCGGATGAGGCGGATCACCATGAAGTTTCCGAGACTGCGATTGCCGACATCCGGGTCGAAGAAGCTATAGACCGCGGACAGGCCGTCGCGCGTGCGGTCGGCGAGGCAGCAGGCAATCAAGCGGCCGTTCGGGTCGCGGCATTCGAGCAGGAAAGTGTCGAGCGGGCTGTCCTCGATCATGGTGCCGTACTCGCCGAAGCTCATGCCGACCATCTCGCCGTCCCGATGGCGGCTGTCGAGATACATCGAGAAAAGCACGAACTGCTCGGCGGTCCGGCGCGGCGGAAGCTGGCGCACGACGAGATCGCGGTTTCGATTCTCGACCCGCTGCAGCGAGCGGCCTGGCCGATACGATCCCGCCACCACGCGAACCGGCACGCAGGCGCCGCACCCGCTGCATGCCGGGCGGTAGGCGATCGAGTGGCTGCGGCGGAATCCGGCCCGCGACAGCACCTCGTAGAGCCCGGCGCCGCCCGGCGCGGATAGATCGGTCACGATCTTGCGCTCCAGCCGGTCGGGCAAATAGGGGCAGGTCATCTCCGTCGTGACCATGAAGGAGATCGGCCGCGGGCGATCCTGGATGCTCATGATACCGAACCGGTCGTTTCAGGCCGGCGGCATCGCCGGCCCCGTGCCACGGACTATGGCAAGAAGAAGGGGCCGCGCGCTAGAAAAAGAATAAGACTTTAGCGGTTAGGGGAGGGTCGGGCTCCCCGGCGAAGTCGGCGAGGAGGGTTCTTCCACGGCCGCGGCGCTCGTAGGAAACTCGTTCTCGCGCAGGAGTACGATGGTGATGCGCCGATTGCGCGGGTCGGCCGGGTTGTCGCCCACGAGCGGCTCGTGTTCCGCCTTGCCGACGACGCGGGCGATGCGCTTCACCGGAATACCGTTTCGCAGCAGTGCGCGGCGCGAGGCATTGGCGCGATCCGCCGACAATTCCCAATTCGTGTAATCCTCCTGCCCTTGGGCGTAAGGCGTGGAATCGGTGTGGCCGCTGATGGCCACCTGGTTCGGCATCTGTTTCACGACTTCCGCGATCAGGCCCAGCAGCCGTTCCGTGTGCGGCAGCATCTTGGCGCTGCCACGATCGAACATTTCCGTCTTGTCCTGATCGACGATCTGAATCCGCAAGCCCTCTTGCGTGCGGTCGATGATGAGGTTCTCGACCAGGCTGGCGAGCTCGGGCACGTCCTGGATGGCCTGGCGCAGATCGTGCTCGGCCTGGCGGAAGTGTTTTTCCTCCTCCTCGGCCAGCATTTTCTTGGCGTCTTCGACGGACGGAATGTCGGGCGACTCGAATGGGTCTTCGGACGCGGCACCCGACAGGGTTTCCTTGGTGGGATCCTCGGCGGCGGCGGCGACGCTCTGTTCTTGGGTCGGCGGGCTGTCGGTTTCCTGCGAAACGTCGCTCGGCTTTTCCAGGAGAACAGTCACGCTGGGGGAGTTGCGCACGCTCATGAGCGCGCCGTCGGCCGAAAGCGTTTGTCCGCCGAGCACGCCGCCGCTGCCGCTCTGGCTTTCGGAGGCAATGCTGGGCGCGAAGTAATCGGCGATGCCGCGCTTCTGCTCGTCCGTGGTGACGTTCAGCAGCCAGAGCAGCAGGAAGAACGCCATCATCGCCGTGACGAAATCGGCGTAGGCGACCTTCCACGAACCGCCATGGTGCGCGGCGTGGCCGCCCTTCTTCACCCGCTTGATGACGACGGCCGGGGGCTCGTTGCCCTTCTTGCTGGTCTTGGTGGCGGCCATGGTCGAACCTTGCTAGACGGGCGGCAGGGCCTGGACGGCCTCTTCGACCTCGTAGAAGGTCGGCCGGTCTTCCCCCAAGAGGGCCTTGCGCGCGAATTCCACGGAGACCGCGGGCGGATAGCCTTGCAGATGGGCAATGATGCCGGCCTTGATGCACTGTAGGTATTTGGCTTCGGCCTCGTCGGTCGTCTTGACCG
The DNA here is from genome assembly GCA_009885795.1 of Rhodospirillales bacterium. GTDB lineage: Bacteria > Pseudomonadota > Alphaproteobacteria > Dongiales > Dongiaceae > VFKA01. Next base: position 45,017 of record VFKA01000005.1, on the reverse strand, counting down.
CGTTGGCAAGCGGTCCGACGAAACCGTAAGCCAGCAGCACGCCAAGGAATGTGCCAACCAGCGCGCCGCCGATTAGATGGCCGAGAACCTCCGGCGGCTCGGTGATGGAGGCCATCGTGTGGATGACTCCGAGTACGGCCGCGACGATGCCCAGCGCCGGCAGTCCGTCCGCGACGTTGGTCAAGGCCGTCGAGATCTGGGCGCTCTCGGCGTGATGGACCTCCAGCTCGGCGTCCATGAGCGCCTCGACCTCGTAGTGGTTCTCGGTGCCCAGCGTCATCATGCGCAGGTAGTCGCACAGGAACACCAACGCATGATGATCCTTGGCGAAATTCGGAAACTGCTGGAACAAAGTGCTTTCGTCCGGCTTCTCGACATGCTGCTCCAGGGCCAGCATGCCCTTCGTCTTGGCCAGTTTGAAAACCATGTAGAGAAGGCTCATGAGTTCGACATAGGCGGCCTTCTTGTAGCGCGGGCCGCTCAGCGACCGCTTCAACGCGGTCATGCAGCCGATCACGACTCTCTTCGGATTGCCGATGACGAAGGCGCCGAGAGCCGCTCCGCCGATGATCACGAGTTCGAAGGGTTGGAACAGAACGGCGGGATGCCCGCCCAGCGCGACAAAACCGCCGAGCACGCTGGCAATTACGACGACCGATCCGATGAGGATGAACATGTCCCGGCCTTGACGCGAATGAACCGCTCCCGCGCCTAAACTCGCCGAATTGGGTTAAGAATGGGTTAGGGCCATGAACGGACTTAGTTTTTTGGCTTTCTAGAGCAGCGCCTGCTCCAGGTCGACGATCTGGTCCGCGAGGTCCTCGACCCCCACCGACAGCCGCACGAGGCCGTCGACGATGCCGATGGCGGCCCGCCTCTCGGGCGGCAAAGAGGCATGGGTCATGATCGCCGGGTGCTCGATCAGGCTCTCGACGCCGCCAAGGCTCTCGGCCAGCGCGAAAATTCGGCAGCGTTCCAGGAACCGGCGCGCCGCCGGCAGGCCGCCCTTGACGATCGCCGTCACCATGCCGCCGAAGCCGTTCATCTGCCGGCGCGCGAGCGCATGCTGGGGATGGCTCGGCAGACCGGGGTAATAGACCCGTTCGATGCTGGGGTGCTTCTCCAGCCAACGCGCGATCTCGATCGCGTTGGCGCAGTGCCGCTCCATGCGTAAGCCCAACGTCTTCAGGCCGCGCAGCGCCAGGAAGCTGTCGAACGGCCCGGCGATCGCGCCGACCGCGTTTTGCAGGAACGTCAAGCGCTCGGCCAGATCGCGATTGCCGCCAACCACCACCATGCCGCCGACCATGTCCGAATGACCGTTTAGGTACTTGGTGGCCGAATGCAAGACCACGTCGAACCCGTGTTCCAGCGGGCGCTGGACCCAGGGGCTGGCGAACGTGTTGTCGGCGGCGGCAATGAGACTATGCTTCTTGGCGATGGCCGCGACCCGCTCCAGATCGACCAGCTTCAGCAGCGGATTGGTCGGCGTCTCGACCCACACCATGCGTGTCTGGGGCCGGATCGCGCCTTCGAGTGCCTCCGCGTCGGCGAGGTCGACATAGGTGAATTCGAGGCCGGCGCTGCGCCGGCGCACGCGCTCGAACAGGCGATGAGTGCCGCCATAGAGGTCGTCCATGGCGACCACATGCGCGCCGCTGTCGAGGCAATCGAGGATGGTCGCGGTCCCGGCAAGTCCAGACGCGAACGCGAACCCCGCCGTGCCGCTCTCCAGATCGGCGACGCAGCGCTCATAGGCCATGCGGGTCGGGTTCTGCGAGCGCGAATACTCGTAGCCTTTGTGGACGCCCGGGCTTTCCTGAACGTAGGTCGAGGTGGCGTAGATCGGCATCATGATGGCGCCGGTCGAAGGGTCGGGCGACTGACCCGCGTGGATGGCCCGGGTCGAGAAACCTTGCCGGTTGCCGGTTCGGGCCCGAGGCGGCTTGTCGTGGCGGTCGTCCATGATGAACCTATGTAACCTGCCGGCGCAGGTGATTGAGGAAATCGATGCGGGTGATGAGGCCGAGGAACTCGTTACCTTGCATGACGACGGCGACGTGGCCGCGATCGAATATCGGCAGCAGCTCGCCAAGCGCGGCCGAGGCGGACAGCGTTTCGAGGCGCCGCGTCATGGCGCCTTCGACGGTATCGGCAAAACGTTCGCGGCGATCGTGGACCGCCAACAAGACGTCGGACTCGTCGATGATGCCGACGATCTCGCCGCCCTTGAGCACCGGAAGCTGCGAGATGTCATAGAGCTTCATCCGGCGATAGGCATTCAGAAGCGTGTCGTCCGGCGCGGCGATGACCGTGTCGCGGTCGGTGTGCCGGCGCGCGATCAGGTCGCGCAGATCGCCGAACCGCTCGCGCTCGACAAAACCCTGGTCGATCATCCAGTAGTCGTTGAACATCTTGGACAGGTACTTGCCGCCGCTGTCGCACACGAAACTGACGACACGTTGCGGCTTCTTCTGGGCCCGGCAATAACGAAGCGCGCCGGCGACCAGCGTTCCCGAGGACGACCCGGCAAGCAAGCCCTCCTTCCGCAGGATGTCGCGCGCGGTGGCGAAGCTTTCGGCGTCGTCGACGGTGTAGGCCTCCGAGACGAGCGACAGGTCGCAATTCGGCGGCACGAAATCCTCGCCGATGCCCTCGACGAGCCAGGAGCCGGCGTCGATCGTTTTCCCGCTTCGCACCTTCTCGGCCAGGATCGATCCCAGCGGATCGGCGAGTACCATCTTCAGCGCCGGCTGCGCGCGGCGGAAGAAGCGGCCGAGGCCGGTGAGGGTTCCGCCGGAGCCCACCCCGCAGACGATGGCGTCGACCCGGTGCTCCATCTGCTGCCAGATCTCCGGCGCCGTACCCATCTCATGCGCGGCCGGATTGGCCGGGTTGGCGAACTGATTGACGTAGAAGGCGCCGGGTATCTCCTTGGCCAGGCGTTCGGCCATGTCCTGATAATAGTCCGGGTGGCCCTTGCCGACGTCGGAGCGGGTCATGCGCACCTCGGCGCCAAGCGCTTTCAAGTGGAAGACTTTCTCCTGCGCCATCTTGTCGGGGATGACGAGCACGAGACGGTATTTCTTTTGCGCGGCGACGAGCGCCAGGCCGAGGCCGGTATTGCCCGCCGTCGCCTCGACCAGCGTACCGCCGGGGCCGAGGCTGCCGTCGCGCTCGGCCGCTTCGACCATCGAAAGAGCGATCCGGTCCTTGATCGAGCCGCCTGGGTTCTGATTTTCAAGCTTCAGGAACAGGCGGCAGGGACCGGTGTCGAAGCGCGTCACTTCGACCATCGGCGTGTTGCCGATGAGGGCGAGCACGTTGCCCGACGCGGTCATTTCAGTCTTCGCCGCCAGCCGACCGGCTGCTCAGCTGGCGCGTCGGGAATCCGCCGACCTGAAGGTCGCGCATGATCACGTCGACATGGGCGGCGTTGCGCGTTTCGACGATGGCGTCCACGTCCGCGCGCTTCACCGGCAGGTCGGAGAACAGCCGCCGATGATGGATATCGATGATGTTCCCACCCGCCTCGCCGATGAGATTCGCCAGGCGCCCGAGAACCCCCGGCGTGTCCGAGATTTCGATGCGCAGCGTCACGATGCGCCCATCGCGCACCAGCCCGCGCAGCAGAACTTGCGCCAGCAGCCGCGGATCGATGTTGCCGCCGCACACGATGACGCCGACGCGCTTGCCGGCGAAAGTCGCCCGGTGCGCCAGCATCGCGGCCAGTCCGGCGGCGCCCGCCCCTTCGGCGACGATCTTCTGACATTCGGCCATGACGTGCACGGCGGTCTCCAGCGTGTCCTCGTCCACGAGCAGGATGTCGCTCACGAGGCGCTCGATGATGGCGCGGGTTAGCGCGCCGGGCGACTTGACGGCAATGCCCTCGGCGATGGACGCGCCACCGGCCGGAGGCGGCAGATCGTGGATCGCGTTGCGCATCGACGGGTAGAGGGCGGCCTCGACGCCAATGATGTCGACGCCGGGTTTCAAGGCTTTCGCGGCCGTCGCGATGCCGGCGATGATGCCGCCTCCGCCGATCGGCACCACGATGGTATCGAGGTCCGGCCAGTCGGCGAGCAGCTCCAAGCCGATCGTGCCCTGTCCGGCGATAATTCGCTCGTCGTCGTAAGGGTGGACGAAGGTGAGGTTCTCCCGGCCCGCGATCTCGCGGGCGAAGACGGCGGCGCTGTCGATGCTGTCGCCCTCGATCAGCACGCGCGCCTCCAGGCTTCGCGTGCGCTCGACCTTCGTGAACGGCGTGCCCAACGGCATGACGATGGTCGCCGGAATGCCGAGGCGGCGCGCATGATAGGCGACCCCTTGCGCGTGATTGCCGGCGGACATGGCGATGACGCCCGTCTTCGCCTCGGCCGGTGTCAGGCTTTTCAGTTTCACGAACGCGCCGCGGTCCTTGAAGGAACCGGTGTATTGCTGATTCTCGAGCTTCAATATCACCGATGCGGCGCCGGTCATTTCGGCCAGGCGCGGCGCGGCGACGGCCGGCGTGCGGACGATCTGGCCGGCCAGCGTCGCTGCCGCGGCGCGGATGTCGTCGATCGAAACGGTCATGGCGTCTCCGAAGCCGTATCAAGGCGCGCGTGGCACCAGGCGCAGGCTCGCGGCCGGCCGTTCCAGCATAGAAAGGTATCGGCCGTCGCGCCAGGGCGCGATCAGATCGTCAAAATGCGGCGAGAGCGGATTGCCCGACTGGCCGGTGGCGATGATGAAGCGAGAGGCGTCGATGTCGGCGAGATCCACGATCATGCGCAGGCCCGGCCCGTGCCCATCGGTGAACGAGGCCCCATCCTCCGACGGCCACGAGACGGCGCGATTCAGCGTATCGGCCGCGCCGTCGACGGCAATGCTCCGCGTCAGCAACCGGCCCAACAACGGCACCTGCGACCATACCCGGCTCGCGAAACGAGCCTCGTGCGCGTCGCCCCACCGCCAGCGCGCCTGATCGTCGCCATGGGCTTCGGCTAGGGAAGCGACGGCATCGGCGAGCGCGGCGCTGAGCAGCGTGACGCAGGTTTCATGGGCCGGCGTGCCGCCATTGTCGCACCAATCCGGAGCGCCCGGACGATCGGAGAACAGGCGCGCCGCATCGAACAGCGGGTCCGGCGCATGGGCATCGTAGAGGTCGCCCAGTTCGTCGCCGAAGACGAGGCGGTGAAAGACGTTCAGCCATGCGGTGAAGATGAGCGGCGCCGCCCGGTCGCGGGTCATCTGGAAATTCCAGTCGCGCAAGGCGGCCACGGCCGCTTCCGATGCGCGGCCCAAGGGGACGACATTCGCCAGCATGACCGGCAGCTGTTCGCCGGCGAGCAGCGACAGCGTATCGAGCTGGATGGAAGCCATGTCGTCCGCCGTCAGCCCGCTCTTGGCGTCGAGCCGCTGGGCGATGCGCCGATAGCGATAGGACGGCTCCCAGCGGGCGGCGAGGAAACTCGACCCGTTGCCTTCCGGCCGACCATTGGCCGCGCCAACCCAACCCGACGGCGGATCGCCGACCCCAGGCAACGCCTCGGTGGGCACGAAACCGGTCCAATCGAAGGCGCCCGACGAGCCTTCGACCGGGGCCTGGCTTCCGGCGTGGAGAGACTTGCGCACGGGAACGCGCCCGGCGACGACCGTGCCGATGGCGCCGGCGACGTCGGCATAGGCGATCGTCTGGACGGGACAGTGGAAGTCGCCGAGTGCCGCCCGGAACTCGGCCGCGTCTTGCGCCCGGTTCATGTTGTAGAGGGCGACGGGGGTTCGGTCGCCAGGCGCGAGGCAGGTCCAGGCGAGCGCCAGGCTGCGGCCGTCGGCGCCGTGCCGATCGGTGAATTCGGAGTCGGAAAGCATCGGGCCGTGCCGGCTCCCGCGCACCTTCATGGCAATGTCATCGCCGAAGCGGACCGAGATTTTCTCGTCACGAATGGCAAAGGCACGCGGCCCGTCCGGAGTCTCGTAGTTGATGCCGTCATCCACCACATGCTCGATGAATAGATCCTGGGTGTCGGCATGGGTGGTGGTGACACCCCAGGCCACCTGGCCGTTATGGCCGACAAGGACGAAGGGGATGCCGGGCATGGTGCCGCCCGCGACCTTGAAGTTCGGCGCCTCGAGCCGCGCCAGATACCATTGAATCGGCGCCTCGAACGGCAGATGGGGATCGTTGGCAAGGAGCGGCCTGCCCGACCGGGTAAGACGGCCGCCGACGGCCCAGACATTGGAAGCGGCGCGGAACGGATCGCCGCCGGCATCGGCGCGGTCGGCGGCCGGCATCGCCGGCCAGAAATCCTCGAGTGCTTCGGGCGACAGCTTGCGCGAAAGCGCTTGGCGCTTGATCTCGTCCTGCCAATTGCCGCTGAGCTGCAAGGCAAGCGCCCGGCCGATGACAAGCGAATCGATCGGCGTCCAGGGTTCGGGATCGCCTCCGAGCAGCGCCAGCTCGGGAGGCAGCGGGCCTTCGCGAGTGGAGAGATAGGCGTTCACGCCCGCCGCGTAGGCTTCGATGGTTTTCTGGATCTCTGGAGGAAGATTGGGCCAGGCGGCCTCGGCCAGCAGCCGGAATCCAAGCGTGCGCAGGATGCGGTCGCTTCGCGCGCCCCGGCGGCCGATCAGTTCGGACAATCGGCCGTCCGCCAGCCGGCGCGTGAATTCCATTTGCGCGAACCGGTCCTGGGCGTGGGCGAAGCCGAGCGCGAAATGGGCATCATTTTTGTTCGCCGCCTCGATGCGAACGACGCCGCGGGCGTCGCGATGAATCGTCAGCGGCGATTCCGACCCCGCGACCGCGATCTCGCCGGACGTCTTGGGCAGGGACCCTTGCAGCCAGATGTAGATGCCGCCCGCGATCAGCGCCAGCAGCACCAGGGTGCACAACAAAAACGCGGCGGTGCGCTTGAGCCAGATCATGGCGACGCCATATCGTCCGCGAGCTCGGCAAGGATGCGATCGCGGTCGGCGTCGAGCTCCGGCGCCGGCGGGCGCGTGGGCGGGTCGAGAAACGCCGACAGCTTGATCGGATTGCCCGGCATGCGCTGGCGGCCCATGACCGGATCCTCCACCGACACCAGCATGTTTCGCGCCAGCACCTGGGGATCGGCCAGCACTTCGGCGATGTTGTTGATCGGACCGCAGGGAACACCGGCTTCGGTCAGGATCGCGAGCCACTCGGATTTGGACCGGGGGCCGAGCGCGGCGTCGATCTCGCGCTTCAGGGCCACGACATTGCGGCTGCGCTGGTCATTGTCGCGAAAGCGCGAATCCCGGGCCAACGCCGGCAGGCCGAGCGCCGCGCAGAGCTTCGCGAACAAGTTATCGTTGGCCGCGGCGATCACGATCGGCCCGTCGCCCGCCTCGAACACCTCGAAGGGCGCGATGGTCGGGTGACGCGCGCCGAGCGGACCCGGAACCTCCCCGGTCGCCAAGTAGCGAGTGATGGCGTTTTCGAGGATCGCGACCTGGCAGTCGAGCATGGAGATGTCGACCTTCATGCCGACGCCACTCTCATGCCGGTGGGCAAGGGCGGCAAGGGTGCCGATGGCGGCGAAGAGCGCCGCGGTAATGTCGCCGATCGAGGTGCCGACCCGTGTCGGCGGCCCGCCCGGCTGGCCGGTGATGCTCATGACGCCGCCCATGGCCTGGGCAATCACGTCATAGGCGGCGCGGCCCGCATAGGGGCCGGTGTGGCCGAAGCCCGACGCCGCGGCGTAGATGAGGCGGGGAAAGCGCCCGTGCAGCGCCTCCCAGCCGTAGCCCAGCCGCTCCATGGCGCCGGCGCGGAAATTCTCGACCAGCACGTCGGCGCGCCCCAACAGGCGCTCGAAAACCGCGCGATCGGTCTTGTTCTTGAGGTCGAGGGCGATGCTCTCCTTGCCCCGGTTCAGGGCGGCGAAATAGGCCGATCGGCCATTGACGAACGGGCCGAACTGGCGGGAATCGTCGCCCGTGCCGGGCGCCTCGATCTTGATGACCCGGGCGCCGAGGTCGGCCAGCAGCAGGGTACAAAGGGGGCCGGCAAGAACCCGTGTCATGTCGATGACGACGACTCCATCGAGAGGGCCCGACTCGTTCATGTAAACTTTCCTTGGAATTCGAGGTCTGGGAAGAATCAAATCGGTGACAGTTCGTGTAGGCTGCGATAGAAGGCTCGCTGCCGTCAACCTTGTACCGGGCTCGGGAATCTGAATGGACAAGCCGTTTCCCACCGTGCGCGCCATGGTCGAGGCGCTGCAGCCGAGCTATCCCGTCTATTGCCTGCGGCCGCATGTGCTGCGGGCGACCGCCCAGCGGTTTCTTGATCTGTTTCCGGGCCGCGTGCTCTTCGCCGTCAAGTGCAATCCCCACCCGGCGGTGCTCCAGGCGCTCTACGATACCGGCATACGCCACTTCGACACGGCCTCGTTGCCGGAGATCGCCCTTATTCGCGAGCGATTTCCCGATGCCGGCGCCTATTTCATGCACCCGGTGAAGGGCCGCGCGGTCATCCGCACCGCCGCCAGGGTCTATGGCATCGACACCTTCATCGTCGATCACGAGGACGAGCTGGCCAAGGTGCTGGACGAGACCGGGGGCGGCGAGGGGCTGACCATCGTGGTGCGCCTGGAGACGCCGCCGGTCGAGGGGACCTTCTATCACCTGGCGGCTAAGTTCGGCGCCAAGCCGGAGGCCGCGGCGCAACTGCTGCGCGAAGCGCGCTCGCGCGGCTGCCAGTTGGGGTTGGCCTTCCACGTCGGCTCGCAGTGCCTGGTGACGGGCGCTTACGGCCAGGCGCTGAAGATCGTCGGCGATGTGCTGGAGAGCGCCCAGACGCCGATCCAGGTGCTGGACATCGGCGGCGGATTTCCGGCGCAGTACCTGGGCACCAACGCCCCGCCGCTCGAGGACTACGTGGCCGAGATCGAGGCCGGCGTGAAGGCGCTGAAACTGCGCCGCGACTGCATCCTCATGTGCGAGCCGGGCAGGGCGCTGGTGGCGGACGGCGTGTCGCTGATCGTTCAGGTGCAGCTGCGCAAGAACGGCCAGCTCTATATCAATGACGGAATCTACGGCTCATTGAGCGAGATGGTGACGGCCAAGCTGCGTCTGCCGGCGCGTCTTGTGCGCCTCAACGGCGAACCGGCGAAACGCACAAAAGCCTTCGTGCTCAATGGCCCGACCTGCGATTCGCTGGACGTGCTGCCGGCGCCTTTCCATTTGCCCAAGGACGTCCGCGAAGGCGACTGGATCGAGATCGGTCGGGTCGGCGCCTACAGCCACGCCAATTCGACGAACTTCAACGGTATGCGCCCGGAGACATGGGTGACGGTCGAGGACAGTCCGCTCGGTCTTGTCTGACGGCTATCGGCCGCGGCGAAGTTCCACCGGCTGCCCGTGCGGCGTGCGATCATGGGCGCGATGCCATTCGTTCTTGCGCTCGGCGAGCGCCGACGGCGACACCAGGCCCTTGTCCGCCACCAGCTTTTCGAGGGCGGCAAGCCATTGACGATAATAGGCGCTGTTATCGCCCTGTCCCTGGGGCGCCGGATCGGCGGCGATCTCGCGGCTCAGATACTGGGTCCATTCGCTCCACGTGAAACGACCGGCATGATGCAGCTTCAACGTGATCGCGAAGGCCTGGGCCTGCCACGGTTCGTCGAAGGTGGGTTGGTCCGGCATGGGACTGGCGCCTCAAAGCGCCGGGGGGGCGATCCTGGCGTGGCGTGCGTCCAGGATCGTGTTGGCCGCCAGGGCGAGTAGCACCACGCCCCCACCGACGATGGCGTAGGGGCCGGGGTTCACGTTCACCACCAGCCACACCCAGATGGGCGACAGGATCGCTTCGAGCACACCCAACAGCGCCGCCTCGGCGGCCGGCACATGCCTCGCCCCGGAGGTGTAGAGGATGAGGCCGAGCGCAAGCTGCCCGGCGCCGAACAGCGCCAGAATGGAGAGGTCGGGCGCCGACACCGCGACCGAGGGGCTCATGAACGCGGCGATAGCGCAACCGAGCACGGCCGCCAGGCACGCGGCGGGGGTCATGCGCACGTCGCGCTGGCGGCGCAGCAGCACGGTGGCGCCGGTAAAGCCGATGGCCGCGCCGATTGCCAACAGGTCGCCCGTGACCGTGCCGCGCTCGCTCGACTGCGACACCATGAGAACGATGCCGGCGAGCGCGGCGGTGATGGCGATCCAGCGGCGCGGCGGCACGGTCTCTCCCATGACCGCGAATGCCAGCAACGCGGCGAGGAACGGCGAGGTACTCTGGATGATGAGGATGTTGGCGACGGTGGTATGGGAGAGCGCCAGCACGAAGCAGGTGGAGGCGGTGCAGAAGCAGACGGCCATGAGCACGCCGGGCCAGCCCATGTTCCGGAACACGTTGAAGGTTTCGCGCCGGTCGCGGATCAGGATGTAGAGGAAGAGGGTCGCGGCGGCGAAGAAAGTGCGCCAGAATATGACGGTCCATCCTTCCGCCTCGATCAGACGCGCGAGCAGCCCGCCCGAGCTCCAGACGAACATGGCGATGACGATGAGGACCGTGCCCTTGCGATGGACGGCGGCGGCCAACATCGCGGGCGATTCAAAGGGTGTCGATGTCGGCATCGTCTTTCGGAGGGAATTTCGGTTGCCGTCCGGCTTCTTGCCAGGCATGACGGCGGGCGGCGGTTGACTAACACGGGAGGTATCGAGGTGTCCATGCGGACCGGTTTCATCGAGGGCGGCATGGGCCGCATCGCCTTCACCCGCTGGCCCGGCCCGGCGGGTGCCAGTACCATCATCTGCGTCCATGGTCTCACCCGCAGCGGGCGGGACTTCGACCGGTTGGCGGAGACGCTTGCCAGCCGCTACAACGTGATCTGCCCCGACATGGCGGGGCGGGGCGCAAGCGACTGGCTGGCCGATCCCGGCCACTACGGCTATCCGCGCTATCTCGCCGACATGGCGGCGCTCCTGGCCGCGGAGGGCTTGAGCGAGGTCGATTGGATCGGCACGTCCATGGGCGGCCTCATCGGCTTCATGATGGCGGCGATGCCGGGAACGCCGATCCGCCGCCTGGTGCTGAACGACGTCGGCCCGTTCCTGCCGGCGGTAGCACTTCGGCGCATCGCCGATTATGTCGGCCGCGATCCGGTGTTCGAGAGCGAGGCCGAGTTCGAGACCCATCTGCGTTCGTCGATGGCGTCGTTCGGTCCGCTCGCCGACGAGGATTGGCGCCACCTGGCGCGGCATGGACATCGCCGCGATCCTGACGGGCGCATTCGCTTTCACTACGATCCGGCGATCGCCGTGCCGTTCAAGGCCCTGGCTCATGGCGACGTCGATCTCTGGTCGGTTTGGGATCGGATCCTATGTCCGGTGCTGGTCATAAGAGGCGGGCAATCGGATTTGCTGACGGCGGAGACCGCGGCGGCGATGACCGGTCGCGGGCCCAAGGCGATGGTGGTCGAGTTCCCCGGCATCGGCCACGCGCCGATGCTGATGAGCGCCGATCAGATCGCCTGCGTTTCCGATTGGCTGGCGGCGCGTTGACGGACGCGCAATTCAGGCCGAGGGCGCCGTGGTGGGGCGGCGACCTGCAGACGGCGCGCAATATGCTCCTCGGGCATCGTCCCGATCTGTCGAAATTCGCGGCGGAGCGGATCCTGTTTCCCATGCCCGACGCGACCGGCGACACCTTGGTCGGCACGTTGAATACGCCGGTGGATGGCGGCGGCGGCCGGCCGCTGGTCGTCGTCCTTCACGGGATGACCGGACACGAAGACTCGCTTTACATCCGCGAATGCGCCCGCCACTTCCTCGATGAAGGCTACCGGGTGTTGCGGCTCAACTTGCGCGGCGCCGGCGCTTCGCGGCCCTTGTGCCGGCAGCAATACCACGCCGGGCGCAGCGAGGATTTTCGCGCCGTCCTCGGCGGGATGGATGGGCGCCTCGCCGGGGCGGGAATCTTCGTCATCGGCCTATCGCTCGGCGGCAACATGCTGCTCAAATACCTGGCGGAGGCGGGCCGCATGGCTCCGGTGCTGGGCGCGGCCGCCGTCTCCACGCCCATCGACCTCAAGGCGACGCAAATGCGCATGATGGCGCCGCGCAACCGGCTCTATCACCGCTACATGCTGGGCCAGATGAAGAATGAAATCCTGGCGCCGGCCTCGGCCCTGAGCGAGGAGGAGTGCCGCCAGGCCGCCGCCTTGCGCACCGTCCTCGAGTTCGACGAGCGCCTGACCGCGCCGCGAGGGCGTTTTGCCGGGGTGGACGAGTATTACAGGCTTTGCTCGGCCGAGCAGTACCTGATGGAGGTGAAGGCGCCGACGCTCGTCATCCACGCACGAAACGACCCGTGGATCCCGTTCGACGCATACGCCCGCGTGCGCTGGCGGGACAACCCGAAGCTTCTGACCCTCTTTCCCAAGGGCGGCGGCCATGTCGGCTTCCATGAAGCGGGCCGGCGCGGCACCTGGCACAACGCCCGGGTCGCGGCGTTCCTGGCCCGGCTGAGGCGGTAGGGATTCTGACGGTCGCGCGCCCCGCTTGGTGCCCGCCAAGCGGAAAAATCGAAATCCGAGCGATGCACCCCATGTCCAGCGGGGAAGCGACATGCGGACATGTCGCAAACAGGACAGTTTCGCCAAGCGGGAGGGTTACCCCGCTGGCCCGTTAACCATCTTCACGATGTCAAAGAACTGCCGGAAAACCGACCGGATCTCGGCCTTCATATGGGGCGGATCCGGGAAAAGTCGAGAGCGTTCTCCAAGCTTCACACTTCGATGCCGGGTTCGCTCTCAAGGGATGCCTGGCGGCCCGCGCTACATCCTGGCGCATGAAAGAGCACGTAGCGGAATCGAAACGCAGTGGCGGTGTTTGCGAGCCTTTTGAGGTCCATGTAGCGCAAGAAAAAAACGCATCACTCTCGCGCCTCATGGTTCGAGACGGTCGCTGGCGCGACCTCCTCACCATGAGGTTTATTGCCGTGCGTCCTCAAGGCCGCTCGATGTCGAGGGCGACGCGGACGAGGCTGATGTTTCCGGCGCCGCCATAGGCGGCGGTTTCGGAGGTTCTGCGAAAGACGAGGCGGATGGCGCCGCCGGCCGCATCGGCGGTGGCTTCATTGGCGGTGCTTTCGGCGAACGCCTCGAGGAGGCGGAGAATCTCGCCGTCGGCGAAGGCTTCGTCGATGGCCGGCAGCGGCGCGGCGACGGCGGGCGTGAGCGGCCGGCGGCTGCTGTCGATCATGAACTCGCCGGTGCGGGGATCGAATTTGTCGCCCGGCCAGAGCAGGGTCAAGCGAAAGCCGGCGAGTGTCCCGGCCGAGGTTGGGCCTTCGATGACCGCGACCGCGCCCCGGCCTTGGACTTCCCACGTGCTTCCATCGCCGGGCACCAGCACCGCCGCGCCCTCGTCGAGGCCGATGCCGACGCCGATCCCGGTCCGCGCCAGCGCCTCGGCGTGGCGGCCGAGAAGCCCGCGGGCGAAGAAATGGGCGTCGATCAGGACGCCATCCACGAGGCCGAAGCCGGGGCTTAGGAACAGCGTGTCCTCGAGGAGCGCCGCGAGGCTGCTGTTGGCGCCGCATTCACAGAGCGTCGCCGGCCCGACGATCATGGCGCCGGCGCTGGTGCCGCCGATTGGGGCGCCCGATTCATGGCGCCGGCGGATGACCCGGAGCGCCGGCGTCTCGTTGCCATCGGCGCGGAATGTTTCGGAAAGCCGCTTGGGATCGCCGCCATTGATGAAGTAGCCGTCGCAGGCGCTCAAGCGTTCGACGACGTCCGAGCGGTATGCCTTCGGACCCTGGATGTCGAACACCTTGAGGCGCACGCCGTCGTAGTCCTCGAACAGCGGACGCGAGTCGCCCTGGCCTTCGAGCGCGGTCTCGATCAGGCAGATGAGCGGATTCTTCCCCGCCGCGGCGACGAGCGGCGCCATGTCGTCCGCCGAAATCGTGCCGCCGCCATGGAGCAGCAGGAGTCCGGGACCGCCGGCACTGGGCTCGGCGGCGGCGAGCGCCGCTTGGCTCGGCCGCGGTTCGGGCGCGCACGCCGAGAGCGCCGTCATGGCGAACGCCAGAAAAAACAGACGCATTGGGATCGTCAAGCGGCGCGTCTTAGCCGGCCTTCAGCCGGCGCGCGACTTCGACCGCCGCGTAGGTGAGGATGGCGTCGGCGCCGGCGCGCTTGAAGGCGATCAGGCTTTCCATCAGCGTCTTGTCGCCGTCGAGCCAGCCGCGCTCGGCCGCCGCGCGCAGCATCGCGTATTCGCCGCTGACCTGGTAGACGAGCGTCGGCATGGCGAATTCCTGCTTCACCCGCCACAGCACGTCGAGATAAGGGAGGCCGGGCTTCACCATGATCATGTCGGCGCCTTCGGCCACGTCGAGGGCACATTCGCGCAAGGCCTCGTCGGTGTTGGCCGGGTCCATCTGGTAGGTGCGCTTGTCGCCCTTGCCGAGACTGGCCTTCGAGCCGACCGCGTCGCGGAACGGCCCGTAGAAGGCGGAGGCGTACTTGGCGGCGTAGGAAAGTATGCGTACGTCCTCGCGGCCGGCGCCGTCGAGCGCCTGGCGCAAGACCCCGACGCGCCCGTCCATCATGTCGGAGGGGGCGACGATATCGACCCCGGCCTCGGCTTGGGCCAGTGCCTGGCGGCACAGCACCTCGATCGTCTCGTCATTGAGGATGCGGTTGTCGCGCATGAGGCCGTCATGGCCGTGGCTGGTGTAGGGGTCGAGCGCCACGTCGCAGATGATTCCGATCTCGGGCACCGCCGACTTGATCGCCCGGATGGCGCGGTTGGCGAGGTTGTCGGGGTTGCAGGCTTCCTCGGCGGTCTCGCTTTTCAACGGCGGCGGCACGACGGGAAAGACCGCGACCGCCGGAACGCCCAGTTCCCTAGCCCGGCCGACCTCGTCCACCAGTGCGCCAAGGGAGAGGCGCTCGACGCCCGGCATCGAGGGGATGGCTTCGCGCGCCTTGGCGCCGCCATGGACGAAGACCGGCCACACCAGATCCTCGGCGCCGATCCGGTTCTCGGCGACGAGTGCCCGCACCCAGCCTTCCGCCCGGTTGCGCCGCATGCGCACGCGCGGGTATTGGCCCGGCGCGGCCGGCTGGCCCGCGGGCGCTCCGCGCGAAGGGGTGGGGACGGGGCGGAGAAAGGGTTTGGACATGGCGACGGATCCTATCGCGGAAACGAGGAGAGGATAGCTTAGGGCGGCGCCGGCAAACGGTCCAGAGCGGCACAATAATACCAACGGACTCTGGTTCCGACCCGCCGGTATCCCCCTCACCCTCCCATCGCCTGAGGCGATGGGGCCCTCCCTCTCCCGCTAGGCGGGCGAGGGTAAGTCGGCAATTCTCCCTCGCCCCCGTCTTCGGGGGAGAGGGCCGGGGTGAGGGGATTACGGGGACACAATACTTATTTGATTGGGTCGGGCGAGCTTGAGGAATTAAGTATTGTGTCCCCGAAATAAAAAAAACCGCGGGCGGACCGGCCGAAGCCGAACCCCCGCGGCGATGGTCTAGAAAGACGGCTATTCGGCGGCGAGCGCCCTGGTGTCGGACGCCTTCAGCGCCTGGTCGAGATCGGCGATGATGTCGTCGATGTGCTCGATGCCGACCGAGAGGCGCACATAGCCGTCGGAGACTCCGGTGGCGAGCTGCTCCTCGGGCGAGAGTTGCGAGTGCGTGGTCGTCGCCGGGTGGATGGCGAGGCTGCGCGCATCGCCGATGTTGGCCACGTGATAGAAGAGCTTCAGCGAGTCGATGAAACGGCGGCCCGCGTCCTTGCCGCCCTTCAACTCGAAGCCGACGAGCCCGCCATAGCCGCCCTTCAGGTAGTAGTCGGCGCGCCGCTTCTGCTCGCCGTCGAAGAAGCCCGGGTAGATGACCTTGGCCACGCCTGCGTGCTTCTTCAAGTAGGTGGCCACGGCTTGAGCGTTCCTGACATGCTCGCGGATTCTGAGCGGCAGGGTCTCCAGCCCTTGGATGAACAGGAAGGCGTTGAACGGGCTCAAGGCCGATCCCAGATCGCGCAACAGCGTGACCCGGGCCTTGATGATGTAGGCGATGGGCCCCAAGGGTTTCACCGCCTGAACCCAGATCGCCCCGTGATAGCTGGGGTCCGGCGTGTTCAGCGCGGGGAAGCGCTCGGCGTGCTTCTCCCAATCGAAGTTGCCGCCATCGACGATGATGCCGCCGATCGAGGTGCCGTGGCCGCCGATGTATTTCGTGGTCGAGTGCACCACGATGGCCGCGCCATGCTCCAGCGGCTTGCACAGCACCGGGGCCGCGGTGTTGTCGACGATCAGCGGCACGCCGAGCTTGCGCCCGATCTCGGCCACTTCCTTGATCGGGAAGACGGTCAGCTTCGGGTTGGGCAGGGTTTCGGCGTAGTAGGCCCGCGTCTTGGCGTCCGTCGCCCGGCGGAAGTTCTCCGGATCGGTCGGATCGACGAAGCGCACCTCGATGCCCTGGTCCTTGAGCGTGTTGGCGAAGAGATTCCAGGTGCCGCCATAGAGGTCGGTCGAGCTCACGATGTTGTCGCCCGCCCGCGCGATGTTCTGCACCGCGATGGCCGACGCCGCCTGGCCCGACGAGACGGCCAGCGCCGCCACGCCGCCTTCGAGGGCGGCGATGCGCTCCTCGAGTACCGCATTGGTCGGGTTCATGATGCGCGTGTAGATGTTGCCGAGTTCCTTCAGCGCGAACAGATTGGCGGCGCGCTGGGTGTTGTCGAATTGGTAGGAGGTGGTCTGGAAGATCGGCACGGCGACGGCGCCGGTGCCGGCGTCGAAGCGGTGGCTGGCGTGCAGGACCACCGTCTCGGGATGCTTGCTACTGGTTGGCATGATTGTTGTCCTCTTCTTTCCGATTTCAGGCCGCGGCCCGGTTCGTTGTCTTATGGGCGAGTTCGAGCTTGATCGGCGTCGCCCGGCTCAAGAGGTCGAGGATCGGGCAATGGGCGTCGACGGTGGAGCGCAGCCGCGCGATGTCGGCGGCGCTGGCCGAACTTTCGATCGTGACCGTGCCGCGAATCTCGGTGAAGCCGGGGCGCACCTTGGCATCGACCGCGAAGAAGCCGCGCAAATCGATATCGCCGTCGAGCTTCACGGCAACGGAGTCGACCGGAATGCCGAGCTTGTCGGCATAGAGCCGGTAGGTGATCTCCTGGCAGCTCGCGAGCGCGCCCAGCGCCAGTTCGGCCGGGTTCGGGCCCTCATCCGTGCCCGCAAGCGACGGCGGCTCGTCGACGATGATCTTGAAATCGCGGATGGTGACCTCGCTCTTCAGGCCGGAGACCTGACGCGAGGTGGCGGTGAAGGTCGCGAGCGATTGCTCGGGCTTTTCCCTGAGCGCTGTCTGGAACGCCGGAACCACATCTTTAAATTGGAACGTGCTGGCCATGGCGTGGCCCTCCTCTCTTAAGGTTGGCGGGGCCACGAATTCCGTGACGCTTTAGCATTGGTGACGCGGTGCAAGCTGCCCCTCAAATTCCCGCGAGTCCTTGGGTGGACCAGACCTCTCAACTCCTTCACTCGAAACAAAAAAAAGCCGCCGCAGCTTTCGCTGGGCGGTCCGGCCCATCGCTTTAGCTGCATTTATAACGCGCCCGCAATCTGGTGTTCAAATCGGCGCGACGAGCAAGAAACCAAAAGCGGCGTCGTCTGTCAAGCGCTATTTCAACGGTGTCGACTTTTCGAGACTATAGTGCGTCCCCATGAACACGGATCGCGGCATCTCGATGCGGAGGGAAGGGGGCCTGGCGCTGGTGACGCTCGACCGGCCGGCGGCGCTGAATGCTCTTACCCTGGAGATGATCGAACTGCTCGATGGCTGGCTCTCGGGATGGGCCGATGATCCCGGTGTGCGCGTGGCGGCGATCGAGGGCGCGGGCGGGCGCGCCTTCTGCGCCGGCGGGGACGTTCGCGCGCTCCATGAGGCCGGGCGGCGGGGCGACGATCTGGTGCGACGATTCTACGCCCGCGAGTACCGGCTGAATTACCGTATCAAGACCTTTCCCAAGCCCTTCATCGCCTTCATGGACGGCATCGCCATGGGCGGCGGGGTCGGCGTATCCGTGCACGGCTCGCATCGCATCGCCACCGAGCGCAGCCTGTTCGCCATGCCGGAAGCCCAGATCGGATTATTTACCGATGTCGGCGCGACCTGGTTCCTGCCGCGCTGTCCGGGCCGGATCGGCTTCTATCTCGGTCTCACCGGAACGCGCATCGGCGCCGCCGATATGCTCCTTGCCGGCCTGGCGACGCATGGGATGGAAAGCCGGCGTTGGCCGGACCTGGTCGAGGCGCTGGCGCTGGCGGAACCCGCGGACGTGAGCGCAATCATCGAACGCCATGCGGCGGCGCCGGACGGCCCGGCCGTATTGCCCGAGCGGCGAGAGGGCATCGATCGTTGTTTTGCCGCGCCCACGGTGGAGGCGATACTGGCGGCGCTCGATGGCGAGGAATCCGCCTGGACAGGGGAAGCGGCGGCGGCGATGCGCCGGGCTTCGCCGACCAGCCTCAAGGTGACGCTCGCGGCATTGCGCGGCGCCGCGCGTCTCGATTTCGCCGAAGCGCTGCGCATGGAGTACCGCTTGAGCCAGCATTTCATGCGCGGGCGCGATTTTTTCGAAGGCGTGCGCGCCGCCGTCATCGACAAGGATCGCCAGCCGCGCTGGAGTCCGGGCCATTTGTCCGACCTGGGCGAGGGCGATGTCGCGGGCTACTTCGCGCCGCTTGGCGAGCCGGACCTGACATTCGAAGAAGGGAAATCGCCATGACCACCATTGGTTTCATCGGTCTCGGCAATATGGGGTTGCCGATGGCGGCCAACCTCGTGAAGGCCGGCCACCTTGTGCGGGCCTTCGACGTCGCGCCGGATGCGGCGGTTAAGGCGAAGGAAGCCGGCGCGACGCCGGCGCCAAGCGCCGCCGACGCGTCCGAGGGCGCCGATGCCGTCATCACCATGCTGCCGGCGGGTAAGCATGCGCGCGAGGTCTATCTGGGCATCGGCGGCGTATTGAAGGCGGCGGGACCGAAGACGCTGCTGATCGACTGCTCGACCATCGACGTGAAGACGGCGCGCGAACTTCATGGGGCGGCGGCGGCGGCCGGGCGGCTCATGGCCGACGCTCCGGTCTCGGGCGGCGTTGCCGGGGCGCAAGGCGCGACGCTGACCTTCATGGTCGGCGGCAGCGAGACTGCCTTCGCGGCGGCCGAGCCGATTCTCGGCGCGATGGGCAAGGCCGTCATTCACGCCGGCGGCCCCGGCAACGGCCAGGCGGCGAAGATCTGCAACAACCTGATCCTGGGCTCGTCCATGATCGCGGTCTGCGAGGCGTTCGTGCTGGCCGAGCGGCTAGGGCTGCCGGCCGACAAACTCTTCGCCATCAGCTCGAAATCCTCCGGGCAGTGCTGGTCGCTGACTTCTTATTGCCCGGTGCCGGGGCCGCTGCCGGCCTCGCCCGCCAATCGCGACTACCGGCCGGGGTTCACGGCGGCGATGATGCTGAAGGATCTGCGCCTGGCCATGGGCTCGGCCGCCGAGGCGGGGGCGGAAATTCAACTGACGGCGGCGGCGACGGCGCTTTATGAGGCATTCGTTAACGCCGGAGAGGGCGGCACCGATTTCTCGGGCATCGTGCGGATGTTGCGGGCGTCAACGTCCCATTAACGAAGACCGTGCTAAGGCTTCGGTTCGTGCTGGGCCTCTAAAGGGAGCCGACCCGTGAAGCAGCATTATCTTGACACCATCGCGCTGGTCGAACGCTTGCACCGCGAGTGTCTGGAGGTCATCAAGGCCGATCTCGACGGCCATGGGATCCGCGACCTCAACAACGTGCAGGCGCTGATTCTGTTCAACATCGGCGACGACGAGCTGTCGGTGGGCGAGCTCACGCATCGCGGCTACTACCTCGGCTCCAACGTCTCCTACAACGTGAAGAAGCTGGGCGAGAACGGCTACCTCATCCAGCAGCGCTCGCTGCATGACCGGCGCACGGTGCATGTGAAACTGTCGGACAAGGGCCTCGCCATCCGCGACATGATGCAGGCCATGTTCGACCGTCACGCCACGCAGCTTACGGGCGGCGTCTTCCAGCAGGCGGAACTCGAATCCGTCAACAAGGTTTTGCGCCGGCTCGAGCGGTTCTGGGCCGGGCGATTCGATACGCCGACGCGCGGTGCCGCCAACGTCGTTTCCGCCACCGCGGCCACCCACGCCTAATTTCAGAATTGCTCGCCGCGGCCCGAGGTGCTACGGGCAGGGTTTCGCCAAAGCGAGACTCCCATGCCCGCCTCCATGCCCAAATTTTCCTTCGGCCCGACCACGCCGGTCGCGTTTGGCGTCGGCCGGTCGGCGAAGCTCGCCGATGACGTGACGGCGCTTTGCGGCGCCGGCGCGTCGGTCTTGTTGGTGGCCGATCCGGGTCTGCCGAAAATCGCCGAACGGCTCGGTGAGATTCTTAAGGCCGGCGGACACCGGGTGCGCCTCTTCACCGATGTGCGCAGCGATCCCCTGGGCACTCAGGTGGATGCCGCCGCCGAGGCCGCGCGGAGCGCCGATGCCGCCATCGTCGTGGGCGTGGGCGGCGGCTCGACGCTCGACACCGCCAAGTTCGCCGCCACTATCGCGCGCGCCGGCGACAAGGCCGACCATTACGGGCTTGCCGTCCATCCATTGCCGGCGAATGGCCTTAAAAAAATCTGCGTGCCGACGACCGCGGGCACCGGGTCGGAGACCACCCGGGTGTCGGTCTTCACCAATGCCAAGTCGGAAAAGGTCTGGGCCTGGGGCGATCCGTTGCGCGCCGACCTGGCGCTGCTCGATCCCGAACTGACGGTGGGCCTGCCCGCGGGCCTCACGGCGGCCACCGGCGTCGACGCGCTGGTCCATGCCATCGAGGCCTGCACGATCCGCCGCCTCAATCCGATGAATGACGCGCTCTGCCATCATGCGATCCGCCTGATCGCCGCCAATCTGCGGCGCGCGGTCGAGGCGCCCGAGGATCTTGAGGCGCGCGGCGCCATGCAGATCGCCGCCGCCATGGCCGGCATCGGCATCGACAACACCGGCACCGGGATCGCCCACGCCATGGGCCATGCGCTGGGCGTCGTCGGCCACATCCATCATGGACGCGCGGTCGGTCTCTGCCTGCGGGCGGCGCTCGCCTGGAACGCCGAGGCCGATCCGGCGCGCCATGCGGCAGTGGCGGTCGCGCTGGGCGTTCCGGCGCAAGGATGCCCGCCCGCCGATCTCGCCCGCGATCTGGCGCCGGCCTACGACGCCTTCCTGCGGGAGGTCGGGCTACCGATCTCGTTGCGAAAAGACGGGCTCGCGCCCGCCGACGCGGAGCGCCTGGCCGAGGTCACGATGGCGCCCGAGAACAAATCGATGCGCGATTCCAACATCCGCGAGATCGCGCCGGCGGACGCGCTCAGGATCGCCCGCGAGGTCTTGAGCGCGGCCTGAAACACGTTCATTGTCGTCGTCATGAAAAAGCGCGGGCTAGAAGGCAAGGCGGCGCTGGTGACCGCCGCGGCACAGGGCATCGGGCGCGCGACCGCGCTCGCCTTCGCCGAGGAAGGGGCGCGCGTCTGGGCCGCCGACGTGAACGCGGAGCGCCTCGGCGAACTCGGCGGGGTCAAGGGCATCGAGCGCCTGACGCTCGACGCCACCGACGGCGAGGCGGTCGCCCGGGCGGCGCGGCGGATCGGTGCCATTGATGTCCTCGTCAACGCCGTCGGTTGGGTTCATCACGGCACCATCCTCGATTGCAACGAGAAGGATTGGGATCGGACGTTCGAGGTGAACGTGCGGAGCATGTACCTGGTGACCCGCGCCTTCCTGCCGGCGATGATCGCGCATGGCGGCGGCTCGATCGTCAACATCGCCTCCGTGGTCTCGTCGCTGTCCGCGGCGCCGAACCGTTTCGCCTATGCCGCAAGCAAGGGCGCGGTCATCGGCTTCACCAAGGCGATCGCCGTCGATTTCGTGAAACAGGGAATCCGCTGCAACGCCATTTGCCCCGGCACGGTCGCCTCGCCCTCGCTGGATGAGCGCATCCAGGCGCTGCCCGATCCCGCGGCCGCGCGCGCCCAGTTCATCGCCCGCCAACCGATGGGCCGCTTCGGGCAACCGGAGGAAGTCGCGGAACTGTGCGTCTACCTCGCCTCCGATGCCGCCGCCTTCATGACCGGCGCCGCTTTGGCGATCGACGGGGGGATGAGCCTTTAGCCGGTAGCCGGGCGGGCTGGCTTGCCGCGCTGGCGCCCTGCGTCACCTCGTATTTGAGGAACGCGGCCTTCTCCATCGCCTTCCAGTCGGTGCGAATGCCGAGGCCGTTTCCCTTAGGCGCGTGCACATAGCCGTCCTTGTCGACGCGGATGGTATCGAGGGAGCCGTACTCGAACGCCGGATACGGCACCGGATGCTCGAAGAATTCGCAGTTCCGATGGGCGAGCATGACCTGGAGGTTCGACGCCTGGGTCAAGGTGTAGCCCCAGCTCTGGATCTCGACATTCATGCCATGCGCCTCGGCGATGGGCATGATCTTCAGCATCCCGGTGACGCCGCCGGCCACCGTGGTGTCGACGCGCACATGGGTCCAGCAATCGTAATCGAGAACGTGCTCGATCAGCCGCGGGTCCAGGATCCAATTGCCATTGGCAAGAATCGGAATGCTCACGCGCCGCTTCAGGTCGCGGTAGCCCTCGAGGTCGAAATCCGGCAGCGGCGCCTCGAACCAGGCATATCCCAGCTCCTCCAACTCCCGCGCCGCCTTCAGCGACTCCTCTCGCGAGTATCGCTGCTCCACATCGAGCATGAACTTGATGCCGGAATCGCCATGGCGCGCATGCACCGCGCGGACCAGTTCCATATCGCGCTCATATTCGCAATAGCAGTGGAACTTGATGGCCTTGAACCCGAGTTTGCGCATCTCGGTGACGAAGTCGACATAGGCGGCGGGAGAGGGCAGAAGCGGCGTGCTGGCGTAGGACATGATCTTCGACCGCGCCCCGCCCAACATCCGATAGAGCGGCATCCCCGCATGCTTGGCCGCGAGATCCCAGAGCGCGATATCGATGATGGAGTGCGCCTGCGGCGCCAGCGGCAAGTCGAGGGGCAGCAGCCGGTGCCATAGCCGATTGCGGTCGAATGGGGTCGACCCGACGACGAGGGGTAGCAAGCTGCGCATCGTCTCGGCGACAGCCGCCGAGAACCCGAACTCGGTCACGCTCATCGCCGCGCCGACGCCTTCGAGCCCGCCCTTGGTGGTGATGCGGGCGATCGTGTTGGTGACGTATTGGGGGGTGTGGTTCGTGGCCCAGGTATAGCGTTCCGTTTCGGGCCCGACGGCGTAGACCTGCACGCGGTCGATCTCTAGGTCGTTCATGGCGTTCATCCTCTATTGGGTCGGTGGCGATCCGAAGTTGCGTTGGCGCCATTCATCGAGGCACCGTTGGCGGGCCATCCGCGATGCGTGTCGGCGACAGGCGGCCGTCTTTCTCGGCGCCTTCGTAGATGGCTTGCGAGAACACGCGCATCGCCGCGTCGTGGGCGATCAGGCCCGCGGGATCGAGATCCCTCGCCGGCCTCACGGTCTCGAGGTCGAAGTGGTCGTGCGTGTCGACGCCGCGCACCAAGGTGGCGCCGGTGCGCGGACCGATCATCGTGGCGGCCGGACACATATAGGTGATCACGAAACCGGGCCGGCTCCGGCCGGACCGGTTGGGGCGCGATCCGTGCACGGTCCTGGTGTGATGCAGCGACATCTCGCCCGCATCGAGGACCATGTCCACGGCCTTCGTGTCGTCGACGGCCGCGATCTCCTGCCCGCGCGAGAGCATGTTGTTTTCGCCGAACGTGTCGGCGTGCGGCAGGATGCCCGCCTTGTGCGAGCCTGGGATGACGCGAACGCAGCCATTCTCCGGCGTGCTGTCGGCGATCGCGATCCAGGCGCCCACCACATGGTCGGGGTGGTTGCCCCAATAGTAGACGTCCTGATGCCAGCTGACGAAGTCGCGGTTTTTCGGTTTCTTGATCAAGACGGCCGTGTTCCAGACCAAGATGTCGGGGCCGATCAGCGTCTCGACGGCGTCGAGGACCGCCGGATGCCGAACAAGCGCGTCGGCCCAAGGGAAAACCATGTGGACCTTGAACTGAAGATACGTATCCTCCTTCGGGTTTCGATTCGATTGAGCGAGATAGCTTTCGAGACCGAGGCGGATCGATCCCATTTCGTCCGCCGGCATCACGTGGACGGGACAAACGTATCCGTCCCGATCATAGCGTGTCTTGAGTTCTTCATGCATGTCGGTCCCTCTCATCGGAACAGCAGATTGGGCAAGGTCAGGCTCAACGCCGGCACGAACGTAATCAGCAGCAGCACGGCGATGAGCGCCACGAACATCGGCAACGCCTCGCGGGTGTAGCTTTCCATCGAGACGTCGACGATCGAAATGGTGGTGTACATGACGATGCCGACCGGCGGGGTCACGGCGCCGATCTCGAGATTGAGCATGAAGAGGACGCCGAACTGCACCGGGTCGATGCCGTAAAAATGGATGATCGGGACGAGGAGCGGCGTCAAGAGAACGAGGAGCATGGCGCCGTCCATGAACATCCCGAGGACGAGGACGAAGACATTGAACGCGGCGAGGAAGACATAGGGGTTGTTGGTGGCGGCGAGTACCCATTGCGCGGCCCGCATCGGGATTTCCTCCCACGCCAAATAGAATCCGAGACTGTTGGCGGCGCTGATGATCATCATCACGACGGAGGTCAGAAGGACCGTCTCCCGGACGGTCTCGACGAGTTTGCGCCAGTCGAGTTCGCGATAGACGAACATGCCGACGAGCGCGGCGTAGACGGCGGCAACCGCGCCTACCTCGGTCGGCGTGAAGATTCCGGCGCGCATCCCGCCGACGATCCCGAAGGGAATCAGGAGCGCCCAAAAAGCGTCCCGGCTCGCGGTCACCACCTCCTTGAAGGAGGCCCTTTTCGCCCGCGAGGGAAGGTACCCGCGGCGCCCGGACACGATCTTGACGACCACCATCAGGGCGACGCACATCAACGCCCCGGGAACGATGCCCGCCACGAACAGCCGCCCGATCGAAACGTCGGCAAGCAAGCCGTACAGAATGAGTCCGATGCTCGGCGGAATCATGGTCGCGATCAGCGCCGACGTGGCGGTGATGGCGGCGGAGAAGGCCTTGCCATAGCCCCGTCGCGTCATCTCCGGGACCAGAATTCGGGCCTCCATGGCGGCCTCCGCCACGGACGAGCCCGTCATTCCGGCCATGAGCAGGGAGAGCAGCACGTTCACTTGTGCCAGTCCGCCGACCATGTGACCGGTCAACACATCCGCCAGGTTCATGATGCGCCGGCCCATGCCGCCGTGATGGATGGCGACCCCGAGGAAGATGAAGAACGGTATGGCCAGCAGGGGAAAGGAGTAGGTGATGCTGACGAGGCGCTGGATGAAGGCGTCGGTCTGCGTGCCATCGGTCATCATGAAGAACGACAGCGCGGCGATGGCGATCGCGAAGGCCACGGGTACGTTGGCCGCGAACAAGGTAAGCATCACGATTGCCGGAATCCAGTCCATGGCATTCATGGCTCCGGTGAAATGGCGGGCCGCCGCAGTGCCCGGGCGAGCGTCATGCATTGGCGACAAAGCATGAGGCCGAACGAAAGCGTGGCGCTGGCATAAATGTAGCTGAACGGTATCCGCATCACCGGCGACAGCCGGGTATGGGACGAAATCGTGATCTCGATGGCGAGATATGTGGCGTAGGCAAGGAAGGCGAGGAGGACGATATCGACCAAGAGTCCGACCGCGGCCTTCGCGCGGAGTCCAAGGTAGCGGATGGCGACATCGATACCGATGTGCATCTTCCTCTTCCACGCCGCGCTCGCGCCGATGAATACGACCCAGGTGAAGACAAAGCCGGCCAATTCGGGCGCCCAGACCGCGGATCGTTCCAGAACGTAACGGTTGAATATATTGTAGAGGGTGAGGATGACGACGACGACGAGGCCGAGGCCCGCGGCGATCTCCTCGAGGTTGCCGAGGAACCCCGGACGCGAACGTTCCTTGTTCATCGAGGCGCCCCTTGATGAAACGTTTGACGCGAGCTGGCGTCGTCGGAGTGTACCGGAGGGCGACGCGCCCTCCGGTACGGTTTCGTATCCGCCGCCTACTTGCCCATGGCCGCGCGAACCGTCTCGTAGAGTCCGGGCGTCCATTCCGGGATCTGCGAGAACGCCGCCTTGGACTTCGCGCCGAGCGAAGCCCGGTCGACGTCATCGACGAAGGTCACGCCCCCGGCCATCAGCTTCTCCCGGAATCCTTGCTCGCGGTCGAGGGCCAGCGCCGTGATGATTTCGCCGGCGATTTCCGCTTCCTCGAGGAGAATCGCCTGATTTTCCGCCGACAAGGCATTGAAGACCTTGGCGCTCATGATCGGCGCGATCCAATTGGTGAAGTGACCGGTCATGGAGATGACCTTCTTCACTTCCCAGAACTTGGCGGCGTAGATCGATTCGAGCGGCGACTCCACGGCGTCGACAACGCCCGAGGATAGCGCCGTGTAAGCCTCGCCGAAATTGATGGTTTGCGCGTTGGCCCCGAGCGCCTTGAAGGTCTCCACCCACATGGGCAGCGGGGGGATGCGGATCTTGAGCCCGTTGAAGTCGTCAGCCGTGCGGATCGGCTTGTCGGTGAGAACGTGGCGTACGCCGAAGAGCCAGTTGGCCGCAAGGAGCTTCAGGCCGGCTTTGTCCTCGAGCTGCTGAACGGTCGACTTGAACCAATCGGACTTCACCAGCTTCCGGTAATCGGCGAAGTTATCGAACACATAGGGACCGTCGAGAATCGAAAGGTCCGGCACCTCGGCCGGCGCCGACCCGCCCGGGTTGGTGATCACGATCATGTCGGCCCCGCCCTTGATCTGTTCGAGGACGTCGTTGTCGTGACCGATTTGAGCCGATGGGAAGACTTTCACCTCGATCGTACCGCCGGTGCGCTCGGCGACCCGCTCCGCGAACCGAATGGCGGCGATGTTGATGGCGTCCTGAGCCGCCATTTCGTGCGTGACCCTGAACGTCACCTCCGCCGCCACCGCCGGCGCCGCGATGGACAACGCAAGAAATGCGGACGCCAGGGCAAGACCTGATTTCCTCATGGTTTTCCTCCTGTTTGAGCCGACTTGTTTGAGACCACGGCGTCGGAATGAGACTCCATCCCGACAAGGCAGTTCATAGCACTCTCTTGAAATGGTCGCAATGCCAATGTATACAGTTCTACTTCTCGGGTCGCCAAAGGTTGAATTGCGGAACGAGAGGAGGGCAGGCGAAGCTACAAATGGACGAAACTCCGACCTCGATCGCGAATGACGTCACCGCTTTGCCGGAGAACGAACCGACTCTGAGCAGGCTGCCACGCATTCCCTTGGCTCAGCAGGTCGCCGACGGCATCGTCGAGGCGGTCGCCTCCGGGGTCATTCGGCCCGGCGAGCGCGTCACCGATTCCGACATCGCGCGCAAACTCGGGGTCAGCCGGAACCCGGTTCGCGAGGCCATGAAGATCCTCGAGGCCCAGGGGATCATCGTCAGCAACCCGCATCGCGGCTCCCATGTCGTCGCCTTCGACCAGACCAAGGTGAAGCAGATCGCCGGCGCCCGAGTCGCCATCGAGCGGATCGCCTTTGGCGAGGCTGCAACAGCTTATGCCGGCGACCCGAGCCTGGTCCGGGAGCTCGACCGGATCATCGAGGCCATGGAAGAGGCCGCGCGCCGTAACGACCTCAACGAAATCACCAAGGCGGACCTGGCATTTCACGGGGCCGTCTGCCTGGCGTCGAGGAACGAAGTCATACTTACGCTCTGGGAGACGATCGCCCGTCACATGCGGATATCGTTCAACCTCGAGATCCGGGAAGACACCGCGTTGCCGACCGATATTCCGCGCCATCACCGCGCGTTGCGCGACGTGCTGGTTCGGGGCGACCGCGGCGAGGTCGAGCGCGAGATCGAGAACCACATCCTACGGCTTCAACGTCTGCCCAAACGGCAGGCGCTCGGCTGACAGGCGGAGCAAAAGCGCACGGCCCGCGTGGTCTTGAGCGGGGCTTGAGACTTGCCGTCGCCGATGTGATTTGTGGCAAGCACCCTCCCCCCGGCCCTCTCCCACGTTGTGGGAGAGGGGGGACGTGGCGCTCCGAACCGACCTCGCCCGCTACTGTCCCGAATAGATCGGGAACCGGGCGGTGAGGTCGCGGATGGACGCGGCGGCGGCTAGCTCGGCGGCTGTGTTGTCGGCGGGGTTTTCGCAAAGCCCATCCAGCACGTCGGCGGCAAGGTCGCCGATGCGCTCGAACTCAGGGACGCCGAAGCCACGCGTCGTTCCCGCCGAGGCGCCGAAGCGCAGGCCCGAGGTGACGGTGGGCTTTTCCTCGTCGAAAGGCACGGCGTTCTTGTTGCAGGCGATGGCGGCCCGATCGAGGCTCGCGGACGCCAGGTCGCCCTTCAAGCCCCGGCGGCGCAAATCGACGAGCAGGAGCGGCATGTCGGTGCCGCCGGTCACCACGTCATGGCCGCGCGCGATCAGCCGCGCCGCGAGCGCGCGGGCGTTGGCTAGGGTGGCCTCGGCGTAGCGCCGGAACTCGGGCCGCAGCGCCTCGCCGAAGCAAACCGCCTTGCCGGCCAATGCGTGCAGCATCACGCTGCCCTGGATTCCGGGGAAGACGGCGGCGTCGATCTTGCGGGCCATATCGGCGTCGTTGCAGAGGATGAGGCCGCCGCGCGCCCCGCGCAGCGATTTGTAGGTCGTGGTGGTGACGATGTCGGCGTGCGGCACCGGGTTCGGGTGGATGGCGCCGGCGACGAGACCGGCGAAATGCGCCATGTCGACGAGGAGGCGCGCGCCCACCGCGTCGGCGATCTTGCGGAAGCGGGCGAAGTCGATGGCGCGTGGATAGGACGATCCTCCGGCGATGACGAGCTTGGGCCGGCACGCCCGCGCCAATGCCTCGACCTCGTCATAGTCGATGCGCCCGTCCTGGCGGCGCACGCCATAATTCTCGATCTTGAACCACTTGCCGGTGATGTTGACCGACGCGCCGTGGCTCAAATGGCCGCCGGCGCCGAGCGCCATGGACAAGACCGTGTCGCCCGGCTGCACGGTCGCCAGGAAGACGGCATGGTTCGCCTGGCTGCCGGAATGGGGCTGCACGTTGGCGAACCGGGAGCCGAAGAGCGCGCAGGCCCGTTCGATGGCGATCCGCTCGAGGGCGTCGGCCTCGGCCGCGCCGCCGTAATAGCGCCGGCCCGGATAACCCTCGACGGTCTTGTTGGTGAAGACCGAGCCCTGGGCCTCGAGGACCGCGCGGCTGACGATATTCTCCGAGGCGATCAGCTCGACGACGCTTTGCTGGCGGTCGGTCTCGCGGCCGATGACGTCCGCGACGGCCGGATCGGTCTCGGCAAGCGGCGCGGTGAAGTAACCGTCATGCAGCGTCGTGGGAGCGGCTTTGCGCCGGTCACTCGGCGGCACGAGAGGCTCCAAGCAGGCAATCGTCCGCCAATGGAACGATCGGCGTCAGATCCCGGTGGTGCTGAAAATCGGGCCGTTGAAAGCGGGTCAGCGCGTTCGCGACCGGATTGACGATCAGCGAAAAGATACGCCTTGGCCAGGGCGACATGTTGGGCGGAGAGCCATGCACCATGCAGTCGCCGAAGACGAGCCCGGTGCCGGCCGGCCCCTTCGCGGCGACGATGCCGCCTTCGGCCACGAGCTTCGTCACCGTGTCGTTGCCGACGCACCACAGGGGATAGCTGGTCGTCGTCGTGTCGAGCGCCGACGGTGCCGGGCCGTGGCGG
Source organism: Rhodospirillales bacterium (assembly GCA_009885795.1). GTDB lineage: Bacteria > Pseudomonadota > Alphaproteobacteria > Dongiales > Dongiaceae > VFKA01. Next base: position 15,159 of record VFKA01000005.1, on the reverse strand, counting down.
TGCGATCCGGGAATGAAATAGAGCGGCCCGTTGAATTCGGTCACGTCGTCGAGGAAGACATGGAGGTTGAGCGCGAGGGGTTCGGGCGATCCGTCCTCGCCGCGATGGGTGGCGAAATCGTAGTGCCATTGCCAAGCCTCGCCGCCGAAGGCCGCCTTGACGTTCACCTTCACCTGCTGGACGTAGAGCCTGTCGCCGGCGATCTGCGTGGCGGGGCCGATAAGGCGCGGGTGGCGGACCAGCCGGGAAAAAACCGCGTTGCGCAGGTGCAGGCCCATGGCCGTGCGCACGACACCGCTGCTCTTTTCGCGGAAATTCGCCGGCGTATCGTCGGCGAAGAGCGCCGGGAGTTCGCGCAACAGGACGGCGACTTCGGCGGCCGAAAAGAGCTTGGGAAGGATCAAAAATCCATCCCGCTCGAAACGTTCCAGTTGGGTTGGGGTCAGGTTCATGGGGTGCCTCGCGGGTGATTCATACCACTTTTCCCCGGGGCGTTCCGCAAACCAAGTTCACGCGGCGAAGGAGGGAAGCTCCGTGAGCACGTTGCGCCCCGTCCGATCCTCGCCGCGCAGCAGGTAGATCGGGCGGCCCTGGGGCTCGACCGGATTGCCTTGCTGGTCCAAGACGGCCGCCACGGTGTCATCGTAGAAGGTTGTACCTGGAATATAGCGGAGAATGAGGCCGGCGCGCCGGCGGCCCGAGCGGTTGGGCGGCGAAGAGTGCGGCGTATGGGCATGAAAGACGCAGAATTGGCCGGGCTCCAGGATGACGTCGCGTGCCTCGCGCTCGTCCAACAGGCCGGGTTTGACGCTGGTCTCGAAGCCGGTGAGCACGTCGCCGGTGAGGCGAACATGCTCCAACATGCCGCGCTTGTGCGCGCCCGGCATGAAACGCATGCCGCCGTTCCCAGGGTTCGCCCCGTCAACCGCGAGCCAGATGGTGGCGGTGACGATCGGCTTGATCTTGACCATATAGGGGCTGTCCTGGTGCCAGGCGATCGGCTTGCCGGTGGCGGGCGGCTTGCAGATGACCGCGACGTCCCAAAGAAGTATGTCGGGCCCGATGATCTGTTCCAACACGTCGAGCAGCGGCGGATAGGCCGCGTATTTCAGGAATTCCCGGCTGCCGGTGACCGGCCCGAGGCTGCCATCCTCGACGTTGGCGTCCAGCAGCAATTCCTGCGGGACATCGGGGTTGCGGGCGATCAACTCGTCGATGAGCTTCTGAAGGTGCTTCACCGCATCGGGCGGCAGCCGATAGCGGGGGATCAACAAGCCGTCCCGGTGATAGCGGGCCACTTCCTCGTCGCTAAGAATAGCGGAGCTTTTCCCGCTCACTGCCGGCATGTCGTCCTCGTAATTAAACCGATCAATCGATATGGAAAAAATACGCCGACTTCCGGTGGCTGTCAACGGCGGAAGGCGGGTGGATCGGTTAGGCGCCGAAGGCCTGAATGCCGGTCTGGGCGCGGCCGAGGATGAGGGCGTGGATGTCGTGCGTCCCTTCATAGGTGTTCACGGCCTCGAGGTTCATGACGTGCCGTATCACGTGGAACTCGTCGGAGATGCCGTTGCCGCCATGCATGTCGCGAGCCTGCCTCGCGATGTCGAGCGCCTTGCCGCAGGAATTGCGCTTCAGCAATGAAACCATCTCCGGCGTCGCGCGGCCGTCGTCCTTGAGGCGCCCGAGCCGCAGGCAGGCATGCAGGCCCAGCGTGATCTCGGTCTGCATGTCGGCGAGCTTCTTCTGGATCAGCTGGTTGGCGGCGAGCGGGCGGCCGAACTGCTTGCGGTCGATGACGTAGCCGCGCGCGGCGTGCCAGCAGAACTCGGCCGCTCCCAGCGCGCCCCAGGCGATGCCGTAGCGCGCGTTGTTGAGGCAACCAAACGGCCCCTTGAGGCCGCCGACGCCGGCCAGAAGCGCTTCCTCGGGCACCTCGACCTCGTCCATGACGATCTGGCCGGTGACCGAGGCGCGCAAGGAGAACTTGCCCTCGATCTTGGGCGTGGAAAGGCCCTTGGCCCCCCGTTCCAAGATGAAGCCGCGAATGTGGCCGGCATCGTCCTTGGCCCACACGATCATGATGTCGGCTATGGGCGAATTGGTGATCCAGGTCTTGGAGCCGGAAAGCACATAACCGCCGGCGACCTTTCGCGCGCGCGCCGCCATGCCGCCCGGGTCCGAGCCGTGGTCGGGTTCGGTCAGGCCGAAGCAGCCGACGATCTCGCCCTTGGCCAGCCGGGGCAGGTATTTCTGGCGCTGGGCTTCGCTGCCATAGGCGTGGATCGGGTGCATGACCAGGCTCGACTGCACGCTCATGGCCGAGCGGTAACCGGAATCGACGCGTTCGATCTCACGCGCGACCAGCCCATAGGAGACGTAGTTCACCCCGGCGCAGCCATAGCCCTGGATGGTGGCGCCGAGGAGGCCCAGCTCACCCAGTTCGGTCATGATGGCGCGGTCGAAGCGCTCGTGACGGTTGGCTTCGAGGATGCGGGGCATGAGCTTGCCTTGGGCGTAGGCCCGCGCCGTGTCGCGGATCATGCGCTCCTCGCCGCTCAGCTGATCGTCGAGCAGAAGCGGGTCGTCCCACTGGAAGCCGCCATGGCTTCTGGCTTCGGCGGTCGCGCCCTTTGCGGTCGGCATCGATGCAACTCCTCAAGGAAGGCAGGCGGTTGGAGAAGGTCGTAATTCCAACGTATAGATATTAAGGGCCGCGGGCGAGAGATAGACATTCTTAACCAATGTTGCGGTAATGAGAGAATAGCGGGTGTCCTCGATTGGAGCTAAATCATGACCTGTCGTTTCGGCGGAGTGCTGCGGCTTCTCGTCATCCTACTGTCTCTCGCCTGGACCGGGCCTTCGCCGTTGCGGGCCGAGGAGACGCCGCGGGCCGAAACCATCATCGTGGGCGTCGTAAAATCCGACGCGCAAAAGGCGTTCCCGAAGATGGAGGCGCTCGTCAACTATCTCGCCGGGCAACTCGGCCCCGTCGGCATCAAATACGGCGGCGCCGTCGTCGCCGCGACCAATGACGAGATGGCGGCGCTGCTGCAATCGGGCGCCGTCGATGTCCTGAGCGAGACTCCTTTCGCGGCGGTCCACTTGGAGAATGCCGGGGCCGAAATCCTGCTGCGCGAGTGGAAGAACGGCGTTGCCGAGTACCGGGGACTGTTGGTCGTGCGCAAGGACAGCGGCATCGATTCGCTCGACGACCTCGTGGGGCGCATCGCCGCGTTCGAAGACCGCAGCTCGACCACGGGGTTCCTGCTTCCGCTCGCGATCCTGCATCAGCATGGGATTCGGGCGGTGGAGATCCCCGAAGGCGACTCGGCGCCGCCGGGCGCCGTCGGTTACGTCTTCGCCAGCGATGGAATCAACATTGCCGCCTGGATCGTCCGCGGCCTGGCGGCGGTCGGCGCGGTCAAAGAACAGGATTGGGACGATCCGCTGCGCACGCCCGATGCCCTGAAGAACGATCTGGCGATCCTCTTTACCAGCGAGGCACTGCCGCGGTCGCTATTTCTGGCGCGGGCGTCCTTGCCGGAGAATCTAAAGCAAGCGATCAAGGACATTATGTTGCGCGCGCATGAGGATGAGGCGGGGATCGAGGCATTGAAGATCTATAATGGGGTCGAAAAATACGACGACGTGGCGGGACCGGCCGCCGAGCGCCTCGATTACGCGCGGTCGCTGTTTCCGCTGGTGGAGAAGGAAATCCACTGATGCCGATGCGCCGATACCGATCGAGCCTGGTGGTTCGGTATGCGGTCATCTTGCTTGCGGTGACCGTCGGGATTACCGGCCTCTTCGGCGGCGCGCTCTCTCTGCAGCTGAAATCGAGCAGCGAAGAGCAGGCAGCCCTCTCCGAACGCGAGCTGAGCGCGGCGGTGCTGGGCCAGTTGCGGCAGCGTGGCGAGGCCCTGGCGCTGCACCTGGCTAACGCGCTGGTGAACCCTCTCTATCGGCACGACCTGGCCGAGATGCACGGCCAGTTGGACGCCGCCAGGGTCCAGCCCGGCGTGTTGCTGGCGCAAGCCTTCGACGCGAACCGCGTCGTCGTGCATGACGGCACGATGAACTTGGAAACGCTCGGTCAATCGATCGATCAGACGCTCGTGCGCGACGTGCTGGCCAGCCGCGCCGCCGGATTCAGCATCGAGGGCGATCGCCTCTACGTCGCCGCGCCCGTCCTCATCGGCACCCGGCTGCTCGGCGGCGTTCGCGTGGCGTTGTCGATGAAACCCTACGAAGACAGCATTTCGTCCATGCGCCGCATGCTCATGGAGATGCGCGATGGCATCCGGGCGAGAACTTGGAAGGTCGTCGCCGGTCTGATCGTGCTGTTGGTGGCCGGCGCGGGGGCGGTCAGCTATGCCGTCGCCCGTGGCCTGGTGCTGCCGATACGGCAGTTGTCCGATATGACGGCGCGGATCGGCGAGGGGGATTACGTGCTCGAAGCGCCGTTCCAGCGCCACGACGAAATCGGTGCCTTGGCCGATTCCATGCAACGCATGGCCGAGCGGTTGGAGCGCACGACAGTATCGCGCGACCACCTGGACAACGTGCTGCGCAGCATCCTCGATCCTTTGTTCGAATTGCGCGCCGACGGAACCGTTTTGGCGGCGAACGATGCCGCATGCGAGAAGCTGGGGATGCAAGCGGACGCGATCGTCGGCCGTCCCTTCGCATCGTTTCTTCGCTTGCAAGGCCCGGAAACCCCCGAGCAAGCCTGCCAGCTCTTCTTCGAGACCGGTGTCATGGTTGGCGGCCGCGGCATGGAGTTGGTGGGCGCGGACGGCCGCGCCATTCCGATTCTGATGTCGCCCTCGCTCATCCGCGACGCCGGCGGCAAGCCCACCGGCGCCATCTGCGTCGCCCGCGACATCGCCGATCTGAAGCGGGCCGAGGACGATCTGCGCGAGGCCAAGGAACGCGCCGAGCTCGCGAGCCGGGCAAAGAGCGAGTTCCTCGCCAACATGAGCCACGAACTGCGCACGCCCTTGAACGCGATCCTCGGATTCTCCGAAGTGATGAGCGGCGAGGTTCTGGGGCCCATGGGCAATGAGACGTACCGCGGCTACGCCGCCGATATTCACTTCAGCGGCGAGCATCTATTGCGGATCATCAACGACCTTCTGGATCTGGCCAAGATCGAAGCCGGGCGCTACGTGCTGCATGAAGAGCCGATTCGCGTGGTGGAAGTTTTCGATTCGGCCGTGCGAATGGTGAAGGAGCGCGCCGACGACCGCGGTATCGAACTGACGGAGAGCGTCGAGGATGGCGGCATGGCGCTGCGGGCGGATCGGCGCCTGGTGCTGCAGATGCTGATCAATCTCGTCGGCAATGCCCTCAAATTCACGCCGCCCGGCGGCACTGTTTCGATCGAGTCCAGGGTGGGCTCGGATTCCGGCCACGAAATCATCGTGCGCGACACCGGTTCGGGCATGACGGAAGAGGTCATCGTCAAGACCGTCGTGCCCTTCGGCGCGTCGGAAAGCACCGTTCGCGCGACCGGTGCCGGCACTGGCCTCGGCCTGCCGATCACCCGTTCCTTCGCCGCGATGCATGACGCCGATCTCACCATCGAGAGCAAGGTAGGCGAAGGCACCGTGGCCACGATCCGCTTTCCCCCATGGCGCACGGTCCCGTCGGCCGCCGCGAAGCTGGCGACGTGACCGCGAACGCGCCGCCGGTTTCGGACGCGGTGCTGTTCGAGTTCATCCATGTCGGGAACTCGGTCAAGGTAACCGCGGTCGATCCCAGTTCGGGGCTGGAAGTCTCGATCGTGGGCGACCCGGCCATGGGCGAATTCTCGTTGCGCCACGCGGCCGCGCGCAAGCTCGCCTATGTGCTGAGGCGGGGGGCGGCCCCGAGGTAGCCGAGAGAAGGGGCCATGGTTCGAGACGGCTGCTGCCGCAGCCTCCTCACCATGAGGTTTGTTTCTTGGCTTTCCTCACCATGAGGTTTGTTTCTTGGCTTTCCTCATCTTGAGGAGCGCCACTTTCGTCTTGCCCATGCCCGCCATCGCATACTAGCTTCGGACCAGGGCCAAGGACGATTGGCCGCGCGGGGCATTGCTGGGGGGCATTGCGGATGAGTTCCGACGTCGTCACTTTCACCCAGCAGCTCATCAACGGGCTGACGCTGGGCTCGGTCTATGGGCTGATCGCCATCGGCTACACGATGGTGTACGGCATCATCGGCATGATCAACTTCGCCCATGGCGACATCTACATGATCGGCGCCTTCCACTCGCTGATCGCGATTCTGGTTCTAGGTTTTTTCGGCATCACCTGGGTTCCGCTGGCGCTGGTTTTCGTGTTGGTGTTCGCGGTCGGGCTGACGGCCCTCTATGGCTGGGCGGTCGAACGCATCGCCTATCGCCCCTTGCGCGGGTCGAGCCGGCTGGCGCCGCTCATCTCCGCCATCGGCATGTCCATCCTGCTGCAGAATTTCGTGCTGCTGGCGCAAGGGGCGCGCGGCAAGCCGCTGCCGCACGTCACCGAGGATCAATTCGGCAAGGTGCCGCTATTTTCGGGCGACGGCATCACGGCGCAGATCACCCACGAGCAGATCATGATCATCCTGGTGACCATCGCGCTGATGATCGGCTTCACGCTGGCGATCAAGCGAACCTCGCTCGGCCGCCAGCAGCGCGCCTGCGAGCAGGACATGAAGATGGCGGCGCTGGTCGGCGTCAACATCGACCGCACCATCGCGCTCACCTTCATCATGGGCGCGGCGCTCGCCTGCATCGCCGGGCTGATGGTGACCCTCTATTACGGCTTCATCGACTTCTATATCGGCTTCGTCGCCGGCATCAAGGCGTTCAGCGCCGCCGTCGTGGGCGGCATCGGCTCGCTGCCAGGCGCCATGCTGGGCGGACTGCTGATCGGCTTCATCGAAGTGTTCTTCTCGGGCTACGTCTCGGTCGATTACAAGGACGTGGCGGCCTTCGGCGTTCTCGTGCTGGTGCTTATTTTCCGGCCGACGGGGCTGCTCGGGCGCCCGGAAATCGAGAAGGTGTGAGCCCTTGGCGGTCAGCCAGTTATTCGGATCGCGCGCCGGCGCCAGGGCGCTGACGCCATCCCAGGAGATGCTGCGCACCGCGGCCGGCGCGGGCGTGCTGACGATCCTGCTCGCCTCGCTCATCATCGGCGTCGAGACGGTGAGCAGCACCGGCCAGCTCGATTTCGTCACCCGCTACAAGGAAGTGTTCATCGCCGGGATCGGGGTGTTCTGCGCCAGCCTGGTCGTCAGCCACATGCGGGCCGGCAAGCCGGTCGTGGGCGTCATCGGCGGCGGCGGCCTGGCGCTGCTTCTCTTCGTCATCCTGATGGCGCAGGACGAAAGCGGGCGGCTCGCCTGGCTGCTGCCGTTCAAGTCGCCGATCGTCAATTGGAGCGTGCTTCTGATACCGGCGGCGATCTGCGCGCGCGGCGTCTCGCTCATGGTATCGGCGGGGATGGCGGCGGCGGGAAGGACGGCGCCATCGGTCCGGGCCGGCGCCGTGGTCGAGCGCATCCTGCCATGGGTCGGGATCGTGCTCATCGTGCTGGCGCTCGCCCTGCCGTGGCTGCCGTTGGGCGAGCGCACGCAAGCCAAGAAGATCATCGATATCTGCACGATCGTGCTGACCTACATCATGCTCGGCTGGGGCCTGAACGTGGTGGTGGGTCTGGCCGGCCTGCTCGATCTCGGCTACGTCGCGTTCTATGCCGTGGGCGCCTACACCTACGCGATGCTGTCGGTCTACTACGATTGGAGCTTCTGGGTTTGCCTGCCGCTGGCCGGCCTGTTCGCCGCGCTGTTCGGCGTGGCGCTCGGATTCCCGGTCTTGCGCCTGCGTGGCGACTATCTCGCCATCGTCACGCTCGGATTCGGCGAAATGGTCCGCATCATCCTGGTCAATTGGAAGCCGGTGACCGGCGGGCCCGCCGGGATCAACAAGATACCGCGCGCGAGCTTCTTCGGACTGCCGATGGAGCGGAACATTCCGGAGGGCGTGGTCGGGTTCAGCGAGTATTTCGGCTTGGTTTTCAACCCCAACCACCGCGTCATCTTTCTTTATTATCTTGTGCTGTTGGCGGCGCTGACGGTGAACTTCTTCACCCTGCGCGTGCGCAAGCTGCCCTTGGGCCGCGCCTGGGAAGCCTTGCGCGAGGACGAGACCGCCTGCCGCGCGCTCGGCATCAATCCGACCAATACCAAGCTCACCGCCTTTGCCGTCGGCGCCATGTTCGCCGGCTTCGCGGGATCATTCTTCGCCGCGCGCAACGGCTTCATCGACCCGCAAAGTTTCGTCTTTCTGGAATCGGCGGTCATCCTGGCCATCGTCGTTCTCGGCGGGCTGGGCAGCCAGGTCGGCATCGTGCTCGCCGCCCTGGTGCTGATCGGCGTGCCGGAGCTCTTTCGCGAGCTGTCGAATTACCGGATGCTGGCGTTCGGCATCGGCATGGTGCTGATTATGATCTGGCGGCCGGGCGGTCTCATGGCGCATCGCGATCCGACGATCAGGCTGCATGGCGCGGCGGGCGGCGAAACCCGATGACGGCCGCGCCCATGGCCGCGCCGGCGGCGGCGCCTCTCCTGGAAATCGAGCACCTGACCATGCGCTTCGGCGGCCTGGTCGCGGTGGACGATGTCTCGTTCGCCGCGCCGCCCGGTCTCATCACGGCGATCATCGGGCCGAACGGCGCCGGCAAGACCACGGTGTTCAATTGCCTGACGGGTTTCTACAAGCCGAGCGTCGGGCGCCAGACGCTGAATGCGCCGCACGGCACGTTCCTGCTCGAGCGGCTGGACGGATTTCGTATCGCCCAGCGCGCGCGCGTGGCGCGGACGTTCCAGAACGTTCGGCTGTTTGCCAGCATGTCGACGCTCGAGAACCTGATCGTCGCCCAGCACAACAAACTCATGCGCGCGTCGGGTTATTCCGTGGCAGCCCTCTTCGGCATCGGCGGTTACAAGAAGGCCGAGAAGGAGGCCGTGGCGCTGGCCCGGCATTGGCTGGAGCGGACCGGCCTGGTTCGGAAGGCGGACCAGCCGGCCGGCAGCCTGGCCTATGGCGAACAGCGGCGGCTCGAGATCGCGCGCGCCATGTGCACGGAACCGGTCTTGCTCTGTCTCGACGAGCCCGCCGCCGGCCTCAACGCCCATGAATCGGCCGAACTCAACCAGCTGCTGCTGTGGATCAAGGACCAGTACAAGATCGGAATCCTGCTGATCGAACATGACATGAGCGTGGTGATGGGAATTTCCGACCATATCGTCGTGCTCGATTACGGTCGCAAGATCGCCGACGGCTCGCCGGCCGAGATCCGCGCCGACCCGACCGTGATCCGCGCCTATCTCGGCGAGGCCGAGGAGGAGTCGTGATGCTGAGCGTCGACGGCGTCCATACGTTCTATGGCCAGATCGAGGCGCTGCATGGCGTGTCTGTCGAGGTGCGCCAGGGCGAGATCGTGACGCTCATCGGCTCCAACGGCGCTGGGAAGTCGACGCTGCTGATGACCATCTGCGGCTCGCCCCGGGCCAAGAGCGGGACCATCCGGTTCAACGGCCGGGACATCACGCGTCTGCCCACCTATGAGATCATGCGCCAAGGCATCGCCCAGGCGCCCGAAGGGCGGCGCATTTTTCCACGCATGACCGTGCTGGAAAACCTGCGGATGGGGGCGCTGACCGCCGATCCGAAAGCGTTCGAGGGCGACGTCGAGAAAGTCTTCGGGATGTTTCCGATCCTGAAAACGCGGCACATGCAGCGCGGCGGCACGCTATCCGGCGGCGAGCAGCAGATGCTGGCCATCGCGCGCGCGTTGATGAGCCGCCCGCGCCTGCTGCTGCTCGACGAACCCTCGCTCGGCCTGGCGCCGCTCATCGTCAAGCAGATATTCTCGGTCATCCGGGACATCAACAAGGAGGAGGGGGTCACCGTGTTCCTGGTCGAGCAGAACGCGCATCACGCGCTCCGGCTCGCGCACCGCGGCTACGTCATGGTCAACGGCCGGATCTCCTTGACCGGGACCGGCGCGGAACTACTCGCCAATCCCGAAATCCGCAAGGCCTATCTGGAAGGCGGGCACTAGTGTACCGAGTCCGACATATGATTCCGCCCCTATTGTCATGCCCGGCCCCCGAGCCGGGCATCCATCTCGTCGCCGCGCCGTGGATTGCCGGGTCAAGCCCGGCAATGACAATCCAAGGGCGGCGAGTGGTCTGGGTTCATCCGATGAGAGCGGAACACTAGGAATGGAATCGATCCTGGGCGCGACGTGGGGCGAGTTCATCTTCCTCACCGTCATCATGTTCGGCGGAGCCGCCTACATGATGGGGTTGTCGCTGGCGGAGACGTGGCGGCCGATGGCGCAGTGTCTGCCTTACGGCGTTCTGCTCGGCGCCGCCAACCGGCTGTTCGGGAATTTCTTCTTCGCCCATGACGTTCTCTCCGTCCCAGGACTTGTCGTGGGCACCCTTTTTCTCATCCTCGTGGCCCTCTTCGCTTACCGCACGACGCAGGCCCGCAAGATGGTGGCGCAGTATCCATGGCTCTACCAACGCGCCGGGCTCATGGGGTGGAAGAAGATATAAGTCTGTTTTTGCAATAGGTTAAATCGACTCTCTCAAGCCGGAATGATAGCAATTGCGGTCGGGGGGCCGGACCGTGCTAGAATACGCGCCGAGCCGCGTTCTAGCGGATCACCTGCGATCCCACAGGCCCATCTCACCGGGAACAACCGACACCCCCAAACCAACCCCAACAGGGAGAAGTCTCTATGCGCAAACTCGCGTTACCCATTATCGCCGCGGCATTCGCCTCGGCGCTGGCCATCACGCCCGCTTGGTCCGAGGAGATCGTCATCGGCATGGCAGGCCCGATCACGGGCGATCTGGCGGAGTTCGGCGCCCAGCTCGTTCGCGGCGCCGAGAAGGCCGTCGAGGACATCAACAAGGCCGGCGGCGTACTCGGCAAGCAACTGAAGCTCGAGAAGGGCGACGATCAATGCGACCCGAAGCAGGCGCCGATCGTGGCCAATGACCTGATCTCGAAGGGCGTCGTCTTCGTGGCCGGCCATTTCTGCTCCGGCTCGTCGATCCCGGCTTCGAGCGTCTATGCCGAGGAAGGCATCCTGCAGATCACGCCGGCCTCGACCAATCCGAAGTTCACCGATGAAGCACCCAGCAATCTCACCTTCCGCACCTGCGGGCGCGACGATCAGCAGGGCGACTTCGCCGGCCCCTGGGTCGCCGAGAAATTCAAGGGCAAGAACGTGGCCATCGTTCACGACAAGTCGCCCTATGGCCAGGGCCTGGCCGATCTGACCAAGGCGGCGATGAACAAGGCCGGCCTTACCGAGGTCGTTTACGAAGCGATCACCGCCGGCGAGCAGGACTACACCGCGCTCGTCACCAAGATGAAAGACTCCAAGATCGACGCCATCTACTTCGGCGGCTACCACCCGGAAGCGGCCTTGATCGTCAAGCAGGCTCGCGAACAAGGCCTCGAGGCACCGCTGCTCTCGGGCGATGCTCTGAATACGCTTGAGTTCGCGACGCTCGCCGGCAAGGCCTCCGACGGCGTCATGTTCACGAACGCCGCCGAGGCGCGTAACCTGCCGAGCGCGAAAGCGGTCGTGGAGGAATTCCGCGCCGGAGGCTACGAGCCGGAAGGCTATACGCTCTCGACCTACGCCGCCGTCCAAGTGTGGGCCGCCGCGGTGGCCGAGGCGGGCACCACCGATTCCGCGAAGGTCGCGGAGACCTTGCGCGGCAAGGAGTGGGACACGGTCGTCGGCAAGCTCGGCTTCGACGCCAAGGGCGACCTGACCTCCGCGGCGTACGTCTGGTACGTGTTCAAGGACGGCAACTACGCCGAAGCCGGCTCCATGTAAGAGCCGCTAACAACGCGATAGCCTAGAACGAAGAGGCCCGGCGCAGCGATGTGCCGGGCCATTTTTTTGCCCTCTTCGCAATACCGAATCTCGGAAATGTCGACCCAGGTACCATGCTTCGAGACGCCGCTTCGCGGCTCCTCAGCATGAGGTGGTATTCCTCATCCTGAGGAGCGTTCGAAGAACGCGTCTCGAAGGATGGGCCATGGGTCTCGGGCTACCCGAGGTTGGGTACTACTTCCGCCGCTTGCGGCCGCGGCCGCCGCCGTTGCGGCCGAGCCCGATCTTCTTGGCGAAGGCGGAGCGCTGCGCGGCGTAATTGGGCGCCACCATCGGATAGTCGGACGGCAGGCCCCATTTCGCCCGGTACTCGTCGGGCGTCATCCGGTAGGCCGTGCGCAGGTGCCGCTTCAGCATCTTCAGTTTCTTGCCGTCCTCGAGGCAGTAGAGGTATTCGGCCGTGATCGACTTCTTGATCGGGACCGCGGGGTTCAAGGCGCGGGGCGCCTCGCCGCCGCCGAGCGAGGCAAGCGATCCGTGGATGGTCCGGATCACATCCGGAAGTTCGGAGGTCGGAAGGGAGTTGGCGCTGACATAGGCGGCGGCGACGTCCGCGGTCATTCGCAACAATTCCTCGGTCGAAATCTTGTCCGTATCGGCCATTTCTTTTATCCCATCATAAACATTCCGGTTATATCGGGGCTTTGATTGCCTTGGGTACAAGTTAATGTCAATGACGATCGCGCTCTTCCCTTCGCGCCGGCCGTGGCCGGGGCGGGGCCATCGCCACCCTTTGGGGGATATTTGGTTCCGGGCGCCGATATGTGGTATCAGTCGAGGCTTGCACGCCGCGACCACCCACTTCGACCGCCGGGTATCATGCCGCAAGAAACAATCGCCATAGCCGCCGACCACGCCGGGGTCGAACTCAAGAGCTTGTTGAAGGCGGAACTCGCGACCATGGGATGGAATGTTCTCGATCTGGGTACGCAAGGACCGGCCTCGGTCGACTACCCCGATTTCGCCGACGCCGTGGCCAAGGCGCTCGCCCAGGGGCGGGCGACGCGTGGCGTGTTGGTCTGCGGCACCGGCATCGGCATGTCGATCGCCGCCAATCGCCACCGCCATGTGCGCGCCGCCGTCTGCGCCGATGAGACCGGCGCGCGCCTTGCCCGCGAACACAACGATGCCAACGTCTTGGCCTTGGGCGCGCGCCTCATCGGACCCGAGGTTGCCAAGGACTGCCTCAAGGTGTTTCTCGCGACGCCGTTCGCGGGCGGCCGCCATGTCCCACGCGTCGCCAAGCTCGGTTAAAGTAAGCCAGGGAGAACCAAGCGCAATGACCGCCGCGACCGCTCAAGACCGGGGTTTCTTCACCGGCACGCTCGCCCAACGCGATCCCGCGCTCTTCGCCGCCATCGGCGACGAGTTGCGCCGCCAGCAGGACCAGATCGAATTGATCGCGTCGGAGAACATCGTCTCGGCCGCGGTGTTGGAAGCGCAAGGCTCGGTTCTCACCAACAAATACGCCGAGGGCTATCCGGCCAAGCGCTATTACGGCGGTTGCGAGTACGTGGACGTGGCCGAGACGCTGGCGATCGAACGCGCGAAGAAACTGTTCGATTGCAAGTTCGCCAACGTACAGCCGCATTCCGGCGCCCAGGCGAACCAAGGCGTCCTGCTGGCGCTCTGCCGGCCCGGCGACACGCTGCTCGGCATGGCGCTGGCGGCCGGCGGGCATCTCACCCATGGCGCCGCGCCCAGCCTGTCGGGCAAGTGGTTCAAGGCGGTGCAATACGGCGTCCGGCGCGAGGACGGCATGATCGATTACGACGAGGTGGAGCGCCTCGCCAACGAACATCGCCCGAAGCTCGTCATTGCCGGCGGGTCGGCGGTGCCCCGCGTGATCGATTTCCCTCGCTTCCGGCGTATCGCCGACGCGGTCGGGGCCTATCTGCTGGTCGACATGGCGCATTTCGCCGGTATCGTAGCGGCCGGCCTGCATCCGAGCCCGCTCCCTCATGCCCATGTGGTGACGACGACGACGCATAAGACCCTGAGGGGCCCGCGCGGCGGCATGATCCTTAGCAACGACGAGGACATCGGCAAGAAGATCAACAGCGCCATGTTCCCCGGCTTGCAGGGCGGGCCGCTGATGCACGTCATCGCCGCCAAGGCGGTCGCCTTCGCCGAGGCGCTGGAGCCCGGGTTCAAGACCTACATCGCCGCCGTCGTGGAAAACGCCCGGATTCTGGCGGCCACGCTGAAGGAAGCGGGGCTCGATATCGTCACCGGCGGAACCGACACGCATCTGATGCTGGTCGATCTCAGGCCGAAGAAGCTCACCGGCAAGGCGGCCTCGGACAGTCTCGAGCGCGCCGGCATCACCTGCAACAAGAACACCATTCCGTTCGACCCGGAAAAGCCGACCGTGACTTCGGGCATCCGCTTGGGGACGCCCGCGACGACGACGCGGGGATTCGGGCCGGCCGAATTCCGCGAGGTCGGCCGCATGATCGTGCGCGTGCTCGATGGTCTTGCCGCGCACCCGGACGGCAATAGCGGCGCCGAGCAGGCGGTGCGCGCCGAGGTCTCGGATATGTGCCGGCGGTTTCCGATCTATCCCGGCCGGGTTTGAGGGGGAGAGTCACGCATGCGCTGCCCGTTCTGCGGAAACGACGATACCCAGGTCAAGGATTCTCGTCCCACCGACGACAACGCCGCCATCCGCCGGCGCCGCCAATGCCCGAGCTGCGGCGCGCGCTTCACCACGTTCGAGCGCGTCCAGCTCCGCGAGCTCACCGTCCTGAAGAGCGGCGGCCGGCGCGAGCCCTTCGACCGCGACAAGCTGCAAGGGTCGATGAAGATCGCCTTGCGCAAGCGAATGGTGGACGACGAGAAGCTCGACCGGGTGGTGAACGGCATCGTGCGGCGGCTCGAGAGCGGCGGCGAAACCGAGATCAAGTCCAAGGATATCGGCGAAGCGGTGATGGACGCGCTGCTCGGTCTCGACAAGGTCGCCTATGTGCGCTTCGCCTCGGTCTATCGGGACTTCCAGGAGATCGAGGCCTTCAAGGACATCGTGGGCGAGATCGGTGGAGCCCGCTAGTACCCGCCGATCGCCGAAACGTGAGTCGGGCCTTCCATCCTTCGACAGGCTCAGGATGAGGCCCTCATGCTGAGAGGTTGTGAAAGAATGCTGGTTCGCGGTTCCTGTGTGCTTCGAGACGGCCGCTGCGCGGCCTCCTCAGCATGAGGTCTTTTC
>VFKA01000007.1 GCA_009885795.1 Rhodospirillales bacterium | reverse complement strand
AGGATGAGGCTTCGAGACGGCCCTACGGGCCTCCTCAGGATGAGGTAGGCGCTCCATATCGAAATGCTACCTCATGCTGAGGAGCCGCGAAGCGGCGTCTCGAAGCATGGCGGCCGGGTTGAAGTTTCCGAGACTCGGTACTAACCCTTGGCCGGCCCGTCCACGAGTCGGTCGATCTCGAATTGATCCAAGGCGGCGACCTCGCCATGGATGATGGCGCTGGCGCGCTCGACCAATGCCTGGAGTGTCATTGAGGCCGTCGAACAGATGTGGCGAAACCGCTCGCCGTCACCGTCCTTCGCCGCTTCGATCCGGTCGAGCGACCGGCGGATCGCATCGTCGAGCACGACGATGACGGCATCGAAGGGGGCCCGGTATTTTGCCGGCGCGTGCTCGTAGGCGGCGACGGCCAAGTCCCTGTCCTTGAAGCCGCTGTCCAGAAAGTGCTGGCAATAACCTTTCGGCGACCATTGCTTGGCATCGTCCAAACATTCCGGCGCGTCGGGGACGAGCTCGATTATCATAATCACTTCATTGAAATGATTTAGATAATCGGTGGCGAGCAAAGTCCGGTTGTCGATATTCGTTCCGGCAATTTTTTCGCGAATTGATTCGAAAGCGGCCGCTTCGTCCGCGCCGAGCCCAGACAAGTCATCGCCCTTATCCAACGCCACGGCATCCCCCGTTCCGGCCGCGACAACGAACCCGGCGTCGATCAATGGACCGGGCTTCCATCCTTGACCCGGCGTTCGGACGCGGCGGCGCCCGTGTCGAGCAGCAGCCGGGTCACCATCTGATCGAAGCCGATCATGGTCTGGGAAACGCCCAGCTTGGCGGCGCCCCATTCATGAACCCGGCTGCGAAACGGCCCGCGCAGCCGCGTGTCGCCAGAATAATTGTAGCGCGCCGCCACCGCCAGCACCTCGCGATAGACCGGCTTCAGCGGCGCGGGCAGCCAGCAGCGGTCATAGAGCTTCTCGGAACCGGTGAGTCCGCGATCGAGCAGCAGCTGCCAGGCGTTGACGAACTGGATGCCGGCCATGTTGGCAAAGGCCAAGGCGACGAACACGAACTCGCCCATGCAAAGCGCGCGCAGGATAAGCGTTGGCGTCAGATCGCCATTGCGGACAAGCGTGCGCACCAGATCCTCGACGTCGTCGGGATCGGCGTCCTCCTCGATCGTCGCCAGCAGCAGATGCTCGCGGGCCTGGGCCATGATCCCGGCCACCTCGGCGGGCGTCATTTCATAGCGCGCCGTCAGCCGTTCGCGCACGCTGTCGGTGACCAGCGTCACGATCCGTTCGACCACCGTCATCGGCAACGCTTCGCGCAAGGACGCCATGTCCATGATGCGCGGAACCGATCCGAAGGTATCGACGACCAGGTGGTAGCCCGGCTCGTCGATCTTCGCTCCGGCATTGGCGAGCAGCGCCGCGGCGATCGTCTCGTCCTTGCGCGCGATCAGCGCGCCCGAGACCTCCGCCGATACATGACCGCGCTCGGCGACGGCGACGCAGTGCGAGGACGAACAGCGCGCGATCACGCCGAGGAGGTCGCTGTCCTCCAGAACCAGCGCGTGCTGGAGAATTGGTTCGGCCACTTCCAGAACATCGAAGGCGAAGGACTTCGCCACCGCCGCCGGCAGATCCGTCGAGTACTGCAGGGCGTGCGCCAGTCTCTTGCGCACCACGATCTCGGCGTCGCGCGCCAGGATCTCGACCAGCAAGCGCGCGGTTCGCCGCTCCACTTCATCCAGCCGTCCATCGGTGAGGAGGAGGCTCACCTTCTCCGCCATCATGGCGCGCTGCCCCGCGGACGGCTCCTTTCGGAGCGCCTCGACATCGGCCATGGTCAGGGTGGCACCGGCGGTCATCGGCATTTCTCTCTCGGCTCGATTATCATCGCGGTCGCGATGCCTGGGCCTAGGCCTCGCGGAGCCTCGATATGTGAAGGTACCCATCAATTGGTAACGATTCGTAAACAAATGGTTGTCATCGAATAAAATGCCGACATCTTGGCAAAGACCCTTTCCGCCGGCCGGGCAGAACCGGCCGGGTGCAAACGAGGCCGAAGACATGCCGCCCGACGACAACGACGCCCAAGCCAATTTCTTCCATGCCGACCGCAATTTGCAGCGCTTGCTGGGCGAGCGAGCGCCCGGCGCCTTGGAGCGCTGGCGCGGCACGCTCGCGGATTTCGGCGCCTGGGCGGCCGGCGACGTCGACAGGGCGGCGAACTACACCGACCGCGTGGCTCCGCCGGTGCTCGAGCCTTACGATCGCGACGGAGCGCTGATTAACCGGATCCGCCACAATCCGGCCTGGGAGAATGTCGCCGCCGAGGTCTATCGGCGCGGCGCCATCGGGCTGAACTATCTGGACGACCCGGCGCCGTTCCTGGTCACTTTCGCCATGGGCTACATGCTGTCGCAGGCGGACGTGTCGCTGCACTGCCCGGTGACGATGACAGGGGCCGTCGCCTATGTGCTCGACCGTTTCGCGCCGGCGGACGTGCGCCGGCGCTATCTGCCAGAGCTCACCCGCATGGACGGCCATGCGCTCACCGGCGGCACCTGGGTGACCGAGCAGCACGGGGGCAGCGACGTCGGCGCCACGACGACGGCGGCAAGGCGCGACGGCGACGGTTTCCGGTTGACCGGCCTCAAATGGTTCGCCAGCAACGCCAATGGCGGGCTGGCGCTGGCGACCGCGCGGCCCGAAGGCGCGCCCGCGGGCAGCCGCGGGCTCGGCCTCTATTTGGTGCCGACCCACCTCGACGACGGATCCCCGAACGCCATGCGCATTCGCCGCCTGAAGGACAAGCTCGGCACCATCGGCGTGCCGACCGGCGAGATCGACCTCGCCGAGACCTGGGCGGTCGAGGTGGCGCCGCCGCCCGAAGGCTTCAAGCTCATGATGGAGGCGCTCGAATTCAGCCGCATCCATAACGCCATGGGCTCGGCCGGCGTGCAGCGCCGCGCCTTCTCGGAAACGCTCGCCTATGCCCGAACGCGCGTGGTGTTCGGGCGGCCGATGACGAGCCATCCCATGGTCCAAGACGAAATCCTGAAGATCATGACCCAGCTCGAAGCCGGCGCCGCGCTGGCCTTCGAAGCGGCGGCCGCGTTCGATAGCGCGCTGGGCCTCGACGCCGAAGGACCGGAGCGAACCTGGCTCAGGCTGGCCACCGCGCTCGCCAAATACCATACGGCCGAGGAAGCCAACGTCGCCGCCCGCGCCGCCATCGAGATCATCGGCGCCAACGCCTATACCTACGACCATGTGACGCCGCGACTGCTGCGCGATGCGCAGGCGCTGACCGTCTGGGAGGGGCCCGCCAACATCCAGGCGCTCGAAGTCATGCGCCTCCTCGGGCCCCGCCATGGCGCCGATGCTTTGCTGGCTGACCGCGTCGAGAAGGCGGTCGAAGGCGCGCCTACGCCGCTCCAGACGATCGCAGGCGCGCTAGCCGCCGCGGCCGATGAGATCGCCTCGGCGGTCGCCTTCTTGCGCGCCGACACCGGCCGGGTCGAGCGTCACGCGCGAAGGCTGATGGCCTACATGGCCGATTTGTTGGCGGCGGTCCTGTTGTTCGAGGAGGCCAGGCGCGATCTCGCCGCCGGGACTGCGCGCAAGGCGATGGTGGCGCGGCTTTTTGTGGAAATGCGCCTTCGGCCGCCGGCACGACGCGGCATCGGTCCCGACCGGGATTGGGCGCAAGGCAACTTCGACGCGTTGGTGGATGACGAGCCGATCGAGATCTAGGGCTGTCATTCCGGCGAAAGCCGGAATCCATCGAGACGCGTCGAGATGGGTTCCGGCTTGCGCCGGGACGACAGGCTTGTTTTCCTTGACAATACCAGGCGCGCTTACGCGGCGATCTGGTTCAGCTTGCGCAACAGGTAATCCAAATTGTCCGGCTCCATGTCCTCGTATTGGGTGAGGATGCGCTGGATCATGCGCGACATGTGACGCTCGCGATCCTTGTCGCCGCCATCGTAGTCGGTCTGGCGCGCGACATCGACGGCGACGCGAAAGGCCGGAAACATCGGCGCCGGCAGGCCGGCCTTGCCGCAGAGCGCCTTCAACCCGAGCGGCCCCTCGTCGAGGATGAGCATGCGCGTGCTGACCAGTGGGATCTTGGTGAGCGCCGACAAGCTGGCCTCGAAAAACGAGAGATCGCCCATGCACAAGGCGCGCAGGATGATGGAAGGCGTGAGGCGCCCCGACGCCATCATCTGTTGCACCAGTTCCATGATGTCGACGCCCTTGGCGCCCGGCGGCAGCAGGCCGACGGTGGCCCGTTCGCGGCTTTCCATCAGGAGGTCGGTCGCGGTCCCCGCCGGCAAGTCGTGATTCGCGACAAGATAGTCGCGCAGATTGTCCGACACGGTCGCGACCAACCGCTCGGCGATGGTGATCGGTAGCGCCGGGCGATGGACCAAGGAATCCTGAATGGTCTCTTCCTTGCCGTAGCGATCGACCACGGTCTGGAGCGATCGTTCCGACAGCTCGGCGGCTTCGTTGGCGACCAGCCGGGTGACGGCCTTGACGTTGCCGCTGTCGATCAGCGTGTCGGCGACGACGGCCGAGACCTGGGGGCGGCCGGCAACCGCCATCTGCTTGGCCGGATTGGCGGCCCGCACGATTTCGATCAGGTCGGCGTCGGTGAGCACCGTCGATGATTCCAGAATCGGCATCGCCACGCTTTCGACGTCGCGCGCCAGGATCAAGGCCACGTCGTGCGGCAGCGAATTGCTGTTCTTCAGATTGTGGGCCAGGGCCTCGCGCACGCGCTGGGCGGCATCGCGAACCATGATGCGGACGATCTGCTCCGCCAGCATGCGCTCCTTGGGCGTCAGCGACGGGGCATCGAAATGCCGCGCCACCTTGGCGGCGGCTTCGGCGCGGTTCCCATCCGACGGATCGGCCATCAACCGTTCGACGTCGGCCTGCCCGAGAGTGTTGATCATGCGATTGGGCCCGATATTCTAGTTGGCGCGGATGCCGCCGGCACCGCCCAAGGCGGATAGGGCCGGCACACACCCCCGCGGATGACCGATCTTGGCAACGACCCGTTAAGAGCCGGTTAACCGATCCATCCCGGATCATTCCGTTTTGGTGATGACCACTTCGAGATATTCGCTGGGGATGACCAGCGTGCCGTCCTTGGCGACGTTGAATCTGCCGAGGAGAGCAAAAAGATCGGCCTCGAGCGCCACGCGTGCCTCCGGATCGATCGCCGCGAA
The DNA here is from genome assembly GCA_009885795.1 of Rhodospirillales bacterium. Lineage (GTDB taxonomy): Bacteria > Pseudomonadota > Alphaproteobacteria > Dongiales > Dongiaceae > VFKA01. The sequence continues at coordinate 234 of VFKA01000007.1, read as the reverse complement.
CGCCTTCACGACCGGGCCGTAGTAGTTGCGGAAAACCTCGACCCAATGCTGGGGCGACTTGTAGCGGAAGACGAATTTCCGGCTCTCGGCCGCGACGGCCGCCTTGGAACCGAACAGCGTGTCGAGATGCGCCTTGTTGCCCCATAGCGCCGGAGACTTCATGCCGGGTGCCGGCGGAACGTATTTGCCGATGGTCTTGAACACCTGGCCGACGAAGCTCTCCGGCGTCCAGTT
>VFKA01000033.1 GCA_009885795.1 Rhodospirillales bacterium | reverse complement strand
TGCGTGACCTTCAAAGGAGTCTTGCCCGTCATGATCAGACCTCCGAATCAATCCCAGAGATTGAATCACGCATTTCTCCCGTTGGCCAATCATTACAGGTCTGCTTAGGAATCGCCGGTCAGGTGACGGTTGATAGGGTGAGGCGCCCGAGCCAACCCGAGGCAGAACCGACCGACGATCTGTTCGATCGCGGCCAACTCCGCCTTCCTTTCGGCGTTCTTCTCGGCCACGCGCCGGGCAGCGGCCCGAACGGCGCCGATCACGGCGGCCTCGTCCACGCCGGTGAACCGGCCGTGATCGAGAACCAGGTTTCCGCCGACCATCACGCTGTCGACGGCCGCGCCATTCTCGCAGTAGACGATCTGCCGCACGGCATCATTGAGCGGCACATAATTCAAGCTGTCCAGGTTCAAGAAAATGATATCCGCGCGGTAGCCCTCTTCGATCCGCCCGGTGTTCGCGAACCCAGCGACCCGGGCGCCGTCCTCGGTCGCCATCGCGAACGCATCATCGGCCGAGAGCCACTCATCGGGGTCCGGCGATGTCGCGCGGGAGACCAGCGCGGCGAGGCGCATGGCCTCGAACATGTTGAGGTGGTCGGAGCAGGTGCCGGCATCGGTTCCTACGCCCACCGTCACCCCCGCCGCCCGCATGCGGCGCGCCGGTGCGATGCCGCTGCCGAGGCGAAGGTTGCTACCGGGATTGTGCGCGATGGAACAGCCCTTGTCGGCGAGTCTCGCCAGATCGTCATCGTCGAGCCACACGCCGTGCGCGGCGGTGAAATTCGGCCCGAGATAGCCCAGCGCATCGAGATGCGCGGTCAGGCTTCGGCCGTAACGCCTCAGCGCGGTCACGGCCTGGACCTTGGTCTCGGCCAGGTGCGTGTGCAAACCAAGGCCGTTATCGCGCGCCAATTCGCAGGCGCCCTTGAGAAACGGATCGCTGCAGAGCAAGGGGATGCCGGGCGCAAGAGCCGGGCGGATGCGCTCGGTGCCGAAGGGCCAGGCGGCGATGACGCGCCGGCAGGCCTCCAGGCTTTGCTCGAAGGGTGTCGCCGCGATCCGCAGAACGCGCTCGCGCAGATTGTCGGGAATGGCATCGATCAGACCGGGGATGGCGCGCCAGAATGTGGTGTCGGCCATCTGGAAGGCAATGACCGCGCGCAGCCCGACCTTTTCATAGGCTTGCCCGATCGCCATTGAAACCTCGATCGACGGCGCCGGAAGCTGGATGACCAGATCGTAACAAGAGGTGCACCCGTTGCGGACCATCTCCATGGCGCAACAGAGCGTGGAGAGATGCAAGTCCTCGGCGGTCAATCCGCCGGTGATTCCCGGCGCCGCGTTCAGCATCATCTCCAGGGTCCAGCGGTCGCCGAGGCCCTTGCCGAAACAGTAATGGCTATGCGTGTGCGCGTTGACCAGTCCGGGCGCCAGCAGCCGTCCGCCCGCATCGATCGTTATCGCCGATTCGGGCGCCGCCATGCCCGGCGGACCGATGCGGCGAACGACGCCGTCCTCGATCAACAGATCGGCGGGCGTCGCCGCTGCCCGGGCTCCCGGCAAGACAAGGCCACCGCGCACGATCTTCATGGCGACACTCCTTCCGGGATCGCCAACAACGTTGTCCCGCGCCGCGTGTTGAGGCTAAGGTAGTTCGACCGGCGTGACGGAGTATAGCGATGATCCCGCGCGACAGAACGGCCTATTCCGCCATCGTCGACCGCCCGAAGTTGGTGCTGCCCGGAAATGCCCGGCTGGTGTTCTGGACCATCGTCAATCTCGAGGTTTGGGACATCGCCCGCCCGATGGCGCGTCAGGTGCTGCCGGCGCCAACGGGGCAGGTGCTGCTTCCCGATGTGCCGAACTGGAGCTGGCACGAATACGGCATGCGGGTCGGTTTCTGGCGCTTCCTGAAGCTGTTCGACGAACTGGGCATCCAGCCGACGCTCTCCATCAACGCGCGCGTGTGCGAGGATTACGGGCGCGTGGCGGCGGCGGCCCGGGACGCCGGCTGGGAATTCATGGGCCACGCCTATGAACAGATGCCGATCCACAAGGTCGAGGACCAGCGCGCGATGATCCTGCGGTCGATGGACATCCTTGAGAAATTCTGCGGCAGGCGCCCCGTCGGCTGGCTGGGTCCGGGACTGACCGAGACCTACGACACCCCGGACCTGCTGGCCGAGGCCGGCGTGCGCTACATCGGCGACTGGGTCCATGACGACGAACCGACCGAGATCGCCACGGCCCATGGACCGCTGGTGACGCTGCCCTACTCGGTCGAGCTCAACGACATTCCGATGATGATCGTCCAGCATCACGAATCCGAGTATTTCACTCGCCGCTGCATCGACCAGTTCGATCGCCTCTACGCGGAAGGCCGGGAACGGGCCAAGATCATGGCCGTCGCCATTCACCCCTACATCTCCGGGCAGCCGCACCGGATGCGCTATCTCGAGGCGATTTACGCGCATGCCCGCGGCCATTCCGATGTCGTGTTCTGGACAGGGGACAAGATCCTCGACTGGTATCTCGGCCAGCGCCGCTCCGGTTGACTGCTTTGTTGCTCTTTTCGGAGCCGGTTCAAACCACCGCCGTCGCATCGATCTCCAGCAGGTAGTCCGGATGGGCAAGGCCTCGCAGAATGCAGATCGTGTTGGCTGGCGGGTTCTCGGTAAAATGCTTTCTGACGAGCGCCCTTACTTTCTTTACGTCGTGCGGGCTGCAGACATAGCTGACCAGTTTGACGACATCGGTCAATGAGGCGCCGGCCTCGGCCAGAGCCTTCTTGAGATTCTTGATGACGAGCTCGCCCTGCGCCTCGAAATCGTCCGGGCCAAGAATGTTCCCGTTCTCGTCGCCGGCGACCTGACCCGCGCAGAAGATGAACTTGCTCGGCGCTTCGACGATCACGACATGCGAGTACTGGCTGAAGGGTTGGTGCATCCCCTTGGGCCGGATGAACGTCTTCTTCACCATCTCGATTTCCTCCTCCTATGGTCCACCGGATTATCTCAACGTCCTCTTAATCTTGTGAAGCGCCAAGCGCGGCATTGACGCGCGGCATGACCTCGCTCGCCATCAGCTCCATCGAGCGTCGGCCCAATTCTCGGGAAACCCAGTCCTGCCCCGCGTACAATAGCGTACCGAAATCGCCGATCCGCTCGCGGAAGGCCAGGATCTGATCGACGACGCTGTCGACGGTACCACAGATGACCAGGTGTTTCAGAACGTAGTCCATGGTGATCGCGGTGTCCGGAAGAGACAGATCGTGCTTGAAGAGTTCGGGGCGGCCGTTGCCGACGAGCTTGGCGACCAGCTGCCGAAAATAGTGGAAGTAGGGACCATCGGGTTCCAGCGCATAGCGCTTGGCCGTCGCTTCATCGTCGGCCACGAAAATGCTCTTGGCGACCCGCCAATCGGCGGGATCGGCGACGCGGCCGGCATTGGCGCAGCCCTGCGTGTACATGGGCCAGTGCGACGCGACCCAAACCGGCTGCAGGAAGTTGGCCGAGATCGGCGTCCAGCCGCGTTCGGCCGCCTTGACGATACCCTTGGAATGCGGCGCGACGACGGTGACGACGATGGGGGGATGGGGTTTACGATACGGCGTCGGCATGATGCCCTGGCCGATGTCCTTGAGCAGGGTCTTCTCGGTCGAGATACGCCAGTACTTTCCTTGCAGATTGTAAGGCGCCTCGCCGGCCCAGATGCCGAGCACGAGGTCGATGGCCTCCGCGAACATCTCGGTGCGGTTGGCATCGAGGTTGCCGAACACTTCCGAATCGGAGCGCAATCCCCCGGGAGATATGCCGAAGATGAATCGTCCTTCGAGAATGTGGTCGAGCATGGCGACCTCGGCGGCGACAGCGGCCGGGTGCCGGTTGGGAAGGTTCACCGTGCCCGATCCGAGGCGGATGCGCTTGGTCGTGTGGGCCAGCGTCGCGATGAACAGCAGGGACGATGTGATGGTCTCGGCCTTGTCGGTCACGTGCTCGCCGATGAATGCTTCTTCGAAGCCGAGTTCCTCGGCCAGCAGGACGGATTCGTAGTCCTCTTGCAGGGTCTCGGTGTAGTCCCGTGACACCGGATGTAGAGGCATTATGAAATAACCAAGTTTCATCTCAACTCTTCACTTACGACAAAAAACACCAAACGATGACTACTTGATAATCCGCGGATCGGGAACTTGCCGTAGAGGCACCGCTAGCCAATGACCGCGATGGCATCGATCTCGACCAGCATCTCTTCCCTGACCAGGCCGACGCGCAGGGTCGCCCGGGCCGGCGGCTCATTGGGGAAATATTCCCGGTAGACCTCGTTCATACCGGCGTAGTTGGCGAAGTCGGTGATGTAGACCGTCGTCTTGGTCACGTCCATGAGGCTGCCGCCGGCCGCTTCGACCAGCGCCTTGATGCTCTCGAGGGCCTGCCTTGTCTGGGCCCTGATATCGCCCGGCCCGACGAGCTTGCCGTCGGTGCCCATCGCCGTGATGCCGGCGACGAAAACCATGTTGCCGGCCTTCGTGGCCATCGAGAACGGTGCCGGAAGGGGCGCCACCTTGGGCGTCGATATGATTTTCTTGGGCATGATCTTCTGCTCGCTCGTGGTTGAGATAGTAGCTTGGGCATCGGCGCCCGAGTCAAAGCATTGGATTTTCCGGATCGAGCCCCAACACGACCCGGCCGTAAGCGGCGGCGTTGAGGTCCCAGGTCTGGGTCAGGTGCACGGCGGTCGCATGGATGTCGCGAAAGGCGCGCGAGATCGGATTGCTCTCATAGAGGCCGCCGCCGCCGATGACGCCGAAAATCAGATCGACCGCGTGCGTGCTGAGTTTCACGGCGAAGGCGCCGTCGCGCCGGTAGCGCACCTTCTGCTCCATGGTCGGGACGCCGCCGGTGGCGGCAATGGCCATGACCTCGTCGCAGTTGCGGTAGGAAATAGAAAAAGCCGCATCGACCGAGGCGGCGGCTTCCGCGATCTTGACCTGGATCGTCGTCAAATTGGCGATCGGCTGGCCGCTGGAGCGCGCGGTTTGTGTACGGGTCTTCTCCCGATACCTCTCGACCACGCCCTGGGCGATGCCCATGGCGACGCCATTCAGGACATAGGAAAACATGGCATAGACCGGCACGCGGTAGAGCGGCCCGGGGTTCACGTCGCTGCCCGGATGATCGCCGCCCTTGATCCGCTCGACGTCCAGCACCCGATGCTCGGGCACGAACACGTCGTCGACTTCGAGGTCGTGGCTGCCGGTGCCGCGCAGGCCCATCGCCTGCCAGGTGTCGATGATCCGATAGTCGGACGCAGGCAGCAGGAACATCTTGAGCGAAGGCGGTCCGCCATTGCCTTCCTCGGTGGTGGCGCCGAAGACGAACCAGGTTGTGTGCAGGCAACCGCTGGCGAAGGGCCAGCGCCCCTTCAACCGGTAGCCATTCTTGACCCGGACCGCCTTGCCGCAAGAGAAGATCACCACGCCGGAGTAGAGGGCGTCGGGCTTTTCGAGCCAGACTTCCTCTTGCGCCTGGCGCGGCCAGTTCGCCATCATGTACTGGTGGCAGATGAAGTTGCCGAGGATCCAGGCGCTCGACGCGCAGTCCTTGGCGATGACCGAGCAGAGCTCGACCATCGTGGCGTAATCGAGCTCGCTGCCCCCGAAACGGGCCGGCTGCAGGGCATGGAAGAGGCCCGCATCCAGGAGTTCCCGGATGGTCTCGTCGGGGAGGCGGCGCTGGTTCTCGACGTCCCGGGCGCGCGCCGCGATTCCAGGCCGCAGCGCTTCCGCCCGAGAGACCAGCTCCGCCCTTGTCGCGGCGCGCGCCTTGTGTGCCGCCAGACCCGTCATTCCGCGGCCGCGGGTATTCTTTCCGAGCGGCGCTGCGTCGGCGCCTTGTGATAGACGCCGTCCTTCATGATCATGAGGATCTTGGCCGGGTCCAGGAACAAGGTGAGATCGGCCAGGGGATCGCCATCGATCATGATGAGGTCGGCAAGGCAACCCGGAGCGACACAGCCGAGCTCGTCCGGTTTGCCAAAGGCCTGGGCGCCGTAGAGCGTCGCGGCACGCAGGATCTCCGCCGGCTTCATGCCGAGATAGTTGGCGAAGTGCCCGAAGTCCCGCGCCATGGTGTGGTGCGGCGTCCAGCCGAACCCGTAATCGCCGAAGGGCAGCACCTTGATGCCGCGGGCATGCATCTTGGTCAGCGTTTCCGCCCCGATCTCGAGCTCGCGCACGAATCCCATTTCCTTCGCCGTTTCCAGCGGAAAGCCGTGATCGCCCGCCTCGTAGGCGGTCGCGTGGGTGAACCCGATCGCCGGCACGACCCAGAAGCGGTCCTTGTTCTTCTCGAGGAGATCGAGCGATTCCTCGTCCGCGAGGGTCGCGTGAAAGACGAGTTCGATGCCGTGCTTGACGCAGAGCTTGATCGATTCCGAGTTGCGGGCATGGGCGGCGAGCTTACGGCCGCGTTGTTTGGCGACCCTCGCCCCGGCCGCGACCTCGTCATCGTCCATGGCCAGTTGCTCGGCGTCGCACATGGCGGGCACGAGATGGTCGCCCGAGATCATGAGCTTGATCACGTCGACGCCCTCGCGAACCAACTCGCGGCAGGCGCGGCGGATATGATCGGGGCCATCGGCATAAAGCGACAGATCGTTATGATAAGCATGGGTTTGTCGCACGTCGCCAAGCCCGCTGGTGACCGTGATCTCCGGCGTGCAGGCGAGGTAACGGGGCCCCGGTATGCGCCCGGCATTGATCTCGTTGCGCACCACGATATCGAGGCGCGGCTTGGCCGCCCCCGCCCCGACCGCGGCGGTCACGCCGCAATCGAGAATCGTCTTGGCGTTGTGCATGGTGATGAGCGTGTGTTCCTCGGGCGGGATGTCGCTCATGCGCTCCGGCCCGGTGTAGCTCATGTGGCAATGGGCGTTGACCAGGCCCGGCATCAGCGTGGCGCCACCGCCATCGATGATCTTGGCATCCTTGAGAGGGGCTTCGTTCTTGCCCTTGGTAACACTCGCGATCCGGTTGCCTTCGACAAGCACCTCGCCGGCAAAGGGCGCGCTGCCCGTGCCGTCGAAAATCTTGACGTTGGTGAACAGAGTCTTCGTCATGGCGTCAACCTCCAGCGATGACCGGTATGCTCCAGGTCTCGCCTATTCGAGAAAAAGTTCCTTGTCCCACACGGGTTCGCTGCTCGCGAGCAAGACTTCGGTTTCGACCTGCACCGCGCAGGACGGACAGAAATACTGCCTGAACACCATCTCCGGATCGATGAAGATCTTGGGATCCACGATCAGGGGATTGGCCTCCTGGATGTTGTTGTCCTTGCGAACCATGTTGGTCTTGTAGTTTTGCTTCAACGGGCCGATGACGTGGCCGCAGTTCTGGCAGACGATATTGTGCTTCCGGTCGACCAGGAGGAACTGGCTGATGCGGCCGTTCGAATTGCCGATCGCCCCGCCATTGGCGGCACGCGGCGCGCGTCCGATCCGTTCGGTGCGGATGCGCAGGCGCTCCTTGTCGGTGGCGGCGGCGTTTATCGCGCCATTCTCGATCACCACGCCGTAGTATTTCTTGGCCGCCCCAAGAGAGATGGTGTCGTTGACCGCGTCGGCCAGGACACTCGCCGGCAGCCGGCGCAAGGGATCGCCGTAGCCGCCTCCGCCGCCCCAGGTCTGCTCGAAGACGTCCTCGGGGAATTGCTGGGTCTCGTATTTTTGCGGGAGGTGTTCGAGCTTGCCCTGCATCTGCGACAGGTCGGACGGGATCTCGCCGCGCGCCAACCATTCGGCGACGTTGGAGCCGCGCACCATCTTGTACATGGCCGTATTCGAGGGATAGCCGCCATCGACCCCAAGCGCCGTTGGAAACGCCTGTCCGAACGTCGCCAGAACCATCTCGATCGGCCGATTCTCCGTGTCGTACGGTATCCAGCATGAGGTGGCCCCCATGCCGCCGCGATACTCGCCGGCACCGCCGGAGTCCCTGGTTTCCCGCCGGTACAGATAAAGGATCGGATAGAGGCCCTCATTGGTTTCGACGTTGGGGCATTGGCCGGTGATCGCCGCCATCAGCCCCGCCGTGTTGACACCGTCGGCAAAGGTCCGCGCGCCCCAGCCGCCCGCCATCGCGTCCATGATCATGGTCACGAAGGGCAGTTTGTTATTGTCGAGGCCGGAGGCGATCACGGTGGACCAGGAGCCGATGCATCCCGCCAGCAAGCGATCCTGGAACTCGGGCACGCTGGAGAGCATGTTGGCGACGCAGATGTTGGCCGAATTGGTGGCCGCCCAGGTACCCGAGATCGAGCCCATGGAGACGCCATGGGGGAACTCGGCGTTCATCACCGTGCCCAGCGGCGTCACGAAGTCGAGGGCGCGGTGGAGCCCGCCGAGCGCCCAAGGGATATCGTAGCAGAGCTGCGGCAGGATCGCGACCACCGAGCCGCCGACGGCGCCGGCGCGGGTGCAATTGATCATGCCGGCATTGGGGTCCGACCCGGTGAAATCGAATTGCAGCCTGTCCGCGGTCTTGCGCATCGTGAGAAAGGTCTTGTAGACGCCGCGGTCGCCGGATTTGCAGACTTCCTGATAGGTCTCGCAGCGCCAGATCCCGTCGGGAATCTTCCGCAAGCGCTCGCGGAAGCGCTGCTCGGCGTAATCCATCTGCTTCTTCATGGCCGAGTGGATGGTCGTCGCGCCATAGCGCTCGACCAGCTCCATCAGGCGCTGCTTGGCGACATTGTTCGAGGCGATATGCGCGCGCAGATCGAGGGCGACCAGGTTCGGCGCGCGCGAGCGGCGCAGATAGACGTCCTCGATATCCTTGCGAATGACCCCGCGCTCGACGATCTTGATCGGCGGATAGGTCATGCCCTCGGCAAAATGATCCTCGGCATCGACACACCAGGAGCCGATGTTGACGCCGCCGACATCGACCTGGTGAATCGTCGAGCCCGTCCAGGCGAAGAGCTGGCCTTCGACGAAGACCGGCGAGTACACCGCCACGTCCTGCGGGTGCAGGGCGCCCACCCAGCAGTCGTTGCACAGGAACATGTCGTCGGGCTCGATACCCGGATTGTCGCTGCGGTTTTCCAGCGTCCACTTCACCATGAAATCGACATTGGCCGCGTGCGGCAAATAGTACGGCCCGATATTGACGATGTCGCCGAGTTCGTCGCACAACACGACGTTGAAATCGTTGGCGTCGGTCGCCACCGGCGAGCCTGAGATCTTCTTCAACGCCTGACCTTGCTCGTCGTTGATCTGCCACAGCTTGTGCCCCACCACCTCGAGCGTGATGGGATCGATTTCGTGGCTGGGGTCGTAGGGGAAAATCTTCAGCTTCGGCGCGATGGCCGACAGCTCCGGGCGCTTGCCCTGCGCGGCGAAGCGCTCGGAGCCGGGGATCTTCAGGACTGTCTTGGTCATCTCGAGGTCCCACTCTTGTTCGCGATGCGGACGTTGCCGTAGGAATCGATCCGGGCATGCTGGCCGGGGTGGATCAGCGCCGTGGTCGCCTCGAAGCGAATGACGGCCGGCCCGTCGAACGCCATGCCGGGCTTGATCTTGCCGCCATAGATCGCGGTCTCGACCTCTTGTTTCAGTTCGCGCCAATAGAGCTTCTCGACGCCCAAGCGGGCCGGCGCGGGATCGCTGTCGCCCTCGGCAAGCTTTTGCAGATGCGCGTCCTGGATATGCGTCGTGCCCAGCACGCGGTAGGTCACCAATTCGATCCCCGCCTCGCGGAAACCGGAGCCGCGGCCATAAAGCCGCTCATAGCGGCGCTCGAATTCCTTGATCGTGGCTTCGAGAGTCTTCGACGTGATCGCCCCGCCGCCGACCGGCGTATCGACCTGGTGCGTTTGGCCCTTGTAACGAAGCTCGAGGATGCGTTGCAGGGTGATCTTGCCGCGCTTGGCGCCGCCGCCCTTGAGGCTCTCCACGGCCTCTTTCTCAAGCGCTTCGAAATGCTTGCCGACGATCGCCGCGTCGAAGGGCGCGAGGGCATAATCCGAAAGCTGAGTGACCGTCGTCAGATCCGAGACCGCCAAGCCCAAGGCGGAAAAGGCCGACGAGATGTTGCCAAGCGGGAAGATGACTTCCTTGACGCCAAGCTCGCGCCCGAACGCGCCACCATGCAGCGGGCCGGCGCCGCCGAAGCCATAGACCACGAAATCGCGCGGATCGTAGCCGCGCTCGATCGTCATCTTACGGATGAGATCCGACATGTGATGATTGGCGATCTCGATGATCCCGGACGCCGCGTCGCGCACGCTCATGCCCAAGGGCCGCGCGATCTTTTCCTCGATCGCCTTGAATGCCAGGGCGCGGTTGAGCTTGAAATCGCCGCCGAGGAAATAATCCGGATCGATGTAGCCGAGCACGATGTCGGCGTCGGTGACCGTGGGCTGCACGCCGCCGCGGCCGTAGCAGGCCGGGCCCGGATCGGCGCCGGCGCTGTGCGGCCCGACCTTCAGGCGGCCGAGATCCGCCCACGCGATGGAACCGCCCCCGGCGCCGATCGATACGATGTCGATGGTGGGCGCCAGCAGCGTGTATTGGTTGACGGTCGAGGTCGAGGTGATGATCGGCTCGCCATCCACGACGAGGCCGACATCGAAGCTGGTGCCGCCGACATCGGCGCCGATGATGTTCCGATGCCCGAGCAGATTGCCCAGGAATTTCGCGGCGACAATTCCGCCGGCCGGGCCCGAAGCGAGTGTGTTGACCGAGCGACGCTCGGAATCCGCCGCCCGCATCGCACCGCCCATGGATTGCATCACCAGCAAGGGCGAGCCGAGGCCGCGCTTGCGCAGCGCATCCTGGAGCTTGGAGAGATAGCTCGTGAGCAGGGGCGCGACATGGGCGTTCACCGCGGTCGTCGCCGAACGCTCGTATTCCTTCATCGCGGGCACGATGTCGCTGGAGATCGACACGTGCAGCCCGGGCGCTTCCTCGACGATGATCTCGCGCATGCGCCTTTCATGGCCGCGGTTCTTGAACGACCACAGGAAACACACGCCGATCGCCTGCACGCCGTCCGCCAGCAATTCGCGCACGGCCTTGCGGGCGCTCGCCTCGTTCAGCGGGACCACGACGGCGCCCTTGTAGTCGATGCGCTCATGCACCTCCTTGATCCTGCTCTTCGGAACGATCGGCGCCGGTTTGTCGCTGTAGGAGTACTGCTTCAGTTCGATTTCGGACTTGCCGGCCGAGCGGCCGATGATCCGCATCATCGGCAGCACGTCACGGTGACCCGCCGTAGTGATGAACCCGATCCTGGCACCCGACCCGGTGATCATCGCATTCGTCGCCACCGTGGTGCCGTGATAGAAGTAGTCGAGACCGCCGAGCACGTTGCGGCCCTTGTCGATGGCCTCCACCACGTCCATGACGCCGACCGAGAAATCCGGCGGCGTCGACGGGCGCTTGGCGACCTCGATCTGTCCGTCGTCGCGCATATAGACGAGATCGGTAAACGTGCCGCCGGTATCGACGCCGATGGTACTCATGCGCGTTCTGCGTCCCCGCGGCGCGCGAGACGGTGCATCGTGGTCATGGTCCGATCCATTGAACGCTAGGCTCCCGTAATAAGGCTCAGGACTTTTTCCTTGTTCGCATGGCCGTGATCCAGGGTCTGGATGATCTCGCCATCCCGCCAGATCATGATGCGATCGCTGATGCCGATCGTCTCCGACAATTCCTGACTGATGAAGATAATTCCAGCGCCTTCGGCGGCGAGCTGATTCAGCAGCCTGTAGATCTCCACCCTGCCCTTGATATCGACGCCCCGGGTCGGCTCGTTGAAGATGATCACTTTCGATTTGGCGCTGAGGGCCCGGGCGATCATGACCTTCTGCTGATTGCCGCCGCTCAAATTCCTCGACACCGTGGCCAATGAGGCGGTCTTGATATCGAGCTTTTCCTTGTGGCGCAGGCTTTCCTCGGACTGTTTCGCGACCGACAGGAAGCCGGCGGCGAGGTAATGGCGCAGCGACGCCAAGGTGCTGTTGTCCAACACCGACATGGAAAGGATCAGGCCTTCGGTCTTGCGGTCGGCCGGCAGATAGAAAAGCCCCGCTTCGATGGCCGTCGCGGGCGATCCGACTTGGTAGGGTTTGCCGAAGAGCTCGATCGTCCCCGACGGGCGCTTGCCCAGGCCGAGGACCGCCCGGACAAAGCTCTCATTGCCCGATCCGAGAAGTCCGGCAAAGGAGACGATCTCGCCGGCGCAAAGCGTGAAGTTGACATTCGTGAACCGGCCGTCGGCGTCACTGCATTGCGCCACGCTCATGACGACGTCGCCCTTCTCGATGTCGAGCTTGGGGAAGGGTTCCTTGATGTCCTCGCCGATCATGAGCTTCGGCAGTTCATCGACGGACGTCGTCTTGAGATCGACCGTGGCGACGGTCCGTCCGTCACGCAGCACGGTGGCGCGGTCGCCGATACGTTCGACTTCCTCGAGGTTGTGCGAAATGTAGATGATCCCGACCCCATCCTTGCGCAATCCCAAGAGGATTTCGAACAGACGCTCGATTTCCTTTCCGGTGAGGGCAGCGGTCGGCTCATCCAGAATGAGAATCTTGGCGTCATGGGCGAGCGCGCGCGCGATCTCGACGACTTGCTGCTGATGCACGGATAGCTGGCTAACGCGACGATGGACGTCGATGTCGAAACCGAGACGATTGATGATCTCCTCGGCGCGGCGATAGATGCTTTTCCAGTCGACGATGTGGTTCTTGACGACCCGGCGCCCGAGAAGGATGTTCTCGGCGACGCTGAGCTGCGGTATCAGCATGAATTCCTGATAGACCGTGCAGATACCCAATTGCCTCGCGTGGATCGGCGAGCGAATGACCGTGGGCACGCCGTTCACGGAGATGGCGCCGGAATCCATCTGCTCGGCGCCGGACAGAATCTTGATGAGGGTCGACTTGCCGGCGCCGTTCTGGCCCAACAGGACGTGGAGTTCCCCGGCATTCAGTTCGAAATTCGCGCCGCTCAGCGCGTGGACCGCATGGAACGACTTGTCGATATTCTCCATGCGAAGGAGGCTGGCGCCGCCCTGGCTACTCATGGTCCCCCTCCAGCCGCGCAATCGGCCCCTTGCCGATCCGCTCCGCCATGCGACGACCTCCATCCGGCGAAGCATGATCTCGGACACACCGCTCGACAACCTCGCTTAGAAAAAACCGATCGAGGGCCCGGCCGATTTCGCCGGGCCCTCGATCGAGATCGCTCGCTACTCGACGAGCGTGCCGCCGGGCGTCCACCCGGGCGCCGCGAAGTCGATGCCCACCAGGGTCGATTCGTACTGCGCGATATTCTCGGGCGTATAGGCCCTGATCGGGACGAAGATCGTCTTTGGGACCGGATTGCCCTCGAGAATATGGACCAGCATGTACGTCGCATACTTGCCTTCGAGTGCCGCGCCTTCGCTCAAGCCCCAAGCGAACCAACCTTCCTTCAGCAGGGCGATGGATTCCTCATCCATGTGAACGCCGGTCACCCACACGTCGCCCGGTTTCTTGCCGGCGGCGCGAAGCGCGGCGATGGCGCCTTTGCACTGGAAATCGGCGGTGCAGAAGATCAGCTTCATGTCCGGCCACGTCGCCAAGGCGTCCTCGGTCAATTGCTGGGCGATGGTCCGGTCCATCTCGTGGAAGCGTTCGCCGAGGATTTCCATGCCCGGCGCCAGCTTTGCCAGCGTTTCCTTAAAGCCTTGCGCCCGAACCTTGCCCCACTCAACGCCCGGAGGCCCGTTCAACATGAAGATTTTGGCTTTCGGGTCCAGCTTCTCGGCGGCGAGCTGGGCCTGGATGACCCCTGTCTCGTAGTCGTTGACCGAAACGCCGGGGGCCTCTTCATAGGAGGTCGGGATCAGGGCGAAGGTGGTCGGGATGCCCGCATCCCAGGCCTTCTTGACCGGTACGGCCATGGCCGAATAGTCGACCGCCGATACGACCAGGCCGTCGACGCCGCGCGCCATCAAATCCTCGACGTCGGCCATCATCACGTCGAGCTTCATGTAGCCGCCGGCCGGACGCAGATCCATCTTGACCCCGAGTTCCTTGGCCGCCTCGTAGGCGCCGTAGGCGACGGCAACCCAATAAGGGTCGCGAACGTGAGGGATGACCATCGCCAGATGGTATTTCTTGGATGCCACCGGCTTCCACCAAGAGATGTCTTCGCCATCCCGCAACACCCAGGTGCCGGTCGGTTTCGATCCATACAAGGCGCGATACTGCTCGACCGTCACGCTACGGTCGACTTTGTCCTGAGCCATCGACAGCGTAGCGCCGGCTAGCGTCGATGCCGCGACCAGTCCGGCTACGATCATCGACTTGCCGAACGGTAACATTGACGTTCTTGCGATCATGAAAGCCTCCCCTTCAGTAGCTGTTGCAAGTGGTTTCATCTTCGGATCGAGATCCTCTAGCGCTCCAGTTTAGTCAGCCTAAGCATCGATACGGTGTCGATAGCGATCGACAACGATAGCCGCGACAATGATGAACCCAATGACAATCAATTGAACAAATGACGAGACGTTGTACAAATTCAAACCGTTCTTGATAACCGACAGCACCAGGACGCCGAGGATGACGCCCATGACTCGTCCTTCGCCGCCGCCGAACGCGACGCCGCCGATAACGGCCGCCGCGATCGCGTCGAGCTCGAGCCCCGACCCCATATTGGGGGCACCGATTCCGCTGCGCGATGTCAAGACGGCGCCGGCGGCGCCGGCGAAAAGCCCGCTGATGAGATAGGCGCGTATGGTGGTCGGCTTGATCTTGATGCCGGAAAGCCGGGCCGCTTCCTTGTTGCCGCCCAGCGCGTAGGTCTCCCGCCCCGCCGGCGTCAGCCTGAGGAAATAGAACAGGACCGCGAAGCCGAGCAAGCTGACGAAGACCGCGAACGGAACCGGCCCGACGTGACCATTGCCAAGGTAGAGCATGCTTTCCGGGATATCGTCGTAGAGCGGGATGCCGCCGGTAACGTAAAGCGCCACGCCGCGGATCGTCGTCATCATGGCGAGCGTGACGATGAAGGCATTGACGCTCCAGGCCGCGATGATCGTGCCGTTGATGGCGCCGATCGCGCCGCCGATCAGGATCGCGGCCGCTATTCCGGGGAGAACGCCGTCAATCATGAAGGGGATTCCGGTGGCCTGCCAAATGGCGCCGACCATGCCGACACTGCTGAGCGCGATGATCGAGCCGACCGATACGTCGACGCCGCCGGCGATGAGGACCACGGACTGCCCGGCCGCCAGCAGGGCCAGAGGGGCGGCCTGGCGCATCACGTTTTGAATGTTGGTCAGCGTCGCGAAGCGCGGCTCGAGTATCGAGAACACGATAAGCAGAAAGACCAGGAAGATCAGCAGGCCCCACTGCAAGAGCTTTTGCTGGGTTGCCTGAATCGACCGACCTCTCGTTGAGCCTACGGCCGTCGCTTGAGCGCCAGAGGTGTCGCTAGCCATCGCTTTTCCGGTTCACATCACTGTTCAAACTCAGTGCCGCCGTCCAAACCCTTGATCCCAATCCCCGCGCGAGACTCGATTTCGCATTGCATTCGTATTCGTTACCGCAATGACATACTAGTTTTTTGACGCTGTCAACGGGGCGAGAGGCCGGGTTTCAGCCGCGCAAGGCACGCAAGGGACAGCAAGGCATTAGGCCGACCCGCGTTCGATAAGTCGCCCGGCGATCTGGATGGTACGCCCGCCTCTATCTTCGCCTTCGATCTCCTCGCCCAGCACACGGATCGTCTCGGCGACCATGCGGTCGATCGGCTGGCGGAAGGTGGTGAGCTTGTAGGAGGGCCAGGCGGCGGCCGAGATGTCGTCGAACCCGATGACGGCGACGTCCTTGGGCACGTCGAGGCCGAGTTGGTAGCGAAGCGCATCCAACGCGCCTAAGGCCATCACGTCATTGGCGGCAAACAGGGCATCGGGGCGTGGGCGTCTCGCCATGATTTCGAGTGCGGCTTTGTAGCCGCCCTCGTAGCTGAAGCCGCCGGCGACCGTTTCGATCGCATGGATGCCGTGTTCGGCCGCCCGGCGGCGGAAACCGGCTTCGCGTTCGATGTTGGTGGAGGCATCGGTGTCGCCGGACAGGAAGCCGAGGCGCCGGCGGCCGCGGGCGATGAAGAAGTCGACGATGGCCTTGGCGCCACTGGAATTGTCGCAGCACACCGCGCTGACGCTGTCCACCGCGACCGAGCGGTTGAAAAGAACGACCGGCACGTTGAACCGCTGGCAAATCTCGGCCATCGCGGAGGACATGGTGGCCGACGTGATAACCACGCCGCCGACCTGATACTGCAGAACTTGCGGCAGGGTATCGTCGATCGAATGATTCGGCGGCACCGTGAAAAGCAGGACGCGCTTGCCGATGGCCTGAAGCTGCTCGGTGAACTTCACCAGGACCTCCGGATAGAACGGGTTGGTGAGGTCCGCCATCACCAGCCCGACGATGTCGGAGCGCCGGCGTATCAGGCTGCGTGCGATGGCATTGGGTCTGTAGTCCAGGGCGCCCGCCGCCTCCATGACCGCCGCGCGCGTCTTTTTCGATATGCTGGCGCCTTGGCTGAAGGCGCGCGAGACGGCGCTTTGCGACACGCCGGCCACCTTCGCCACGTCATAGGAGGTTGGCGGTTTGCGCCGCGCCGCTCCGCCATTTTCGTTGTGACTATTGGCGGGGCTATCGATCGATCTCTTGAATACCGGCATTGCATTAAAATTCATCGCCGAGGCCATCAAAGTCAACATCCGCTTGCGTGGGCGGGGGTTCATCGTCGGGAGGACTTGCCGCGACGGGGGAGTGAAGTTAGTTTGCTCCATCGATTCCAATCATTTACCCGCGGAACATCGAATTTCCCTAGGGGCTTGCCGATGACGTTGAGTTTGCCGCAAACCCCTTCCTTTCGCCTCGATGGGCGCGGTGCCTTCGTGACCGGCGCCGGGCGGGGCATCGGCATGGCGGCTTCCGTGGCGCTGGCCGAGGCCGGCGCGCGCGTGACGCTGGCCGCGCGCACGCTCTCCGAGGTCGAGGCCGTCGCCGACGCCATTCGCGCGGCCGGCCATCCGGCGGCGGCGATCCGGCTCGACGTGACCGACCGCGACGCCGTCACGGCGGCCATCGCCGGGCTCGGCCGGCTCGATATTCTGGTCAACAACGCCGGCACGAACCGGCCGGCACTGGCCGAGGATGTGAGCGAGGCCGATTACGATGCGGTCACCGACCTCAACGTGAAGGCTGCCTTCTTCACCGCGGTCGCGGCGGCGAAGGCGATGAAAGCAGCGGGACGCGGCGGTTCGATCATCAACATATCGTCGCAGATGGGCCATGTCGGCGGGATGAAGCGCACGATCTATTGTGCCACGAAGCACGCCGTCGAAGGCTTCACCAAGGCGCTGGCGTGGGAGTATGGCGCCGACGGCATACGGGTGAACACGCTGTGCCCGACCTTCATAGAAACCGAACTGACCAAGATCACCTTGAACGATCCGGCCACGCGCAACTTGATTATCTCGAAGATCGCGATGGGCCGATTGGGCCGGCTTGAAGACATCATGGGGGCCATCGTTCTCCTTGCCGGCGATGCGTCGGCCTTGATAACCGGATCGGCGCTGATGGTCGATGGCGGTTGGACGGCGGTCTGATCGGCCGACACTTGCCCCGCGCCAGCCTTAGTCCGTAGAATGCATGCGGATGCAATTTTTTGACTAACCGCCGAAGAAAGGGCCCGCATGGCACGCCACCTCAAGCGGGGCAAGGACGCCGCCGAGATCGCCAAGGCGGATACCGAAATTCGCCAGGCCGTGGAGCTGATCTTGAGCGATATCGAAGCCCGCGGCGACGACGCCGTGCGCGATCTCGCCAAGAAATATGACGGCTGGGCGCGGGAGAGTTTCCGGCTGACGCAAGCCGAGATCGAAGCGGCGATCGCGAAGGTCCCGGCGCAGGATCTGGAAGACATCCGTTTCGCCCAGGAGCAGGTGCGCAACTTCGCGAAGAAGCAGCGCGCCGCCATCCAGGACATCGAGGTCGAGACCCTGCCCGGCGTCGTGCTGGGCCACAAGAACATCCCGGTGAACGCGGTCGGCTGCTACGTGCCCGGCGGGCGGTACCCCATGGTGGCCTCGGCGCACATGTCCGTGGTGACGGCGAAGGTCGCCGGCGTGAAACGCGTGGTCGCCGCGGCGCCGCCGTTCAAGGGCGAGCCGCATCCGGCGATCGTGGCGGCGATGCACATGGGCGGCGCCGACGAGATCTTGGTGCTCGGCGGCATTCAGGCGGTTGGGGCCATGGCGCTGGGAACCAAGAGCATCGCCCCGGTGGACATGCTGGTCGGGCCCGGCAATGCCTTCGTCGCCGAGGCCAAGCGGCAACTCTATGGGCGCGTCGGCATCGACCTGTTCGCCGGGCCGACCGAGACATTGATCATCGCCGACGAGACGGTGGATGCCGAGATCTGCGCCATCGACCTGTTGGGCCAGGCCGAGCACGGGCCGACCTCGCCGGCCGTGCTACTGACCAACTCCGAGGAACTGGCGAAGGGCGTGATCGCCGAGGTGGAGCGCCAGCTCAAGATTCTGCCCACCGCCGACATCGCGCGGCAGAGCTGGGCCGACTATGGCCAGGTCATTGTCTGCGACTCGTATGAAGAAATGGCCGGGGTGGCCGACCGCCTGGCCTTCGAGCACGTTCAGGTGATGACGATCGACAATGATTTTTTCCTGAACCGTCTGACCAATTTCGGCGCGCTGTTCCTGGGGCCTCGCACCAATGTCGCCTATGGCGACAAGGTCATCGGCACCAATCACACCCTGCCGACCAAGGGCGCGGCCCGCTACACCGGGGGCCTGTGGGTCGGCAAGTTCCTCAAGACCTGCACTTATCAGCGCGTGCTGACCGACGAGGCCAGCGTGCGGATCGGCGCCTATTGCTCGCGGCTCTGCGCGCTCGAAGGGTTCGCCGGCCACGGCGAGCAGGCGAATGTGCGGCTGCGCCGGCATGGCGGCATCGACATTGCTCCCTATGCCGCGGCGGCGGTTCATCCAAACCGGAACTAGAACGTAGTCCGATCCGATTGAAGCGGATTTTGGGATTCCCAAAAGTATTGGGTCGGGCGAAATGCGTCGCAGCCCCGCGAAACCGCGTGCCGTATACTCAAAATCCGTTGTTCGCAAGGACGTGCCGGTTCGACTCCGGCCAGGGGCACCAAGACCTTCACGGTACCTGGCAGATGAATTGCTCGAACTTTCCCTCCGCGCCACGGGGGATCTCCGTCTCGAAGTAGCGGAACCGCAGCCCGAACGGGTATGTAAGGGTCATGTGAATGCAGCTTTTCAGCGCCGCCTCCTGGTCCGGCGACAGCGGCTCCTCGACCACGAGTCTCACCTCGATCTTGTCGAGCTCGTATTGGACGAACTGAAACTGAACGATGGGCGCTATGTCCTGATATACGAACAAACCCAGCAGCGGCCAGTGTTGCGTACCGTCGGGTATCCGGATCAGATTTCGCTCCCGGCCCAGTATCCGCTTCAGCGTCGGGAGGCCGCGGCCGCAGGGACAGGCACCGCCGAGCTCGGCGAAGTCGCCGATTTCGTAGCGGATCAAGGGCGTGGCGAAGTTGTGCAGACTCGTGACGACGACGCGGCCGATCTCTCCCTCGCGGCACGCGTTGCCGGCCTCATCCAGCACCTCGACGATGACGCTTTCCGACATGACGTGATAGAGGCCGCTCTGCGGGCACTCCAAGGCGATGGAGCCGGTTTCGGCCGCCGAGTACTGATCGATGACTCTCGCCCCGAGGGTCCGCTCCGCGTCCTCGCGGATCCTGGGCGACAGCGTCTCGGAGATGGTGCGGACATCCACGAGGCCCGGCAGTCGAAGGCCGAGCTTTGCGCAGTGCTGGACAATGCCGTCGAGGTTGCTGGGATAGGTCAGCAGGAAGTGGGGCCGAAAGCGGAGCAGCCATTCGACTTGCTGGCCGATGTCGGTCCGTGCCGAGATTCGCTGCATGGGGCCGCTTGGAAACAGCAGGTTCACCGGCTGGCCCCAATCTCCGCTTTCGGCATAGCGGGTACTCATCCCACGGATGGATGAGAACCGCCGGCTCAGATCCCGGTCGTGCCAAAGATGCTCCCGCATGGTGAGCGCGAGCCAGAACAGGCGGGTCATGGGGGTCGACCGCACGATCACCGGCGTTCCGGTCGAGCCCGACGTGCGCGCTTCTTTCGTCGGCTCATGGCCGGCGGGAAGCTCGGCGCAGTAAAGATCGGTCCCGGCCGATTGGAGTTCTCGCCGCCCAAGCGGGGGAAGCGCCCGCAATCCATCGGAAGAACCCAAATCACCCGGCTCGAGTCCGGCGCGCTCCAGGCGCCGCCGGAACATCGGCGAATGCGTGGCGGCGTGGCGGGCCAGCGCAACCAGTTGGCGATGCTGATGCGCCGCGAGTTCCCGGGGGTCGAGCCACTGCGTGTCCTCGAGCTGGCGAAGGAGGGCGGCCAGCGTGGCCGTCAAGCCGATGGGAACCGGCGGCCACTCGATCCCGGTTATGTCGCCGCGAATGCGCGAAAGAAGCTGGTGATGACCACGCATGAACGAGACCTTTTCGGAGGGCCAATGGATAGACCAGGATGAGCGGCTTGGCGAGGGTGCCATGGAGGCAAGAAAAGTCTTGAGCGGCGGATCGGGGCGGGCGTACTCTCTACGCTCGGCTTTCAATCGAGGGGGGAAAACCATGAAAAAGCCAGTGTTGTTGTTGACCTGTTCGAGCTTCGCCTTGGCGAGCTTGACCGCGTATTTGCCGCCGGCCGCGGCGGACGATGGCGTCGCGGGGGGCTTCTATTATTCGATCCCGTTCGCCGACGCCAAGGGTGCCGCCGGCGAGCCCAATTTCGGGTTCCGCATGGACCGGCGGATCGAAGAGGATGTCACCTTTGCCCCTGACGCTTGGACCGGCGCCAACGACCCGTATCGGCCGGCCATGATGGATTTCAAGTTCAACGACGAGGGGCCGGTTGCCCTCATGTTCGGCGGCATGGATGCCCTGCCGATCGTTGCCGGACCGCTCGGCTTCCACAATCGGGGCGCTCCGGGAGAAGAAACCGAGCATGGGCTCATGATTACCGGCGGCGCCTTGGTCCTCGGCCTCGTCATCTGCACGCTCCTCGGCTGCTTCGACGGCGACGGCGACGGCGGCGAAGGCAAGGACCGGTAGCCTCGCGCTTCCGGCCTGTAACGTTTAACTGTCGAATGGGGGGAAGATCATGAAAAAATCAGTGCTGTTGTTGACATGCTCGAGCTTCGCCTTGGCGAGCTTGACCGCGACGCTGCCGCCGGCCTCGGCCGACGAAGGCATCGTGGGGGGCGTCTACTACTCGATCCCATTGTTCGGCGCCGAGGGCGCCGCCAGTGAGCCGGTCTTCGGGTTCCGCATGGACCGCAAGATCGAAGAGGATTTCACCTTTGCCCCCGACGGCTGGGCCGGCGGCAATGACCCGTTCAGGCCGGCCATGATGGATTTCAAGTTCACCGGCGAGGGGCCGTCCGCCCTGATGTTCGGCGGCATGGATGCCCTGCCGATCGTGGCCGGGCCGCTCGGCTTCCATGGCGACGGCTCGATGTCCCAGGAGCAGGAAGATCAGGAGCACCTCTTGTATCTCGGCGGCGGCGCCGTGGCCCTTGGCCTCATCATCTGCGCGATCGCCGGCTGCTTCAGCGGCGGCGACGGGCACGGCGACGGCGGCGAGCCGGCTTGCTGGGTGGCCCGCGCGGCATACGGCAAGCACGACTTGCGTTGGCGCATGTTCCGCAACTGGCTCCTGGACGAGGCGCCGGTGTGGTTCCGCGCGCTCTATATCGCCCAGGGACCCAGGTTCGCCGCCTACATCGCCGACAAGCCGGGATTGAAGCGCGCCATCCGCTTGTGGATGAGTTCGAAGATCGTTCGGGCCTGACGGTATCGCTTCAACAAGGAGTTCCCATCATCGGGATCTCCTTGTTGCGGGATGAATTCCGCCGCGCGCGCCGGTCTCAGCACCCCTTGTGCGAGGCCGGATGGCCCTTCCAGTCCTTCGGCAGTTCGGGAATGCGGCCATCATAATAGGGTAGCTCGTCCACGCGAGGGTTGTAGCTGCCGTCGTCGACGGCGTTCTTGACGTGGAGCGCGATGTCCTCCATCCGCGCGAACCACACGCCGCCCTTCTTCTGCATGTCCTCGATCATCTTGGCGATGCGCGCGCAGCGGGCGAGCCGGCCCGACACGAAGGGGTGCCAGACGGCGACGCACAAGCCCCCGTATTCCCACATCGCCTCGAACTCGGACATGTAGACCAGCATCGCCTCGTCCGGCGATTTGATCGGCATCATGTAGTTCATCTCGATGCTATGGACGTAAGGGGGCCAGTCATCCATCGCCCAGTGCGACGGGAGTTCGATCAGGCTGCCGCTCTTGCATTTCAGGATGTAGGGGATGTCGTCGCCCATCAGTGTCGCATCGTAGAGGAACCCGTTCTTGCACAGGATGTCGGCGGAGTTCTTGGAGAAATTGTAGAGCGGCGCGCGGTAGCCGCGCGGGCGTTGGCCGGTCATCTTGACGATGGTATCGATCGCCCGCTCGGTCCAATACGCCTCGCCCTCTTTCGACTGCTCGTTCGGGTGTTCGTGCAGATAGCCATGATGCGCGATCTCGTGGCCGCCCTTCAGGATCGGATCGACAAGATGCGGATAGCGTTCCATGCACCAGGCCGGGAAGAAGAAGGTCTGCTTGAGGCCGAAACGCCGGTACATCTCGAGGATGCGCGGCACCGCCACCGAGTCGTAGCGCAGCCATGACGCCGCCGTGACCAGCGTGTCGGCGCGGTCGGGATGGGCCATGTGCAGGATGCTGTCGGTGTCGATGTCGAAGGTGATGGCGACGGCGACGCGGGCGTTGTCGGGCCATTTGATGGGGTTCGCGATCATGGGATCCTCTTTCTTGTTGAACCGCATAGTCCAAATCGAGCATCGTTCGCCAGACCAGGGATCATCAGGGAGTAACCGACATGGCCAGGAGCTTCAAGGCAAAGCAGTCCTTCCACGTCCCGGCGCGGACCGGCAAGGGCTTTCCGGTGCGCAAGGGCGACCTCATCCGCATCACCGATCTGCACGGCCAGCAGCCGGTCGATTTCTGGGCCATCAACCGGCGCGACCTCGGCGAGTATCTCTCCTGCGAGCACACCAAGCCGTCGATCGAGAAGCTCTACCCCGGTCAGGGCGACTCCGCCTATACGACCCATCGCCGCCCGATCGTCACGGTTCTCGAGGACCGCTCGCCCGGCCAGCACGACATGCAGTTCGCCGCCTGCGACAAATGGCGTTACAAGGAGCTTGGCGTAAAAGGCAAGCACGCAAGCTGCACCGACAATTTCCACGCCGCGCTGAAATCGCTGAAGCTGCGACTGCCCTTCACGCCGCAGCCTTGGAACCTCTTCACCAATTTCTTCATCAACCCGGACGGCACCTTTGCCGTCAAGGCGCCGGACACCAAGCCGGGCGACTCAATAATCTTACGCGCCGACATGGATTCCTATGTTGTCGTCTCCGCCTGCCCCCAGGACATGAACCTGACCTGCGGCGGCAACCCGACCGACATCCAGGTCGAGATCGGACGCTAACACCAAGCGACTCTATCCATGATCCCCCCACCCGCTCGGCTTCGCGACGCTCAGCCTCGCGACCTCCCCCGCAAGGGGGGAGGTAAGTGGCCGAACCCGCGCCAATATTTACCTCCCCCTCGATGGGGGAGGTCGGCGCGAAGCGCCGGGTGGGGGTGAGTCATGTATTTTGTCGGCTGGTATAACACCAAGAATTATAGAAGCGTGTTTCACGGCCCCGGCCCCCATGCTTCGACAAGCTCGGCA
Source organism: Rhodospirillales bacterium (assembly GCA_009885795.1). Classification (GTDB taxonomy): domain Bacteria; phylum Pseudomonadota; class Alphaproteobacteria; order Dongiales; family Dongiaceae; genus VFKA01. The sequence continues at coordinate 22,411 of VFKA01000033.1, read as the reverse complement.
TGAGGGCCTCATGCCTCAAGCCTGTCGAAGGATAGAGGCCCGACTCACGTTTCAAAGATCGCGGGCGCTAGGGGCGCAGGTAAGGCTCACGCCTGCCAGCGCTTAAGCGCCTCGCTCTCGCCGATCTGCCTCGCCGGCATTCGGGGCATGGGCGGGCGGCCGTCGATGTAGGCGGGGAAAAGCACATCCACGCCTCCGGCGGTCTCCTGGACGAGGCCGCGCCCGGCTATCTGCGGGTGGTCGCGGGCCTCCCCGGCGCTCAGCACGGCCTCGAAGCAGCAATCGACGGGATCGAGCAGCGCCTGCCAACGCGCGCGCGGGCGCGACGCGAACAGCGCCGACACTTCCGCGATGAGATCATGCTGCGGAAGACTCTCATCCCGGCGCGCGATCCATTGCGGGCGGCCGACCGCGCGGCAGAACGCCGCCCAGAACTTCGCTTCGAGCGCGCCCAGCGTCACGAACCCGCCATCGGCCGCGCGGTAGATGTTGTAGCAGGCGGCGCCGCCGCCGAGCAGTCCCTCGCCGCGGTTGCCGATGCGCCCCATGCGCTGGGCGATGAAGGGTTCGGCCTGCCACGCCAGAACCGACTCCATGATGCTGACGTCGACGAAGGCGCCTTGGCCGGCCGCCTGACGCCGCTGCAAGGCGGCGAGCGTCGCGACCGCCGCGGTCAAGGCCGAGGCGAAGTCGGCCACCGGCACGCGGCCGAGCGTCGGGCGCTCCGGCGTGCCGCTATAGGCGAGGCTGCCGCCGACCGCGAGATAGTTGACGTCGTGCCCGGCGCGCCCGGCATAGGGACCGGTCCGGCCCCAACCCGAGAGCGCGGTGTGCACGAGGCGCGGGTTGAGGGCGCGCAGCGCCGCGGCTGAGAACCCCAGACGATCCATGACGCCGGGCCGGAAGGATTCGAGGAGTACGTCCGCTTTCGCCGCCAACCGGCGAAACACGGCGGCGCCGGATACGCTCTTGAGATCGAGGCGCAGAACCAACTTGCCGCCATTGGTGGCGTTGTAGCCGGCGGACACGCCATCGCCGCCCTTGGGCTCCATGTCGCGCATCGGATCGCCGCCCGGCGGCTCGACCTTCAACACGTCGGCGCCGAGATCGGCCAGGATGAGCGCCGCGTGCGGGCCCGGCAGCCATTGCGAAAAATCGATGACGCGCAAGCCTTCGAGGCAGTCCTTCATGTGCCGCCATCGGCGGGGGGCTCGGGCCGGCGCGGCCAGCGCGCGCGCCGGTCGGTGTCATACATTTCGCCGCCATAGTTGCGATTGTACTGCCGGGAGGCGTCCTCCTTAGGCTGAAAATCCCATGGATGGACCTTGCCCGCGAGCAAGGCCTCCTGCACGGCGACGCGCCGGCGCTGGCTGGCGGCGATGTCGCGGCGAAGCGAGGCCGAGTCCCATATATGCGCCGCTTCGGCCGCGAAGGCATTGGCCAGGGCCGCGTGCTCCGGTTTCGCCGCGAGATTGTCGAGCTCGTTCGGGTCCGCCGCGAGGTCGAACAGCAGCGGCGGATCGCCGGCGCAGGCGATGTATTTGTGGCGCCCGCGCCGGATCATGAAGGCCGGTTCGGTCGTGCCCTCCGCCATGTACTCGGCCAAGACCGTATCGGGCCACCCCGCGCCGTCCCCACGGGCGAGCGGCAACAGGCTCCGGCCGTCGATGGGCTCGATGATCTCGCCGGCCGCGCCCGCGCCGGCGATGTCCAAGAGCGTCGGCAGGAGATCGACCAGCGACACGTTCTCCGCCACGCGCCGGGGCTTCGCCTCGCCCGGCGCCTTGACGATGAGCGGCACGCGCGCGGAGCGCTCGAAGAAGTTCATTTTGTACCAGAGCCCGCGCTCGCCCAGCATGTCGCCATGATCCGCCGTGGCGATCACCGCCGTGTCTTGGGCCTGGCCGGTGGCGGCAAGTGCGGCCAGCACCCGGCCCATGAGCGCGTCGGCGTGGCTGATCATGGCGTAATAGCCGTGACGGGCGGCGCGGACATGCTCGTCCGTCACCCGGTACTCGTCGCGGTCATAGAGAAGGTGCATGCGTGCGCTATGCGGATCGCGCCGGTCCGGGGCCACGCTCGGCACGATGGGCATGTCGATCGCCGCGTGGTCGTAACGCGCCCAGTAGTCCCGAGGCGCCAGATAGGGGTCGTGCGGATGGATGAAGGAGAGCGTCAGCAGGAACGGCCGCCGGTCCGCCGCCCTCGCCCGGTCGTAAATCCAGCGCTCGGCCTGGTAGCCGACCTCCTCGTCGAAATCGATTTCGAGAGAGCGGTCGTAAGGCCCGGCCTCGACGACGCTCAGCATGTTGTGGAACCACCAATGAATTTTTTCGGGATCGTCCCAGGTCGGCGTCCAACCGAAATCCGCCGGGTAGATATCGGTGGTGATGCGCTCCTCGAATCCGTGCAGCTGATCGGCGCCGACGAAATGCATCTTGCCGGCAAGGCAGGTGCGGTATCCGGCCAACCGCAGATAATGCGCGAAGGTGGGGACGGCGGAGGGAAACTCGGCGGCGTTGTCGTAAGCCGCGATACGGCCGGCCAGCCGTCCCGCCATCATCGAGAAGCGCGAGGGCGCGCAGAGCGGCGAATTGCAATAGGCGTTCTCGAACACGGCTCCGCCCCGGGCCAGCGCATCCAGATGCGGCGCCTGCACCAGGGGATGGCCGTAAACCGGCAGCGATTGCGGCGAAAGCTGGTCGAACATCACCAGCAGGATGTTGGGCGGCGTGCTCATTCGTGGCCTCGGGTGGCGGCCGGCCACTCTAACAGGTGCTTCAAGCCTGGAACATGAGGAACGAGGGCAAGCTGGACTCCGCGCGGGCTAATCTGCAAGATCGACCCTTCCGATCGGCGTGCCTTAGGGGGGCGCGGCATGGCGGGGGCTATGGCTTGGAAGTCGGGCAGGCTGGGGGCGGTGCTGATGATGGCCGCGGCGGCGATGCTTGGCGCCTGCCGAACGGAGGCCCCGGGTTCCATCACCGGCCATCTCTTCTCGGACAACACCAAGGAAGCATTCCTCTATTGCGGCGGCGAAGGCTGCGCGGTCGGGCACACTCTGCGATTCGAGGGTGCCGATTGGTCGCAAGTGCGGGCGCTCTTCGATCCCGCTTCCCCCGACTCCGAGACCGAGCGCCAGCAGATCGCCGACGCGGTGGCGCTCATGGAGACCATCGCCGGACGGCAGGCGGGCACCTCGGGCGACTTGGCCGGCACCACCTGGCTGACCGACTCTCCCGATCAACTCGATTGTTATTCCGAGGCCGTGAACACGACCAACTTCCTCGGACTGCTCGAGCGCGAGGGCTTGTTGCGCCGGCACCAAACGTTGCAGCCCGAATTGCGCGGCCTGCTCGAATATGGCCGCGGCGGTTTGCTGACCCACGCCACGGCATCGGTCGAGGATCGCGCGACGGGCGAGCGTTTCGCGGTCGACAGCTGGTATTTCGACAACGGAAAGGCGCCTTCCATCGTGCCTCTCGACGAGTGGCTCGATGGCTGGAGCCCGGATGAGACCGGCGCCTGACAGGGCGGCCGGGACAATCGAACCAACAAGGCGGGATTGAGATGAAAAAGCCTGTGTTACTGCTCACATGTTCGGCGTTCGTGCTTGCGTCACTCATGCCGGCGATGCCAAGGCCGGCGGTCGCGGAGGAGGGGGTCGCGGCGGGGGGCTATCTGACGTTCTCGTTCGGCGGCGACGATCAATTCACGGCTGAACCGCAATATGGTTTCCGGGTCGGACGCGAGGTCGAGGGCCAGCCTTCGATCGTGCCGGATACGGCCTTGGCCGGCACCGCTTATGCGCCGGGGCAATCCATCATGGACCTGAGGTTCAACGATCAAGGCCCGGTCGCGCTCAATTTCGGCGGCATGGACACGCTGCCCTATCTGGGTCCGAAGCTGGGCTTCCATGGCGACGGCGACGATGCCGAGCAAGAGGAGATCGAGCACTGGTACATCTATGGTGGCTTGGGCGGGGCGGCGCTCATCGTTGTCCTTTGCGCCATCGCCGGCTGCTTCGGCGGCGGCGATGAAGGGCATCACGATGAAAGCAAGTAGTTGACGCGGCGATGGCCTGGGGGTGTCGCCGGCAACGAAACCGCGGGAATTTTTGAGCGAATGAAACCGGCGATCCCGGATCGCGCCGAACCGGCGCGAGAGGCGACGCCATTCCAGGAGAGGGCACCATGAACAAACCTCTATTGTTGCTAACCAGTTCGGCATTCGTCCTGGCCTCGGTCATGCCGGCCCTGCCGCCGGCGGCGGCCGATGACGGGATCGCGGCCGGCGCCTACTGGACGTTGTCGTTCGGCGGCGACGTACTCGAGGAATCTCCGGAGTTCGGCTTTCACGTCGGGCGCCAGGTCGAGGGCCAGCCCGCGATCGTGCCCGATTCGTCGCTGGGCGGTAACGGCTATGTGCCGATGCAGTCCTTCATGGATCTGAAGTTCAACGACCAGGGGCCGGTCGCCCTCAACTTCGCCGGCGTCAACACGCTGCCCCTCGTGGGACCGACGCTTGGCTTCCATGGCGACCCCGACGATCCCATGGCCACGACGGAGCACGCCTTGATGATCGGGGGCGCCGGTGTCGGCGCCGCGCTCATCATCTGCGCCCTCGCCGGCTGTTTCGGAAGCAGTGACGAGGATGGCGGAGATGACGGGGGCACAGGCAATGACAGCATCGACGGCGGCTCCAACTGATGGGGTATGGCCGGCTTGATCGTCGGTAAATAGCAGCGGGCGGCCCCGGCCGCCGGCGGCTGTCGATGGACAGGCAAGATGTTCAGCGTCCTCGCCCTTGGTCTCACGCCGGAGGACGCCGACTGCCTTGAGCTGCTGCCGGATGCCCGGCATCTTGAGTTCTTCTCGGCCGGCGATGAGGCGGCGGTGCACGACCCGGCCCTCTGCCACCCACGGCGATACCTCGCCGACACGCTTGGCCAGCTGCGCCGGCGCAAGCTAAAGACCGCCGGTGTCATCGCCTTCGACGATTACCCTGGCAGCCTGCTCGCCGCCGCGATCGCCGAGGCGCTGGGCCTGCCCGGACCGGGCCTCAACGCCTCGTTGCTCTGCCATCACAAGTACTGGAGCAGGATCGTCCAGCGCGAAGTGGCGCCCGCCGCCGTGCCGCGCTTTCAGCTCATCGATCCCGGTCGCGACTACCGCCGGCGCGAGCTCGCGCTCGGCTTTCCGTTCTGGCTGAAGCCGATCAAGACCTCGCTGTCGCATCTGGGCTTTCGCATCGAGACCATGGACGACCTCGCGCGCGCCCAAACCCGCGCCCGGGCCGAGATGCCTGCCTACGCCGCCGCCTTCAACGAGATGCTGACCATGGTCCCGCGGCGAAAGGGTTTGCCGCGCGTGGGCGGCGACTGGCTCATCGCGGAGGCGCTGATGAAGGGGCGGCAATGCACGCTCGAAGCCACCATGCATCGCGGCCGATTCGCGCTCCTCGGCATCGTCGATTCGGTGCGGTTCGCCGGGCGCCCGAGTTTCAAGCGCTTCGATTACCCTTCGCGCCTGCCGCGCGCGGTCCAGGCCAGGATGATCGCCATCGCCCGGAAATTCGCCGAGCATATCGGCTTCGGCGACGGCGTTCTCGACATCGAATTCTTCGTCGACCGAAGCGGCCGGCCAAAGATCATTGAGGTGAACCCGCGCTTCTGCAGCCAGTTCAGCGACCTCTATCTGCACGTCGATGGAACCTCGAGCCATGATTTGCTGGTCCGGCTGGCGACCGGGCAGGCCCCCGGCTTCGTCCCGCGCGATGGGCGGCATAAGGCGGCGGGCGCCTTCGTGTTGCGGCGCTTCACGGACGCCATCGTCCGCAAGGCGCCGGGGCCCCGCGACTTCGCGCGCGTGCGCGCCCTCTATCCGGAAGCGCGGTTCCTGTCTTTCGCCGGGAAAGGCGACCGTCTGTCGGCCCTGGCCCAGGACGCCTACAGCTTCCGCCATGGCCTCATCAACCTCGCCGGCGACAGCCGGGCCGAGCTCGAGGAGAAGTTCCGCCGCGCCGCCGCGCTGCTGCCCTTCGAGTTCGAGGCGATCTTGCCGTAACGCCAAATCTCGATAGTCTTGGCCCGGCCGCCATGCTTCGAGACGCCGCTTCCAGCCTTCGCAGCCGAAGCGGCTGCTTCGGCGGAGTAGGCTCGCCGGCTCCGCGGCATGAGAAAACATTCCTCATCCTGAGGAGGGCCGTAAGCCCGTCTCGAAGGATCGGCCATAGGTCTCGGGCATCCGAATTTCGGTGCTATCCCGCCACCACCTCGCGCAGGTAATCGCCATACGCGTTGTTCTTGAACGCGGCGGCGAGACGCAACACCTGCTCAGGCCCGATGAACCCCATGCGGTAGGCGACTTCCTCGACGCAGCCGATCTTCATGCCCTGGCGCAGTTCCACCGTGCGCACGAATTCGCTGACTTCCAGAAGAGAATCATGCGTGCCGGCGTCGAACCAGGCGAAACCGCGCCCCAGGCGCTCGACCGCGAGGCGGCCGGCTTCGAGATAGCGCCGGTTCACGTCGGTGATCTCAAGCTCGCCCCGCGCCGAGGGCGTAACGGTGCGCGCCACCTCGACCACGTCGTTGTCGTAGAAATAGAGGCCGATCACTGCCCAGCGCGACTTGGGCGCCTTGGGTTTCTCGTCGATGGCGATCGCGCGGCCGGCGGCGTCGAGCTCGACCACGCCGTAGCGCTCGGGGTTGCGGACCTGATAGCCGAACACGGTGGCACCATTGCGCCGCTTGGCGGCCGCCGCGAGCTGCTCGGTCAGCCCATGCCCGAAGACGATGTTGTCGCCCAGCACCAGCGCCACCGGATCGGCGCCGATGAAGTCGCGGCCGATGATGAAGGCCTCGGCGAGGCCCTTCGGTTCCCTCTGCTCGGCATAGCGCAGCGCCAGGCCCCATTGCGACCCGTCGCCGAGCAGGCGCTCGAAGCTCGGCCTGTCATGGGGCGTCGTGATGATGAGGATGTCGCGCAATCCGGCCAGCATCAGCGTCGATAGCGGGTAATAGATCATCGGCTTGTCGTAGACGGGCAGCAGCTGCTTCGACACCGAGACGGTGATCGGGTGGAGGCGGGTGCCGGCGCCGCCGGCGAGAACGATTCCTTTCATCGCGAGGCTCCCTTGACGATGGCGGCGACGATGGCAGGCAGCGCCGCGCGCCACGGGCGCTGCTCGATGCTCCATTCGCGGGCGATGCGCCCGCAGTCCAGGACCGAATAGGCGGGCCGCCTCGCCCGCGCGCCGAACACCGTGCTGCTAACCGGTGTCAGCCTAGGGCGGGCGCCGCCCTGGCCTTCGTACTCGCCAAGGATGGCGTCGGCGAAGCCATGCCACGTCACCGCTTGCGTGGCGCAGTAGTGGAAAGTGCCCCAGGCCGATCCGCCTTCGCCGATTCCGCGCGCGACGACCAGGATCGCATCGGCGACGTCGCCGGCCGGTGTCGGGCAGGTCACCTGGTCGTCGACCACGTTGAGCGGGCGGCCCTCTTGCGCCGCCGCCAGGATCGCCTTCACGAAGTTGCGGCGGTGCCGGCTGAAGACCCCGGCGGTTCGGATGATGACGTGGCGCGGCTGGATGGCGCGCACCGCGAGCTCCCCGGCTGCCTTGCTGGCGCCATAGACCGAGAGCGGTGCGATCGGGTCCTCTTCCAGCCAGGGGCGTTTCTCCGGCCGGTCGCCGAACACGAAATCGGTGGAGACATGGATGAGCGGCATCTCGTGGCGCCGTGCCGCGGCGGCGACGATGGCGGCGCCTTGTCCGTTGGCGGCGAAGGCCGCCTCGACCTCGCTTTCCGCCCGATCGACGGCGGTGTAGGCCGCGACGTTGACGGCCGCGTCCGCGTGGCCGCGAGCGAAGGCGGCCTCGACCGCGCCGGCATCGGTCACATCGCCTTGGCGCCGCGCCGGGCCGTCCAACTCGAAGCCGAAGTGGCCGGCGCGGCTCATGAGTTCGATCCCGACCTGGCCCTCGCGTCCGAACACCAGAAGCCGGTTCATCTTTCCGACCCCAGGCCGAGGCGCTCGCCGCGATAGGTGCCGCTCAAGATCGGCTGCCACCATTCGCGGTTTTCCAGATACCACCGCACCGTCTTGGCCAGGCCGCTATCGAAGGATTCCTCCGGGCGCCAGCCGAGCTCCGCGCGCAATTTGCCGGCGTCGATGGCATAGCGCCAATCGTGGCCGGGACGATCGGCGACGAAATGGATCAGGCGGCGGCGAGGGCCGGCGCCGTCGGGCGCGAATTTATCCAGAAGATCGCAGATAAGCTCGACCACGGCGATGTTGGCGCGCTCGGCGTCGCCGCCGATGTTGTAGGTCTCGCCGACGCGCCCCCGGCGCAATGCAAGCCAGAGGGCGCGCGCATGGTCCTCGACATGCAGCCAGTCGCGCACGTTCTTGCCGGTGCCGTAAACGCCGATCGGCTTGCCTTGCAGGCCGTTGATGATGGCAAGCGGAATGAGTTTTTCCGGGAACTGGCGCGGCCCGTAATTGTTGCTGCAATTGGTGATGATGGCGGGCAGGCCGTAGGTCGTGGCCCAGGCCCGGACCAGATGATCGGCGCCGGCCTTGCTCGCGGCATAGGGCGAGCTCGGCCGATAGGGGCTGGCCTCGGTGAAGCGCCCCTCGGCCCCCAGCGCGCCGTAAACTTCGTCGGTCGAGATGTGATGAAAGCGGAACGTCTCGCGCCGCGCCGGCGCAAGCCGCTGCCAATGATGGCGCGCCGCCTCCAGCATGATGGCGGTGCCGGTGACATTGGTGGCGATGAAGGGCGCCGGGCCGTCGATGGAACGGTCGACATGCGATTCGGCGGCGAGGTGCATCACCGCGTCCGGGTCGAATTCCTCGAACAGGCGCCGCATGGCGTCGTCGTCGGTGATATCCGCCTTGGCGAAACGGTAATTCGCCCGGTTGGCGAGGCCGGCGAGCGAGGCCGGATTGGCCGCGTAGGTGAGGGCATCGACGTTCAGAACCTCCACGCCCTCGTTGGCCAGCAGATGCACGACGGCCGAACCGATGAAGCCCATGCCCCCGGTCGCCAGCACGCGCGTAGGCTTGACGTCGCTCACGCTTGGATATCCGCCAGAAGGGGATGGCGGCGGTCCTTATCGGAGAGGATGGCGGCGTCCGGTTTCACCGGCCAGGGAATGCCCAAGGCGGGATCGGACCACAAGACGCCGCGGTCGTGCGCCCGCGAGTAAGGCGCCGATACCTTGTAGAGGACCAACGTCGAATCCTCGGTGGTGCAGAATCCATGGGCGAAGCCTTCGGGAACGAAAAGCTGGCGCCCGTTGGCGGCGCTGAGTTCGACCGCGACGAACCGCCCGAAGGTCGGGCTCGCCCGGCGGATGTCGACGGCCACGTCGTGGATCGACCCTTGCGCGACCCGCACGAGCTTGGCCTGGGCGAAGGGCGGAGACTGGTAATGCAGGCCCCGGACCGTGCCGGCTCGCCGCGACAGGGACTGGTTGTCCTGGACGAAAGCGCACGCGATCCCGGCCGCGGCAAAGGCCGGCGCGCTATACGTCTCGGCGAAGACCCCGCGCTCGTCCTCGTGGCGGGCCGGCGTCAGCACCAGGACGCCGTCGATCGCCGTTCGTTCGACTTGCAATGACATCTGTTCCATTCGTATTAGCGATACGCCTTGCCGTAATAGCGTTCCAGGCGCGCCTGAATCAACTCGAAGCCGATGGAAAGCACCCAGTAGATGATTGCGGCGGCGAGCAGCATCTCGATGTAACGGTACTCGGACCTTCCGTAGGAGCGCGCCAGGAACATCAGCTCCCAGACACCCATCATCGAGACGAGCGAGGAGTCCTTCAGCATGGCGATGAACTGGCTGAAGGTCGGCGGCACAATGACGCGCATGGCTTGGGGCATCACCACCTTATAGAACACTTGCCATCGGCCCAGCCCCAGCGCCGCCGCCGCGTCCCACTGCTGATGGGGAATCGCCAGGATGCCGCCGCGCACGACTTCGGCGATATAGGCGCCGTAATTGAGCGACAAGGCGAGGACACCCGAGGGAATAGCATCGAGCACGATGCCGATCTGCGGCAGCCCGAGATAGATGATGAGAACCTGGACCAGGAGCGGCGTGCCGCGGAAGAACGAGATATAGAAGCTGGCGATGCCGAACAGCAGCCCGTTCCCGGAGAGGCGCGCCAAGGCCACGGCCAGCGCCAGCACCGACGAGCAGACGATGGCGATACCGCACACGAAGAGGCTGAGCGCGGCGCCCTGCAGGAACCCGGCCGGCGACAGGACGATGCCGGTGAGGAAGGGCAGCTTGTCGCCGATGACGGACAGCTTGAGCTCGAAGCTGTCGAAGAAGGCGACGAACAACACCAGGAGCTCGACCCAGACGGCGACGACCTGGGCACGAAAGGGCAGCGGCGCGAGTACCATGAGATTGGCGATGACGACGCCCGCGATGAAGAGGGCGGTCGCCCACCGCATCGTCTCCGGTCCGGTTCCGCCCAGCGTCAGGTCGAGCGCCGGCGCCAACAAGCGCCCGACGCCCGTGCCGCCAAGGTCGGCCGCATAGGCGACCGCGCCGACCGCGGCGAAGATCGCGGCCCGCGCCCAACGCGGCCGGCGACCTGTGAACAAGCGATCGGGAGTCAAGGGGCGCCTTCCTGATTCGTGCCGCCGGACCACCGGGACGGCCAATTGCCGGCAAGATAGTGGGCAAGGTAAGTGGAGCGCTACCCCTATATCCGCGCTAACTTCCTGAATCCGCCACAAACTATGGTGGCAACAAGCAATAGAGATCGTCCCGGCGGGGCGGGGCATAAGATCGGGTAGGCGCACGAGGCGGTTTCTGCTAGATTTCCCTACGTTGCGTCCGCCCTCGTTAACAGTGATCGCGGCTCCGGTCGAGTTGGCTGACCGGGACGAGATCGGCATTCCAAGGCACGCATGCAAGTTTCGGGTACGATCAAGCAACGCTGTCAGGAGGCCGTCCGGCGCTGGTTCCGGCCGCGCGACCTCATCATCCGCACGGATGGCCGCCTCCATTGTCTCACGCTGACGACCCGCGCCCAAGCCATGGCCGCGGCCGGCATCGTCATGGCGGCGGTCTGGATCGTGGGCAGCGGCGCCGGGCTGTTGTTGTCGTCGATAGGCGGCGAGGAGCCCGATCTCATACGCGCGAGCCGGGCCTATGCCGATTTGCTCCGTGAAACACAGGACAGCTACCGCGAACTGGCCTCGATCGCGGGTCGCCTGACCGGAAAGCCGGAAGGCGTCCCGGCGTCCTCGGAATCCGACGATGCCGGCGGCGCGGCGCTCGGGCGGCATTTGGTGGAGTTTCAGGCCAGGCTCGACAACATTGTCACGCTGAACCGGACGCTGTCGGGCGAGATGGAGAAGATGTCCGAACGCCTCGCGCGGGTCGAGCGCGAGAAGAGCGACCTGACCGCGATCGGCACGCGCCTTGCGGCCCAGCTCGGCGGATTGCGCAACGATGTCGGCAAGGGCCGCGGCGAGAACCAGAAACTGCGCCGGCAGGTCGCCGGACTGGAGAGCCAGCTTGCGTTGGCCGAGCTTACCCAGGCCTCGCTGCAGTCGGTTGTCCAGCTGGCCGATTTCGGCATGGCGCCGGGCGGTGACGATTTCATTACCAATTCCGTGGGTTATCCGATGGGCAAGCTCTTCAACGGCGACGGGCCCGAGGATGCGTTGGTACTCGCCGTCATGAAGCAGGAGAGCGCTTTCGACCCGAAAGCCGTCAGTTCCAAGGGCGCCATGGGCCTCATGCAGCTGATGCCAGATACGGCCAAGCAGGTGGCCGGAAAGCTGAAGCTGAATTTCAACAAGTCGAAGCTGACCCGAAACGCCGATTTCAACATCGCGTTGGGCCGCGCCTATCTTGATGAGTTGCTCAACCTCTTCGACCGGTCCTATGTCCTGGCCATCGCGGCCTACAATGCCGGTCCGCAGCGGGTACTCGGATGGATGCGTGCCTATGGCGACCCGCGCGACAACGGCGTCGATGTCACGAAATGGGTGTCGTCCATCCCCTATCCGGAAACGCGCAACTATGTCCGCCGCGTCATGCGCAACCTGGAGCAGTATCGCAGCCGGCTCGCGGGCGAAACGGCTCAGGACCGTTGTTTCTCGCTCGTCAACGTTTCCTGGTAGCCGGGCCGCGGCTCCAGCCGCGCTCACCGAGGCGATGCTATTCCGCGCTGCTCAAGTTTTCGGTATTTCGGGTATTTCGGTGACAGTGCACTTAATTGAGGATCGCGACTACGCGCCTCGTGCGCCGGCGCTGAATTAAGTGCACTGTCACCGAAATATCTGTCACCGAAATATCGCGAAATATCCACCGAAATATCGAAATATGAATTCCACCGAAATATGAATTCAACACAGGCTGCGGGAGAGCGCCGATCGGTCGCGCTATTTGCCGCTACCCGCCGTGTCATGGGTATCGCGGGTTAGGTAATAGGCCAACAGGATCGGCCCCAGCGTCACGACGATCACGAAGACGGCGACGACGTTGGCCACGGGCCGTTGGCGTGGGCGCGTCAGTTCCTTCAGGATCCAGATCGGCAGGGTCGATTGCTGCCCGGCCGTGAAGGTCGTGACGATCACCTCGTCGAAGGAGAGCGCGAAAGCCAGCATGCCGCCGGCCAGAAGCGCGGTGGCGATGCTCGGAAGGACGACGTGGCGGAAGGTCTGGAAGCTGTCGGCGCCAAGGTCCATCGAGGCCTCGATGAGCGCCGGCGAGCTGCGCCTGAAGCGCGCGATGACGTTGTTGTAGACGACGACGACGCAAAACGTCGCGTGGCCCAGCACGATGGTGAAAAAGCTGAACGGCACGTCGCCCAGCGCGAAGGCCGAACGCAAGGAAATGCCGGTGACGATGCCGGGCAGCGCGATCGGCAACAGGATGAGAAGCGTCACGGATTCCTTGCCGAAGAAACGGAATCGGTACATCGCCGCCGCCGCGCAGGTGCCAAGCACGATGGCGCCGATTGTGGCGAGTACCGCCACCTGCAAGGACAGGGCGAACGCCTCCCAGATGTCGTGGCGGCCCCAAGCGACGGCGAACCATTGCAGCGTATAGCCGGGCGGCGGGAACGAAAAGCTGCGGTCGTCGGTGGTGAAGGCGTAGAGCAGGATGAAGGCGAGCGGCATGTTGAGAAACAAGACGCCGAAGGCCGCGGCGCCCTTGAGGCCCCACCCGCCGCCGGGGCGTTCAGAGCGCACTGAAGGCCCCGAGGCGGCGCGCCAGCGCCAAGTATCCCATCATGATGACGATCGGCACCACGGCGAAGGCCGCGGCCAGCGGAATATTGCCGGCGGCGCCCTGGTGCTCCAGCACCACCGTGCCGATGAAGGGCCGGCTGCTGCCGACCAGGCTCGGGATGATGTAGTCGCCCAGCGTCAGCGAGAACGTGAAGATGGATCCCGCCGCCACGCCCGGTATCGCCAGCGGCAGGATGACGTTGCGGAAGGTCTCCCGCGGCCGGCCGCCGAGATCGGCCGACGCCTCGATCAGCGAGCGCGGCACGCGCTCCAGCGCCGCCTGGATCGGCAAAATCATGTAGGGCAGCCAGATGTACACGAACACGGTCGCGGTGCCGATATAGGAGGAGGTGAGCGACGGCCCGCCGACGATGGGCAGCGCCAATACCCAGTCCAGCACCGGCAGCAGGCCGACCGAATCCAGCGTCCAGGTTATGACGCCTTCCTTGGACAGGATGAGCCGCCATGCATAGACGCGAACGAGGTAGCTCGACCACAACGGCAGCGTCACCGCGAGGTAGAGGACGAGTTTCGCGCGAGGGCTCGCGAAGCGCGCCATGTAATAGGCGAGCGGGAACGCGATCGCGCCGCAGACGAAGGTCACCATCAGCGCCATGATCACGGTGCGCAGGATGACGCTTAGGTTGGATGCCGTGAACAGCTGGGCATAGGTGGCAAGCGTCGGCTCGTGCACGATCTTGCCGCTGAAGTAATCGATCGAGAAGAAACTCTGCGCCAGCAGCGCGAACAGCGAGCCCAGATAGATGATTCCGAGCCACAGCAGCGGCGGCGCCAGCAGCAGCGCCAGCGCCAGGCGCGGGTGCAGGTAGAGGAGCCTCGAGGCCCGCCTGGCGAGGCTTGGGCCCGCCGGAGCCGCGACGGCCACGCTCATGTCTTGCCGCCGATCGCCTGCATGTGGGCGCGCTCCCACCACAGGCGCACCGGGCGGTCCAGCGGCCAGCCCCCGGCTTGCACTTCCTCGCGGTTCTGCTCGATCACCGTGAGCATGCCGCCGGTGTCGAGCGCGACCTCGAAGCGCGTGTTGGCGCCGAGGTAGAGAACGCTGGCGATGCGCCCATCCACGGCGCAGGCGCTGGCGGGGATGGCGGCGCCGCGCTCGACCAGGTGGATCTTCTCCGGCCGGATCGAGAAGGGCTGGCGCGCCCCGGTCACGGCCGCCGCGGCACCCTCGCTCAGAAGATTGGAGACGCCGACAAATCCGGCGACGAAGGCGGTCGTGGGCCGTTCATAGACGCGGGCCGGCGTATCGATCTGCTCGATGCGCCCCTTGTTGAACACGGCGACGCGGTCGCTCATGGACAGCGCCTCGCCCTGGTCGTGGGTGACGTAGATGAAGGTGATGCCGACCTGGCGCTGGATCTGCTTCAGCTCGACTTGCATCTGCTCGCGCAGCTTGAGGTCGAGCGCGCCCAAGGGTTCGTCCAGCAAGAGGACGCTCGGCCGGTTGATGAGCGCGCGCGCGAGCGCCACGCGCTGGCGCTGGCCGCCGGAAAGCTGCGAGGGCTTGCGCTCCCCGAGCCCGCCCAAGGCCACCATCTCCAGCATCGTCTCGGCGTCCCGGCCGCGCTCGAGTTTCGGCACCTTGCGAATCATCGGGCCGTAGGAAACGTTTTCCAGCACGGACATGTGCGGGAACAGCGCGTAATCCTGGAACACCGTGTTGACGTCGCGCTCGTAGGGGGGCACCCCGACCATGGCGCGTCCGTGCAACAGAATTTCGCCGCGGCTCGGCTGCTCGAAGCCGGCGACGAGCCTGAGGCAGGTGGTCTTGCCGGAGCCGGAGGGGCCGAGCAGCGAGAAGAACTCGCCGTCGCGAATCTCGAACGACACGTCGTCGACGGCACGCACCTCGCCGAAGACGCGGCTCACGCCCTTGAAGGCGACGGCAACGCCGTTAGTCTTAGTCATGACCGCAATCGCATCCCGGCCGGGCGCTCGCGAGAAACGCCCGGCCGCTTGGGTCGATTACGCTTTTAGACGCCGCCCTTGACCGCGAGATAGCTGCTCACCCAGTCCTGGTACGGCACGCAAGTACGCCCGCCGCCGCATTCCGCGACCGGCGTGCGCCAGAAGTGGATGCGGTTGAAGTTATCGATGCCGTTGGTCTTGCACCCGGTCTCGCCGAGAAGCGCGTGGCCGGTGCAGGCCGCGGGAACCGAAGGCACGCTGCCGAACCAGGCCGCGACGCCGCCTTGGGTCGAGTGCTGGATCGAATTCTCCATCCACAGATAGGCGCAATTGGGATGGGGCGCGTTGACGTGCATCATGGTCGAGTCGGCCCAGCCGGTGGCGCCCTCTTTCGGCACCGTGCTACCGATCCGCACCTTGCCTTCGGCGCGCAGCAGGTTCACCTGGTAGGGCCAGGACGGCGCCGCCACCACGCCTTCGTTGGTGAAGTCCTCGGCTTGCACCGCGGGGTCGCCCCAGTAGCGGTTGACCAGCTCGCGCTGTCCATGCAGGAGCTGCATCACCGCGTCGAACTGCGTTTGGTCGAGGGCATAGGGGTCGGTGATTCCGAGGTCGGGCCGGTTGAACTTCAGATAGACCGCGGCGTCGGCGATGTAGATCGCCCCCTGATAGGCCTGGACGCGGCCCTTGTTCGACTTGCCGTCGGGCAGCTTCGTTTCCTCGAACACCACGTTCCAGCTGGTCGGCGCGTTTTCGAACAGGCTGGCGTTGTACATCAGCACGTTGGCGCCCCACTGGTAGGGTACGCCGTAGTGCTTGCCATCGACGGTGTGCCAGTTGGCGTTCTGCAAATGCGGGTCGACCGTGCTCCAGCTCGGCACCAGCGCCGTGTTGATTTCCTGCACCGTGCCGCCGGCGATGAGCCGTGTCGAGGCGTCGCCCGATGCGGTCACCAAGTCGAAGCCCCCGGCGTTCATCAGCGACACCATTTCGTCGCTCGACGCCGCGGTCTTCACCGTCACCTTGCAGCCGGTCGCGGTTTCGAAGCCGGTCACCCAATCATAGGCCGGGTCGGTCTCGCCGCGCTCGATGTAGCCGGCCCAGGCGACGATCGCGACTTCGCCCTCGCCGGGTCCGACGCTCTTCATCATGTCCGCTTGGGCGGCCACGCTCGTGAAACATAGCGCGGCTCCGCCGGCGAGCATCAAACGCAAGAATCCCCTGGTCATGACTCCTCCTTGTCCTGAAATGGTAACCGTTTATTGACGGTAGGCTCAGGCTAGCGCGGCCCCTGGCGCTTGTAAACCGGACTGACATCCTGGCCGGGCAGGCCGGCCGCGTGCCAGGCCCAGAGCAGCAAGCCCAGCAATATGACCGCGCCGCCCTGATGCGCCGCGGCCAAGGGTATGGGGACGACCAGAACCAGCGTGGCAATCCCGAGCGCCGCTTGGACGGCCGCCATCCCGGCGACCGCCGCGATCTCGTTTCGCGCGAGACCGGCCCGGCGGCCCGCCGCCCACAGGACCACGCAGGATGTCGTGAGGAGAATGCCGAGCCAGCGATGCGCGAACTGCGCCGCCGCCGGGTTCTCGAACGGATTGAGCCATGACGGCGAGAGCGCCAGGAGATCCCCCGGCACCAGGCGCCCGCCCATCAGCGGAAAGGTATTGTAGATGAAGCCGGCGTCGAGACCGGCCACGAACCCGCCCATGGCGATGGTCGCGAAGGCCAGCGCCGTCACCCCGGCAAGCGCGGCGCGCAGGCGTCGCGAGCCTGGCGGTCGCGATGCCGCCGGGCGCATGAGCGCGAAGGCGATGCGCAGGATATAGGCATAGATGATCAGCGCCAGCAGCAGGTGGACGACGAGGCGGTACTGACTGACGCTGGGCCGGTCGGCGAGTCCGCTCTCGACCATCAGCCAGCCGACCAGCCCTTGCAAGCCGCCGAGGCCGAGGATGGCCCAGAGATGCGGGCCGAGACGCCCAGGAATCCGGCGCTTCGCGAGAAACCACAGGAAGGGCAGTGCATAGGCGAGGCCGATCAGCCGGCCCCACAGCCGATGCACATACTCCCACCAGAAGATCGTCTTGAATTCGGCCGGCGTCATGCCGGCGTTGAGTTGCTTATACTGAGGCGTCTGGCGGTAGAGATCGTGAAGGTGCCGCCAATCGGCCTCGCCCAGCGGCGGCAAGATTCCGCCAAGGGGCCGCCATTCGGTGATCGACAGCCCGGATTCGGTGAGACGCGTGACGCCGCCGATCACGACCATGACCGCGATCATGCCCGCGCAAATCAGCAGCCAGACCGTAATTCGGTGACAGTGCACTTAATTAATCTTCGTCCCGGCGTGACGTCCCGGCGCGGGTCGACCGGCGCGGCCCCCGGGTCCGGCCAAGGGCCGGCCCGAGGACAGGCTTGGGGCCGCGCTTACCGGGTCGCAGCTTTCGCCCGGCCTGCCGCTCCAGCCGCGCGAGAAAGGAATCGTCGCCCAGCGGGCGGCCGACACGTTCGGCGGCGCGCAGCCGCGTCTCGGCATCTTGTGCCGGGGGCCGCTCGAGAAAAGCACGGAACGGCGCGTACCGCTCCCGCACGGGTCCCGGCGTCGTCAGACCGTCATCCTTGCCATGAAGATGCGCACGGACGCTCGACCAACGCCACGCCTCGGGCCGGTCGACCAGACGCGCCCGCACCGGGTTCAGCGACACATAGTGGACCGCCGCCGCCAAGTGTTCCTCGTCCAGCACGACCGAACCGAACCGGCCCTGCCAGAAATGGCCCGTGCGCTTGCGCCGGGCCTGGATGGCGCCGGCGTAAGCCCGGTGCGCCACGGCCAGCGCGCGGCGCAATCCGTCCGCGTCGGCGGGGACCAGGATGAGATGCACGTGATTGGGCATCAGACACCAGGCCCAGACCTCGACGCCGGCCGCAAGGCAACTCTCGCCCAGGAGATCGCGATAAAGCGCGTAGTCGTCGTCGCCGAAGAACGTGCGCGCCCGGCCGTTGCCGCGCTGGGTCACATGATGCGGCAGGCCGGGAACGACGAGGCGGGCGAGGCGGGCCATGGCGCGAGACTAGGCGCGGGGCGCCGAGGAGTCAATTAAGTGCACTGTCACCGAAATAGGTATAGACTTGTCCTCTCGGTAGCAAACGCAAAGCGCCCGTCATGACCGGCCAGTTCCCGCATCTGTTCCAACCCTTGAAGCTCCGCCATCTCGAGCTCAAGAACCGCATCGTCTTCGGCGCCCACACCATCAACATGAGCGTCGAGGGCCTGCCGACCGAGCGCCATTTCGGCTATTACCGCGAACGCGCGCGCGGCGGGGCGGCGATGATCGTGGTCGAACCGCACCCGGCGCACCGCACCGGCGTGCTGACGCGGGCGAATTTCCGCACCGACGATTCCATCATCCCCTATTTCCGCAAGATCAACGACGAGTGCCACGGCCACGGCACGGTCATGATCCATCAGATCTATCATGTCGGCGGCCACGGCGATCAGGACAATTCCTGGGAGCCGTACTGGTCGCCCTCCGGCGTTCCTTCCTATCACGACCAATGGGGCAGCCACGCCGTGACCGACCCCGAGATCGAGGAGCTCATAGCCTCCTTCATCGAGGCCGCCCGGCGCGACCGCGACGGGGGCTTCGACGGCGTCGATCTTTTCGCCGGCTACAATTGCCTCATCGACCAGTTCTGGTCCCCGCTCACCAACCGCCGCGCGGACCGCTGGGGCGGCAGCCTCGAAAACCGGGTCCGCTTCTCGACCGCCATCTGCGAAGGCATCCGCAAGATGGCCGGCCCCGATTTCATCATCGGCATGACCATCTCCGGCGCCGAGCCCTATCCGGGCGGCCTTACGATCGAGGACAAGCAGGCGATCATCCGCTATCTCGACGAGCGCGGCCTGGTCGATTACTTCTCGAGCGGCACCGGCAGCTACCTGAACCGCTTCTCCGCCATCGTGCCCTCGTTCCAGTTTCCGTTCCGCCTCGGCGCCGAGGACGCTGCGGCCTTCAAGTCGGTCGTGCGTCACGCCAAGATCACCGCCGAATCCCGCATCAAGACGCCGGCCAACGCCGAGGCGATCCTCGCCGCCGGCCAGGCCGATCTCTGCAGTATCGTCCGCGGCCAGATCGCCGACCCGCACCTCGCCAACAAGGCGCGCGACGGCCGGCCCGGCGACATCCGCCCCTGTATCTCCTGCAATCAGCTCTGCATCGGGCGGCGCCTGCGCGATTATTGGGGAAGCTGCCTGGTCAATCCGTCCGTGGGCCGCGAAACCGAATGGGAAGGCGATAGGCCGGTGCCGGCGAAGAGCCCGAAGACGGTACTCATCGTCGGTGGCGGCCCGGCGGGGTTGGAGGCGGCGCGCATGGCGGCGGCGCGCGGCCACCGCGTCACGCTCGCCGAGCGCGGCGGCGAATTGGGCGGGCAATTTCGTCTAGCGGCCGGGCAGCCGGAGCGGGGCGAGATCGGCGCGCTGCTCAACTGGTACCAGGGACAGCTCGAGGCGCTCCAGGTCCGCGTCAATCTGCGCACCGAGATGACCGCCGATGACATCCGGCGATCCGGCGCCGACATTGTCGTGCTCGCCACCGGATCGCGCCCGTCGCGCGAGGGCTTCCAGCGTTCGCTGCCGCATGTCGCGCAACTGCCCGGCGCCGGTCAGGACAACGTCACCACAATCCACGACGTGCTCGAAGGGACCGTGGTGCCGGGCTCGCGGGTGCTGCTGCTCGACGACATCAACGGCTGGTGGCCGGCGAGCGGCACGGCGCTTCACCTCGCCCAACAACGTCACCAGGTCACCGTCTTGACGGCGGCGGAGAAGGCGGCCGGCGCGCTCGACCTCAGCCTGACCGGGGATACGACGCGCGAACGCTTCGCCAAGTTCGGCGTCGAGGTGCTGCTGGCCAAGGTGCTGACGCGCTGGTCCGGCACCACCGCCACCATCGCGGATCTTTATACGGGCGAGGCGGAGGAGCGCGAATTCGACAGCTTGGTGCTAGCCTGCACCAACACACCGGACGACCGGCTCACGGCCGAGCTTGCCGATTCGGGCCTCGAAATTCGCACGCTCGGCGATGCGGTGGCGGCGCGCTCCGCCGGCATGGCCATCTACGAGGCGCGCAAGCTGGCCGTATCGCTCTGAATTCAGTGCAGGGTCATGTAGGCGCCGGCGACGCGGAACCTGGCCGGCTGCACCAGCGTCGCGGACGCCACCTTCACGGAATGAAGCTTGCCTTCCAGGCTGCGCCCCCAGAAATCGAGAAATCGGTGGAGGACTGGAAATTTCGGGGCGAGGTCGAGATCCTGCCAGACAAAGGTCTGCAGCAGGCCTGGGTGGTCCGGCAGATGATAGAGGATCTCCGCCGTGGTCAGGCGGTAGTCCCTGAGCTGCATCGACAAATCCCGCGTTGCCATCGTCGCCTCCGTCGTGCCTTCGGATTCCTTCCTCGAAACTGCCATACCAGGATGAGACACAAAATTCAATAATCCATTAATTTCAACGCGTTAGCAGCATAACCGTGTAAGTGCTGCCAAAACCTGGGTAATTCGCCTTGACTCCGACCGACGGCGTCCCTAAATCCTTGGCACTCGCTATAGACGAGTGCTAACAATGGGCTCCGGCCACCGACGGACGGGGCCTAGCCTGTCGCAATCGCGACATTGGCCATCAGAATAAAGGGAGAGAGAATCCATGAAGTTTCGACCGCTCCATGATCGCGTCGTGGTTCGCCGGCTCGAGGGGGAAGAGAAGACCCCAGGCGGAATCATCATCCCCGACACCGCGAAGGAAAAGCCGATGGAAGGCGAGATCGTCGCCGTCGGCGAAGGGGGCCGCAACGAGGAGGGCCGTCTGCTGCCCATGTCGGTGAAGGCCGGCGACCGCATCCTGTTCGGCAAGTGGTCCGGCACCGAAGTCAAGATCGATGGCGACGAACTCCTCATCATGAAGGAGTCCGACATCATGGGAATCATCGAGGGCGTCTTCAAGTCCAAGAAGAAGGCCGCCTAACTCGAAATCGAACAAGAGACAGAGACAAAGGAACAATAAAACATGGCAGCCAAGGACGTTAAATTCAGTACCGACGCGCGCGATCGCATGCTGCGCGGCGTCGATATTCTCGCCAACGCCGTCAAGGTGACGCTGGGCCCGAAGGGCCGTAACGTCGTCCTCGACAAGTCGTTCGGCGCTCCACGCATCACCAAGGACGGCGTCACCGTCGCCAAGGAGATCGAGCTTAGCGACAAGTTCGAGAACATGGGCGCGCAGATGGTGCGCGAAGTCGCCAGCAAGACCGCCGACCAGGCGGGCGACGGCACCACGACCGCCACGGTGTTGGCCCAGGCCATCGTGCGCGAAGGCGTGAAGGCGGTCGCGGCCGGGTTGAACCCCATGGATTTGAAGCGCGGCATCGACCTCGCGGTGGCAGCGGTGGTCGAGGACGTGAAGAAGCGCTCCAAGAAGGTTTCGACCTCCGAGGAAATCGCCCAGGTGGGGTCCATCGCCGCCAACAACGAGCGTGAGATCGGCGAGATGATCGCCAAGGCCATGCAGAAGGTCGGCAACGAGGGCGTCATCACCGTCGAGGAAGCCAAGGGCCTGGAGACCGAGCTCGAAGTGGTCGAGGGCATGCAGTTCGATCGCGGCTATCTGTCGCCTTACTTCATCACCAACGCCGAAAAGATGCAGACGGAGCTCGAGACCCCCTACATCCTGCTGCACGAAAAGAAGCTGTCCGGCCTGCAGGCGATGCTGCCGGTGCTGGAAGCGGTGGTCCAGTCCGGCCGGCCGCTGCTGATCGTCGCCGAGGACATCGAGGGCGAGGCCCTGGCGACGCTTGTCGTCAACAAGCTGCGCGGCGGCTTGAAGGTCGCCGCGGTGAAGGCGCCCGGCTTCGGCGATCGCCGCAAGTCGATGCTGGAGGATATCGCGATCCTCACCGGCGGCCAGCTCATCTCCGAGGATCTCGGCATCAAGCTCGAGAACGTTACCCTCGAGATGCTGGGCAAGGCGAAGAAGGTGGTGATCACCAAGGAAGAGACCACCGTCATCGACGGTTCCGGCAAGAAGAAGGAGATCGAGGGCCGTTGCACCCAGATCCGCCAGCAGATCGAGGAAACGACCTCCGACTACGACCGCGAGAAGCTGGCCGAGCGTTTGGCGAAGCTCGCCGGCGGTGTTGCCATCATCCGTGTCGGCGGCG
>VFKA01000099.1 GCA_009885795.1 Rhodospirillales bacterium | reverse complement strand
TCGCCCGCAAGAATACCGGATACTCCGCCAAGGACATCGAGGTCCTGGAGGGGCTGGAACCCGTGCGCCGGCGCCCCGGCATGTACATCGGCGGCACCGACGAAGCGGGGCTGCACCATCTCGTGGCCGAGCTTCTGGACAATGCCATGGACGAGGCGGTCGCGGGCCACGCCGACCGCATCGAGATCGAGTACGACGGCGAAGGGTACATCACCGTTCGCGACAACGGCCGCGGCATCCCGGTCGATCCGCACCCCAAGTTCAAGACCAAGTCGGCCCTCGAGGTCATCATGACCACGCTCCATTCGGGCGGTAAATTCGGCGGCAAAGTCTATACGACTTCCGGCGGCCTGCACGGCGTCGGGCTTTCGGTGGTGAATGCGCTCGCCGACGATCTGACGGTTGAGGTGGCGCGCGACCGCCAGCTCTTCGTGCAGGCCTACGCCCGCGGCAAGCCGACCGGCAAACTCCGCCGCGTACCGGGCGCGGTCAACCGGCGCGGCACGGCCGTGCGCTTCCATCCCGATCCGCAGATCTTCGGCAAGGCTACGTTCGCTCCCGCGCGGCTCCATCGCATGGCGCGGTCCAAGGCGTATCTCTTTCGCGGTGTCGAGGTGCGCTGGACCTGCGACCCGGCGCGGCTGGCCAAGGACGACCCGACACCGCCCAAGGACACGTTCCACTTCCCCGGCGGGCTGCTCGATTTTCTTGCCGCCAGCCTCGGCGAGCGGCGTTGCGTGACCGAGACGCCCTTCCACGGCCAGGCGGACTTTCCCGACAAGCGCGGCCGCATGGAATGGGCCATCGCCTGGCCCGCCGACGGCGAGGAGTTCTTCAGCTCGTATTGCAACACGGTGCCGACACCCGAGGGCGGCACGCACGAGGCGGGCTTGCGCGCCGGCCTTGCCCGCTCGTTCAAGTCTCACGGCGAGCTTATCGGCAATCGGCGCGCCGGCGTGGTGACGGCGGAGGATCTGTGCGGCGGCGCTTCGATCCTGCTGTCGCTGTTCATC
Organism: Rhodospirillales bacterium; assembly: GCA_009885795.1. Lineage (GTDB taxonomy): Bacteria > Pseudomonadota > Alphaproteobacteria > Dongiales > Dongiaceae > VFKA01. The sequence continues at coordinate 14,278 of VFKA01000099.1, read as the reverse complement.
GAGAACCCGCAGTTCCAGGGCCAGACCAAGGAAAAGCTGTCGTCGCCCGAGGCGGGCCGCCTGGTCGAAGCCACGATCAAGGATCATTTCGACCATTGGCTCTCCGGCGACCCGGAGCGCGCGCGCGATCTTCTGAACCACGCGATCGAGATCGCCGAGGATCGCCTGCGCCGCCGTCAGGACCGCGAACTCGAAAGAAAATCGGCGACGCGCCGCTTGCGCCTGCCGGGCAAGCTCACGGACTGCGCCATCGACCGCGCCCTGGGCACCGAGCTGTTCCTGGTCGAAGGCGATTCGGCCGGCGGCTCGGCAAAGGCGGCGCGCGATCGCCATACCCAGGCGATCCTGCCCTTGCGCGGCAAGATCCTCAATGTCGCCAGCGCCTCCTTCGACAAGATGCAGGCCAACCAGGAACTGGCCGATCTGTTGCTGGCGCTCGGCTGTGCCACGCGCGACAAGTACGACGAGAAGAAGCTGCGCTACGAGCGCATCGTCATCATGACCGACGCCGACGTCGATGGCGCCCATATCGCCTCGCTGCTGATGACGTTCTTCTACCGCGAGATTCCCGCGTTGATCGAGGGCGGACACCTCTATCTCGCCCTGCCGCCGCTCTACCGGCTGACCCAAGGCGGCACGACTCTCTATGCGCGCGACGACGCCCACAAGGACGAGTTGATGAAAACGAAGTTCGACGGGCGCGGCAAGATCGAAATCGGCCGCTTCAAGGGCCTGGGCGAGATGATGCCGGCGCAACTGCGCGACACCACCATGGATGCGCGCCGGCGCACGCTGCTGCAGGTACGAATGCCGGACCGCTACAAGAACGAGGATCGGGCGGCCGCGCGGGAAACCGCCGATCTGGTCGAATGCCTGATGGGACGAAAGCCCGAACTGCGATTTGCCTTCATCCAAGAGCACGCCCAATCCGTGAAGGACATCGATGTTTAGGACACAGAACGAGGCCCTCATGCCGAGCCTGTCGAAGCATGAGGGCCGGGCCGCCGTGTCTCTCGCGCTTACATGTTTCCTTACGCTTGCCGGCTGCGCCGGCAGCGCCATCGTCCACGGCACCGATATCGATGACGGCTATTCGACCGGGGAGATCGGCTACGCGGCCGGCGGCGGCGGCCTCAGGGTCGAGGTCGGCGGCAATCCCTTCGGCGGCGATGATACCGCGTTCGCCGCCATCGTCGCCGAAGCGATCCAGGGGGCGAATTCCGGTCCGCGCGTGCGCTTCGTGCCGCCGCCGGAAGAGACGCCCCGCCCCGAGTACCGCTTGCGCCTGGTCTTCAATGGTCCCGAAGCCAGCCGCTCGGGAATTTTCTGCGCCGAGACGCCCGCGGTGCCGGCAAGCCCCGGCGCCGATGGCATCCGCGTCCTCGCCGGCTTCTGCCGCGGCGAGCGGGCCCTCACCTATCTGGCCGCGAACACCGGCCCGGTCACCGGCCCCGGCGATCCGGCGTTCCGCGATTTTTTGCGGCAAGTAACCGCACAGGCGCTGCCGGCCAATCGGGGCTTCCCGAACCCGGATCAATGCAGGATTCCAGGCTGCTGAAGGTCTATGGGCCGCGAACCGGCACGGCCCGCGCTGACGCTCACCAAACGTCCGCTCGTTCGACGGCGTTCCGCCGCGGCGTCGCGCGCTTGTCCCGAAGGTCAAACGGGTCGGCCATGATTTCCGAGAGAGCGGCGCCGGCCAGATAAGCTCGTTTCTGCGCCGTTCGCACCATGACCGGGTAACCGCAGAGATAGACCCGCCATCCCGCCAGATCCGGCAGGTCGGAAAACGCGGCCTCGTCCGCGCGCCCTGATCGGAATCCGGTTGGCGCTGCCTCGCCCGAAACGCAAGCGTGGTAATGCAGGCTTGGGTGGCGCCCCGACAATGCGTGCAGCGCGCCATTGAAATAGAGACCCTCGACCCGCCGGCTGCCGTGATAGAGGTGGATTGGCCCAGCATGGCCGGCGTGGAGCGCATCCCGCGCGAGGCCCACGAGAGGCGCCACGCCGGTGCCCGTCCCGATCAACAGCAGAGGCTGGTCGGAGCGTCCGGGAATATAGAAACAGTTGCCATTGGGCCCCTGGAAACCGACCTCGTCCCCATGCTCGGCCTGCTCGAACAGCCAACCGCTCATCTCTCCGCCGGGAAGCCGCTTGACGTGCATCTCGATGTCGCGATCGAGGCGGGGCACGCTGGCGATGGAATAGCTGCGCATGAGCCCGTCGCGCCGCCGCAAGTTGATGAACTGGCCGGCGCGGTAATAAAGGGCCGTTGCCGGTCGAATGACAACGCGGCACACATCCGATGCCAGACGCGTAACGTCGCGGATGGTGGCTCGCCCGAAATTCTCGGCATCCCTCACCGGCATGAGCGCGAGCGGCGCCACCGGAACGCATTGGCAGGCCAAGAACAAACCTCGCTCGATCTCGGTCGTCTTGAGGTTTCGCCGCGCGGCTTCAGGTACCGTGCCGTCGACGGCCCGCACCATGCAGGTCAGGCAAGTCCCCTTTCGGCAGGAATAGGGTAAGTCCAAGCCATGCCGAAGCAAGGCGGCGAGCACGGTCTCGCCCTCCTCGCACAAGACCCGCTTCCCGGAATAGAGAATCTCCTGCACGGCAGGATAACAGGGTGGCGATGGAGCCGAGCCCGCCGGCGGCGCCGCGCCTAGCGGTTGAGCACGTCGTCGCGGGTGCTCCCGGCGATCGCCAGCACCTCGCCGGACAAATTCTCGGGCACGCCCAGCTGTTTCAAAGTCGCGGCCAAGTGGCCGGCGACCGAGTCGAAATGGCTGCCGTTCATGCCCTTGTCCACGAGCGGCTTGTGAGCTTGACGCAAATCCTTGCCGGTATAGGTGTTCGGTCCGCCGAACGCCATCGTCAGGAACGCCTTCTGCTTGGCGCGCTGGTTGTCCATGTCGGTGCTGTCGAAGAAGCGTGAAAGGGCCGTGTCGGCCAGCACTCTGCGGTAAAATATGTCAACGGCCGCGTCGACGGCGGCGGCACCGCCCAAGCGCTCATAGAGACTGGCCTCGCTCATGAAAAACTCCTCATCTGAATGAATAGGGCGATTGACGGCTCGCCGAACGCATGGTCGGAGCACCATCGGATGGACGGGCAATTTAGGGCCGATTAGTTAACAGATCCCTTCTCCGAAAAATCGGTCGCTGGCGCCCGCTATTGCGGATGTAGCCCGGCTGCCGATCCACTACTTGATCAGCTTGATCAACTCCCGGAACTCGTGGGTGGCGGCCCGGCGCAGCCACTCGAACACCACCATCTCGGTCGTCACGACCTCGACGCCGTTCTCGCGCAATCGCGCCAAGCCGGCTTCGTGATTTGCCTCTGTCCGCGACGACGCGGCATCGGCCACGACGACGGGCCTGAACCCGTACTCCTTCATCAGCAGTGCCGTCTGCAAGACGCAGACATGCGTCTCCATGCCGCAAATGACGGCCTGGCCGCGCCCGAGGGCAAAGAGGCCGTCGAGGCGAAGGCGAAAGTCAGGCTCGGCGGCGCAGGAGAAATGGGTCTTGGCGACGATCGCATTGGCCGGCGCCAACGCCTGAAGCTCGGCGACGGTGCGGCCGAGCCCTTGGGGATACTGCTCGGACACGAGGATCGGCACGCCAAGCTGGGCGGCGCTCCTCATCAGGATCGCCGCGTTACGGATGACGCGCTCGCGGTCGGCGACCGCCGGAGCAAGCCTTTCCTGCACATCGACGACCAAGAGGCTCGATTGATCGCGGTGGATCAGCAAGACCGGGTTCCTGCCCGGGCGGCGACCGGATTTCGACGCCAATTCAAGGCGTAACCTATTGTTAATTTGACTTTCATAAGAATCTACCTATATTACATACGTGAAAGAGGCTGTGGAACACGGGCACCGGCCTCCCCGTCTTGGGTCTTATCGATTTCTTTTGCCCGTTCCGGACCATATGGAATTCTCCGATTTGGGGCTCAGTCCCGAGGTTCTGCGCGCGATTGACGACGCAGGCTACAAAACACCAACGCCTATCCAAGAACAAGCCATCCCGATCATCTTCATGGGCCGCGACGTACTCGGCTGCGCCCAGACCGGTACCGGCAAGACGGCGTCCTTCACCCTGCCGATGATCGACATGCTGGCGGCCGGGCGCGCGCGGGCGCGTATGCCGCGCTCGCTCATCCTGGAGCCGACTCGCGAGCTCGCCACCCAGGTGGCCGAAAGCTTCGAGCGCTATGGCAAGCACCACAAGCTCAACATGGCCTTGCTCATCGGCGGCGAGTCTTTCGCCGATCAGTTGAAAAAGCTCGACCGCGGCGTCGACGTGCTCGTCGCCACGCCGGGCCGGCTGCTCGATCTCTTCGAGCGCGGCAAGATCCTGCTCAGCGACACGAAGATCCTGGTCATCGACGAGGCCGATCGCATGCTCGACATGGGATTCATTCCCGACGTCGAGCGCATCGTGTCGATGCTGCCGAAGCTTCGCCAGACGCTGTTTTTCTCCGCCACCATGCCGCCCGAGATCAAGCGCCTGGCCGACGCCTTCCTGATGAATCCGAAGGAGATCTCGGTGTCGCCGCCCACATCGCCGGCGGCCATGGTCATCCAGCACCTCGCCGTCATTGACGAACTCGACAAGCGCGAGGCGCTGCGCCATCTCCTGCGGGCCGAAAGCGTGCGCAGCGCGCTCATCTTCTGCAACCGCAAGCGCGACGTGGACATTCTTCAACGTTCGCTCGCGAAACACAAATTCGACGCCGCCGCGCTTCATGGCGACATGGCGCAGGCCAAGCGCACCGAGACACTCGATCGCTTCAGGGCGGGCGCGGTCAAGATTCTGGTCGCGAGCGACGTGGCCGCGCGCGGGCTCGACGTCATCGGGCTAACCCATGTCTTCAATTTCGATGTGCCGATCCACGCCGAGGATTACATCCATCGTATCGGGCGCACCGGACGGGCCGGCCGCGAAGGGCTGTCCTACACGCTGGCCACGCCCGATGACGGGGCCTTCGTCACCGCCATCGAAAGACTCATCGGCAAGGCCATACCGCGCATCGACGTCGAAGGCCTGCCGAGCGTCGAATTCGCGGCCTCGGACGGCCGCCCCAGGCGGGGCCGGCACACCGCCCGCCGCGAAGAACCGCGCGCGAGGCGCCCGAGACGTATCCCGGAAGCGCCGGCAGCGTCGGCCCGGCCCGCGCAGCACGCGCCAGAGCCTCAACCCGCGATAGCGCCAGCGCCGGCGCCTCAACCCGCGCCCCGGCACGTGAACGCCGGCCGGCCGCGCCCGGTCGAGCGCCAGGCGACGACGCCTCGTCCCGCGCCAACGCCGGCGTCCAAGCCGGCACCGATGGTCGAGACCGAGCCGGTGGGATCGGTGGTTGCCTTCGGCGAGCATATGCCGGCCTTCCTGCGCCGGCCGGTGCCCAAGCCCCGGCCGACGGAGAACGACGCGGCGTAGCCTGCGTTTCTTGAATCGTCGCGGTTGGAGGAATTTATGTCTGTCCCGGATACAGATGCCCCCGCCGCCTCCCCGCCCGCAACCGGCCAGCCGGACTTGCCGATCCTGTTTCGCGGATCGGCCGGCGAGTATTTCGGCATCTGGATCGTCAACCTGCTGCTGACCCTGGCGACGCTGGGTATCTGGTCGGCCTGGGCCAAGGTGCGCCGCAAGCGCTATTTCCTGGGCAGCACGTCGCTCGGCGGAGACGCGTTCGAGTACCACGCCACCGGCGGACAGATCCTGAAAGGGCGGCTGATCGTGGTCGGTGCGCTGTTCGCGTTCGCCTTGATCGGGCAGCTCTACCCAATCGTGGGCGCCGCCCTCTATATCCCGTTGATCATCGTTCTTCCCTGGATCGCCAATCAAAGCATGCGATTCAACGCGAGGATGACGAGCTGGCGCAATGTTCGCTTCAACTTCACCGGCAGTTACGGCAAGGCGTTCCTGGCGTTTCTGCTGTTTCCCTTCGTGGCGGCGCTGAGCTTCGGCCTGCTGTACCCCTTGGCCGCCCGCTATGCCGGCACTTACATCGCGCGCCACCATCGTTTCGGCACGGCACCCATCCAAACCGATCCCCGCGTGGGACCGTTTTACCTGGCTGCGCTGCAGGCCGTGGGCGTGGCGTTGTTGGTCGGGGCGGTCCTTGTGGCGGTCATCTCGGTGTTGGACGTGGCCCTGCCGTTCAACGTCCTCATGCCCGAGGCGAATGCGCAGATTGGCACACCTGGCGAGATCATGTTGCCCACTTCGATTAGCATGGCGCCTTTGGGGGGGCTTGTTGGCGTCTATGTCGGCATATTCTTTTTCATGGCCCGGATCCGCAACATCGTGGTCAACGCGATGGTGCTTGGCGAGGGCCACCGTTTCCGCTCGAACCTGTCCGGCTTGAGATTGGCATGGATTATCGTCTCCAACTTTCTGGTCACGGTCGCGACGATCGGCTTGCTTCGGCCCTGGGCGGTGGTGCGGCAATACCGTTATCAGGCCGCGTGCCTGTTCGTGCTTCCGGCGAGCGACCTTGGCAAATTCGTCGATGCCAATCGTCCGGCCGGCACCGCGATCGGCTCGGAGTACGCGGATATCGGCGGCTTCGATTTCGGTCTGTAGGGCCGCCCATGCGCGTTGAAGGCTGGATCTATCCGGCCGGCTCCACCGATCGCAAACCCGCTCGGTTAACCGGCAACGGCAACGGTCCGGCGCTCGAAACCGATCATGGCGCGGAGACCCTCGACCCCAATATGCTTGGCGTATCCAGCCGGCTCGGCAACGTCCCGCGCCGCGTGACGCTTCCCGATGGCCGCCTGTTCGAGACCGCCGACAATGACGGCATCGACATTCTGTTCGCCGCCCATCGCCGGCATGGCCGTTTGGCGGGTTGGGAAAAATTTCGCTGGCGCTTGGTCGGGCTGGCGGTTGTGGCGGTGGCGGCGGTGGCGGTGGCCGTACGCTGGGGCCTGCCGCTCATGGCCGACGCCACGGCAATGCTGGTGCCCCATGCGGTCGAAGAATCGATCTCTGCCCAAGTTCTCGACGCCCTCGACTTCACCATGTTCGATGAAAGCAAGGCGCCGGTCGACCGGCAAGCCGGCGCGCAAGCGATCTTCGCGCGCCTGGTCGAGGTCGGCGGGCTGCCGCGGGAGCGGATGCAACTCCTGTTCCGTCGGGGCGGCGCGATCGGCGCCAACGCGCTGGCCCTGCCGGGCGGCAAGATCGTGTTGACGGATGAGCTGTTGATCGTGGCGGCCAATGACGACGCGCTCGCGGGCATCCTGGCGCACGAGATCGGCCACGCCGTCGAACGCCATGGATTGAAGCGCGTCCTGCGCGCGGCCGGCCTGGCGGCAATGGTGACGCTGATCGCCGGCGACGTGTCGGGCATCCTCGACCAGGTGATCGCGGCGCCCGCGGTGCTGCTCGACCTCGCCTATTCCCGAGGCTTCGAGCTTGAAGCCGACGATTATTCGATTGCCCTCATGCAGGCCGGCGGCTTCGATCCGCGCGCGCTCGCCGACCTATTGGAATCGAAATTCGCCAAGGGCGACGGTAGCGACGCCGCCCCCGGCTGGCTGGTCACTCATCCGCCGACGGCGGAGCGGGCCGCCCGCCTGCGTGCCGCGGCGGCACCGTGAGTCCAATGGCGATCACACCCACCCGGTGTAGAGGCCCAGGCCCCGCTTCTTGATTTGGCCGCCGATGATGGCGCGCTGGATTTCCGAGGTGCCTTCCCAGATGCGATCGACGCGGATGTCGCGGTAGAGCCGCTCGACCGGGTTCTCGCGCATGTAGCCGCGCCCGCCCAGGATCTGCACCGCCTTGTCGATGACGCGCCCCGCCATCTCCGAGCAATAGAGTTTGACCGCGCTCGCCCGCGCGTGGGCGAGTTTGCGCTCGAGGCCGTTCCCAAGTTCCCAGCCGCTGCGATAGAGCATGGACTTCGCCGCCATGATCTCCACCGCCATGTCGGCCAGCATGAACTCGATCGCCTGGAAATCGCGGATCGGCCGGCCGAACTGGACCCGCGACGCCGCGAAGTCGTTGGCGATCTCGGTGGCGCGGATGGCGGCGCCCGTGCAATGCGCCGCGATCTGGAACCTGGTGTCGGTGAACCAGTCCTTGGTCAACTCGTAACCCTCGCCAACTTTGCCCAAGAGCCGCGAGGGTGCCAGCGCCACGCGGTCGAACAGGAATTCCTGGTGCTCGAAGACGTAGGTGTGCATGAATTTCGGCACCCGCTTCACCGTGACGCCGGGATCGTCCTTGTGCACGACGAAGAGCGTCGGCTTCTCCGGGTCGCCATCGACATGCGCGTGCACCAGGATGAGATCGCACACGTCGGCCGAGGTCACGAACCACTTCTCGCCCGACAGCTCCCACCGCCCCTTCTTCAACCGCGCGCTGGTCTTGACCATGCGCGGATCGGAGCCGGCTTCGGGCTCGGTGATCGCATAGCAGCAGCGCCGCTTGCCGGCGATGATCGGCAGGAGATAATCGCGCCGCTGCCGTGCCGTGCCGTGGCGCAGCGGCAGCGTCGCCGTCCACACCACCGCCCACAATCCGCAGGTGGCTTTGCCAAGCTCCTCATGGATCAGGAGCTGCTGGAGCGGCGTGTAGCCCGGCCCGCCATCCTCCTTGCGGTGGTTGTAAGCATTGAGGCAATATTCCTTGACCGCGCGCCGGATGATTCCGAGCGATTTCTTGGAAAGGCCCTGGCGTTCCTCGCATTCCAACTCGTAGGGGAACAGGTAGCGCTCGGCGAATTCGCGCGTGCGTGCCTGTATCGCCTGGTCGGCGGGATCGAGGCGCATGTCCATGGCGGCAATTCCTAGTTTGTTTTCGGCACGACCAGCGCGTCCAAGGCGAGCGCGCCGTCCGGCCCTGCAAGAACCGGGTTCACGTCCATCTCGCCGACCAGGCCCTTAAGCTCCGCGGCCATGACCGAGAACCGCGCCAGCGCCTCGGCCAGCGCCGCCAGGTCGGCGGCCGGCTCGCCGCGCTTGCCGTCGAGCAGGGGCCGCAACTGGAGTTTGCCGATCAGGCGCCGCGCCTCGCCCGCATCGAACGGCGGCAAAGCAAAGACGCGGTCGTGCAGATATTCCACGAGCCTGCCGCCGGCGCCAACAAAAACCAAGGGACCGAACTGCGGATCGTGGACCGCGCCGAAGGCAAGCTCGATCCCCTTCCCCGCCATCGCCGCCACGATCGCCCGCGCGCCAAGCCGCGCGGCAAGATCGTCATAGGCGGCGCCGAGCGCGGCGGCATCGGCGAGGCCGATCTTGACGCCGCCCACATCCGTCTTGTGCAGGCTTCCGGCCGCCGTCTTGAGAACGACGGGATACCCGATTGCCTCGGCCGCCGCGATGACCTCGGCTCGAGTTTCGGCGATACGATGCACCGGCGCCACGATGCCGTAATCGGCGAGCAGCGCCAGGCTTTCCGCCTCGTCGAGCGGCCGCGCATGGGCGAGGCGCGACGCCCAACGATCGCGCGCGCCCTTGGGCGCCGCAGCCGCCGCGATCGGCGGTCGCTGTAGAAACTCGCGCCGGTCGAGGGCGGCGCGGATCGCCACCAGGGCGGCGTCGGCGCCGTTCAGCACGGGAATACCGTCCATCGCCGCGCGCCATTGCAGCTCGTCATTGCCGTTGCTCGCCAGGTTCGTGGCCAGCACCACCGGTTTCAGGGTGCGAGAAGCCGCCGTCAGCAAGGCGCGGATGTACCCCTCGCTCAGCGTGTGACCGCTGCGCGTCTCGACGAAGATGCCGCCAAGCGCGGTATCGGGATCGTCCATGAGGGCGGTCAGGCAGTCCGCGAAGATGCCTTCGAAATCATGGCCCGTTCCCCAGGCGTCGAGCGGGTTCACCGGATCGAGCCCGTAATCCAGCCGCGCCGCGAGCTTTGCCGTTGTCGCCTCGCCGATGCGCGCGAAGGGGACTCTTCGCCGGACCGCGAGATCGACCAGAAGTTCGCGCTCGCCGCCGGAATCATGGACGCTGGCGAGGCCGCCCGGCCCCACCCGGCGCCCTCCTCCCAACAATTGAAGGGCATTTGCGAATTCGTCGGGCGTATCCACCGCCGTGACGCCATGGCGATCGAAGACCGCGCGATAGGCGTCGTCGTTGCCGGCGATGGCGCCGGAATGGGTGACGGCGAGGGCGGCGCTTTCCGGCGAGCGCCCCACTTTCAGGACCACGACCGGAATGTCCTTGTCGCGCGCCTTGGCGAGCGCGGCGACGAAGCGTTCCGGCTCGCGCACCGTCTCGATGAAAAGCCCGACGACGCGCGTCGTCGGTTGATCGAGCGCGAAGTCGAGATACTCGGCCGCGGTCGTCACCAACTCCTGACCCGACGACACGGCGAGGTTGAAGGCGAAGCGCCGTTCGTTGTGGCAGAAAGCGCTGAACAGCGAGCCCGAGTGGCTGATGAAGGTCGTGCCGCCGCGCCTAAGCCAGTCCGGCGGCGGGAATCCGCACGCGCGCAAGCCATGATCGAGATTGTAGAAACCCATGCCGTTGCCGCCGCACACCGGCATGCCGGCCGCGCGGGCCATGGCGGCGAGGCGTTGCGTGAGCTTCGGCGCCGCATCGTCCGGCAGATAGCAACTGGCGAAGATCGTGGCGGCCCTGGCGCCGGCGGCGATGGCGTCCTCGAGCGCGCCTTCGAGGCGCGCATTGGCCACGCCTAGCACGACCAGGTCCACCGCCTCGGGCAGGGCCGCGAGCGATGGATGGCAGGAACGGCCCTCGATCTCCGCATAGTTCGGATTCACCAGATAGAGCGGCCCGGCGAAACCGCCCTTGGCGATGCCCTGGATCATGCCGTTGCCGACCGACCCGGCCTTCGGCGACGCGCCGACCAGCGCCACCGAGCGCGGCGTGAGGAGCGGCGCCAGCCGATGGCCCGCGGTCATGACCTTGGCCGACCCAGCACGTCGAGAGCGGCGCGCTCCTGCGTTTCGGCCTCGCGCGTCGCCGCTAGCCTGGCCTCGAACCGCTCGCGCAAACCCTGATAGACCGGCCCATAGACCTCGATCCAAAGCTGGGCATCGAGAGCGCCGGCCAACCGCCCCATCATCCCCGACGACGGCTCCGATGATTCCGCGAGCCAATTGCGCACGGTCTCGGCGGTGACGCCGATGGCGGCGGCGAGATCGCGCGGCTGCATCGGCGTATTCGGATGGAGCCGGCGCTTCAGGGCCGCCGCCAGCCTCGCCCGATGGCCGGTGTGGCTCCTGACATCGCCCGCCTCTTCCGCCGGCACGATGGCGGCGTCGGCGCGCCCGAACTCGCGCGGGAAGAGACTGGCGAGAAAGAGCCGGCAACTGCGCTTGGCCATGTCGACCTCGAACGCCTCCGGGTCGATCAGGTAGTCGAACCACAACCCGTCCACCATGGCGTTGAGGCCGTAAGCGACCGCGGCCGGATCGACCCGGTAGCCGCCCTGCTCGATGAGGCGCGCGCAATGCTCGTGGGTCTCTTTGTAGTAGCCGGCCTCGAGGCGCGACACGAGGTCGCGGTAGGCCGGTTGGATCTGCGCCTCGGCCCAGAAGGCGAACCACACCTTTACCTTCTCCGGCGTGAAGAGTTGCGGATGGAAGTCGGCCTCGATCATGGCTTCGAGCGCCGCGGCCGGCGATCCCCCGGCCGCCGACACGGCGGCGTGCCAGAGAGCATCGTACTCGGCGCCCAGATGTTCGAGCGTCGCCACCAGGAGCTGGTCCTTGCTCTTGAAGTAGAAGTTGACGATGGCCGGCGACAGGCCGGCCTCGCGGGCGACATCGGTCAGCGTGAGCCTGGCGTAGCCCTGGCTGGCGATCGCCCGGACCGTGGCTTCGATCAACTGCCGGCGACGATTTTCTCGCGAGACCTCTATTTTGGTCAAATTTTCAATCGGGGATGGCATGAGCTTGTTGTATGATTAATTGTTATATTTTAGCATGTTACATAACTATTCTTAACGTAAAACTCTAAACAAACATTCAGCCGGATGGACATTGGCAGGCCGCCCATGCTACGAATCTTGTACCGTCATTCAAAAAACAAATGCAAGCGGGAGCAGCCGTCATGACCTATAGCCTCGCCAAATCCAACGCCCATTTCCGCAAGGCGGTTCAGCGCCTGCCGCTCGGCGTCAGCTCCAACTTCCGCTATTGGGGCGACGATAAGACGGTCTATGTCAAGCACGGCCAGGGCGCCCGGTTGTGGGATCTCGACGGCAACTGTTACGTCGATTACCGGCTCGCCTACGGCCCGGTCATTCTCGGCCACCGCCACCCGAACGTGGACGAGGCGGCGCGCGAGGGCCAGTCGGTCGGGACCGTCTACGCGCTCGGCACCGAGGGCGAGTACCGGGTCGCGGAACTCATCCACTCGATGATGCCCGGCGCGGAACTGGTGCGCTTCTCCAATTCCGGCACCGAGGCGTCGATGGCGGCGCTGCGCCTGGCGCGTGGGGTCACGGGCAAGGATCACTACGTCACCTTCGAGGGATCCTATCACGGGCTCTTCGACGGCTCGATGTGGCGGCTCGATCTCGAAAACCAGAAGCCGGGCGAGGAACCGCAGCTTATGCCCTACGGCGCCGGCGTTCCCGGGCTCTCGCGCGAGCTCTTTTGGCAGGTACCCTATAACGACGCCAACAAGCTCGAAGACGTGTTGCGCCGCCATGGCGACAAGATCGCCGCGGTGCTGATCGAGCCGATCCTCGGCAATTGCTGCGGCATTGCCCCGGCCCCGGACTTCCTGCGCGCGGTGCGCGAGCTGGCGACCCGCTACAACGTCCTCATGATTGTGGACGAGGTGAAGACCGGCTTCCGCGTCGGCAAGGGCGGCGCCCAGGAGCTTTACGGCGTCGAGGCCGACATCTTCACCCTCGCCAAGGCGATGGCCAACGGCTATCCGATCGCCGCCGTGTGCGGCAAGGAGGCGATCATGCGCCGCTTCGGCCAGGGCGTTGCCCATGGCGGCACCTATACGGCGCAGGCCATGTCGCTGGGCGCGGCCGAGGCGACGTTGACGCTGCTGCGCGACACCACCGCCTTGGCCGACATCGCCGCCTATGGACGGCGCATGCAGGCCGGCATGACGGCGATCCTGGGGGCGCGCGGGATCCCACACAGCTTCGCCGGCCATCCGAGCATGGGCGGGCTGTTCTTCCGCCAGTCGCCGCCGACCAATTATCGCGACTGGAAGCAGAGCGACTATCGCTTCTATGACGCGCTGGCGGCGAACCTCATCGCGCGCGGCATCATGTGCGAGCCCGATTCGCGCGAGCCGTGGTTCATCTCGGCCTCGCACGACCAGGCCTGCCTCGACGAGACGCTGAAAACCTTCGAGGAAGCGGTGGACGTGACGCTCGGCGACATCGGCCGGGCGAGCCTCTGGACCGATACCGCGCGCACCCCGGCGCCGGTCGCCGCCTAGCGGAAATGTAAAACCGAGCGATCCACCCCATGTCCAGCGGGAATGGGGGCCTTTCCCTCGGCTTTGTCGATGTCATGCCCGGCGATGACAATCTTACGGGCGGTGCCCGCCGCCGCTTGACGGGTGTCGAGGGTCAAAAACGGGCGATGGACCCCATGCAAAGCGGGAGCGTTCTAGCTCTCGCTTGGCGAAACCCGGATGAGACACAATAGCTGGTGGGTCCGGCCGAGCCTGCCAGCGGTCTTTGTCCTATTCACGATGAGAAAGAACCACACCCACGCCCCTTACCCGAAGCGCGGATATTCATTATATAGGAAAACGATCTCCAGCGCAAGCCGGACGCGGCAGATTAACGTGTAATCTCAGCGGCGCGCGGATTTGTCGCGCGTCCGGCGCAAGGCGTCCCCATGCGCCTCGGCCGCGAAGACGGCGACCGGCGCTTGGCGAACCATCGCCACTGTCTTGCGGCGGGTCTTGATTCGCTCGATTTCATGCATCGTTCGAGCCGTGAAATACGACTCACCGCAATGAGGACACGACCACATCGGTATCTTTTCTATTACAAGAAGCCCGGCTCCTCGACCGAAGCTCCGGGTGACTTCACGATGCCGCAATCCCTCGCGACCGCATGAAGCGCACCGGCTATGCGAGGTAAACGGTGATTTTATCACGCTCGCAAACTATCCGAGATCCGCGTCTCTGTCTAACGGCCAGTGCAAGCGACGCGCGCAGGCCGGCGCACGCTGCCGCCTAGTTTCCGCACTCAGAGATAGGCGAGTCACCCCCACCCCGACCCGCCCCCGTCAAGGGGGCGGGGGATAAGACCAGTCTGACTTCAAGATTCCCTCCCCCTTGTGGGGCAGAGTTAGGGGAGGG
>VFKA01000092.1 GCA_009885795.1 Rhodospirillales bacterium | reverse complement strand
GGTCACAGTAGATCCCTCCGCCATTTGATTTTCTCCCTCAGCCTCGCGATCTCCTCGGCGAGCTTGGATTCCTGATCGCGGATCAGGCGGCGGTCGGCAGAGATGCGGGCGATGAGTTGTCTGACGGTGGCGTTGGCGTCTAGGTCGCAGTCATCACCATCGGATTTCTTGTGCAGCTTCAGATACTCCGCGACCTCTTCGTCGCTCGCCTTGGTCTTCTCCTTGTCTCGGCCTGCCCGTTCGGTGTCGAGTATGGTTTGCAACTTCCCCGCCCACTCCTCCGCTGCTGCGAGCCGGTCGCGGAGGGCGAGGTAGGCGCGGGCAAGATTCCACACATGAGAAGGACATTCCTCGCAGGTTCCCGACTTCGCATGCTCTACGAAGAAATTCGCCGCGTCGAGGTCCGGCTCCGCGTCTTGCGGGGGCGCGGACTTGCCGACCTGGATCAGCTTCTCCCGCTTCTCCGCCGCTGCGAGCCGGTCGCGGAGACGATGCTCGGTCTCGCGGCAGATTAGGTGGTGGTCGGTGGCGTCGATGGTCATTCGGTTCTCCAGTTCGGTCTCATCGAATCGTAGTAGTCTGCGAGCGCCGCGATCACGGGGTATTCGGGCCAGTTCGGGCGGATCTCCGTCGCCTCCCAGCCCCCGATGTGGAACGCGACATATTTCACCATCGGCAGCATCACGGTCGAGCTAACCGGGCGTCGCGCACAGTCCGACACCGCCATCGATAGGAGCTTGTGCGCCTCGGCTATTGGGATGCTCATTGCCGCGCCTCGATGTCACGCGCATAATCACGGGTTTGCTGCGTGATCTGCCCCCGCCTCACCGCGCCCTCACCGGCATGGTAGGCGTGGAGCGCAGTCCTCTGGTCAAACCGGTCCAGCAACTTGCGGAGGTGACACGCGGACGCCAGAGCGTTGCCCCAGGGTTGCATGATGTCGAGGTCCGGACTCACGTCTTTTGCCGTCGCGATCTTGATCTGCCCGAGGCCGTAGGCGTTTGACGCTGACCGCAGAACCCGCCCCCGGCGGTCCCAGTGCCGCCCAGACGACTCCCGGAGGACCAATGACCAGTAGAGGTCGGGGTCCACACCGCAAAGGCTGGCTGCGGCCCTGGCAGTCTCTTCGATGGACGTGGCCCCGGCTCGACGGGGCGTGCTGGTGGGGGATGTTTGGATTGTCGGCAATACGCGCCGCTCTGTAAGCACCATCCTACTCTCCCCGATGGCGAGGCCGACGAACGCCGCCAAGGGCAGGTACGCCACCGTGGTGATCCAATCGGCGCGGGTCATAGTCCGCCCCAGATCCACAGCAACCCGGCCCCCGCCGCGATGGCGAGGAACGCCCCGGCCACGATCAGCGCCTCGATGCTCCTCTCCTGCCTCGACAACCGCCGGTGATGGTCCGCAGTCTCGAGCCTGTCGCGCTCAATCCGCCGCGCCCACGATGCTGCCGCGTCTTCTAGATTGGCTTTGATCTGGTTGTTGGTCATATCCCCTTCTCCTCCAATTGACTAGCTGTCACATTCTGCCTTATACTTGCGCCCCATGAAGCCAACTCGCCCCATGTCGCCCCGCGCGGAGGGCATACTCCGCGAACTTGTTGGGCCGAAGCGGGAACTCCCGACTCTCGGCATGATCGCAGCGGGCGCGGGCAAGTCCCGATCCCATATCTGCTATATCCTCCTCGGACGCCGTAATGGCACCGCCGACTGCCTGCGCGACGTCGCGGGCTACCTGGGGGTCACGATGGAAGCGCTCATGACCGCGCTGGCCCGCCCCAAGGTGTCCGCCCCTACCCATCGCGCCCCCCGATCACGCGCAAAGGTTCGGACTGAGGCGCGGGATCGGCAGCGGATTCAGAAGTCGGGGGCGTCGGCTCTTGCCCGACTGCAGGCAATGGCAAAGCATCGAGCGCGGCCCTGATGCCCTTCAGCATCGCGGCAAGGTCCACCGGGTTCATCTCAGGCGCGCCGAGTCGCCGCCCCGCCCACGTCGCGAGCCGGTGTCGGCGCGACTGGAGCGTAGACCCCAGCCCCTCGATCACCTTGAGGGCATAGACATGATCCCGCGCGAGTCGCTGATTGTCGGCGTAGAGGGCGCGGCCCTTGGTCATCGCGAGGTCGAGTTCCTTTTCCGCCGTGATCGCGCGGAGATAGTATTGATTATTGCTGTGCATAGTGTCCCGATCCTATTCCTAATGTAGACAGACTGTCAATGCCCCCACTATCCCCACTCGCCCAAAAATTCGGCATCAATGGGCTCAAGCCAATCACGCCTAAGGATATGCGAGCCTCGACGCGGGCGCTGCTTGTGATGGGGCTGGAGGTTCCTGAGGTTGCCCGTGCGGTCCGTAAGCGATACCGGGCGGGAGAATGGGACGAAGACATCGCGAAGGGCTCATTCGGCCACCTGGAGCAATTCAAGCTGGAGGACTGGGAGCTTCTCGCGCAAGGGGTTAGGCGCACGATGCAACTGGGCGAGATTGAGCTTGCCCAAGGTCTCCCCCTCACGCGCCCATCCAAAGCCGCCAGCGCCCTCGCGAGCAAGATGGTGGTCGAGAAGCGGTTGGTGCAGGCCGTGATCGAAACCGAAGAGGTCGGGGACGACCCGAAGAAACAGCTTGATGCCCTTCGCCTTGCACTCCGCAAGCGTATCTCGACTGATGAGCAGGCGGATCTCCTCGTCACCCAGGCTAAATCCGACCACGGCCCCACCTCGCGCGCAGCCGTCACCCATATCATCGAGATACTCGGGATGAAAGCCGCGAACGTGGCTGAAGCGCCGGGGTCTGCCCCGATCTTTGCCTTGCCTGAGGGCGTTGGGCCGAGCATTAGATAGCCCCCCACTGTTTCGCCATTGCGTCCGCGATTCCTTGGAGAGTGCGGCTTCGGTCCCGCGCACGGTTTGGGCCGGGGGCCATCTTCCACACGCGAGCTTCACGCCCCTTAACGATCTTGGTTGCCCGGAGTTTTGGAAGCCCTTTCAGCCAAAGACAGGTGGCTTTGGTTTCTCCGTGTCCGAACATCCACGGCTGGATGATCTGATCGGGCTTACGGATGTGTGAGGAGATGATGCTAATGGGGTTCTCCAAGGCGATACGCGGAATGGGGGCATCAAGCAACACGCGCACAAAGTTCAGCGCTTGGATCTGCTCCTTACGTTTCTCCTTGAACCATCGCGCCCCCGATACCGCGAGATGAGTACACGGGGGGAAGAACAGACCGAGATCCCACGCCCCCGACACAAGGAGATCGCGCACATCCCCCCGATAGTGCCCGTGAAAGTGGCATTCCCCCTTCTTCGGACAAGACTTGTCACATGATGCGGATGCGATCACATCGCAAGACCAGGCATCGTGCCCCCGATCTCGAAACGCTTGCGCGACTATCCCCGACTCTTCGCAGCCGATTAACACTCTCATACTGTCCTCCGCTTCGGCATCAGGATGCCCGCCTCGATCCACCAGTTGCGCCGCTTGCATCGGGGACACGCGACGGGCCTCGCCCCTTTGATCTCGCGATAGGGGTGCATGCGAGCCGCCCAGCGATGCCCGCAACGGGCACAGAACCATCCCGCCACGCTCGTCCGCGACGAGACGGGGTCCAGTACCACGTGAATGGTGGCTTGACGCGACAAGGGGCGTTCGGGAGTCATCGGTTTGCCTCGTCCGCGTCGAGTACAAGGGTGAGAAGCTCCTCGAACGTGAGGTTGACGGTGTATTCCCAGCACTTGGCGCAGGTGGCAGAGTAGCCCCCGTAAGTGTGGGCGTCACGCCCGGTGTAGACATCCCAACTGGCCGCGCCGCAGTAGGGGCAGGGTGGGGTTTTGGCGGTCATGGTTAGTACCTCCCCGAACAGTGAGCTCCATTGATGGGTGTCATGGTAGTTGCTTCTCCTTATCGAACCTTCATTCCGGCGGAGAAACTCCGCAGGGTACGCTCCCGATTATGCCGTTGCCGCGCCATCGTGGCTTTGG
>VFKA01000071.1 GCA_009885795.1 Rhodospirillales bacterium | reverse complement strand
TGTCTCTTCCGATACCCTAATAGAGAACTATCGGTAGTGGTGGGTGCGCTTCAGGGTGGAGGGCGAGGTGGACGCGCGCATCAGGCGGCCTGCTTCAGTCGCTTTTTGGCGAACATCGCTCGAATGAACGCATCCCACTTCTTCATCGCGGCCCGCTTCTCCGGCATATAGTTCCAGCGATCGTAGCTCTTCGAGCTGACGTCCTGGAGCGTGTGGTTCTGCAGCCGGTCGCGAATCTCCTTCGATAGGCCGGCCTTTCCAGCCAGGGTTTTCCAGGTCCGGCGCAAGTCCCGGTTGGTGACGACCGGAATTACCTCGCGGTCGCGCTGGCGCCACATGAACGAATAGAGCGTGCCGTGGCTGACCGGCTTGGTCGGGTCGGTTGCGGAGGGGAAAAACCAGCCATGAGCATTGGGTTTGATGGACTCAATCAGCTCTGCCGCGACTTCTGGGACGGGAATGGCGTGTGGTTTGCCATTCTTGGTCTTTGACCAGTCGATGATCCGTTCTTTGGCATCCCACTGATCGACATGCAGGCGGGCGATTTCCTCGACGCGTTGACCGGTAAGCATGAGGATGCGCACGGCGCGCGTATAGGGCGGGTGAACGGGCGTGTCGGGGTATTCGAGCCAGTGGTAGAGGCGAAGGAATTCTTCTTCGTCGAGCCAGCGCGTGCCGACTGTCTTGGGCTCGGTGGGGATGCCCGCCGCTGGGTTATAGACGAGGCGGAAACGCCGGAGCGACGCGCTGCGGTAATCGTGCTCCGATTTCATGCCCCAGCTATAGGCAGACCTGATGTAGCTTCGGACATGATCTGCCATGGAGCGCTTGCCGCGATCGTAGATCGGCCGGATTAGATCGGTGATTTCGTCCGACTCGATGTCTCTGGCTGGCCGATTGCGGCCAAGCGTGTCCGCAATCTTGTTGAAGCCTTTCTCCGCCTCCTTCCACGAAGATTTTCCAGATTCCTTTAGATGGGCAACGTAGGCCTCGAAGAGATCGGCAACCGTGCCGGGGCGCGTATCGCCAGCGATCTTGATGCTGCGTCCCTTCTGGATGTTGCTCGCAAAATCCCGATTGAAGACCTCGCGCGCCTTGCTAAGCGGCAGCGACGGATATGATCCCAGCTTCTTTTTGATGCGCTTTTGATCCCGCCACTGCTGCGCCATCCAATCAGCCGTAACACGGGTCGGCATGGGCTTCATGACCAGTACAAGGCGGCCGGTGCCGTGCCCCTCGCCATCGACGAGGCTCAGTTGCTTTCCGGTCTGTTCCACCTGCTTCAGAGCGCGACGTATTTCTCCATCGGTAAGGCTCGGCACTGTGTTCTCCCATCAGCTTCTAGGTGGGGTCGCCAGACGGGTAGCAGGGGTCGGCGACTGGGGTCAGAAGGGATCCTGATCCCCCTATAAACAGACCCCAATATGCCACAGTATCCGGCAGCGCGACAAGCCTAAAAATGCTAATGATTCAATGGGTAGAAGCGTGATTGAGCGTGATCCAAATAGGCTGAGTGGGATGGTTGTGCACCATGATGATCGCCGAGGCGCCGAGCTCGAGCGCCCGTTTCACGATTTCGCGCGGATAAACGGCGACATGATTGACGGTTCCGGTCGCTTGCGCTTCGTCGGCGATGAGCATGTTCTTGGAATCGAGGAAGAGGCAGTGGAACTCCTCGACCCGTGACTGCGCCATTTTCGCCCGGCAATAGTCTATCAGTTTCGTCCAGGAGCCGATGACCTCGCTGTTCATCACCTCCTGGCGGGACATCCGCAGGGCCGCTTCCTGCACGCATTTCAGGGCAACGGCGGACGCATCGCCCATGCCTTGGAAGGCGGCGAGGTCGCGCGCGGACGCCGACAGCACACCGGCGAAGCTGCCAAACCTCTTCAGCAGCGCCTTGGCCGTCGGCTTGGTGTCGCGGCGCGGCTGGACCTGGATCAATAGGAGTTCGAGAAGCTCATAATCGGCCAGAGCGCCGCCGCCCCCGGTCAGGAATCGATCGCGCAACCGGTGGCGATGGCCGAGATGGTCGGGCTTGTCGGGCACCGGGCTGTCTGGGCTTACGCCGAGTACGGCGGCCGATCGAAGGCCGCGGGCGACCGGGTGAAGATTTCGACGCCGGTCGCGGTGACCCCGACGCTATGCTCGAACTGCGCCGACAGCGAGCGGTCGCGGGTGACCGCGGTCCAGCCATCCTCGAGGATCTTCACCTGCCAGCCGCCGGCATTGATCATGGGTTCGATGGTGAAGAACATCCCCTCGCGCAATTCCGGCCCGGTGCCTGGCTGCCCGACATGCAGGATGCTGGGCGCGTCGTGAAACACCCGGCCGATGCCATGGCCGCAAAAATCTCGCACCACCGAATAGCGCTTCGATTCCGCGAACGACTGGATCGCATGGCCGATATCGCCGAGCCGGGCGCCCGGCCGCACCAATTCGATGCCGCGCATCATGGCCTCGTAGGTGGTATCGATGAGGCGCTGGGCCTTGAGCGCTGGGCTTCCGACGAAGAACATCCGGCTGGTGTCGCCATGCCAACCGTCGAGGATGACGGTCACGTCGATATTGAGGATGTCGCCGCCGGCGAGACGCTTGTCGCCGGGAATGCCGTGGCAGACGACGTGGTTAACCGAGGTGCAGATCGACTTCGGAAAGCCGCGATAGTTGAGCGGCGCCGGGACGGCGTTTTGGGCCAGGATGTAATCGTGGCACAGGCGGTCGAGTTCGCCGGTGGTGACTCCGGATTGCACCCTGGGCGTGATGAAATCGAGGGTCTCGGCGGCCAGCCGCCCGGCTCGGCGCATGGCGGCGAAGGCCGCTTCGTCGTGCAGCTTGATCCGCCGGTCCTCGGCGTTCCAGTCGTGGGCGGGTTCGGAGTTGCTCATGTCCTGTTGCAACGCTATAGGCTTAGGCCGCTTTATAATGGGTTTTCGCGGTCCCTTTGCAACAACCCATTCGCCGGTTGCGCAAGAACCCGCAAGCGGGCAATCTGGCCAGCCAGTCCACCCGAACCGAGCCCGCCATGAAATACCTGCCCATCGTGATCGTCCTTATGCTTGCCGGTTGTCAATGGTTCCAAAGCGAGCCGGCGCGCCCGCGCGCGGCGGTCAGCGAGGAACAGCGGGTGGCCGACTTCGAGGCCTGCAAGGAGCAGGCGCGGGCCATGGTCAAGCGCGACCAGGGGATCGACCAGGATATCGCATCCGCATCGTCTTCGACCGAGGTCGGCGGCGACGTCGGCACCGACCAGGCCCTCGCCCAGAACATGGCCGCCTTTCGGGGTACTCAGCGCTACGACAATTTGGTCGACCGGTGCATGAGCGAGCTGGGGTATACGAACAATCAGTACTAGCCCGCCGCCATGACCCGCTCGCGGATCGTCACCGCCGCCGTCGTCGTCATCGGCAACGAAATCCTATCCGGCCGCACCAAGGATTCGAACCTGGGCTATCTCGCCGAGCAACTGAACGCGCTCGGGGTGCGCCTGCGCGAGGCGCGCGTTGTCGCCGACGTGAGCGAGGAGATCGTCCGCGCGGTGAATGAAATGCGAAGCCGCTATGACTACGTGTTCACGACCGGCGGCATCGGCCCCACGCATGACGATATCACTTCGGATTCGGTGGCCAAGGCCTTCGGCGCGAAACTCGTCAAGAATCCGGAGGCGGTGGCGATTCTCGAGCGCATGTACGAACCGGGGCAGTTGAACGAGGCGCGGCTGCGCATGGCCCACACGCCGGAAGGCGCCAGCCTGATCCAGAACCCGGTCAGCGGCGCGCCGGGGTTTCAGATCGAGAACGTGTTCGTGCTCGCGGGCGTGCCCGCGATCATGCGCGCCATGTTCGACGGGCTGAAGCATCGCCTCGCGGGCGGGCCGCCGGTGCTGTCGCGGACCGTGGCGGCCTTCATCGGCGAGGGCACCATCGCCAAGGAACTGGGCGCGCTGCAAGACCGCTTTCCGGACCTGGAGATCGGCAGCTATCCTTTTTTCCGGCAGGGCCGGTTCGGCACCAGCCTGGTCTTGCGAGGCACCGAAGCCGCCATGATCGACCGGGCGGCGGCGGAGCTTGGCCGGATTCTCCACGGGCACGGCGTCGAACCCCTGGACACGGAGCCGGCGTAGCGCGGAATCCGATCAGTCTTTTCGAGGAGCCCAACGCCGCGCCGCCTTCAGGGCGAGCGCGCGGTCCTTGGGGTCGAGGCGCGCGGCGAGTGCGTCGCGGCGGCGGGCCGCCTCGGGAAGGTCGCCGACCTTGAGCGGGTCTTCGGCCGCGATCGCATACCAGGCGCAGGCCGCGACCGGGTCCTTGGCCACGCCGCGGCCGGATTCGTAGAGGGCGGCGAGGGCGAGTTGCGCCGGCCGGTCGCCCCCTTCAGCCGCCGCCCGATAGAGACGCACCGCTCGCGCCAGTGTCGCCGGATCGCTTTCGAGGCGACGCCCGAGTTCGCGTTGGCCGGCCGGGTGGTCCCGATCCGCGGCCGCGCGCAGCCAGGATATTGCCTCCGCGCGCGCCGCTTCCGGGGCGCCCGGCGCATCGAGCAGCGTTGCCAGGCGCAACTGTGCCTCGGGCTTCCCGCCTTGGGCGGCGGCGCGCAGCCAACCTTCCGCCGCGGCCCTGTCGGCGTCGCCCTCGGCCGAATCGGCCAGCAACTCGCCGAGGCGCCATTGGGCGATCCTGTCGGCGCGCGCGGCGGAGCCGCGATAGAGCGCGATCGCGCCGGCGCGGTCACCTACCGCCTCGCGCCGCTCGGCTAGAGCGCGCTCGCTCGGCAGGTAGGAGCGGGCGATCGGTTCGGACAAGGCCGGCCAGCGCCGGCGGAGCGCGTCGGCGGCCTTGCGCGCGGCTGCGGCGTAGGCGAGGCCCGAGGCGAGCCCAGAGTCGAGTTCATGTTCGGCGAGGTCGAGAATGGCGCCGTCGCGCCGTGCCTGCCAAAGCCTCCGCAGCCATGCCGGCAGGCTGGCGATAAGCAGCGCGGCAAGAGCCAGGGCCGAGGCGATGGCCGCGAGAACCATGCTCGCGGCGGGGCGCCAGCGCTTGTCTTGGGATAGATCGATGGTCATGGGCGGGGACCTCGGGACGGAAAGCGATGATCCAGACTCTAGTATCCGATGCTTAATGGCTTTCTAATGACGGCGAATTTTCCGGCGAACCTGCTTAGGGTTGCGTACCGTTGACGCAGATCAACGCCCCGCCCGGCCCGTTCTCCTAGGTTGACGGTCGCCAAGCAACCTGGGAGGGATGCCCATGACCGTCATCGCCGGCGGCGCTTCCGCCAAGCGCGCCCTTGGGCCATGGAGGTCCACGGCGCTCGTAATCGGCAACATGATCGGGTCCGGGGTGTTTCTGCTGCCGGCGTCTCTCGCCGCCTATGGCGGCATCAGCATCGTCGGCTGGCTGTTCACGACGGCGGGCGCGCTCCTGTTGGCGCTGGTCTTTGCGAGTCTGGGCCGGGCGATGCCGAGGATCGGCGGCCCATACGCCTACGCCCGCGCCGGGTTCGGCGATGTGATCGGCTTCCAGGTCGCCTGGGGCTATTGGATCGCGATCTGGGCCGGCAACGCGGCCATCGCCATCGCCTTCGCCGGTTACCTGGGATATTTCTGGCCCGGCCTTGGTGACAATCCGTTGTTGGCCGCCCTCGTCGCGATTGCCGCCATCTGGGTACTCACCGCCATCAACGTGGCGGGCGTGCGTCCGGCCGGGTCGGTGCAATTGCTGACGACCGTCGTCAAGCTGGTGCCCTTGGTCGGAATCGCGCTCGCCGGCCTCTTCTTCCTCGACGCCGCCTCGTTCACGCCGTTCAACGCCAGCGGAGAATCCGGATTTTCGGCGGTTACGTCGGTGGCCGCGCTCACTTTGTGGGCGTTCATCGGCCTTGAGTCGGCGACCGTGCCGGCCGAGGACGTCGACGACCCGAACCGCACGATCCCGCGATCCACCATCATCGGCACGGTCGTGACGGCGGCGGTCTATATCCTCGGCACCGTCGCGGTCATGAGCGTGATCCCCCGCGAAGCGTTGACGAATTCCACGGCGCCCTTCGCGGACGCGGCAAATGCCATGTTCGGATCCTGGGCGGGCGCCGTCGTGGCGGTCGGCGCGCTGTTTTCGACCTTCGGCTGCCTCAATGGCTGGATTCTGCTGCAGGGACAGGTCCCGCTGGCCGCGGCTCGAGACAATCTTTTCCCGGCCTTGTTCGGCCGCGTTTCGGCCGGTAACACGCCGGTGAACGGCCTGGTGATCTCGAGCATCCTGGTCACGATCCTGACGGTGCTGAACTACAACGCGCGTCTCGTCGACGTGTTCAATTTCTTTCTGCTGCTCGCGACGATGACCACGCTCGTGCCCTACGTCTTCACGGCCATGGCCGAACTCATGCTGTTCATCGCCGATCCGGCGCGCTTCGACGCAAGGCGCCTGGGCGGCGCGGCGGTTATCGCTGTCCTGGCCTTCGCCTATTCGCTGTGGGCGCTCTACGGCGCCGGCGCGGAAGTCGTGCTGTGGGGCACGATCCTGCTGCTCGCCGGGCTGCCGGTCTATGTGTGGATGCGCTGGCGGCAAGCGGGCGCGGCCCATGGAGCGGCCAAATGAAGAAACGCGTCATCATCCTGGGCGCGGCCGGGCGCGACTTCCATGACTTCAACATGGTCTTTCGCGACGATCCCGAAACCGAGGTCGTGGCCTTCACCGCCACGCAGATACCCGGCGTCGCCGGCCGCCGCTATCCGGCCGGCCTCGCCGGCCAGCTCTATCCCAATGGCATCGCCATCGAACCCGAGTCGAGGCTCGAAGAGCTTTGCCGAAGCCACGGCGTCGGCAAGGTCGTGTTCGCCTATAGCGATGTCGATCATGCCCATGTGATGCACCTCGCCTCGCGCGCCCTGGCGGCGGGCGCCGATTTCGAGTTGCTGGGGCCGGAGCGCACGATGCTGCGCGCCCAGCGCCCGGTGATCGCCGTCTCGGCCGTGCGCACCGGGTGCGGCAAGTCCCAGATCGCGCGCTGGCTGTCGCGTACTTTACGCGAGCGCGGCCATCGCGTGGCGGCCCTTCGCCACCCCATGCCCTATGGCGACCTCGCCAGCGAGCGGGTGCAGCGCTTCGCCAGCCGGGCCGATCTCGAGGCCGCCAAATGCACGGCCGAGGAGCGCGAGGAATACGAGCCCCATATCGATGCCGGCAACGTCGTCTTCGCCGGCGTCGACTACGCGGCGATTCTGGCGGCGGCGGAGAGCGAGGCCGAGATCATCGTCTGGGACGGCGGCAACAACGATTTCCCGTTCATCAAGCCGGACCTGCACATCGTCGTCGCGGATGCGTTGCGTCCCAACAACGTCGCGAGCCACCATCCGGGCGAAACCGTGGCGCGCATGGCCGACGTGGTGGTGATCAACAAGGTCGATGCGGCGGCGCCGGCCGCTGTGCAACAGGTCGGCGAGGCGATCCGCCGAATCAACAAGACCGCGACTATTGTGCACGCGTGCTCGCCGGTTCGCCTGGACGACGCGGCGGCCGTGCGTGGCAAGCGCGTCCTGGTGGTCGATGACGGGCCGACCATCACCCATGGCGGCATGCCTCATGGCGCCGGCTACGTCGCCGCCATGGCCGCCGGCGCCGCGGAGATCGTCGATCCGCGCCTCTCGGCCGCGCCGATGATCCGCGACGTGTACCGCGACTATCCGCATATCGGGCGCGTGCTCCCGGCCGTCGGCTACAGCGCGGCCCAGGTGGCCGCGCTCGGCGAAACCATCGACGGATCGGCGGCCGATGTCGTCGTGTCCGGCACGCCGCTCGACCTCGCCCGGCTGGTCAAGGTCAAGAAGCCTATCTTGCGCGCGCGCTATGACTTCGCCGAGGCCGGCGAGCCGACCTTGGGCGGCATCGTGGACGCCTTCCTCAAGCGTGCCGGCATCGCCTAGCAAGGGCCGCATGGACAGGATCGTGGTCGCGCTCGGCGGCAACGCGCTGCTTCGCCGCGGCGAGAAACTGGAAGCCGAGGTCCAGCGGCGAAACGTCAGGCGCGCGGCCGAGGAACTCGCGTTCATGGCACGGGACCGCGCGCTCGTCGTCGTCCACGGCAACGGACCGCAGGTGGGGCTGCTCGCGCTGCAAGCCGCTTCCTACACCGAGGTCGCGCCCTATCCTCTCGATGTTTTGGGTGCCGAGAGCGAAGGCATGATCGGTTACATGATCGAGCAGGAACTGACCGGGCGGCTCGGCGGCCGGCCGGTGGCGGCGCTGCTGACCCAGGTCGCGGTCGATCCGAACGATCCGGCCTTCCGCCTCCCAAGCAAGCCGATCGGTCCGGTCTATCCCGAAGCGACGGCGCGCCGCCTCGCCGCCGAACGAGGTTGGTCCATCGCCCCGGACGGCGGTTTCTATCGCCGGGTCGTCGCCTCGCCGGAGCCGCGGCGCATCCTCGGCCTCGAGGCGATCCGCATCCTCGTCGAGGCCGGGGTCGTGGTCATCTGCGCGGGCGGCGGCGGCGTGCCGGTCGTGCCCACGGAAGATGGAGGGATTCGCGGGGTCGAGGCCGTGATCGACAAGGACCTGACCGCGGCACTTCTCGCCGAGAACCTCGACGCCGGCGGCCTGGTGTTGCTGACCGACGTGGCCGCGGTGTTCGCCGATTGGGGAACGCCCGAGGCGCGCCCCATCCGCTCCGCCACGCCCCAGCGGCTGCGGGCGATGCAATTCGCCCCCGGCTCGATGCGGCCGAAGGTCGAGGCGGCGTGCCGGTTCGTCGAGCGCACCGGCCGCTGGGCCGCCATCGGGGCGTTGCAGGAGGGCCTCGCCGTCCTCGAAGGGCGGGCCGGCACGATGGTGCGGGCGGATGGCCGCGACGGAACTTAGACCCGCGGTGTCTGCTGTCGTTGCCCCGGACACCCAGGAGCCGTTAGGT
Source organism: Rhodospirillales bacterium (assembly GCA_009885795.1). Taxonomy (GTDB): domain Bacteria; phylum Pseudomonadota; class Alphaproteobacteria; order Dongiales; family Dongiaceae; genus VFKA01. The sequence goes on along the minus strand of VFKA01000071.1, from coordinate 7,414 downwards.
TCCAGTCGGGATGCCCGCTTGGCGGAATGGTAGACGCAAGGGACTTAAAATCCCTTGGCCCGACAGGGCCGTGCCGGTTCGAGTCCAGCAGCGGGCACCAGAATTGGATCAAGACCACCATTGTGGTGGTACGCGTACTCCGGCTTCTTGGTGCCGATGGGACGCAATCCGAAGGTCGTTGTTGTCGTTTCCCGTCATATCTCCTGCTCGATGCGAGCATCCTCGAGGGCGGCCCGGAAATCCTCGAGAAAATAGTTCGTGACCGGTGACCCGCTTAGGCCCTTGCGTGTCGCGATGTAATAGGCGGCGCTCCAACCCAGCACCTGCGGCAGTAACGACTTCAATTCGCCGGTCGCGACCCAGACATCGCCAAAATGCTTGGGCAGGAATCCGATATAGGAACCGGTGCGGATCAGAAAGGACTTGGCGAGAACGTCGTTGACGGTCGCCGCCGCGCTCTCCACCATCAGCCGCGGCAGTTCGGTCTGCATCCACATGCTGCGGGACACGACCCGATAATGCGATAGATCCTGGACGCTGATGGAACGCGGTTCTTTCTCGTAAAGCGGATGCCGGCGCCCGCAATAAAGCTCCTGCTTTTCCGAGTAGATGTATTCGTAGGCGATGCCGGAGATCTTGCGCGGGAAGCAGCCAATGACGGCGTGCAATTGCCCATCCAGCAACAACCTTTCCATCACCTGCAATTCCTCGACGCGTACGGTGACGCGGGCATCGTTCTCGCGTCTATTGAAGCGCCAGATTGCGTCGTGAATGGGCGAGAGCGGGTTAGTGATCGCCGAATCGAGCAGCCCGAGATTGAGCGCGCCGGTAAGCTGGCCGAGTATCCCGGCCATCTCGCCAGTGAAGTCGCCGATCGAGGCAAAGACCCGCTTGGCGGCCTCGTAAACTTCTGCCCCCTTGTCGGTGAGCCGAAATCCGATTCGTCCTCTCTGACACAAGCGGATGCCCAGCCGCTGTTCAAGCTCGGACATGTGATTGCTGATGGTCGACGCGCCAATGTTCATTTCCGACTGAGCCGCGGTGTACCCGCCGCATTCAACGACGGTCTTGAACACCTTGAGGAGCCGAAGATCCTTCTCCGCGAAACTGAACATTTCAAAACCACCAAGTGATGCAAATTACATCGATCTATTCAAATGTATCCAACTCGATGAAAACACTAGACACCCGATCTTTGCGGGTGAAACGCCGCCAAAATCCCCTCGATCAAGTTACTTGGCAACCACGGGGCGAGCTCGGTACTTCCGGACTTGCGCTAGTTAAGATTGATACATCGATATTTCCATTGGGGCAAGAATGTGAAACGGTAAATGGGTAGGCGTTTGGGATGACTGCATTGGGTGGTCATAACGAGGGAGGGCACCATGATCCATACAACACCACGTGGCAGGCGATCGGTCACGAGGCGCGGCTTCATCAAGGGCAGTGCGGCGGCGATCGGCTTGACGGCGACGTCCGGCGCTTGGGCGCAATCGGGCGACAAGGTCGTGAGCCTTCTGAGCTGGCCAGGCCATGGCGCTCAGGATGTCATTGGCGATTTCGAAAAAGCTACCGGCATCAAGGTTCAGGCCAAGGAATACACTGGCGGCGAGGAGATGATGGCGCTGCTTCAATCCTCTCCGCCCGGCACCTATGACGTGGTGCTGAGCGATGCCGAGTATGTCATTCAGCTCCAGCAGGCCGGGCTCATTACCGAACTCGACGCTGGTGCCTATCCCCTTGACGATTATTGGCCGGAGTTCCAGCAATTCCCGGCGCAGTACGTCGATGGCAAGCTGTTCGCGATCGTCGTCGATTATGGCTTTCTCGGCCTCGTCTACAACAGCAGCGTGTTGTCTCGCGAAGAAGTCGATAGCTATGCGATCCTGTCCTCGGAGAAGGTGAAGGGCAAGGTCGGCATGTATGACTGGTACCTGCCCAACATGATGTGCCTGAGCCTTGCCAACGGCAATCGGCCGCCACACGATATCGACGGGGCCAAGTTCGAGGCGGTCAAGCAAAGCCTCTTCGCGCTCGCGCCGGAGATGTCGGGAATCGGCGTTTGGTCCTCGGTATTCTCGCAGCTGACAAACAAGGAATCCCTGGTGATGCCGGGTGTCGGGGCCTGGGCGGCCTTGCTCCTGGAACAGGGCGGCGTGCCGATCAAGGCCGTCGTGCCCAAGGAAGGCGGGCTGCAATGGACCGAGATGCTCGCCATCTCCGCGACCTCCCAGAAGCAGGACTTGGCGGTGCAGCTCGTCCAATACCTCACCTCGCCGGAAGGACAGGTCAAGGAGGCGACAAAATCCGCCTACTGGGCGTCGATCCCCAACAAGGCCGGCTGGAAGCTCCTGAACGAGCAGAACCCCAAGGCCGCCGAAAGCCTGGAACATCGCCTCGACAAACGCAACGTCATGGACGAGTTCAAGGAGGGCAAGATCTTCATCCGCGATGTGCCGAAGCAGCAATCGATCGAGGTGTGGAACGAGGCCTGGACGGAATTCAAGAACATGTAGCGCCAAGCCGCCTTGGCGGGCCGGGTCTTCCTTTTGACGCGGCCCGGTCAGGGTGGGTGGCGCGCCTCGCCCGCCCCGAAAGGGCGGGTTACCCGGGCTGAACAGGCATGGTAGGGACAATACCGACGACAAGCGCGACCGGCGGCCGGCGCTCGCGCGGTCCGCGGGGGTTTGCGCTCGCCTTCGCGCTGCCGATGCCCGTCTGGCAGACCCTGTTTTTCGTGGCGGCGCTGCTGTTCCTGATTGTCATGACCTTCTGGTCGGTGCGGAACTTCCGCGTCGAGCCGGACTTCACCATGGCCAACTGGGTGAAGATGCTCTCGGCCGGGTATTTTCAGGACACCTATTTTCGCACCGTGTGGTATGCCGCGCTGGCCGCTTTGGTGGCGAGCCTGATCGCCTTTCCGTGCGCCTACGGCATGGCGTTCAAGCTGTCGCCGTCTTTCCAGCGAATAGTGGCCTCCTCATTAATCCTGCCGTACTTCACCAGTTATCTGGTGCGTGCCTACTCGTGGAAGATCTTGCTGACCGAGAACGGAGTCATCAATGGAGTTCTCGGTTACGTCAATCTCGGCCCCTTCGCCATGACGTCGAATCTGTTCGCGGTGCTGGTCGGTTATATGACTCTCATCCTACCGATCGTAATCCTGTTGCAATATTTCAGCTTGGCTCATGTCGATCGGCGGTTGATCGAGGCCGCGCACAACCTTCGCTGCGGCGCCCTGCGGACGGTCATTCAAGTCGTGATCCCGAGCGCCCGAACCGGGCTCATCCTTGCCGCCACCTTCGCCTTCATCCTGTCCTTCGGAGATTTCGTGAGTCCGAGCTTTCTCGGCAACAACAAGCCGCCGACGCTGAGCATTCTGATGGTGGACGCGGTGAAATCGGGCTCGCAATGGCCGCGCGCCGCCGTGGTGGCGATCACGATGGTGGCAACCTTGCTGCTGGTCGCTTTCCTGGCGATGGCCTTCGCCTATGGCCGCAAGGCGGAAAGCCGATGATGTCCGGCCGTCTTGTCACGCTGGCGCTGCGGACCTATCTGGCGCTCGCTTTGCTCCTGGTCTTCGCGCCCATCATCACCAGCTTCATCTACTCCTTCGATGCCGACAAATACGCGGCCTTTCCCTGGGGTGGATTCAGCACGCGTTGGTATGGCGAGGCCCTGGCCGACCCGGATGTGGCCAAGGGCTTCCACAACACCATCATTGTCGCGGTGACGAGCGCCCTGATCGCGACCGCCATCGGATTTGCCACCGCCTACACCGATTACCGATACCGCTTCTTCGGCAAGAACGCGTATCTGGCGTTGGCGCTGCTGCCGCCGACCATTCCGGCCATCATCCTTGGTCTCGCCATGCTGGTCTTCCTGTCACGGGTCGGATTGTCGGGGGCCCTCCATTCGATCATCATCTGCCATGTCGTCTATTCGATACCTTTCGCCATGGCGTTGATCCGGCTGCGGCTCGGCCAGATGGACCGCGATCTGGAAGCCGCAGCCTGGAATCTTGGCGCCAGCGAGTGGCACGCGCTGCGCGAGGTCGTGCTGCCCTTCACCCTGCCCGCGATTCTCGCCGCTCTCTTCCTGGCCATGGCGGTTTCGTTTGACGAGTACGCGATAGCTTGGTTCGTCTCTGGGTTCAGCGAGACGTTGCCAGTTCGTATTCTGATGCTCCTGCAACGCGAGGTCAGCCCCAAGGTGAACGCCATCGGCAGCCTTGTCTTCATCGTGTCGATGACGTTGGTGCTCGTGGCGCAGGTCATGCTGGTTATGCGCGCGCCGTCCCAGGCGGCGGCGAACGGGCCCAGACAGGGGGCTGGTCGTGGCTGAGCCTCTGTTGGTCCTTGAGCGGCTGGAGAAGCGCTACGGGGGACTGGTCGCGGTCCAGTCCCTCGACCTCGCGATCGCCGCCGGCGAATTCATCGCCATCATGGGCCCGTCGGGGTGCGGCAAGACGACGACGCTGCGCATGATTGCCGGGCTGGAACGGCCCAGTGGCGGGGAGATTCGGCTGCGCGGCCGGCGCTTGAACGAAATCGCACCATGGCAACGCGACACGCCGATGGTGTGGCAGAGCCTGGCATTGTTCCCCTTCCTCAGCGTCGTGAAGAACGTGGAATTCGGACTCAAGATGCGCGGGATTGTCGCGGGCGAGCGGCGCCGGCGCGCGATGAAGTGGCTCGAACGGCTAGGTATCGCGCATTACCGCGATCGACCCGTCGACAAATTGTCGGGCGGCGAGCGACAGCGCGTCGCGCTCGCCCGTGCCCTGGTGACGGAGCCGGAGATTCTCCTTCTTGATGAACCGCTTGCTGCCCTCGACGCGAATCTCGTCGTGCGCATGCAGGCCGAACTGAAGCAGCTCCAGCAACAGCTCGGCATCACATTCTGCCATGTGACGCACAGTCAATCGGAGGCCTTCGCCATGGCTGACCGGGTCGTGATCATGAGCGAAGGACGCTTGCAGCAGGCCGGGCCGCCGCGCGAGGTCTACCGGGCTCCGGCCAATCGCTTCGTCGCCGAATTCGTCGGCGCAAACAACATCTTGGACGGCACGGTCGCGGAGGCGACGGGCGAGCGGGTTCGCGTCGATACCGGCATCGGGGCCTTCGACGTCCGCGCGGCGCCGACCAGACCCCTCGCCAAGGGAGCGAAAGTGGCCCTGGTGATCAGCGCGGACCAGGTGAACGTCGCCGCCGGGCCGGCCGCCGAGGGTAACGTCGTCACCGGAACGGTCATCGGCGAGGAGTTCGTTGGCGCCTTCGTCACCCTTCACGTCGATCTTGGCGGCGGCACGGTGTTTCGGGTCCAGCTTCAGCAACATGCGCTCGACAAGCTGGGTTCGGTCCAGGGCAAGAGTCTGACTGTCACCTGGAAGCCGGAGCACGCGGTGCTTCTTAGCAATGCCTGATAGATAGGAGATCCCATGGCCGAGGCCGATACCGTGCATATCTCAGAACTGACGTGGAGCGACTATGACAAGCGCTTGCGCGGCGGAGCGACGCCAATCCTGTTGCCGGTTGGCGCGCTCGAGCAGCACGGGCCCCACCTGCCGATGAATTGCGATACGATCATTCCAACCGCCGTATGTGAGCGCGTCGCGGCGCGCGTCGGCGCCCTGGTCGCTCCGCCGCTCGAATATGGCTACAAATCGCAACCGCGATCTGGTGGCGGCAATCACTTTCCTGGCACGACCAGCCTCGACGCCGCGACGCTGATCGCGATGGGACGGGACATCATCCGAGAGCTTGCCCGCCACGGCGCGCGCAAGCTCGCCATCGTCGTCGGCCACACCGAGAATCTGATGTTCACGACCGAAGCCTGCGATCTGGCACTGCGCGAGCTGCGCGGTGAAGGGATCGACGACATGAGGATCATGCATATGGGATATTGGGAGTTTTCGTCCGAGGCGACGCTGCGCAAGGTGTTCCCGGATGGCTTCCCAAGCTGGAATCTCGAGCACGCGGGCGTGATGGAAACATCGGTCATGCTCCATCTCAATAAGGACCTGGTGCGGTTCGACCGGGTGCCGACGCACCCGCCGGCGAACTTTCCGCCCTACGATGTGTACCCGGTCGAGCCCGATCGCATTCCCGCATCCGGTGCGCTGTCCTCGGGCCGGACGGCATCGGCCGAAAAAGGCAAGTTCATGCTGGACGAGTACGTCGAATCGATTGCGGCCGCCTTAAGCCGGGAGTTCGTGCTATGAGCGCTCCCGCGCCGGTCCTGATCGGAGACATGACTTGGACGGACTATGTGGCGCGGCTCAAGAGCGATCCTGTCATCATTCTGCCGGTAGGGTCGCTGGAGCAGCATGGGCCGCATTCGCCCCTGGCAACCGACACGATCATACCCATCGAAATCGGCAAGGCGGTGGCCGCGCGTATTGGGGCCTTGGTAGCGCCGGCCATCGCCTATGGCTACAAGTCCATGCCGCGCACGGGCGGCGGCAATCACTTTCCCGGCACGACCAGCCTCGACGGCGATACGCTGACACGCCTCACGCGCGACATCCTCACCGAGTTTGCCCGCCACGGGGCGCGCCGCGTGCTCGTGCTCGATTCGCATTACGAGAACGAGATGTTCCTTATCGAGGGCATCGACCTGGCCTTGCGCGATCTCCGGGCGTGGGGCGTCGAGGGATTGAAGATCATGAAGGCGCGTTACTTTGAATTCGTCTCCGAGGCGACGCTGTCGAAGGTGTTCCCCGACGGCTTCCCGGGTTGGCCGCTCGAGCATGCCGGCGTGATGACGACGTCCGTGCTGCTTCATTTGCGGCCTCATCTCATCCATATGGATCGCGTTCCTAATCAGCCGCCGATCCACTATCCCCCTTATGACGTGTTCCCCGTCGATCCGCGCAGCGGAACTCAGACCGGCATCCTTGCCTCGGCTGCCGCGGCGACGGCGGAGAAAGGTGCGTTGCTGTTCCAGGAGTTCGTCGAGGGCATTGCCAAGGCCGCGACGGCGGAGTTCGCGCTAGCCAATAGAGGTGCGTAATATTGCCGCGAGACAGAAGCCGGGTACGGGCGGAATGGTAGACGCAAGGGACTCAAGATTAGGTAATATTAATTTCTGAGTAGACATTTGTCTTGCAATTTCATGCGGTTAAGATAGTATCAAGTCAGAACCGGGTCTTACACAGTACTTACACAAAATGGCGCAATTGCTCGGTTCCTTCGGAGGGACGACCAATGGCTGCACATCACGAACTCATGGACGGGAAACTCCACGTTTATAAACGTGAGAATAGCCCGTATTGGCAATGCGCTGCTTTTCTCCAAGGCAGAAACTACCGCAAGAGCACCAACGAAGAGAGCATAGCTCACGCAAAAGATTTCGCTGAGGACTGGTACCTTGGCCTCAAAGGAAAATCCCGCGCTGGCGAACTGAAGCACGG
>VFKA01000086.1 GCA_009885795.1 Rhodospirillales bacterium | reverse complement strand
CCTCAGCATGAGGTCTTTTCTTTGTGCCATAAGGGCTTAACCTCATCCTGAGGAGCGCCCCGAAGGGGCGCGTCTCGAAGGACGCAACCAAGCCGATGCAATTCTTTCACAACCTCTGAGCCTGTCGAAGGATGACGATTGTGTCAGTCATTCATGATTCTAGGTGCCACCGTCAACCGCTTGACGCGCCGCGGACGTTCGGCCATCCATGCGGCCAATCGCAACACCCGAGCCCGCCCCATGACATCGACCGAAAGCCGCCGCCGCAATCTCCGGCGCCTGCTGTCGCCGCGCCACGTCGCCTTTGTCGGCGGAGAGTGGCTTGCCGGGCCGATCGCGCAGTGCGTCGCCAACGGCTTCACCGGCTCGATCTGGCCCGTCAGTCCCAAGCACGATACCATCGCCGGCATCCGCTGTTTCCCATCGATCGCCGATTTGCCCGAGGCGCCGGATGCCTCGTTCCTCGCCGTGCCGCGCGAGGCCACGGTGGGTGTCGTGCGCGCGCTGGCGGAGAAGGGCGCCGGCGGAGTCGTCTGTTACGCCGCCGGATTCGCGGAAGTCGGGCCGCAAGGCGCGGCGCTCCAGGAAATGCTCGTCGCCGCGGCCGGCGATCTGGCGCTGGTCGGCCCGAATTGCTACGGCCTGCTCAACTATGTCGACGGCGTCGTGTTGTTCGCCTCCGGGCCTTCCGGCGCCCGCGTCAAGCGCGGCGTCGCCTTCGTTGGGCAGAGCGGCAACATGGCGCTCAACGTCACCTTCAACGAGCGTTCGGTGCCCTTCTCCTACGTCATCAGCTCCGGCAACCAGGCGGTGCTCGGCATCGAGGATTATCTGGATGCGCTGGTGGAGGATCCGGCCGTCTCGGCGATCGCGCTATACATCGAGGGGCTCGCCGACGTGCCGGCCTTTGCCCAAGCCGCGCTGCGGGCGGCGGCGCGGGGCAAGCCAATCGTCGCCCTGAAGGCCGGGCGTTCGGAATTGGGGGCGCAGCTGGCCATGAGCCACACCAGCTCGCTCGCCGGCGACGACAAGCTCTATTCGGCGTTGTTCGAGCGGGTCGGTGTCGTTCGCGTGAACACGCTGCCCGCGCTTCTGGAAACGGCGAAGCTGCTTGCCGTCGGCGGCCCGCCGCGAGGGCATCGTCTCGCCATGTTCACCTGCTCGGGCGGCGACGGGCTGATGGCGGCGGACCGCGCGGCCGAGATCGGCCTCGCGCTGCCGTCCCTGTCGGACAAGCAAGTGTCTTCGCTGCGCACTCAACTGCCGGCCTTCGCCACCATTTCCAACCCGCTCGACTACAACACCTCGCTCTGGGGAAGGGGGGCGGAATTGGAGCGCTGCTTCTCCACCGTCATGGAAGGCGATTTCGACGCCGGCATGCTGGTGGTGGATTTTCCGCCCGGCGACCCCGCCGGCAGGCGGGATTGCAACATCAGCGTCGATGCGCTGATCGCGGCCTGCGAACGCCAGGGCAAGCCGGCGATAGTGGCGAGCACGCTGGCCGAGGCCCTGCCGCAAGCGACGCGCGATCGCATGATCGAGCGCGGCGCCGCGCCGCTTCAGGGGTTGGAAGACGCGCTGGGCGCGTTCGCGGCCGCCGCGCGCATGGCCTTGCGCCATGCCGAATTGAAGCGCGATCCCTTGCAGGCGATGCTTCCGCCCACCGCGCCGGCGAAGCCGGGGCGGGTGTTGCTCAGTGAATGGCGGAGCAAGCAGCGCCTCAAGGAATTCGGTCTGCCCATGCCGGGGGGCGATCTCGTGCCGGCCGGGGACGCCGTCGCCGCCGCGTCAAGGATCGGATTTCCGATCGTGGCCAAGATCGGCGAGCCGGCGATCGCGCACAAGACCGAAGCGGGCGCGGTCAGGCTTGGCCTCGGCGATGGCGCCGCCGTCGGCGAGGCCGTCGCCGGCATGATCCGCTCGGTCGGACGCTACGATGCCGGACTCAAGGTCGAGAAATTTCTTATCGAGCGTCAAGTGCAAGGCGCGGTCGCCGAGCTCATCGTCGGCGTGAAGCGCGATCCGCAATTCGGGCTGGTCCTGGTGGTGGGCGCGGGCGGGGTGATGGCGGAGTTGCTGAGCGACTCCGCCGTCCTGCTGCTGCCCACGGGCGCGGCCGAAATCGAGCGCGCCATCGCCGGGCTCAAGGTGGCGGAACTCATCGGCGGTTTCCGCGGGAAGCCGGCGGGCGATCTCGCCGCGTTGGTCGACGCCGTCATGGGCATCGCGGCCTACGCCGAATCCGAACGCGACCGCCTCGTCGAACTCGACGTCAATCCGCTGATGGTCTTGCCGAAAGGGCAGGGCGTCGTCGCCGCCGACGCCCTGATCGTTCTCGGAGGCGATTGAGCGGGCGCTACGCCACGCCGATGCGCGGTTTTCCGCCCTTGCCCGATTGGCTGGGCCCGATCGAGTCCAGTTCGCGGGTCGAATCCTCGGCGAGATGGATGCACTCGGTCAGCCGGTCCAGGATCTTGATGTTGTTGAAACGGACATGGGCCGCGACCGGGTTGGGGTCGTCGAGGATCTTGGTGCAGCGCCGGAAGATGTCCTTCTGAATCTCGGACAGGATATCCTCGAGGCGCCAGCCCTTTGGATTCTCCGTGGTCACGAGGAAATGGGTCATGACGGGCCTTCCTTGGATGAGGGCGGTTTGGCGCCCATCCTAAGGAAGGCCCGGTTAACACATGGCTAAGGACCGGCGCCGCGCCTCACGCCCGCTTCAGGCGCTCGTACTCCTCCAGGAAGTCGTTGTAGGTGGCAAAGCCGGTGCCTTCTTCCGTCGGCGGCACCGGGAAGAGCTTGGCCTTTTGCATGAATCCGTCGAGGTCGTCGTAATTATAGGACGCCTTCAGCTCGGCGTTCAGCAGCGGCACGGCGTCGAGGTTGGTGATGCCGGCGCTCTGTTCCTCGGCGAACTGCTTCTGCGGCGCCGGCGACAGGACGTGGTTGATGATCTCGTAGACCAGGTCGCGATTCGGGCAATCGGTCGGGATGCACAAGCAGTCCATGAACATGCCGGTGCCTTCCTTGGGGATGGAGTAGACGATCTTCTTGCCCTTCTGCGCCGTCCACACCGCGACCGCCTCCCAGCCGATGGTCGAGATGACCACCTCGTTGCGGGCGAAGGCGTCCGCCATGTCGCCATAGGTCGCGAAATAGGCGCGCGCCTGCTTGGTCTTCACCTCGATCAGGAAATCGATGACCTTGGCCATTTCTTCCTTGGTGAGATAGGTGCCGATCTTGGCGCCGGTGACGACGCTGCCCCAGACCAGAAGGTTGCCCAAGGGGTCGTCCACCATCGCCACCTTGCCCGTGTATTCGGGCTTCATCACGTCGAACCAGGATTCGGGCGGGCCGGTCACCACGGACGGGTCGTACATGATGGGCAGCGAGCCCCAGTTCCACGGCACCCCCATCAGCTTGCCTTCGTGCTTGATCGTGTCCTGGCCGAGGAATTGCGGCACCAGCTTGTCGAAGACGGCGATGCGCGAGGTGTCGATGGGCTCGATCAGCCCGCCCTTGGCCATGAGCGGCAGGTAGCCGAAATACATGGTGATGAGGTCGGTCTTGCCCAGGCCGCCGGCCTGGAGCTTGGTGATGATCTCCTCGTTCGAGGCGATGAAGGTCGGCTGGAAGTCGATGTCGTTCTTGGTAACGAAATCGCCGGAGAGGATCGGGGTCTCGTAGCCCTGCCAGCCCATCCAGGTGATGGTCGTCTTGGCCTCCGCGGGCCTGCCCATGAGGCCGAGCGCGGCGGCGCCGGCCGCGGCACCGGCGCCGGCGTTGAAGGCGCGGCGCGTGATTTTCATGCGATGGTCCATGGTGTCCTCTCCAGTTGTTTTCGCGAAGCGTCGAGTTATTGGCGGCGAGCGTAACGAGCGGGGCGACCGGCCGTCAAGGCGGGCCGAAGACCACCCCTTCATTGTCATGCCCGGCCACCGAGCCGGGCATCCATCTCAACGTGGCGCCCATGGGTTGATGAAGGGAACGTAACCCTCTATTCAAAGTGTTGACCCAACCTTCAAGAAACATCGAGTGGCATGCCATGGACGACGTTTCCATAATCGAAGCCGGCCTGCTTAGGTCGTACGAACGCTACCAACATAGATTACTGGAGATGAATGTTCGGCCAACGTTGCTGGGCATGCCAACTCCTGACGATAACGATCTGACGCCCCTAATGGATGCTTTCGACAACACACAGGCGTTTAGGGCTGTCAACGGTTGGTCGATTTGGGCGAAGGGTAGACAGAACGCCCTCTCTGCACGTTGGCTCTCCGAATGGGCGTTTCCCGGTCGGTATTCCAAGATAGACCTGAACGAGCTTGCGAGGAAGATTCACCGCGTGCTGACGGCCAGGGAAGAACTTATTGCACTCAATACCGCGGTTTGGGGTGCCAAGATCGTTGACCCAATTCGAATCGATGAGAATACGATACTACAACGCTTCTCCGACTTGGAAACCAGCGAACGAGCCGAGTTCGCGGATAACGGCAGAGCTCGTCCTGCACGCTTACTTGGCGCGTATGGAGCCGCAGTAACTGGCAATCCGACGCTAGCGATTTGTGTTCATTGTAGGCGCTTCCCGTTTCTGTCGAACGATCCGGCGGCGCAAAGCCGCCTAGCCCAAGAGATGGTATCTCAGGCGGACTTGACGTGCCTGTCCCTCGTGGCATTTGGCACACGAAGCCCCATAATCGACTTGTCTTGGTTCGAGTACAAAGACTCTATCCTCGATACAGTTTGGCATGAAGTGAATCGCTATTGGCGCATGCCCGAGGTCATGCCGAGTTATGTTGTGCCGGTGGATGTGGAGGTTGCGACACTGGTGAAGTCTCACAGCTGTCTGCTTGGACTCCCAGAAGATAGACAAACCAAGGTAGTATCGTCCGCCCGACGCTTCGAGTTGAGTCTGGCGCGAAGAAATCAAGGGGATCAAGCCATCGATCTGTGTACGGCATTCGAGTTGATCCTTGGCTCGGGAGGTGAAGGAGGAATATCTTGGAGCAACGGTCTCAGGTGCGCTGGTCTTCTTGGCGGGCAAGCCGACGACAGGCGCGCCAATCGGGACATTGTTCAGTCGCTCTACAAGATCCGCAACAATTGTGTCCACGGCGGTGATGTGTCGGACAAAGTTAAAACAAAGACAATGGGCAAGATTGGATTGGCGGAGCTAATTGATAAGTCAAGAGTCCTATATAGCAAGTTGCTACAAGCAATGGTCGCTCTAAAAAGCTATCCAGATTGGTTCGAGATCGAAACGAATGGCGGTGTAGGTACATCATAACAGTGAGATGGCGGTCGACGGGACCTGCCGAAGTGCCTCGTCATCGCGATCAAGAAGCAGCTCGGGCTTGAATAGGGGTATGCGCATGAGGAAGTTGGCTGGACTGGCCTATCCGGCGAGGCTTCGGCGGGACGCGGCGGGCGTGGTTGCGGTCGCCTTCCCGGACCTTCCCGAAGCCGTGACATTCGGCGTGGGCCGGGCGGATGCGCTGGCACGTGCCGTCGATGCGCTCGAAACCGCGCTCTCGATCTATCTGGACGATGGGCGGCCCTTGCCGCGACCCTCGCCGGCGCGCGGTCTTGCGCTGGTGGCGCCCAGCCTTCTCGGCGCGCTGAAACTCGAACTGCGCCAGGCGATGCGCGAGGGCGGCGTCAGCCGGGCGCAACTGGCGCGCCGCATGGGGCTGCATGGAGCGCAAGTGGCGCGACTGCTCGATCCCGATCACGCCTCGCGCCTCGACCGGATCGAGGCCGCCATGGCGGTGCTCGGCAAGCGGCTGGAGGTTGCGGTCAAGAACGCGGCTTAGGCCGGCCGCGCGCAGCTGCCTCTCGCCGGGATCGGGCGGTCGCCAGTCGTGGTTGGTCCGCGAATGTGCCGTTGAAAATCATTGACTATGCCGGACAAATATCCTATTGTGCCCATTGGCTCCGTTTCGGCGGGACCGGCATGGTTCTTTGACATCGTAAAATAGGATTTTGGGTGACGGCGCCCTTGCGGGCGAGCGATCTCCGAACGGAGATGTGTGGCCCCGGAAAATGGCTGTTTTCCGGGCGGTTTTCGAGGAAAAAGTCGTCATGGGGTTGTTCCTCGAGAAAATAGAATCGCGTTCGGACGATTTAGCTAAATGTTCCATTCCAGACAAGGGCTTGGCTCGAAATCGCCGCTGTAATGCGTAAGATCCGGCGGGAACATCGCGTGGCCGCGTACCCTCTGGATTTCGCAGCCCCGGCCCATTAGCATCCGCCCCGTCCTTCCCCAACCCTAGCGATGGCGCCCCATGAACACCGAGATCATTGTCTCCTGCGCCGTCACCGGCGCCGGCGATACGGTCGGCAAGCACCCGGCCATACCCGTCACCCCCCGGCAGATCGCCGACGCGGCCATCGAGGCGGCCAAGGCGGGTGCGGCAATCGCCCACATCCACGTGCGCGACCCCAAGACCGGCAAGGGCAGCCGCGACCCGGCGCTCTACCGCGAGGTCGTGGACCGCGTGCGGTCCTCGGGCGTGGACGTGGTCATCAACCTCACCAGCGGCATGGGCGGCGACCTCGACATCGGGTCGGGCGAGGAGCCGCTCAGCTTCGGGCCGCAGACCGACCTCGTCGGGCCGGCGACGCGCCTCGTCCACGTCGAGGAGCTGTTGCCGGAGATCTGCTCGCTCGATTGCGGCACGCTCAATTTCGGCGACGGCAACACGATCTATGTGAGTACGCCCACCCAGCTTCGCGCCGGCGCCAAGCGCATCCGGGAACTGGGCGTGCGGCCGGAGCTCGAAGTGTTCGACACCGGGCATCTGTCCTTCGCCAAGCAGATGCTGAAAGAGGGGCTGCTCGACGAGCCGCCGCTGTTCCAGATCTGCCTCGGTATTCCCTGGGGCGCGCCCGCCGACACCGCCAGCATGAAGAACATGCGCGACATGCTGCCGCCCGGCGCCGAATGGGCCGGGTTCGGCATCGGGCGCATGCAGATGCCGATGGTGGCGCAAGCGGCGCTCCTCGGCGGCAACGTCCGCGTCGGCCTCGAGGACAACCTCTATCTCGACAAGGGTGTGTTCGCCAGCAACGGCCAACTCGTCGAGCGCGCGATCAAGATCGTCACCCTCATGGGCGCGCGCACGCTCACCCCCGACGAGGCGCGCCAGAAACTCAAATTGCGCAAGCGGAACTAGCCATGCCGGCCACCATCAAACGCGTTGGCGTCATCGGCGCCGGCGTCGTCGGCGCCGGCTGGGCCGCGCGCTGCCTCGCCCACGGGCTCGACGTGACGGCCTGGGACCCGGCGCCTAATGCCGAGAAGGAGATGCGCGCCACGATCCTCAATGCCTGGCCGGCGCTGACTCGGGTCGGCCTCGCCACGGGCGCGGACAACGCCAAGCTCACCTTCGCGCCGACGCTGGCCGAGGCCGCGGCGCACGCCGATTTCATCCAGGAGAGCGCGCCCGAGAACATCGAGTTGAAGCGCCGGCTGCACAAGGAGATCGACGCCGCATCGCGGCCGGACGTCGTGATCGCGTCCAGCTCGTCCGGCCTGCTGCCGAGCGAGATTCAAGAAGATTGCCGCCACCCCGGCCGCGTGCTGATTGGGCACCCGTTCAACCCGGTCTATCTGCTGCCGCTGGTCGAGGTGCTGGGCGGCAAGGCGACCGAGGCCGCCGCGATCGACCGCGCCGCCGTTTTCTACCGATCGATCGGCATGCGCCCGCTGAAGGTGCGCACCGAGGTGCCCGGCTACATCGCCGACCGTTTGCAGGAGGCGCTATGGCGCGAGGCGCTGCATCTGGTGAATGACGGGGTCGCCACCACCGGCGAGATCGACGACGCCATCCGCTTCGGCCCCGGCCTGCGCTGGAGCTTCATGGGCACCATGCTGGTCTACCATCTGGCCGGCGGCGAGGCGGGGATGCGCCATTTCATGGAGCATTTCGGGCCCGCCCTCGAACTGCCCTGGACCAGCCTCAAGGCGCCGGCGCTGACGCCGATGCTCATCGACCGGGTGGTCGAGGGCACGGCGGCCCAAGCCGGCGGCCGGTCGATCAAGGACCTCGAGCGCTACCGCGACGACTGCCTCGTCAGCGTCATGGAGACAGTTCGCCAAGTGAAGGCCCGCCACGGAATCAAGCCCGAGGACTGATGCCTAGCCCCGGAAACCTCGACCCGGCGGCCATGCTTCGAGACGCCGCTTCGCGGCTCCTCAGCATGAGGAAACATTCCTCACCCTGAGGAGGCCGCGTCAGCGGCCGTCTCGAAGGGTCAAGCCCGAGGACTAAGCTACTCCGCCTTCACCAGGCCGCGCTTCAGAAGATCGCGAAAGCCGGCGATGGTCTTGCCCACGCCGTCGTCGAGGCTCGTCACGTTGCGCTCGCCGATGACGCGCCGGAGCGGCCGGTCGTCGAATTCGGCGGGGAAGGGCAGGGTGGGTCCCTCCAATCCGATCTCGGCATGGGGAAGCACGCGGCGGATGGCGGCGATGATATCCGCGACCGTGGTCGTGGCGCCGGTCAGGTCATGGACGGCGGTGTCCTTCGCCTCGATCGCGGAATCGGCGCAGCGGATGAAGGCCTCGGCCACGTCCTCGGCGTACTGGAACGACAGCGGCCCCTGGAAGGGAATCACATAGGACTTGCCGGCGACGGCCGCGAGCATGGCCTTGGTCGGCGCCGAGGTCAGGCCCTGGTCGCGCGCCGGGCCATAGACGGAATGGGGCCGCAAGCCGATGCTGGGCAGGTTCCAATCGTCGGCATAGACCTGGGCGATGCCTTCGTCGGCGGCCTTGTAGACGCCGTAGAGGGTGGCCGCGTGCCGCTTGCCCCCGATGGGCGGCAAGGCCGCGATCGAGCTTGCGTAAGCCAACCGGCGGATGCCATGACGGCGCGCCGCCTCGAACAGATTGACTTGGCCTACGACATTGACGCGCGCGCCGGCCACGGGATCGGCCTTGCAGAACGGTATCTGCAGCGCCGCAAGGTGGATGATGGATACGGCCCCGCTGTCCTTCACCGCGCGATCGACGGCCGTCTCGTCGGCGATGTCGCCCTTGATCCACGGCACGGCATCGGCCGCCGCCCCGTCCAGCAGCAGCTTCAAGCGGCGCCGGTCCTCGGAAAGATCGAACACCACCGGCCGGCGCCCCTGACGCACCAGCGCCGCCACCGTCCAGGCGCCGATGCATCCGGCGGCTCCGGTGACGAGGATGGGCGAGGTATCCGCTTTCACTGCCGCGACGACCAGGCGATACAGTGCTGGCGCTGCTCGCCCAACCCGTCGATCCCGAGACGCACCTCGTCGCCGGGCTTCAGGAACACCGGCGGCTTCTTGCCCAGGCCGACGCCGGGCGGCGTGCCGGTGGTGACGATGTCGCCGGGAAGCAGCGCCATGAACTGGCTCACATAGCTGACGAGGTGCGCGACGCCGAAGATCATCTTGGCCGTGTTGCCGGTCTGGGTGCGCTGGCCGTTGACGTCGAGCCACAGGCCCAGATTTTGCGGGTCGGGCACTTCGTCCGGCGTGACCAACCACGGCCCCAGCGGGCAGAAGCTGTCGCAGCCCTTGCCCTTGTCCCATTGGCCGCCGCGCTCGATCTGGTACTCGCGCTCGGAGACGTCGTTGCAGACCATGTAGCCCGCCACATGGGAAAGCGCGTCCTTCTCCTCGACGTAGCGCGCGGCGCGGCCGATGGCGAAGGCCAGCTCCACTTCCCAATCGGTCTTCTTCGAGTTGCGCGGGATGACGATGGCGTCGTTCGGGCCGCTGAGCGACGATATGGCCTTCATGAAGACGATCGGTTCCTTCGGCAGGGCGGCGCCGGTCTCGGCGGCGTGATCGGAATAGTTGAGGCCGATGGCGACGATCTTGCCGATCCGCGCCACCGGCGGACCGAAGCGCGGATGGCCCGGCACGGAAGGCAGGCTCGTGGGGTCGATCTTCCTAAGCCTGGCGATCTCGGCCGGCGCCAATGCCGCCCCGTCGATGTCGGCGACGTGCCCGGCGAGGCTGCGTAAAATCCCCTTGGCGTCGACAAGGCCCGGTTGCTCGTTACCAGGCTGCCCGTAACGGACGAGTTTCATGATGTTCTCCTAGAGTTTCAATATGTGGCGCGGCCGCCGGACAAGTCGAAGGTGAAGCCGGTGGTGAAGCTGCAGGCCGGCGACACGATCCAGGCGATCATCGCCGCGGCCTCGTCCAACTCGCCGCATCGGCGCATCGGAATCTTCGAAATGATGTGATCGGCGGTGGCCTTGGGCAAGGCCTCGACCATCGGCGTGTGGATGACGGCGGGCGCCAGCGCGTTGATGGTGATTCCGGTCTCGGCGTAGTCCTTGCCCAGCGATTTCACCAGCCCGATGATTCCGGCCTTGGTCGCGGAATAGGCGGTCATGCCGGCGTTGCCTTCCTTGCCGGCGATCGAGGCGATGTGCAGCAGGCGGCCGTAATTGTGCGCCAGCATGCGCGGCAGCACGGCCTTCGACAGCACCATCGAACCGCGCAGGTTGATCCGATAGACCAGGTCGAAATCGTCCATGTCCACCTCATGGCCCTTGAGGTTGGTATGCCCGGTGATGCCGGCGCAATTGACCACGCCATGGATGCGCGAGAATGCCTGCTCCATCCGGTCGAGGGCGGGTGCCAGGCTCGAATCGTCGCACACGTCGATGGAGATGGCGACCGCCTTCCCGCCGTCCGCGACGACGGCGCGCGCCGTCTTCTCCGCCTCGGCCAGGTTGCGGTCGAGGCAGGCGACCGACACGCCCTGGCGGCCGAGAAATCCGGCCACCGCGCGGCCGATGCCGCTGCCGGCGCCAACGACGCCCACCGCGTAGGGCAGGTCGGGAAAATAGTTCACTCTCGGGACTCCCGTGGTCTGTGCTCGATTCGCGCTTCACATTGCCGCACGAATTGCTTCAATGTGAATTGATCGGGTTCAAGTGGTCCGATCCTAACAGAAAGTACCCTCGCAAGGGTGCTTTCTGTTAGGTGAATCGGCCCACAAGCATATCAATGCTAGTGGTATTCAGCTTCCGACAAATGGTTCCCCATGGGAACCATTTGTCGGAACCATACCACTAGCGTCAACAAGCGAGGGCGGCGCATGAAGGCAAGAACACGGGTCGCGGTCGTCACCGGGGGCAACCGCGGCATCGGTTTCGAGATATGCCGGCAGCTGGCGGCCAAGGGGTTGCGCGTGGTGCTAACGGCGCGGACGCTCGGCAAGGCCCGGGCGGCGGCGGTGCGATTGAAGCACCTGGGCCTGGCGGTCGACACGGCCGCCCTCGACGTGACGGATGATGCGTCGGTCAAGCGGCTTGCGCGCTTCTTGCTCCGCAACCATGGCGGTGTGGACGTGCTGGTGAACAACGCCGGCATCTACCTCGAAGGCGGCTATGGCGACGGCCGCGATCCGCTGAGCGTGTTCCACGAACCGCTCGCGTTCGTGCGGCGTACCATGGACACCAATCTCCATGGCCCCTACCGGCTGTGCCAGGCGCTCGTTCCGTCGATGGTGGCGCGTGGCTATGGCCGCGTCGTCAATGTGTCGAGTGGCTCGGGCCAGCTCGCGGACATGGACGGGCGCGAGGCCGGCTACCGCATGTCGAAGACCGCGTTGAATGCGCTGACGCGCATCTGGGCCAAGGAGCTCGCCGGCACCGGCGTCAAGGTGAACGCGCTCTGCCCCGGCTGGGTGCGCACCGACATGGGCGGGCCCGGCGCGCCGCGCACCGTGGCGCAAGGGGCCGATACGGCGATCTGGCTGGCGACGCTGCCGGCGCGGGGTCCGAACGGCGGGTTCTTCCGCGATCGCAAGCCGATCCCGTGGTGAGCGATTCATTTGTTCGTGGTGCCGGGTGTCGGAGTCGAACCGACGACCTATCGCTTACAAGGCGATTGCTCTACCCCTGAGCTAACCCGGCGGGCCGTCGGCGGGTGGCAGGGCATGATAGCGAAATCCGCGTCCGGGGAAGCGCAATATCGGCGCCCCTTTCGTCATTCGTGGAGCGCCCGGTCCATAAAATCTCGGTAAGGTTTCGCGCACCCCCGATCATCGCCCAGCGCGGGAATAGGTCCCTTTGGCGGGTCAAGTCCGCAGAGCCCTGCGACCGATCGCAGGGCGTTGGCCGGATCGGCGATCATGTCCTCGTAGCGGATGACGCGCGAGACATCGGCAAGCCTCTCCGCCAGGCCATCGATCATCCGATTGTACCAGGCGACGTGGTCGCGAATGTTGCCGATGTCGAAGGCGTGGTAGTTCGCTACACCATATTGCTTCATGTAGATGCGCAGGGCGATATCGTCGGCATCGCGCTTCATGAAGATGAAGCGTGCGCTGGGCAGCGCGGTGGCGATGCGGACCGCGTCGTCGATATGCCCGGGGTGGGTGTTGGTGAAGACATTGGCGGAACCGGCCCGCTTTTTCAGGTCATCCACATAGAAGTCCCGCCACAGCGCATCCAGATTCAACGGCAACGTCACGAACCGGCTGCTGGTGAGGAGCCCTTCCGTCTGAAACGCCCGGCGCACGGCGTTCTCGACGATGGGGTTTTCATAGCCCAGTTTGACGCCGTCGAGCGTGCCTAAGAGCTGTTCCATCGTGGTCTTGCCCGATCGCGACGGACCGAGGATGAACAGCGACAGCGCCTGTCCGCTCTGGCCGGCGCCGCCGGCTCCGGCTTCGATTCGACCGCCACGAACCTGTGCCAGAGACGCCTCCTGCCACCGCAGCCCCTTGCGGTAGGCGTCGCGGCTCTTGAGAAAAGGCCGGCGATTGGCCGCGACGAGGTTCGCCCAGGCCTCGGCATGTTTGCCCGCCTTGTCGAGCGCGACCGCCCTCGTGGCCGCGACCAGCGATTCGAACTCCTGCCTGTCCTCCTTCTCGTCCATGACCAAGCCGTCGAGCAGCGACAGCAGGTCGACGTTGACGAGCGGCGCCGGAAGCTGGCTCAAGGCATGAAGGGTTCTGATGCCGTGGGATCCGCGCTCGACCAGTCCCTCGAACACCGCCGCCGCCTCGGCGAGCCGGCCGAGGTGAGTGCAGCTCCAGCCAAGCCCCATCGCCGCCACGTACAGCGACGGGTCGAGAGAGTGCGCCATTCGGAAGGCCTCCGCCGCCAACTCGTACTCGCGCTCCTCCCTGTAGATTTCGCCAAGCGTGTGGGCGATGCTGGCGTCCTCGGGTTTGAGCCGCCGCGCCTGTTCGAGGGTTTGCGCCGCCATCTCGCTGGCGCCCAGCAACAGATACACGCCGCTGAGGGCCGTGAGGGTCCTCCAGTCCTTCGGATTCAGCATGGCGGCCCGGACCAGGCATGACAGCGCCCGCGAGTTGTCGCGCTTGTCGGCATGAACGAGCCCAAGGGTATGAAGCGCGCCCACGTAGTCGGGGTATCGGCTGACGAGCCCCTCGCAGATCGCTTGCGAGCGGTCGAACTGGCCGGCGCGGCGCAGTGCCTCCGCCTCATCGAGCTTGGCGCGCGCCTCGATCAGCGGATTGGACGCCCGGCCCGGCTTCGCGGGCTGCGGCGGCGACCCAGGCGACTGCACTTCGGACACGGCGTAACCCCCTATAGGGCCGCCTCTGAATCCGCCCTAGCGCACCGGCGGGGCAAGGGCGGTCATGAAGACCCGACGCGACGGTATTGATTAACCGAACGAAATAAAAATAACAGTTGCAAAAATACGCCATAGATTGGCGGACAAAATTTTCTCGTACGCACAAAAAAATTATTATTTTTCGTACGTTGACATGAATTTCTAACGTTAGACATTAACATTCCCTCTGGCCGCCCACTGCCCTGGCGGGTTTGCGGCGCGGACAGAGAATCATTGCTGGCCAACGACAATCGCTATAATTTGTCGATGTGTAATTTTGGGCTTTTGGGGGATCCTATGAACAAGATGTTGATGTGCGGGGTGGCTGCTGCCGCGATCGGCGTCGCCTGGGGCGGGACGGCGCAAGCGCAGGGCATGTACGACTGGACCGGATTCTACATCGGCGGCAACGTCGGTTACGGCGGGGCCAATTACGAGGGGGTCGCCGGTACCGCGCCGTACTTCGCGGACGACCTTGATCTCAACGGCATCGCAGGCGGTCTGCATGGCGGATACAATCATCAGATCGACTCCTTCGTCTTCGGCGTCGAAGGGGATTTGACGTTCGTCGACTGGCAGGATACGAACTTTCTCCATGACGTTAACCATTCAGGCGGTGCCGGAGATGTGAATCTTCTGGCGTCCATTCGCGCCCGCCTCGGTTTCACCCCGACCGATCGCCTCCTTGTCTTTGCCACTGGCGGCATTGCATTCTCGGATGCCGATTACACGGCGCTTTCGACCGACGATTCTACCGGCTTCCAGTTCAACGACGTCGGCGGCGTGGTCGGCGGCGGGGCCGAGTGGGCGGTGACGGATGCGGTCAGCGTCAGGGCCGAAGGCCTCTACTATATGTTCGGCGACAAGAAAGACATATCCGGCGCCTCGGGTTCGTTTTTCGCCGGCGACTTCGCCGAGTTCGACAATGCCTTCGTCTTCCGCGTCGGCGCGACTCTGCATTTCAACGGCCTCATGGCTCCCTGAGCTTTTCCAGGAAGTACCGATTTACTGCGATCGGTTTGCCGCCCGTCATGCGTGAAGGCAGGGCCGATGTTGAGGCGTCGAACAAGTCTGGTGCCGGGTGTCGGAATTGAACCGACGACCTATCGCTTACAAGGCGATTGCTCTACCCCTGAGCTAACCCGGCGACCTTCCTGCATCATAACGAAATCACGGCAGTCATAACAAATCTCGGAAACATTGACCCAGCCGCCATGCTTCGAGACGCCGCTTCGCGGCTCCTCAGCATGAGGTAATATTTTGATATATAACGCATACTTCATCCTGAGGAGCGTTCGTAGAACGCGTCTCGAAGGATGGGCCAT
>VFKA01000062.1 GCA_009885795.1 Rhodospirillales bacterium | reverse complement strand
GCAAGTTGATCTCGGTCTGCTGCGCGCTCGACAGTTCGATTTTTGCTTTTTCGGCTGCTTCCTTCAGGCGCTGCAGCGCGAGCACATCCTTGCCCAGATCGACGCCCTGGTCCTTCTTGAATTCGGCAATGATGAAGTCGATGATTCGCTGGTCAAAATCCTCGCCGCCAAGGAAAGTGTCACCGTTGGTGGAAAGAACTTCAAATTGCTTTTCACCATCGACATCGGCGATTTCGATGATCGAGATATCAAAGGTGCCACCGCCGAGGTCGTAAACCGCTATCTTTCGGTCGCCTCTCTCGTTCTTGTCCATGCCAAAGGCAAGCGCCGCCGCCGTCGGCTCGTTGATGATGCGCAAGACCTCGAGCCCGGCGATGCGCCCGGCGTCCTTGGTCGCCTGGCGCTGGGAATCGTTGAAATAGGCGGGCACGGTGATGACGGCCTGGGTCACGGTCTCGCCCAGATAGCTTTCGGCCGTCTCTTTCATCTTCTGCAGGATGAAGGCGCTTACCTGCGAGGGGGAATACTTCTTGTCGCGGCATTCGACCCAAGCGTCGCCGTTGTCGCCCTCGACGATCCTGTAGGGGACGAGGCCCTTGTCCTTCTGCGACAGCGGGTCGTCATAGCGCCGGCCGATGAGCCGTTTGATCGCGAATAGGGTGTTCTCGGGGTTGGTCACGGCCTGGCGCTTGGCCGATTGGCCGACCAGGCGCTCGCCCGAATCGGTGAAGGCGACCATCGACGGGGTGGTGCGGCCGCCCTCGGCGTTCTCGATCACCTTCGTGTCCTTGCCGTCCAAGACGGCGACGCAGGAATTCGTCGTCCCAAGGTCGATGCCGATGACTTTAGCCATTAACGTTCCCTTTCCATGGCGGACCCGGCTATCCGGCCCTCATCAAGCGAGGCGCCGCCCGGATCCCCGATTAACAATGCGTCCACGCAGATATAGGTATGGCCCGAGGCCATGCAAGCGCATTCAGGCCGGAACAGGCGGCAAATGACGTGGCCGTCGCTGGATCGATGCGCCGAAGGGCGCTATTCTGACGAAATTGGTGGGATTAACGGAAAGCCATGACCGACCGCAAGCCAAGCAACCCGGCGGGCAACCTGATCGTTCAAGCGGTCTTCGCCTCGGATATCGTCATGGGCGTCGTCATCATGGCGGGGGCCGACGATTGGTTTCCGGAGTTTCCGGAACTCGCCTATGTCGGCGCGGCCATGGCCGCCATCGGCGCCGGCATGCTGTTGTGGTTCCGCCGCCGCATTCGGCGCGAGGAAACGCGGCGAGGGACCTAGCGTCCCGGCCTGCCAAGAGGCCGCGCGCGGCGGCCGCGACCTCGGCGTTCGGGCGCAGCGGCGGACCCAGCCGCGCCCAATGACGGTGATGTCCGGTCCAATGGCTTTTGCTCATGCCGCAAGGAACATAGGGGCAGGGCCGGAAGGGCGGCAAGAGCCTGTCTGTAACTAAGCCACCGTATCGACGCGATGGCCGGGTTCGCCGGGCCCTTCGGGGGCGGCGTCATCGGGCGCGGGGGCAACGGGCTCGGCCTTGGCGATGCCGACGAGGGCCGGGCGCAACAGGCGGTCGTTCAGCACGTAACCGGCCTGGAGGACCTGGACGACGGTGCCCGCCGGCTGGCCGGTGCCGGGCACTTCGAGCATGGCCTGGTGAAGGTTGCTGTCGAATTTTTCGCCCCAGGGCTCGACGCGGCGGATGGCGAAGCGCTCGAACACCGCCGCCAACTGACGTTCCGTGAGCTCGACGCCGGCGGCGAGGTTGCGCAGATTTTCGTCGGTCTCGCGCGCCTCGGCCGGTATCGAATCGAGCGCCCGGCGCAGATTGTCGGCGACCGCCACCATCTCTTTCGCGAAGCCGGCGATGGCGTATTTGTTCGAATCCTCGCGCTCGCGCTGGGCGCGGCGGCGCGCGTTCTCGGCGTCGGCCAGCGCGCGCAGGAACTGATCCTTCAGCTGGGCGGCTTGCGCTTGCGCCGCGTGGAGCTGCTCTTCGAGACTGGGAGCGGGCGCCTCAACCTCCGGCCCGCCCGCCTCGTCCGGTTTGGGTTCTTCTTCCGCCATGGACTAGCCGATCATCCGGCTGACGACGCGGGCCGTGTAATCCACCATGGGAATGATGCGCGCATAGTTGATGCGGGTCGGCCCGATGACGCCGATGGCGCCGAGGATGTTGTTGTTGCTGCTGCGGTAGGGCGCGATGATGAGCGCGCAGCCGGTGACGTTGAAGAGCTCGTTTTCCGCGCCGACGAAAATCTGGACGCCCTCGGCGCGATCGGCGGCATCGAGCAGCTTCAACAGCGTCTCGCGTTTCTCCAGCGCCGCGAACAGGCCCCGGATGCGCTCGATATCGGAGACGGCCGAGACGTCGTCCAGGAGATGCGATTGGCCGCGGACGATGAGCGAGTCCGATCCGTTGTTGCCGCCGGACCAGGTGGCGATCCCGGCCTCGACCACCTTTTGGGTCAGGGTATCGAGTTCGGCGCGATGGACATCGAGATCGCGCGCCACTTCGGCGCGCGCCTCGTCCAAGGTGCGCCCGACCAGCCGTGCCGCGAGAAAATTGCCGGCTTCGATCAATGAGGCGGGCGGCAACCCAAGCGGCACGTCGATGACCCGGTTCTCGACCATGCCGCCCTCGGACACCAGCACGACGAGCGCGCGGCCGGGGCCGAGGTTGACGAATTCGATGTGCTTCAAGGGGCGATCGTCCTTGGGCGCGGTCACCAAGCCGGCGCAGCGCGACAGCCCCGACAGCAACGTGCTTGCCGCTTCGAGTACTTGGGACACGCCGCGCCCGGCCGCGGCGCACTGGCCTTCGATGTGCTGGCGTTCCTCCGCCGAGATGTCGCCCACTTCCAAGAGGCCGTCGATGAAGAGGCGCAACCCCCGTTCGGTCGGCTGGCGCCCGGCCGAGGTGTGAGGTGCCGCCAGCAGCCCGGCCTCTTCCAGATCGGCCATCACGTTGCGGATGGTGGCCGGCGACAGCATGACGCCGAGGCGGCGCGACAATGTGCGCGAGCCGATGGGCTCGCCGGTCTCGACGTAGGCGTCGACGATGTGGCGGAAGATCTCGCGCGACCGGTCGTTGAGCGCGCTGGCCGAAGGGCGGGGCTTTTCGATCGATGCCATGATCAAGCGGAATGTAGTGACGGGCCGGGTATGCGTCAATGCGAAGCGGCCGTGGGCAAGGACTAAGAGGCGGTCATTCCCGGTCGGTTTTCCTGGCAATGAACGCGAGGGCTTTCGTGCGGATCGTATCGATCATGGCGCGCCATCCCGACACATCCTCGACCGATGGCTCCACTATCGGCTCATCCATAGGATAGCGATAGGCGATGGCGTAAGGCGTAAACCGGTCGAGCGCTTGCAGGTCGGCGCGCAGGGGATGAGCGGCCGGCAACGGCGGGACTGGGCTCCGGTCCTTCGAGATTGTTCCGAACCGCCTTCATATCGCGATCGATGATCGCGGCCCAGACCGCCAGGGTCTCAGCGGACATAGATGGGGATGCCCTCGGCCGCCGCGACGTGGCTGAGCGTGCCGGCGACGCCTTTCTTGGCCGCGAAGACGGAGCGCCGGCAGGGAACGATATCGGCGGCGATGCCGAGCCCCCGCTTGGCCGCGTGGGCGAAGCCGAGCGACCGCCGCTCGGCGGACGCATCGTCGGGCAGGATGACCAGGAGGTCATAGTCGCTGTCCGGAGTGGATTCGCCGCGCGCGTAACTGCCGAAGAGGAGAATTTCCTCCGGCTGCATCCGCTCGACCAGCCGCGTGATTAGCGCCTGCGGGCGAGTATCGCGAGCGGGATCGTACGATATCCTAGGAGCGACTTGATGCATGGCAACGCACGCCGGATTGACTGGATGCCGCGGTTATCAGGACGACGATGATCATGAAACAAGCGATTTTCCTCAGGCGAGGCGGCGGGTTGTCGTCATTCCGGCAGCCCGGCCTTGCGCAGGCCGTCCGCCAACCTGGCGAAATCCTCCGGTCGCCGGATGGACACTAGATCCTTGAGATTGGAAATACGGAACTCGGGCATGAATTGACGCAACCGCGCCACGGCCTTGTCCGCTTCCGCGAACCTCCCGGCGAGCGCCGCGCAGGCCGCGACCACGCAGATCAAGAAGGCGTAATCCGGCTGCTCCCGCACCGCTGTTTCCGCGAATGTCCACGCCTCGGCATAGCGGCCGGCGAACAGATGAGCGCACGCGGTGGCGGCGCGCATGCTGAAAAATTGGGGGTCTTGAGGGCTCAGGCGCATGGCGCGAGCGACGCGCTCGATCGCGGCCTCCGGCTCGCCGAGCCAGACCTTCACCCAGCCGCTGAAGAGCCATGCCGATGCCAGGTTCGGATTGAGCACAAGCGCCCGGTCGATCATGGCGGCGCCGTCGTCGAGGTCGCCGACGACCCAAGCGAGGGCATAGCCGGCCGTGCAGAGCGCCAGCGCGTCATCCCTGCCCAGCTCCGCCGCCCGCCGAGCCAGCCGCGCGGTTTCGGCAACATCATGAACGCGATCGGTCGCCCATCCGCCCACCTTGCGCTGCACGTAGCACCGCGCCGCCATGCCGAAGGCCGAGGCGTAACTGGGGTCGAGTTCGACGGCCCGATGGAAATGCGACAGCGCCTCGCTGTTGCCTTCCCTTTTCCACTGATGAAAGGCCGCCATGCCCCGGAGAAAATAGTCGTAGGCATCGAGGCTCTCGGTCGGCTTGCGCCTGGCCCGCTCGATCTCGGCCTGCTCCAGCTTCGGCGCGATGGCGCCGACCACGCTCGCGGTCACCTGGTCCTGGAGTTCGAAGATGTCCTCGACCCCGCCGTCGAAACGGTCGGCCCAGAGATGCGCGCCCGTCGCGGTATCGATGAGCTGCCCGGTGATGCGCACCTTGGTCCCCGCCCTGCGCACGCTGCCTTCGAGCACATAGCGCACGCCCAACTCGCGCCCGACCTGCTTCACATCGGCGGCGCGGCCCTTATAGGTGAAGCTCGAATTTCGCGCGATCACGAAGAGGCCCTGAAATCGCGACAGGGCCGTGATGATCTCTTCCACCATGCCGTCGGCGAAATACTCCTGCTCCGGATCGCCGCTCATGTTCTCGAACG
>VFKA01000021.1 GCA_009885795.1 Rhodospirillales bacterium | reverse complement strand
CGTCCCGAGCCTCCTCGTCCCGAGTCTCCTCGTCCCGAGCCTCCTCGTCCCGAGCCTCCTCGTCCCGAGCCTCCTCGTCCCGAGCCTGTCGAGGGACGAAGGACGACGCGCGACGCATTCCGGCTTTGGCTGGCGTCCGGGCGATCTGCTATCATCCTCGCCCCATGCCGATTCGCCTGCTTCCGCCCGAGATCGTCAACCGCATCGCCGCCGGCGAGGTGGTCGAGCGCCCGGCGGCGGCCGTCAAGGAGCTGGTCGAAAACGCCATCGACGCCGGCGCCAGGCGCATCGAGGTGACCCTGCGCGAAGGCGGCCTCGGCGCCATCGTTGTTAGCGACGACGGCGCCGGCATGAGCCGCGACGAACTCGTGCTCGCGGTCGAGCGCCACGCGACCTCGAAGCTTCCCGACGACGATCTCGTCAACATCGCGACGCTGGGGTTTCGCGGCGAGGCCCTGGCCTCGATCGGCGCCGTCGGGCGCCTCGCCATCGCGACGCACCGGCAGAACGACCCGCACGCCTGGAGCCTCACGGTCGTGGGCGGCGTCAAATCCGCGCCGCAACCGGCCGCGCTCGGGCAAGGCACGCGGGTCGAGCTCAACGACCTCTTCCATGCGACACCGGCTAGGCTCAAATTCATGCGCAAGCCCGGCACGGAGTCCAGCCACGCGGCCGACGCGGTGAAGCGCCTCGCCATGGCCTATCCCGATATCGACTTCACCATGACCGAGGACGGGCGCGTACTCTTCCGCGGCCCCGCCGCCTCGCGCGATTTGCTCGACGAGGCGGGCGCGCGGCTGGAGCGCCTCGCCTCGGTCATGGGCCGCGACTTCGCCGATAACGCGCTTGCCGTTTCGGCGACGCGCGAGGGCGTGCGCCTCACCGGCCATATCGGCCTCCCCACCCTCAATCGCGGCAACGCCGCCCAGCAATATCTCTTCGTCAACGGCCGGCCGGTGCGCGACCGGCTGCTGCAAGGCGCGGTGCGCGCCGCCTATCAGGATTTCCTCGCCCGCGACCGACATCCCCTCGTGGCGCTCTTCCTCGACGTGCCGCCGGACGAGGTCGACGTGAACGTCCATCCGGCCAAGGCCGAGGTGCGCTTTCGCGATTCCGGCCTGGTGCGCGGCCTCATCGTGGGGGCACTCCGCCATGCGCTGGCCGAAGCCGGCCACCGCGCCTCGACCACCGTCTCGGCCGCTGCCTTGGGCAGTTTCCGCCCCGGCGCCGCCCCGTCTTACACTCCCCTTCGCCCATCTTTGCCGCGTGGATTCGCCGAACCGTTGGCGGGATTCGAA
Source organism: Rhodospirillales bacterium (assembly GCA_009885795.1). Taxonomy (GTDB): domain Bacteria; phylum Pseudomonadota; class Alphaproteobacteria; order Dongiales; family Dongiaceae; genus VFKA01. The sequence continues at coordinate 58,950 of VFKA01000021.1, read as the reverse complement.
AGCCCTTCCGCGCCGCCCGGGGCCGCCACCGAGTCGATAGGAAACAAAGCCCATCCTCTGGGCGCCGCCCGGGCGCAGGTGCACGAGACCTACATCGTCGCGCAGACCGCCGACGGCCTCGTCATCGTCGATCAGCACGCGGCCCACGAACGCCTCGTCTATGAACGCATGAAGCAGGCGCTGGAAGATGGCGGGGTCCAGCGCCAGGGTCTGCTGTTGCCCGAGGTCGTGGAGCTCGACGAGGCCGCGGCGCGCCGCCTCGTCGAACGTAGCACCGAACTCAAGGAACTAGGCCTGGTGCTCGAATCCTTCGGCCCGGCTTCGGTCGTCGTGCGCGAAGTGCCGGCGCTCCTCGGCGCCACCGACGTGCAAGGCCTCGTGCGCGACCTTGCCGACGAAATCGCCGAACTCGGCGCCGCGCTATCGCTCAAAGAGCGCCTGGAAGAGGTCTGCGGCACGCTCGCCTGCCACGGCAGCGTGCGCGCCGGGCGCCGCCTCGCGCAAGGAGAGATGGACGCGCTCCTGCGCCAGATGGAGGCGACCCCCCATTCCGGCCAGTGCAACCACGGCCGCCCGACTTACGTCGAGTTGAAACTCGCCGACATCGAACGCCTGTTCGGAAGGCGTTAGTCGGCAACAAACTTCCTCACCCTGAGGAGGCCGCGCCAGCGGCCGTCTCGAAGGATAAAGGGGACCCAGGTTGCCTCATCCTGAGGAGGCCGCGCCAGCGGCCGTCTCGAAGGATATAAGGTGACGGACTCTTTTCCACCGCGTCGGCAAGGGGTGCCCGCAAGCCTTGCGCGAGATAGGCGAGCAGCGTGCCGGTATCGACGGCGATCAACGCCGGTCCCGGCGCAGCGTCTCGATTTCGATGCCGAGCCGCAGCTTGCCGCGTAAGCCGCGCAGTTCGTCTTGCGCCCTGGCGGCGGCCAGCAAATCGAGACCGAGCCGCAGCGTCTCGGTCACGCCCTTGCCGGTCGCCGCGCACGCCCGGCGCAAGAGTGCGGCTGGCAGATGCGCCGTAATTTTCTGGGTCTTGGTCATGCGGCAATCGATACCGTAAGTCGCGGCGATTGTCAGCGAACTCCGGGCATTTCGGTGGAAAGCGGGTAAAGGGGACGCTTCCCTTTTCCATCCGACAGCCGTAATGACATTGTCGCTACGCCGTGTCATGCTCCGGCGCGAAGGAGATCGCCATGCCCCAGCCATCGCGCCCCGCCAAGCGCACATCGCTCAATATCCGCATCAGGCCCGAGGAGCGCGGCTTGATCGACCGGGCCGCCCGCGCGCGCGGCCAGAACCGCACCGATTTCATCCTCGATGCCGCGCGCCGGGCGGCCGAGGACGCCTTGCTCGACCGCACGCTGCTCGCCGTCGATGCCAAGGCCTATGGCGATTTCCTGAAGCGGCTCGATGCTCGGCCCAGGCCCAATGCGCGCCTCAAGCGGACCATGCGCGCGCCGGCGCCGTGGGAGCGCCGGTGACGCTCGCGGCACCCGAACCGCTTGGCCCCCATCACCTTCTCGACGGCTTCGACTCGGGCGTACCATCGCTCGACGAATGGTTGAAGCGCCGTGCTAGGCCCAATCAGGCGAGCGGCGCGTCCCGCACCTTCGTCGTTGCTGAGGACGAGAGAGCGGTCGCCTACTATTCGCTTGCTTCCGGCGCCGTCGCCATCGCCGCCGCGCCGGGCCGGTTTCGCCGCAACATGCCGGACCCGATTCCGGCCGTCCTCCTCGGACGCCTCGCCGTCGATCGCGCCTGGCAGCGGCGGGGATTGGGGCGCGCGCTCTTCCGCGACGCCGCCTCTCGAATCCTCAACGCCGCCGATTCGATCGGCGTGCGCGGCATCCTCGTCCACGCGCTCTCGGACCAGGCCAGCGCCTTCTACACGGCGCTCGGCTTCGACCCCTCGCCGCTCGATCCGATGACGCTCATGGTGACGCTGGCGGAAGTGCGAGCGGCGATGCACGGGCGTGTGTGACCAGACTTCGGGCGATCCGGCGCGGAAGAAGGATTTACGCGCTTGTGAGCGCGTCCAGCGCCACGCGGGCCTTGAATTCTCCGCCAAACCGGCGTCTCGTCGACATCGCGTATCCCTCTTTTACCCGGCGGAATACACCTTATCAACCTGTCCAACCAACCAGGATCAGCTCAATCTCTCACCGTAATTTTACCTTAATCGTAATCCCCACAATCATGTCACCGTAGTTGCCGTAACCGCGAGGGCCTATGAATACCGTTACCAAGACTCCTTCATGGCACGTCTGTACTCCCACCACTTTCCGCTTCCTACCATCAGAGTATGTCGGGCAATTCTTGGCGGACGGGTCTCTCCGCCTGAGCTCTTTTTCCCGGTTCAAGCAACATCGCGACGAACAACGCCTAGATACCACGGAGGGCAAAACTTCCTTCGTGCACCGTACACAGCAAGGCGCCGGGCAGACCCTTTTTGCAAGAGCGGACCATGGCTGCAACGCTTACGTGCTGTGCGCTACGATACGCTACGACCGCGAGCTTATGACGGCCTTCGGTTGTGACTCCTATATTCGGATCAATAATTCTACGGAGTTCGGCGTGAAGGTCGGACGGCACATACCCGGCCTTATGGGTGGTGCCGAAGGGTTCTGCCTCTATCAGGACAATAAAATTATTGAGCGCGACCTTGGTTACATTGACGTGACCCAGTTCACCGATCCTTCTGCCCCTACTCAGTCCAACCGAGAACGCCTGGATGGTTTCATCAACGATCAGATGAAACACTATCCATTTTTTCTTAAACACAGCAGCTACTCACACCAACTTGAGTATAGAGTTCTGTGGTTTACCTCTTCACCAGTGCAAGACTTCCTCGACATAAAGGTTCCAGAGGCCATCCCCTTTTGCGCAGGGCCGAACTCGCTCACTGAGTAAAGCTGGGGTAATTGCTCGATGGGTTGCGGGGACACGATGGGTTGCGGGGACACAATACTTAATTCCGGCAATTATATACTTGACGAAAACGCCGGGCGGTCATATATTCGGATCAACGGCATACCGCCGGGGTAAGGGAACTGTTCCATGCGCGCCTTCTCCGATCCGATCTTTCACGATGACGCCAAAGCCCGCGAGTACCTAGAAAGCCTACGTTGGGCCGATGGCAGGTTCTGCCCGCATTGCGGCGAGGCCGAGCGCACCAGCCCGGTCGAAGGCAAGTCGCACCGCGCCGGCCTCTATGTCTGCCTCGCCTGCCGCAAGACGTTCACGGTGACGGTCGGCACCCTCATGGAGCGCAGCCATATCGCGCTGCACAAGTGGGCGGCGGCCTTCATCCTCATGACCGCCAGCAAGAAGGGCATGAGCGCCCACCAGCTTCACCGCATGCTCGGGATCACCTACAAGTCGGCCTGGTTCATGGCGCACCGTATCCGCGAGGCCATGCGCGAAGGCAGCCCCGGCCCGCTTGGCGGTCATAACAAGGTGGTCGAGGCCGACGAGTCGTTTGTCGGCGGCAAGGCCAAGAACCGCAAGAGCCGCAAGGTGGCGCCCAAGGAGGCCGTGTTCGCCCTGGTCGAGCGCGAGGGCCGCGTCCGTTCCTCGCATGTCCCCTCGGTCAATGCCAAGACGCTACGCCCGATCCTGGTCAGCCAGGTCTCGCGCAAGTCCTACCTCATGACGGATGAAAGCGCGGTCTATCCGAAGATCGGCGAGGAATTCGCCGGCCATGGCACCGTCAACCACTCCATCGAGGAATACGTGCGCGGCTATTTCTGGCACACCAACACGGCCGAGAATTATTTTTCGATCCTCAAGCGCGGCATCTTCGGCACCTATCACCACGTCAGCCAAAAGCACTTGAAGCGCTACCTTGGCGAATTCGACTTCCGCTACAACGAGCGCGCCGGCCTAGGCGTCAGCGATGCCGAGCGCGCCGCGAAGGCCATCAAGGGCATCGAAGGGAAGCGCCTCACCTACCGGCGGACTCACGGGCAAGCGCCCGAAACATAGGCCGCGCGTCATTTCTGGCGACGAGGTTTTGAAGCGGCTGCTTTCCCGCCGATAGGATCAGCCCGCCACGGAGGTTTCGATGGACAAGTTCAAATGGGATAAATACGCCGATGGCGCCGTCAGCTTTTACCCGTATGTCGGGCACCAGACGGCAACGATGTCCGATAACATGTGCCTGCTGCGTCTAGAGTTCGTATCGAGTCGGCAGCAACGGGATGAGGACGCACACGCTCTCCAATTGGCACTGTCACGCGCTCAAATTCGTGAATTAGCCGAGGGTCTACTGAGAATAGCCGACGCTCCGCACATTCCACGGCCGCAGACAGACTCGCGGCATTAGGCCTATTTCGCGTCACGTCTTTCTCCTCTGGCGTGCGGAGCTCCGAATGAATGGCTACCGGCGCACGAACCGCGATGGCACGCGCGCCTTGCCGGCCGCGAGGTGAAGGAGAGTTAAACGCCGGATGCTTACTTCGGTGTGCAGAGAGACATGGCTTGCTGGGCTAGGTCGAGATTGCCGTCACTCAGAGCGATCGTTTTCGCCCTGTCGCAATCGCCGGCCAGGATGGCTTGAGCTACCGCCCTACGCACCAAGTCATCGAGCCTTTCGTTCCTTGTCGCCTCGTCAGCCGAATTCTGGGCCTCCTCAGCGGCTAGGTTGCGGTTGTATTCCTCTGTGAATGGGTTTTTCGTGATAAAATTCAATGGCTCATGGGGAATTTCCTCACGGCATACCCACTTGCCAAGCTCCCACCCGCATGACGTTGTCATTTGGGCCGAGGCAGACCCAGATAGAAGCATTACCAAAGCACCCAATGACGCCCAACGGTTCATGGTTCAGACGTTCCGGTATCCCCGCGACAACATCAAGCGCTTTCTGCGGTCTCGCAAGAAAGGCTGATGTTAGCGCTTGGCCTTTCCTACGCGCGCACGGCCCTTGCCACTCGTGCGTTTTGCGGGCGGCTTCTTTACCACACGATGTTGCGGCGGCATGCTGAGCGCCCGCTTTAGCGTCGCCTCGAACTGAGGCCACTTGGCCGGGTCGAGCTCGGGCACCGCTTGCCTACCCTTGCGAGGAGTCTTTGCCATGCCACAGCCCTATGACGTTTCGGGCAAATTAATCAAAACAGGACCGCGTGTCATTCTAGAGCGACCACAACTAGCGGTGCATATCGCCTGCATTGCTGCGACTTGGGCGCTAGCCGAAGTGGAGTTAGGCAGGCTACTCGCCATCGTGCTTGGGGTCCACGCTGAGATTGGTATCACAATTCATCAATCGCTTGCCTCGTCCGGGCCTAAGCGAGCTGTTTTGCTGTCAGCCGGCAAAGCCCTGCTGTCTCGCGACCATTTTACAAAACTGGAACAGCTTGACGCTGATATGCGGAAACGCATGGCTGAGCGAGACCGTATCATCCATGGCATATGGTCCATCACCGATACCCAACCCGACGCCCTTCTGCTTTCAGAAACAGCCGCCCACATTCACCTAACTGCCGTCTTTTTGGCGGACACCACAAAAGAGGGCGAAAGACCAAAGTGGATTGACCGACTGCCCAACTACGCCTTGTACAAGGAAACTGATCTTGCTGCGATCGCGCAGCGCATTACCGCTCTCACGATTCAGATTCACAATTTTCGCCGTGAATTAATTCAACAATACTCCGAGCGACCCTCTCCGCCATAACCTCGAACATCGGGCCAATTTCTTGTCCCCCTCCAAACTCTTCAAGCAGGAGTTTCTTGATTTTCTCGATCTCGCCAGCCTGTCGCTGCTTGGATAGTGCGGGCATTTGTTTGCGTCAAGTATATAATTGCCTTAATTCCAGCCAATGTTGGCGGGACCCGGTCAGATAGGTATCGTGTCCCCGCATTTCCCGGCAAGTGGTCGGGCCCACATCGCAAACTCCAAATTCGGCTTCGACAATCGTTCGGAATCACGATACCTCCGACCACTCAACCAATTTCGAAACGACCTCTAAAGACGTGTTTGCCATCGCGGTCAACCATTCGACCCTTCCGAAGATCAGCGAACACTGTCGTCCCTGCCCGCAGCTCCGGAATGTTCGCTTCAAGAATGCGCTGGCGCTCAGCAGGCTCAACTGGATAAAGCGTTGTTACCCCTCCTTGGCCATCTGGAAATACATACAGAAATAGGACGCACCCTAACTTTGGGGGTGCGTTGATTAAGGCATGTTGGACGACAGTGAACTCATGGTTGGTCGGCATGAATTGCCATGCCGTTGCGTACATTAAGAGCCAAGGACTCGTTTCGAGGGCTACATACTTGTCTGATTTTGCACGGATCAGTTCAATCATCCGATCCGCCATCACTCCACAATTGTACGCATTGGGCGCGGTCTCATGGCCGCCCCGGCTGAGATTCGCCGGAACACACTCGACAAGATCCATCAGCCAGTCTCCGCGCATACTATGAACCCGACAGTCGAGATCATTCTCAACTGGAATCTTGGTGAAGCCAGTGATCCCAAATTTCTCTCGCGTTGCGGGGTCCAAAGCGCGATTGAAGGTTTCGATGACTAGCCGCTCAATCTCTTCCTTTGTTTCAGGAAAAGGCACCGCCTCGTATCTCATGCCTCCAATGTCCCGACCGACGGTTACCGAACCCACGTGGCCCCGAGGCTTTTTCGCCATGTCTTGCTCCTCAGATTGAGTATTCGCTCTGTGCCCGCGTCGGTCTCCGGTGCGGCCGGCCCCGCCTAACTGTCGCCGGGCGGATGTTTCGGATTGGATCGCGGCGGGGACGCGGCATCGGCTGGTGTGGAAGCGCGCGAATGCGCCCTGTCACCCGCTTATCGTGGGGCTTTGCTGCCATCTCCCATGCGTGCCTGCCCGGTCATCGAGACCCTATAGTAATGCTTGTCGGAGGTTGACCCTCGGGTTCAGCAGGGGCAATCCGGATGGGGCCGTTCGGCTGTGGCTCGCCCGCGAAGGCGCTGCCGAAAGTTCTTGACTTTTGCAAGCATGTTCCTAATATGTTCTTTGGTCCCTCTCGATGGGGCCGGAACAGTTCTTTGACATCGTGAATAAGGCCTTGGGGAGACGGCGCCGCCGGTATCGCGATCACCGCTGGCGAGGGTTCCGCCCCCAGAAATGACCTTTTCCCGCAATGGGTTACCAGGAAAAAGTCTTCATGGGGTTGTTCCTCGAGAAATTAGAATCGTGTTCGGGCGATTCAGGCCAAAAATCCTATATCGGACAATGCCTTGGCTCGAAATCTCGACCGAAATGCGTAAATCCGGCGGGCCGCTACCCAAACCGCAGGAACAGGATTCGCGCCCGTCCGTAACGGCGCTCGTCCTCTACCTCGAAACCCTCCGGCGGCTGGAATAAATCGCGCCCCCCAAGCTCCACCACCACCAGCGCCCCGTCCGCCATCCACCCCGCCCTGGCGAGCGCCGCCAGCGCCGGCGCCGCCAACCCCTCGCCATAGGGCGGGTCGAGGAACACGAGATCGCAAACCCCTCGCGCCGGCGGCGGGTGAGTGGCGTCTCCTTGCACGACGCTCGCCTTCGCGGTCTCGCCCAAGGCGGCGACATTGGCGCGGACGACGCCGCAAGCCGCCGCATCCATGTCCATGAACGTTGCGCTCGCCGCCCCGCGCGACAGCGCCTCCAACCCAAGCGCGCCGCTGCCGGCGAAGGCGTCCAGCACCGCCGCATCGAGGATCGGCGAGCGCCCGTCCTTGGCTCTAAACGCATGCGCCAGGATATCGAACACCGCCTCGCGCGCGCGCTCCGAGGTCGGGCGAACCGCCAGCCCCGGCGCGGCCACGAGGCGCCTTCCCCTATGCCGTCCGGCGACGATGCGCATGGCTTTTCAACGGCCGCGATGACATACTCGCGGACCATTTCGGGGGTCGGTCATCATGTGCGCGGTATGCGGCTGCGGCGCCGAGGAAGTTCGGATCGAAGGCGCGCTTGCGCCCGTCCCTGCGCACCCCGCCGCCGGCCATCATCACCACCATCACCTCTCCCATGACGCCCCGCCCCAGCCGACCCGGCCCATCCATTTCCCCGGCACGGACGGCGGCGACCGGCTGGTGCGGATCGAACAGGATATCCTGTCGAAGAACCAGGCCTTCGCCGAGGAGAACCGCGCCCGGCTCGCCGGCCACGGCATCCTCGCGCTCAACCTGATGTCGAGCCCCGGCGCCGGCAAGACCACGCTCCTGGTCAAGACCATCGAGGCCCTGAAGGGCGAGGCGCCGATCATGGTCGTCGAGGGCGACCAGGAATCCTCGAACGACGCCGAGCGCATCCGCGCCACCGGCGCCCCCGCGGTCCAGATCAACACCGGGCGCGGCTGCCACCTGGACGCCCACATGGTCGGCCAGGCGATGACCAGCCTGCCGCTCGCCGACCGCGCGCTGCTCTTCATCGAGAACATCGGCAACCTCGTCTGCCCGTCCGGCTTCGACCTGGGCGAGGGGCGCAAGGTGGTCATCCTCTCCGTCACCGAGGGCGACGACAAGCCGGTCAAATACCCCGACATGTTCGCCGCCGCCGATCTCCTGCTCGTCTCCAAGCTCGACCTCCTCCCGCATGTCGATTTCGACGTGGCGGCCTGCGTCGAGCGCGCGCGGTCGGTCAACCCCGGCCTCGAGGTCCTTACCCTCTCGGCGCGGTCGGGCGAGGGCATGCTTGCCTGGCTCGACTGGATCAGGGACGCGCGCTGACATCATGCACGAGCTTACCATTGCCACCAGTCTCGTGGAGTTGGCTTGCGACCACGCCGCCCGCAACGGCGGGGGCCGGGTGGCGCGGGTCGATATCCGCCTCGGCGTCCTCTGCGGCATCGCCCGCTCGCTCTATTTCTGCTGGGGGCCGGCATCGCGCGGCACGCTTTGCCAAGGCGCCAACCTCCACATCGAGGAAGTGCCGTTGACCGTCAAGTGCGCCCATTGCGACGCGGTGAAGACGCCGCGCGCGCTGCACAATTTCCGCTGCCCGGATTGCGGCCGCCCGACGCCCAAGGTGGTGACCGGGCGCGAGATGCAGCTGGCCGCGATCGAGCTGGCCGACCATAGGGAAAGACTCCTGGCATGAAGACCGCCAAGACGCACGTTTGGGACTTCGTTCCCCACCAGCACCAGGGACCGGCGCGCCAGACGGGCAGGGACGACCACATCCGCTCGCCCAAGAAGCACAATGGCGCCTTCCGCGCCCGCGGGCTTGCCACCTTCATGGGCGCGCCCTATTGCCCGCCGGACCGCCACGCTATCCGCAAGATGGGCGCCAAGGTCTGTTTCATCGCCGCCCCCTGGGACCAGGGCCAGATCGTGCGCGCCGGCACCTCGCAGGGTGCGTCGGGCGTGCGCGAGGCCTCGACCCAGTACTTCCCCTACATGTTCGAGTACGACGTGGATCTGCTCACCTTCTTCCGCGTCGTCGATTGCGGCGACATCCCGACCGTGCCGGGCAACAACAAGAAGTCGCAAGACTACATCTACAAGTATGTGACCGAATGCCTGGCGGGCGGGGCCAAGGTCATCCTGTGCGGCGGCGATCACTCCCTGCCCATCCCCGGCGCCCGCGCGCTTTCGCATTTCACCAGGGCCGGCAAGATCGGCTATCTCCACGTCGATGCCCATCTCGACGCCGGCCCCGATTGGGCGGGGAACAAGATCACCAACTGCTCCGGCGCCACGCGCGCCCTCGAACTGCCCAATTGCGGGCCTTCGAACATGGCCCATATGGGCTCGCGCAACAGCCTCAACCCGAAGGATTGGTGGGACTTCTACGTCGACAACGACATCCGCGTCATTCCCATGAACGAGGTCGTCGATCGCGGCATCGACGCCTGCGCCCGCGAGATCTTCGAACTGGCCTGGCGCGGCACCGATGCGGTCTATTTCTCCTGGGACACGGACTCGATCGACATCGCCTGCATGCCGGGTTCGACCTCGCCCGAATGCTACGGCCTCAAAGGGCGCGAGGCCATCCGGCTTGCCCGCATCGCCGGGGAGTTCGGCGCCGACGTGCTCGATCTCGTCGAGCTTGCCCCCACCTTCGACGTGAGCCAGATGAGCGTGCGTCTCGCCGTCAACGTCATCTACCACTACCTGGGTTCGCGGGCCGCGACGCTCCGTTCCCAGGGCTTGAAGCCATAAGGAAAGCACCGCGATGAATCCAGCCAAGGCCTATGCCCATCTGTTCTCGCCCTTGGGCGGCGATGCCGGCGACAATTACCGGGCGCCCAACATACTCACCTTCCTGCGCTCGACCCATGTGCCGTTGAAGGTGGCGGCGTTGCGGAAAAGCGGGGCGCGCTACGCCTTCCTCGGCGTGCCCTTCGACGAAGGCAGCGTCGGCAAGCCCGGCTCCGAGGACGGCCCGCGCGAGTTTCGGCTCGCCTCGCAGGAGTATTTTCCGTATTGGTTCGAATACGGCGTCGATCTTCACGGCACCGCCGTCGATTGCGGCGATGTTTCCATGCCCAAGGTCAGTCCCGACGTGGCGCGCGAACGCGTCTATCGCGCGGTGCGCGAAGTCCTGAAGGCCGGCCTCGTCCCCATCCTCTGCGGCGGCGACCGCTCCATTTCCATCGCCGGCGCCAAGGCGCTCTCCGACCACCTCGGGCGGAAGAGGATGGGTTATCTCCATTTCGGCGCGCATCTCGACATGGCGGATAGCTGGGCCGGCGAGCGCAACCTCGGCGTCTGCGCGCTCGCGCGCATCACCGAATTGAAGAACCTCGACGCCGCCAACGTCGCCCATGTCGGCGCCCGCAATTCCATGAACCCCAAGGACCATGTCGATCTCGCGCGCCGGCGCCGCATCCGCTTCTATCCGATGTTCGAGCTTCTGGATCACGGCATCTATCCGCCGGTCGCCGAGGCCTTGGACAAGGTCTGGAGCGGCACCGCCGGGCAGTATCTCAGCTTCAACTTCAACGTGATGGACGCGTCCGCGGCACCCGGCGTCACCGCGGCCGAGCCCGGCGGCGTCGAGGCGCGCGAGATGATGCGCATCGCCGACATGATCGCCGGCAAGGGGGGGCTTAGCGTCATCGACGTGACCGAGCTCTGCCCGATCTTCGACGTGAGCGGCACGGCGGCGCGGCTCGCGGCCTGCGTGGTCATGCGCATCATGGCGGCGCTGGCGAAGGAGCGGGGCGATGTCATCGACCCGAAGCTCCGCCGCACCGACCTCATCAAGGCGGCGAGGGCGCCGCGGCGCTAGTTTTCGGCGCGGCGCTCCGCTATGAATTGATCGCCGAATCAGGGAGCTTGGGGGGACATAGCGTGGTGGCGGGCAAGAAGGGCGGCAAGGGGCCAACAGGTTATCAATTGCGGGGCAACCGCAATCTCGAGCGCCTGTCGCGCATCACGACCAAGAGGCAGGACGAGGAGATCAAACGGTCTCTGAAACTGGGCCTGGAGGCGGCCCCATCGGTCGTCGATCGCACCATCTCGCTCTTCAGCCGCGGCCATCAGCCGGCTTTCGCCGGCATCAACACCTTCATGAAGGCGCCCTATTGCGAGGACGTGCGCAAGGTGAAGAACTACGAGGCCGCCTTCGTCGGCGTGCCGTTCGACACCGCCACGACCTACCGCCCCGGCGCCCGCTTCGGCCCGCAAGCGGTGCGGCGCATCTCGGCCCTCTATGACGGTTACTCCGTCGATGGCGCCGTCGACATCTACGAGGAACTCGATCTCTGCGATGCCGGCGACGTGTTCGTCATTCCCGGCAATATCGAAAAGACCTTCGACCAGGTGACCAGGGCGATCTCGCACATCTTCACCTCGGGCGTCTTTCCGATCATCTGCGGCGGCGATCATTCGCTGGGCTTCCCGAACGTGCGCGGCATCGCCCCGCATATCGACGGCAATGTCGGCATCATCCATATCGACCGCCACCTGGACATCCAGGAAAAGGACATGGACGAGCGGATGCACACCACGCCCTGGTACTGGACGACGCACGAGCCCACCACGTCCACGCACCGCGACCACAGCCACATGCACGACGTCGGCCTGCCCAATTGCCGGCCGGAGAACCTGGTCCAGATGGGCATCGGCGGCTGGTACGGCTCGCGGCCGGGCGCCGTGGTCGCCAAGCGCCGCGGCACCTCGGTCATGACCATGACCGATATCACCGATCTCGGGCCGGCCAAGGCGGCGGAGATGGCGCTCGAGCTTGCCTGGAAGGGCTGCAAGGCCGTCTATCTCTCCTTCGACATCGATTCGATCGACCCCGGCTTCGCGCCTGGAACCGGCTCGCCGGAACCGGGCGGCCTGCTGCCGCGCGAGGCGCTGGAGATGGTGCGCCTCATCGCCCGCGAGGGTTTGTGCGGCATGGAGGTTGTCGAGGTGGCCCCGCCCTACGATGTCAACGACAACACGGCCCAGCTCGCCTGCCGGGTCATGCTCGATGCGCTCGGTTCCATGTGCGTCGAGGGCAAGATCGGCCATCGCGCCAAGGTCATGAAGAAGTGAAAAATCCCAGAGGAGGACTTATGAATTACGCACGCACCGCCGCCGTACTGGCGTCCATTTCGGCAACGGTCGCCGCGACCGCCGCCAGCGCCCATACCGGCATCGTCGTTCACGGCCATCCGCACGCCTCGGGAATGGTCCATGCTTCGGAGGCGATCATCTACGTGACCGCGCTCCTCGTCGTCATCGGCGGCTGCGTGGCTTTGCGTATCGCCCGAGCGCGCCGGAAGGCTAGCCGCCGCTGAGAGGCGATCTTCATGTCGGTTCCAGCACCCGACCATGACGTCTTCGCGGCCGGCGATGTCGTGCTGCAATGCGGGCTGACGCTGCGCGACGCGAAGCTCGCCTACAAATGCCATGGCACGCTCAACCGCGAGCGCAGCAATGCCATTGTTTTTCCGACGCGCTACTCGGGCCGGCATGGCGACAACGAATATCTGATCGGCGAGGGCATGGCGCTGGATCCGAAGAAGTACTTCATCATCGTGCCCAACCTGCTCGGCAACGGCGTGTCGTCCTCGCCCAGCAATACGCCCCCGCCCTTCGACCGGGCCCGGTTCCCGAACGTCACCATCCATGACAACGTCATGCTCCAGCGCCGGTTGCTGGTCGAAAAATTCGGCGTCGATCGCCTGGCGCTCGCCATCGGCTGGTCCATGGGCGCGCAGCAGGCCTATCACTGGGCGGCGCTGTTTCCGGATCGGGTCGAGCGGCTGGCGGCCATCGGCGGTTCGGCGCGCACCTCGCATCACAATTTCGTCTTCCTCGAGGGCGTCAAGGCGGCCTTGACCGCGGACGCCGCCTGGAACGGCGGCTGGTACGAAAAACCGCCGACCGTGGGCCTGCGTGCCATGGCGCGGGTGTGGGCCGGCTGGGGGCTGTCGCAGGCCTTCTACCGCCAGGAACTCTACAAGACGATGGGCTACGCCTCGGTCGAGGATTTTCTGGTGGGTTGGTGGGAAGGGTTGTTCTTGCAGCGCGACGCCAACAACCTGCTGGCCCTCATCTGGACCTGGCAGCATGGCGACATAAGTGCCAACGGCACCTACAACGGCGATTTCGGCAAGGCGCTGGGCGCGATCGAGGCCAAGGCCCTCGTCATGCCGGGCTCGACCGACCTCTATTTTCCGCCCGAGGACAACGAGTACGAGGTCGCGCGCATGAAGCACGCGACCTTGCGGCCGATCCCCTCCATCTGGGGCCACTACGCCGGCGGCGGCAGGGACAAGGAGGCGGTGAAGTTCATGGACGATAGGCTGAAGGAGCTGCTGGCCAGTTGAGCGAAGGTAAACGCGTCATCGGCCTGAGCTCGAGCCCGCGGCGGCGGGGCAACTCGGCGCTCTTGGCCGAAGCCATACTCGAAGGCGCGGCGCAAGCCGGGCACAAGGTGGAGCTCATTCATCTGCCCGATCACGTTTCGGGCTTGCTGCGCAACTGCAGGGAATGCCGCCGCCCCGATGGTTCGTGCTCGATCGAGGACGGCTACCGCGCGCTATTCCTCGACAAGGTGCTGGCGGCGGACGCGCTGGTGTTGGCGACGCCGATCTGGTGGTACGGCATGTCGGCCGGCCTCAAGAACTTCCTCGACCGGATGTTCTGCTACATCGCGCTCTCCTATCCCGATTGCGAGAACGTCCATCGCCGGCTGATGCATAAGCGCGTGGCGCTGGCCCTGAGCGCCGAGGAAAACAACATCTCCGCGCGCCTCGGCATCGTGCAGTCGGTCCAGGAACTCAGCCGTTACCTTCATTACACCATGGCCGGAATCGTCACCGGCATCGGCAACAAGACCGGCGAGATCAAGGACGACCCGACCAATCCCTTGGAAGACGCCCGCGAGCTTGGCCGGCGCCTCTTCCTGGTGAAGGAGACCGACTACAAGCTGGACTCGGTGCGCGCCGGCCGCGTCTGGGGCGAGGACGAGCGATCCTTCCCGACGACCTGGCGCTGACGAACTTCCGTCAGGTCGCGCGGATGAAAGCCAGGATTTCGGCCGCGAAGTCCTGGGGCGCATCCTGCTGGAGCCAATGCGAGGCGTGTTCGAGGCGCACCAGCCGGGCGCCCGGAATCTCCCGCGCCAGGCGCTCGCCGTCGGCGATCTTCTGCCACGGATCGTGAACGCCCCACAGCACCAGCGTCGGCGCCGCGATCTCCTTGTGCCGGTCCACCAGCATCATGGTGTGATTGGTGTTGAGCGCGCTGGCGTTGCGGATGAGGCTGATCTTGCCCTCTTCATCGCTGTAGGGGGCGACGATGCCCTCGCGGAACTCGGACGTGAGGCGGTCTTGGTTCCTGAGCCCGTCGGGAAGGCCCGAGGCGACGAATTCGGCGATCTCCTTGGGCGTCTTCTCCCGCCATTGCGGGTTGCCGAGCGCGATCATGTCGTCGATCGGCCACGAATCGTAGGCAACGACATTGGCGAGCACCAGGCGCTTCACCCGGTCGCCGTGCAGGATTCCCATGATGAGGGCGACACCGCCGCCGGTGTCGTGGCCGACGATCGTCACCTTGTCGAGGCCGAGCGCATCCATGAAGCGCAGGATCATCGCCGTCTGCGCCACCAGCGAGCGGTCGAACCGGTCGCGGCGGTCCGAGTATCCGTGGCCCAGGAAATCCGGGGCGATGGCGCGGGTCTCGGGCGCGAGCAGCGGGATCACGTCGTGATAGAGATAGGACCAGGTCGGAATGCCGTGAAGAAGCAGCACCGGTTCGCCGGCGCCCTCGTCCGTGTAAGCGATCTTGAGGTCGAGCGGACCCAGACCGTCGAGGGTGAGGCTACGCTGGCGGGCGCGGAAATCGCGATGGTTCATGGCAGGCGCCTCCGGGAAACCGCCCTTCGAGACGCCACCCTTCGGGTGGCTCCTCAGGGCGAGGATTTTTTTCTCGAATAAACGACCTCATCCTGAGGAGGCCCTTTAGGGCCGTCTCGAAGGATGCTAGCGCCGTCACATCTGCTTGGTTTTTTCCGAGACTTCCTGGTACCACAGCGCCCGCGTGCCGATCTTCGAGCGCAACTTCCAACCCAACGATTTCGGCGCTTGGTCGATGCGCTGGAGCAGATCGTCGATACGGCCGCGGATGGTGTCGGCATCGGCACCGGTAATGGCCGGGAATTCCTTGATGTAATCCGGCACGCGGCGCAGATTGGTGGTGAAGGTGTAATAAAAGCCCCAATCTTTCGACATCATGGCGACGATGTAATCGGCGTCGATATGTTTGTTGCCGTCGCGGGCCGACCCCAGGGGATGTTCGAGCATGAGGACGAGCGTGTCCTTGAAATCCTTCAAATTGATCTCGACGATCTGCATCTTTTCGAGCAACAAATCGGTGGTGCAGATGGTCGGCGAATCGATGGCGAGACGGCCCTTGAACGGCACCTTGTGGCAGAAATAGAGTTCGTCGGCGAACACGTCGACGTTGAGATTCGTTTTCGGGTGCAAGTATACGTGCCGGCTGCCTTCGGAAATGACGAAGACGCCCTCCTCCGGCACGTAACCTTGTGCCACCATGAAGTCCTTGATCTGGCGGTTCTGGCTCTTCTCGGCGGCGAAATCGACATCGGTCAGAGCCCGGGCCATGTCCTCGAAGAGATGCACGTTGCGCGGGCATTGCAGGCGGTAGGCGACCGAGCCCAGGATGCGCAGGCGAATGCCCTTGGCCTCGGCCTCGCGCACGAGGCGCAGGGCTTCATCGACGAATTCGAGATGCAGATCGGGGGCGGTGCCGGTCACGGTCGTCTATCTACCCTGTTCTTTCCGTCCATACACAGAAAATCCGGCGCGCCCGCTTTACCGAGCGCGCCGGAACCGCGAGGGGGAAAAAGCTTCCCATTACTCGATCGGAATCTCCTTAAAGGCCAGCGTCACATCGATGCCCTTGGAGCGCTGGTAGGCCTTCATGACCGCATACCAGACGATGGCGATGACGAAGACGCCGCCGACGAGCTGCAACTGCTCCGGCGCGTGTCCGGCCGCCGTCGGATCGAAGAACAGCACCCAGAAATAGAATTGGGAGCCGAGGAAGCCCAGCGCGCAAGCGACCGACATGATCGGCAGCCCCAGGACTTTTCTGCCGGCGATCGGCGACTTCTCATAGATGTGCGGCCGCGTGTAGGGGAAGAAGATTCCCGCGAGCAACACGATGCTCCACGCCAGCAGCGCCGCTTCGATCAGGATGATCACGGTGGAGAAAAACGCCGTGAAGCAGAACAGCGCCATGAAGACGATGTTCAAGGCCGTCGTCGCCCAGATCGAGAATTGCGGCGTGTGGGTCTGTTGCGAGATCTCCCCGAATTTCGCCGGGGCGATGCGGTCGAAGGACCAGGCGACGACGGCACGCACGCCATAGGTGTGCATGGCCGGAATCCACATCCATATCCAGGTGATGAACCCGATCGATACCAGGACGGCGATCACCCAGGACTGGGTCAGGATGCCGGCCAGCAAGGTGATCGAGGCATCGGTCGGCGTGGTGATGACGCCCTCGCCCGGCACCCAGTAATTATAGACGGCCGAACCGATGAAATCGTAACCGAACACCGAATTAGCCAGCGCGATCGTGATAAGCCAGATGACGACGTTGATGGCGATGGCGCCCAGCATGCCGATGGTCTGCGACATCTCCACCGACTTGATCTCGCCGGCGATGGAAATCGAAAAGGCGGCGCCCAGCAGCGGCAGGAACGCCCAGTTGGAGACCTTGATCGTGGTCCAGATATCGGCGCCTTCGGTCGTCCAGGCGCCGCCGGGATTGGCCGCCGCCGAGGCGATGATGGCTTGGTAGGGCTGGTCGACGCCCATGATCGGTCCCATCATCGCATTGAATGACGCGATGAAATCCGCGTTCGAGTACATCAGCAGGACGATGATGAGAAGCGCCGAGCCCAGCATCGCCGCTACGAACACGATCTTCTGCGTCAGCAGGAAGACCTTCATCCCCATGGTGAGGACAATGGAGGAGAGGATGAGGATGATCGAACCCACGATGAAAGTCGGGAGGGGCTCGTAAAGGGCGGCCGACCATTCCTGGAAGGTCACGCTGCCGGTCATGTAGCCGATCATGGCGAAGGCCGGGGCGATCCCGAGCCGGACGATCCAGAAGGCGGCGATCGCGCAATAGAACAGCCAGGCGAAGATCTCGACAAAGCTGATCGCATGGGCAAGGAAGGGCGGCAGAGAGCGCGAACCGAAGACATAGATACCGCCCGAGCGCGGCAGCGTCACCGACCAGGTGATCATGCCGAGGCAGATGAGCGCCATCATGAAGCCGGCGATGACGCAGCCCCAGAGCAAATCGCCGCCGGGATAGAAGGCCGGCCCGTAATACATCATCGTGCCGACGCCCAGTCCGACGCTGACGACGCCGATGTCGTAGATGAGCGTGTCGGTCAGGCTCGCGGTCTTGATGAGACCCGACGCCTTGCGCAGGAAGATGCGCTGCTCGCCCCCGGTACCACTGATGTTGGACATGACTTACGCCCCCCCTTTGTTCGGCCGCCGAGACGGCGGCGATGCCGTTCACCCTTGAGTCAAACTGACGTTCTTGATCGCGCCGTCCTGCAAGGTGACGAGAACGCCCTGCAGCAGCCCTTCGGGATAGGTGCTGCCCGGATTGACGCACACCGTGCGGCCGATCTTGATCTGGCCGCGCCCCTCGTGAATGTGTCCGTGTATGCCAAGCAGCGGCTGGTGCTTCTCGATGGTCTTGTAGAGTTCGCTGGAGCCCGCGTGCATCTGCACCGGCTGGCCCATCTCGAAGACGATCCGCAAATCGTCGTCGAGCTTCGGGCATTGGTCGAGGATGGTGCCATGCGGCGGCACGTGCACGTTGAAGATGCAGCGCGACATGTCCTTGACTTGGGCGCAGAGATGGCCGAGCCGCTCGCGGTACTGGTCCTCGGTGTATTCCCGTTCGGTGTCCCATGGCGTCTTGGTCGAGCCGCCGCAGTGCAACATCTCGTAACCGCGTAAGCTCGTCACTTCCATCTCGTGATAATCGATCGCCGGCGAAGCATTCAGGATCGGGTCGATCTCGAAGAAGTCGTCGTTGCCGGGCGCGGTGATCAGCGGCACGTTCTTGCCGTGCAATTTCTGTTCGGCGAGCGTGCACCATTCGCGCACGCGCTCGACCACCAGTTTCTTGAACAGCTCGTGCCGGTGCTCCTCGTTCTCGGAAAGCTCGCGATACGCGGCTTCCGTCAGCACGGTCGGGTAGAAGCCTTGATTGCCGGTGCGCTTGATGAACTCGTCCACCTCGGTCTTGGACTTGAGCTTGATGGTCTCGCCGGCGGAAAAGGCGAGCCACGTACTGTCCGCCTGTTCGGCGATCGGCATGACCGCCTTGCCGGTCATGTCGCCGCCCATGACCAGGACATTGGCGCCGTAGAATTCGACCGCGTTGAGAAGCTTCTTGAAGCAGACATTGGAGCCATGCAGATCGCTCGCGAAGAAGATCACCATCTTCTCCCCGCCGTCCTTCTTCTTCCAGAACATGCCTTAGGTCTCCCCTGCCTCGAACCCCGCGGTTTCGGCCGGCGCTCAATACTGTTTCAGGTAGCGCGCCAATTCCCAGTCCGAGACATGATAGCAGTAACTCTCCCACTCGGCCTTCTTATAGTCGAGCCACGCCTTGTGCATGCCCGGCCCGAAGACTTGCCTGGTGAAGGGGTCGGCCTCGAACGCTTCGATCGCCTCGCCCAGGCTCTGGGGCAGGTAGCCCACCCCCATCTTCTTCAGTTCCGCCTCGGTTTTCACGTACATATTCTCGGTGTGCGGCTCGCCCGGGTCCAGATCCTTCCGGATGCCTTCGAGACCCGCCGCCAGGACCAGCGCCGCGCCCAGATAGGGATTGCAGGCCGAATCGGGGGCGCGCAGCTCGACCCGCCCGCCCGCCAGCGGAATGCGCAGCGTGTTCGTCCTGTTGTTGCCGCCATAGCACACGAAGACCGGCGCCCAGGTGAATCCCGACTGGCTGCCGCGCAGGACCAGGCGCTTGTAGCTGTTGACGGTCGGGGCGACCATGGCGCAGATCGCCGGCATATGGCGGAGCACGCCGGCGATGAATTGATAGCCAAGCTTGGAAAGCTTGCAGCCGCGCTTGTCGGCCGGGTCGTGGAACAGATTGCGCCCGGTCTTGGCATCGGCGAACGAGATGTTGAAATGCGCGCCGCTGCCGGCCCGGTCGCGATAGGGCTTCGGCATGAAGGTCGCGAAGTACCCGTGCTTGCGCGCCACTTCATGCGCCATCATGCGAAAGAACGCGAAATTGTCGGCCATCGTCGTCATGTTGAAGTAGGTGAAATCCACCTCGAACTGGCCGATGCCGTCCTCGTGGTCGAAGGAATAGACGTCCCAGCCGAAGCCGTTCATCATCGTGACCAGCTCGCCCATCCAATCCATGTTGTCGAGCAGGCGCGCCGCGTCATAGGCGGATTTGTCGAGGCGCGTGCGGGTCGAGACCGGTTCGAATCCGCCGTCCGGCTTGTCCTTGAGGACGAAGAACTCGGCCTCCATGCCCATCTTAGGCTCGAAGCCCAGCGCCGCCGCTTGCGCCATGATGCGGCCGAGGATGGTGCGCGAGCAGGCCTCGAACGGCTTGCCCCTGGTCCACAGATTGGAGGCGAACCAGGCGACGTCCGGCTTCCAGGGCAGGATCTTGCAGCTCGCCGGGTCGGGATGGGCGGAGACTTCTTCCTCGCTCACATCCTGGGGCACGCCATCCAGAGCGGCGCCGGTGAAGAGCTCCGATCCCGCCATCATCTGTTCGAGATGGTCGATCGGCACCATCTTCGCCTTGGGCACGCCATGGATGTCGGCATAGCTCGCCAGCAGGAAGCGCACGCCCTTGGCTTCGAGATCCTTGCGCAGGGCCTTCAAATTGCCGGCACCGGACCCATGCGCCGCCGTCGAAACTGTCCTAGCCATTCGCTTTCAGCCCGCCCCGTTCACGACATTTCTTGTTGTATTGGCGGGAACCTTGTCAGATGCTTATTGACTAGTCAATCAATCGAGAGGAGGAGCCAAGCATGACGGCCATGGGGAAGGGTGGCGAGGCCTTGCGCGCGCGCGCGAACCAAGAGGCGTTCCGGCGCCTCAACGAATCGGAGCCGGTGCTGGTGGACATTCTCCCGGCCATCGAAGCGCTTCCCGGCATGACGCGCGAGACCATCCTGACCTCGGGCCCGGCGCTGCCCTGGAAGGACTATATCGGCGGCCAGCGCGACGCCATCATCGGCGGCGCCCTCTTCGAAGGCCTGGCGCCGGACCGCGCCGGCGCCGAGCGCCGCCTTGCCGCGGGCGAGATCAAGGTCGATGGCTGCCACGCCCATGCTTGCGTCGGTTCGCTGGCCGGAATCTACACGGCCTCGATGCCCGTGTTCGTGGTCCGCAACGACACCTTCGGCAACGTCGGCCATTGCAATTTCTACGAGGGCACCAACCCGCGCCGCCTGAACTATGGTGTTTATGACGAGGGCGTGCGCGAGCGCCTTCTTTACGTCAACAATGTCGTGGCTCCGGTCTTGCGCGATGCCGTGCGCGCGGCCGGCGGCATTCCCTTGAAGCCCATCATCAAGCGCGCGCTGCATCTGGGCGACGAGCTGCACAGCCGCAACACCGCTGCATCGCTCCTTCTCACCCGCGAGCTGGTGCCGCATTTGCTCGCGCTGGCGCGCGGCGGCCGGGCCGACGTGGAAGAAGCCGTCGCCGCCATGACCGCGGATCACTACTTCTTCCTGCGCCTGTCGATGGCCGCCGGCAAGGCCACCGCCGACGCCGCGCACGGCATCGAAGGCTCGAGCGTGGTCAGCGCCATCGCGATCAACTGCCGGGCCTTCGCCATGCGCATCAGCGGGCTCGGCGATGCGTGGATCAATGGGCCGCACCCAACCGTCCAGGCCAAGCTGTTCGATGGCCATACCGAGGACGAGATCACCTGGATGGGCGGCGAGAGCACGATCACCGAGACCATCGGGCTCGGCGGTTTCGCCCAGGCCGCGGCGTTCCCGCTCCAGGCCTATCAGGGGGGATCGCCGGAGGCCATGGTCGAGCGCAATCTCAGCCTCTACAAGATCACGGTCGGCGAGAACAAGGACTACCAGATTCCTTTTCTGCGTTATCGCGGAACGCCCACCGGCATCGACATCTTCAAGGTTCTGGAAACCGGGATCGTTCCGGTCATGGATGCGGGCATCGCCGGGCGCGACGGCGGCCAGATCGGCGCCGGTGTCGTCAGCGCCTCGCTCGACTGCTTCGTATCCGCCGTCCAGGCCTATCGCGAGCGCTATCCGGCCTGAGCGCCGGGCGGCTGGCGAACGGCTTGCAGGCCGCGGTATCCGAGATGCTCCCATAGCATGGCCTTGAACGTGGCCATGCCGGCGGCAAGATCGAAATTCTTGTGGATCATCGAGCGCACGAAGATGCCGTCGATCTGGGTCGAAGCGAAAAGCGCCGCCCGGTCGTGGTCCACCGGCCGGAAGAGTCCTTGCTCGATGCCCTGGCGAATGGCGGTCGAGAGGATCGAACATTCCTCGTCGTAGAATTGCTTGATGATGCGGTCGACCACGGCCTTTTGGCTCCGCGAGCCGCGATAGTCGAGCATGATCTTCAGCAACTCGCGAATCGGCTTGGAGAACTGGACGTTGGTTTCGAGCCAATCGGTGATCAGGCCGACCGGGTCGGGTTGGTTCTCGCGCAAATGCCGGTAATTGTCCAAGGCCCGCGCCACGGCATGTTCGAGCGAGGCGCGGAACAGCGCTTCCTTGTCGTCGTAATAGTAGTAGATGAGCGCGGTCGTGACCCCCGCCGCCTTGGCGATGTCCTTGATGGTGACGGCGGCGAAGTCGCGCGCCGCGAACAGCTCGAGCGCGCCGGCGAGCAGCCTCTCGGCGCTATCGGGCGATCCGTCGGCGGCCCGCCCCGATTTCCTGGCGCGCTTTCTTTCCACCGGCCCGGCCCTCCCCTCCGCCCACCATGCCTCAAGTCTGTCATTCCGGCCCCGGCCTTCGCCGGGGTAAACTCCAGCCGGAATCCATCGAGCCGCTTCGCCATGGGTCCCGGCCTTCGCCGGGACGACAGAGGCGTTGATCGGCGCAAGCCTACCAGATATGCATGTAACGCTCGCGCTCCCACTCGCCGACCACCAGGCAGTATTCGTGCCATTCGGCGCGCTTGTACTTCGTGTAGCTGTCGTGGAACTCCGGCCCGAATGTCTCGCGCGCGAGCGCGCTCGTCGCGAACGCCTCGATGGACTGGCCGAGCGTGCGCGACAGGCGGTGGATGCCGCGCTTTTCAAGCTCCTCCTCGCTCACGTCATAGGTATTGAAATCGACCGATGGTCCCGGGTCGAGGCGCCGGCGGATGCCGTCGAGGCCGGCCGCGATCATGATCGCGGCGCCGAGGTAGAAATTCACCGCCGCATCGGCGGTGCGCAGTTCCAGGCAGCGGCGATTGACCGGCAGACGGCACATCAGCGTCCGGTTGTTCTGCCCATAGGCCCGATAGACCGGCGCCCATGACATTTCGTTCATGAAGCCGCGCGGGCTGAGACGCTTATAGGAATTGACGGTGGGGCAGACCACCGCGGTGATGGCTTCGGCGTGCTCCAGGACTCCGGCGGTGAAGTGGTAGGCGAGCTCGGCATAGCCCCTGCCGTCGCGCGCCTTCTCGCCCTCGCCGGCCTCGAATCTGTTGGCGCCCGTCTTCAAATCCGCGAGGCTGACGTTGAAATGGGCGCCCGAGCCGAAGGCGGTCGACCAGGGTTTGGGCATGAAGCTGGCGATGCAGCCGATCGAGCGGGCGACGTGCTTGGCCATCAAGCGGAACAAGATCATGCGGTCGGCCATGGCAAGGGCGTCGCAATAGCCGAAATCGAACTCGTACTGGCCGTCGCCGCCCTCGTGGTCGAAGGAGTAGATGTCCCAGCCGAGCTCGTTGATATAGGCCACCATCGGTTCGAGAAAGGAATCGGCCAACATCGTCGTCTCGATGTCGTAGCCGCGCGTCGGCTTGTTGCGCAGATCCTCGGCCACGAAGGGCTGCCAGCCGCCATCCACCGGCCGCAACACGTAAAGCTCAGGCTCGATGCCCATGTTGACGCGATAGCCCAGAGCCGCCGCCGCTTCGAGCTGGCGCTTCAGCGTCGTGCGCGAGCAATGGCTGTAGGGCTTGCCGTGCAAGTGGAGGTCGGCCGGGGCAATGGCGTAGCGCCGGTCCCAAGGGAGCACGGTCGTGCTGGCGAGGTCCGGCAGGCCGACGCATTCGTCCTCGTTGGGTCCAAGCGGCCCCATCGCCTCCAAGGCGCCCACGGTATAAAGCTCCGACCCGCCGATCGCGTCCGCCAGGTGATCGATCGGCACGCATTTCGATTTCGGCACCCCGAGACCGTCGACAAAGGCGCCGAAGAAATATTTGACGCCCTGCGACTTCAAGGTCCGCTTCAATTCTTCGATTGCACTCATGTTCCCCCGCATCCGATGCTATCGCCGCCTAAGGCCGCCGACGATGGTGCCGATCCGATACCGGCGATGCAATGGGAATAATGCGGCGGGCAGGAAACTAGACGGCGCGCCAAAGGCCGTTGGCGGCGTCTCCATCGGCCTTGGTATAGCGTTTGGACAATTGGGCAAGGGATTCCTCGGCTGCCGCCGCGATGCGATCGACGCGAGCGGCGCGTTCGGAAGCGAGAATCGCGCCCTCTCTGAGCGACTGTTCCAGGTCGCGCGCGAGGCCGGAGACGCCCAGGAGGCCGAAATTGCCGGCCGCGCCAACGAGTTTGTGCAGCTCGCTGGCGAGTGTGTCATCGCCGCCCTGGTGTTCGAAATGGCGGATTTGCGCGATCGCCGACCGGACGATGCTCATCAGCGAGTCGATGTATTGCGCCACTTTTTCGCCTCCGAGCGCTGCTTCGAGCTCGTCGAGGACCGTCTTGTCGATCGCTTGGTCCGCCGCCGCGGGGATCGAAGCGACCGCTCGCTCGCTCGCTGGCGCCCGCTTGCCGGAGGCCCAACGCTCGACGCAGGCCAGGAGCCGCCCCTTGTCGATCGGCTTGGCCAGGTGATCGGCCATGCCGGCTGCTCGGCACTGCTCGATCTCGTGCTTGGTGGCCGCCGCCGTCACCGCGACCACGGGCAGCGTGCACTTCGGCTCCGGCAGCTTGCGGATCTCGGCGGTCGCCTCGAAACCGTCCATGCCGGGCATGCGCAGGTCCATCAGGACCAAGTCGTAGTCATTGGCGGCCACGGCCGCTCTCGCCGCCTCGCCGCTCTCCGCCGTGTCGACGCGATGGCCCGCGCTGCTCAGCAGGCTCGCCACCAGGGCGCGGTTCATGTCGACGTCGTCGACCACCAGGACGCGCGCGGGTTCGACCGGCGCGGCCAAGCTCGCGGGTTCGCCGGCCACTGGCTGCGCGCCATGCGGTAAGTCCACCGTGAACCAGAACCGGCTGCCGGCGCCGGGCGCACTCTCGGCGGCAATCTCGCCACCCATGATCTCAGCCAGCATTTTGGAAATCGCGAGGCCGAGTCCGGTTCCGCCGTACCGCCGCGAGATATCCGCGCTCGCCTGGGTGAACCGCGTGAAAAGGCCCGCAAGGGCGGCCGGCGCGATGCCGATGCCGGTGTCGCGGACGGCGATGTGGACCTTGGCCGCTTCGGGGGTCGTCGCGAGCAACGACATTTCGATCGCGACACCGCCGGTTTCGGTGAATTTGATCGCGTTGCCGATAAGATTGAGGACGATCTGGCGCAACCGATGGGGGTCCCCCTTGAGCGCCCGAGGCACGCCCGGGTCGGCCTGGAACGACAGCGACAGCCCCTTGTCGGTCGCCGGCAACCGCATGATGTCGACGGCGCGGGCGACAACCTGGACGGGGTCGAAATCGATCTCCTCGAACTTTAGCTTTCCGGCTTCGAACTTGGAGAAGTCGAGTACGTCGTTGAGGACCGTCAACAGGGCTTCGCCGGAATCGCGGATCGTGATCGCGTGCTGGCGCTGTTTTGCTTCGAGCGCGCCCTCCAGCAGCAGATTGGCGTAGCCGATGATGCCGTTCATCGGTGTGCGGACCTCATGGCTCATGGCGGCCAGGAATTCCGATTTCGCCTCGTTTGCCGCCTCGGACTGCTCCTTGGCGCGGCGCAGCGCTGCCTCCGCTTGTTTGCGCTCGGTGATGTCCTGAATGGTTGCGAACCCATGATGGACGCGCTCTTTGGCGTGCCATTCGTACTGCCCGATCTCTTTGATCGTCGCGATCGACCCGTCCGGGCGCACGATCCGGTATTCCAACTCGTACTCGAAGGATTTCACTGGCGACGCAACGGTCAACGTGCCGATGACGGCCTTGCGGTCGTCCGGGTGCACGAATTTTTCCACCCATTCCGATCCCGTGATTCGCAACTCCGCCGGCGTTAAACCGTGAATGGCGGCGGCCTGCGAAGACGCCTCGATCGCGAAGCCCGCCAGACTGCCGTCTCGCGCGGTGGTCCAACGCCAATGCCCAAGCCGCGCGAGGCGCTCGGCTTGCCGGTAGCGGACCTCGCTCTCGCGAATCGCCATCGCCCCCGCGCTTTCGGCGGCCCTTAGGCGGAACCCCAGGTACCATACGGAAATCGCGACGACCAGTGCGCTGCCGAGCCCCCCCAGCACCAGCACGAGCATCGGCTCATTCCCTGCCGCCGCCGTTTCGAACGCCGGCAGCGAAGACAGCCGTAGCGTCCAACGATATCCGTACATCGGCAGCGCGATCGTATCGACGAACAACGCGTCGCCGGTAGCGGCGCCCTTGCCCTCCTGGCTGTCGTAAAGGGCGGCATTCGCGGCCATTGTGTCGCCGTCGGCAATCTCCAGCCTTAGGCCCGGCAGATTTCGACCGAAGATGCCCTCCATCAGGTCGCGCGAGCGAAACGCGCCGAAGGCCCAGCCGATGTGGGCGGCGCGGCGCTCCCCCTCGGCACTCACCGGGGCTCCATTCCGGTACACCGGCACGTACATCAGGAACCCCGGCTGGACGTCGGTTTCGGTCTCCTGCATCATCCTGACCTTGCCCGACAGGCTGATGGCGCCGGTCGCCACTGCCCGGCTCATGGCGGCGGCGCGGACCGTCTCGGAAAACATGTCATAGCCGAAAGCTCGAAGATCGCGGTTACCGAAGGGCTCGATGAAGACGATGGCGGAGTGTTCGGGGCGCCCGGCCGCCGGCCCCGGCCGGTGGCTGGGAAAGCCTTCGCCGTCGACGCCGGCGATGCGGGCATCCAGTTCGCCGGGCGAGATCCGCGCGGCATAGCCCAGAGCCTGGATCCCCGGCAGATTGGCCTCGATTCTCAAGGCCCGATAGTATTGGCGCCACTCGATGCGGGTCACTACCGTGGAGGCGGCGAATAGCCCCTTTGCGCCGAGCAGAACTTGCTCGTACAGGCGCATGCGTTCCTTGATCGCGTCGACGACTTCGAGCGACCTCGTTTCGAATCGGACATGGGTGCGGCCGGTGTCGATCGACCGCGCCAAGTACCAGCCTCCCGCCGTCGCTATCGCGGCGGCGGCCAGGATGGAGTACACGATGAACGCGTAGCGACTCGCAAACTTGCTTCCGAGTACCGGGCGAAGAGACCGCATCGAACCTCCCTCGCCGGCCGAAGGGCCGAACCTTATGCTCAAGGTCGTATTACTTTAGAATTGGTCCCTTATAAATATTAACAGGAGGTTAATGCGGAT
This sequence comes from Rhodospirillales bacterium, assembly GCA_009885795.1. Classification (GTDB taxonomy): domain Bacteria; phylum Pseudomonadota; class Alphaproteobacteria; order Dongiales; family Dongiaceae; genus VFKA01. The sequence continues at coordinate 31,803 of VFKA01000021.1, read as the reverse complement.
GAGGGCCGCGCCTCGCCTTTCGGCAAGCTTGAGACGAAGCAGGAGGGCCGCTAACAGCCCGTCAACGGCAGGCGGCGACGAAGGCGTCGAAGATGGGCCGGTCGCCGGCGCCGATCGCATACTCCGGATGCCACTGCACGCCGAGGCAGAAAGGGTGGCCGGGAAACTCGATGCCTTCGATGACGCCATCAGGCGCCACCGCGTTCACGACCACGCCCGGCCCGACCGCCTTGGCCGCCTGATGATGGGCGCTGTTCACGCTAAGCGTGTCGAGGCCGCAGATGCGATGGAGCAGCGTCCCCGGCGCGACCTTGACCTCATGGCCGGCCTCGGTGCGCGGATTGGGCTGCTCGTGGGCAATGGCGCCCTCGACCTCGTCCGGGATGTGCTGGATGAGCGTGCCGCCGAGCAGCACGTTCATGAGCTGCTGGCCGCCGCAGATGCCGAGAACCGGCAGCCTGCGCGCGATGGCGCCCTTGGTCACCGCGATCTCGAACGCGGTTCGCCGATCCTTGGTCTTGACGCTTGGGTGGCGGGAGGCGGCGCCGAAGAGCGCCGGGTCGACGTCGAAGGCGCCGCCGGTGACGATGAGCCCGTCGATGCGCGCGAGATAGGCGTCGGCGAGCTCGGGTTCGTGCGGCAGCAGCATCGGCAAACCGCCGGCCCGCCCCACGGCCTCGCTGTAGTTCTGGCGCAGCGCGTACCAGGGCAGCTTCGAGTAGCCGCCAGGCTCCTCGCTGTCGAGGGTGACGCCGATTACCGGCGCGGTCATGGCCCCGGTCATGGGTAGGGCGATCGCATTCTAGCGTCATGGGTTTTCTCGCCCTTCGAGACGCGCCCACGCGGGCGCTCCCCAGGGTGAGGAAACCCTGAAAGAGCCTCATGGCGAGGAGGCCGCGTCAGCGGCCGTCTCGAACCATCAGGCCCCGGTTGCGCCACATGCGATGGCCTTGCGGTCATGACCCGATCTCCGCCAGGCGCTTCAGCCGCGCGATATGCTCCGGCCCGGTGCCGCAGCACCCGCCGAGGATGCGGGCACCCGCCGCCAGCCAGTGCCTGGCATGGCGCGCGTAGGCGTCGGGGTCGAGATCCTGGCGCACGCCCAGGAGCCCGTCGCTGTCCTTGTCGCCGTCCATGACCCAGTCCTCCGGCACCGGCTGGAAGGTGTTGGCATAGCCGCCCACCGGCGTCGCGCCAAGCTTTGCCAGGGCCGGCATGGCGGCGGTGATGCTCTCCGGCGGGCAGCAATTGACGAGGAACGCCGAAATCGGCAGGAGCGCGAGCAAGGCCGCCGCTTCCTCGATCGTCTCGCCGCTGCGCAAGCGCCCCGAGCGATTCTCGTGCAGCGTCCACGACACCCAGACCGGCTTTCCCGTGCGCGTCGCGGCCGTCGCCGCCGCGACCGCCTCCGCTCCACTCGACATGGTTTCGCACAGGAAGAAATCCACGAACGGCGCCAGGCATTCGGCCTGCTCGCGGTAGAGCGGTTCGATCTCCGCGAACGACCCGACGAGATCGGGCCGGTAGCTGCCGCGCAACGGCGGCAACGACCCCGCGATCGCCACCTGCCGCCCGCATCGGTCGCGCGCCTCGACGGCGAGCCGTCCCGCCATCGCGTTCAACTCGGCGCAGCGCTCCTCCACGCCCTCCTTGGCAAGCTCGGCGCGGATCACGCCATAGGTGTTGGTGGTGATGATGTCGGCGCCGGCATCGATGAAATCGACATGCACCTGGCGAACGATATCGGGCGCAACCAGGAGCGCGTTCGCCGACCAGATGGTATGGAGGATCGGCACGCCGCGCCGGCGCAACTCGCGGCCCATGCCGCCGTCGAGAAGAACGGTGCCTTTGGGCAGGGCTATGTTTTGATTCGTCGGCATCGCGGATCATCCTACACCATGCGCTCCATCCCCGATATCGGGACTTGACCGGCGCGGCGCGGGTAGGGATCGTGTCGGCCCATGGCCGAGTTCATGGCGATGGCGTTGCGGGAAGCGGCGGAAGCAGCCGCGCTGGGCGAGGTGCCGGTCGGCGCGGTCATCGTCGATGGCGCCAGCGGCGAAGTCCTGGCGCGCGCCCATAACCGGGTCGAGGAACTGCATGACCCGACCGCGCATGCCGAGATGCTGGCGATCCAGGCGGCGTCCCGCGCGCTTGGGCGAAAGCGCCTCGAGGGCGCCGATCTCTATGTCACGCTCGAGCCCTGTCCGATGTGCGCCGCGGCCATCTCCTTCGCCCGGCTGCGCCGACTCTATTACGGCGCCTACGACCCAAAGGGCGGCGGCGTCGAGCATGGGGCGCGGGTCTTCGACCAACCCACCTGTCATCATCGGCCCGACATTTATGGCGGCATCGAGGAGTCCGCGGCGGCGGCGCTGTTGCGCGACTTCTTCGCCGCGCGGCGTTAAAGTCGTTTCCATGTCCGGCCCCGACCGCCAGCGCCAAGACCTGATCGAGTGCGCGACATTGGCGCGGCGGATCGCGCCCGCGACATGCCGGGTCGATCCCGCGCTTGGGGAGGCTTGCGCCTGGTATCACGGGTTCTGGCCGTACTTGCGGCTGCTCGAGGTCGTCGGTTCGCCCTACCGGCACCAGGGATTCTTCCGCGAAGCGTTGGCGCCATCGATCGCCGGCGGCAATCGCGGCCGCGTGCTCGTTTCCGGCGCCGTCGATTACGCCATGCCGGCGTTGGCGATCGATATCTACCGCGAGGCCGGCGCGGCCCTCGACCTTACCGTCGCCGACATCTGCGAAACGCCGCTGGCGCTTGTCCGATGGTATGGGGCCCGAATCGGCGTGTCGCTTGCGACCTCGGCCGGCGACATCCTCGATTATGCCCCCGGCGGGGTCTTCGACGTCATCCTCACGCATTCGTTTCTGGCGATGTTCCCGCCCGACCGGCGCAGGGCGCTGCTCCGGCGTTGGCGCTTGCTGTTGCGGCCGGGCGGCGTCGTCGTCACGATTTCGAGGTTACGGCCCGATTCGAGCGAAGCGCGAATCGGCTTCACGCCGCTGGAGGCCGAGAACTTCATCGCCGCCGTCGGGCGCGCGGCGCAAGGCGGTCTGCTCGACCTGGACGCCAAGGCGCTCGTCGCGGGTGCCCGCGCCTATGTCGAGCGCCAGCGGATTTGGCCGGTGCGAACGGCCGCCGAGATCGAGGCGCTGTTCCAGGATTCGGGCTTCCGGCTCGAACGCCTGGAGGAGAACTGGACCGAGCGCGCGGCGGCGAAGGGGGCGGCCTCCGGCCCGACCGCGAAGGGCGGCGCCTACGCCATGATCGTCGCGGTTCGGTCGTGAGCGAGCGCGCTTCCCAAGGGCCTGGGTTTGCGCCGATAATGCGCGGAATAAACAGCAGGGAGGCGATGCCATGACGGCTCGAAACATTTGCGTTGCATTGGCGGTTTGGCTTTTGAGCTTCGGCCCGGCGCAAGCGGAGAATTACATCCTCGCCGGCGCCAGCCCGAGCGGCCTGTGGACCTCGGTCGGCACCGGGATCGACAATGCGGTCCGCGCCGCCAATCCCGACGACCTCGTCACCTACCAGACCTCGGGCGGCGGCTTCGCCAATGTGGGCTTGCTCCTGGAAGGCAAGGTTCGGCTTGCCATCATTCACAACGCCGAGCTGAAGCTCGCCCAGGACGGGCGCGAGCCGTTCACGGCGCCGGTCGGCGATCTGCGGGTATTGGCGCAGCTCTACAACTTCGCCGCGGTCCATATGCTGCTGCGGAAATCCTTCGCCGACGAGCACGGCCTGACCTCGCTCGCCGACGTCGCCAGGGTCAAGCCGGCGCTCAACCTGGCGATCAACAAGCGCGGCAACATCGCCTCGATGCTGGTCGAGCGCCTGTTCGAGGCCAGCGGATTCACGCTCGCCGATATCGAGGCGTGGGGCGGCTCGGTCGCGTACGCATCCTCGCAAGAGGCTCTCGATCTCTACAAGGACGGCCGGGTCGATTTCATGCCCTCCGTCGTTTTCGTCGGAAACAGCACCGTGATGGAGGCCGCCGACAGCGCGCCGCCCATCGTCTTGTCGATGACCGAGGACGCGCGGGCCGCCGCGATCGCCGAATTCGCGACGACTCCCTTCGTCATTCCCGCCGGCGCCTATGATTGGTTGCCGGCCGAAGTGCCCACGGTGGCGCTCTCGGCCTCGCTCGTGGCCCGCGCCGACATGCCCGACGCCGAGGCCCGGAAGCTGGTGACGGCGCTCTTGAAGCATTTGGACCAGCTTCAAGCCGCGCACAAGGCCCTGAAGGCCGTGACGCCGGAACTGATGGCGGGGCAGAATTCGTCCCCCTATCACCCCGGCGCCGTCGCCGCCTATCGCGAAGCGGGGTTGATGAATTAGTGGATGCATTCCGACAAATGACACTCGTTTCACTATCATTGTCATCGCCGGGCTTGACCCGGCGATCCAGGATTTGCGCGCGTTTGCGCGCCTTGCTGGATGCCCGCGTCAAGCGCGGGCATGACAATAGTGGGACGCAAGTGTCGGACTCGATTCACTAGCGGGGACGAATCATCTCCGCCATGCGTCAGCGGGCCGGCGCGCTCGGTTCTTGGCTTATTTCCTCGGTGCCGTCGCGCCGGCTCGACGGCGCCTTGGGGCGATTCGTCCAGGCGGCGTCGGCCGTCTTGGCGTTGGCCGTCTTCGCCGTCACCTTTCTCCCAGTCGACCTCTATCGCCAGACGGTCGTTTTCCTGGCCGCGATGCTGGCGCTCTGCCTGATGCTGATCGGGGGCGGGTCGCGCCGGACCGGGCCGCCATGGGGCGACATCGTGGCCGCCGTGCTGGCGCTCCTCGCCGGCGCGCATTTCGCCTTTGAGGGCGACGCGATCGTCGCGCGAATGGCGCTGCTCGATCCCTTGAGCCCCTGGGATATCGCCGCCGGAACGGTCTTTCTCGTACTCTCGCTCGAAGTCGCGCGCCGGACGGTCGGCCCGCCGTTGACCCTCATCGTCATCGCCATCATGGCCTACAACCTGCTGGGCGACCGGCTCGAAGGCGGCTTCGGCCATGGTCCCATCGATTACCTTCATCTCCTCGATCTTCTGGTCTTCACCGGACAGGGATTGTTCGGCAATCCGATTCAGGTGGCGGCGACCTACGCCTTTCTGTTCGTGGCCTTCGGCACGTTGCTGACCCGGATCGGCGGGGCGGAGCTTTTCTTTCACCTCGCCAACACCCTGGTGGGAAAGCGGGTCGGCGGACCGGCCAAGGTGGCGATCCTTTCGTCGGGGCTATACGGCACGATATCCGGCAGCCCGACCGCCGATGTCGTGGCCACCGGATCGATCACGATTCCGCTCATGAAGCGCATGGGCCTGCCGGCGGCGCTCGCCGGCGGCATCGAGGTGACCGCCTCCACCGGCGGCGGCATCATGCCGCCGGTGATGGGCGCGGCGGCCTTCCTCATGGCCGAGTACACCGGCATCCCCTACGGCGAGATCGCCTTGGCCGCGCTGTTGCCCTCGCTGCTCTACTTTCTCGGCATTTACGCCCAGGTCCACCTGCGTTCGATGTCCCTCGGGCTTATCGACCGCGACCCCGTCGAACCCATGCCCTTGGGCGCGTTGCTGCGCCGCGACGGCATCTTCCTTGTGCCGCTCGTGGCGATGATCGCGGCCATGTCGTTCGGGTTATCGGCGACAAGGGTCGCGGCGTACTCGGCGATCGCGGTGGCCGTAGTGGCGGTCGTGCGCCCCGGGTTGCCCAAGGCGATCGGCGCCATCTATGAGGGCCTGGCCGAGACCACGGTGCTGATGTTGCGTGTCACCGGCGCCTGCGCCGCCGCCGGCCTCGTCATCGGCAGCCTGACCATGACCGGGCTCGACGCCAAGCTGTCGCATCTGCTCTTCGCCATTGCCGGCGACAGCGTCGCGCTGGCCATCGTCGTGGCGGCGTTCATTCCGATCCTGCTCGGCATGGGCATGCCGACCAGCGGGGTCTATATCTTGAGCGCCGCCCTGGTCGCCCCGGTTCTCATCGATCTCGGCGCGACCGTCCTTGCCGCGCACATGTTCGTTCTCTACTTCGCCTGCCTGTCGGCGATCACGCCCCCGGTGGCGGTCGCGGCCTTCGCCGCCGCGGCCATCGCCGAGGCCAATCCCTTCCAGGTCGCCTTCGCGGCGGTGAGGCTGACGCTCTCGGCGTTCGTGGTGCCGTTCGCCTTCATCCTGCGGCCGGACATTCTCCTGGTCGGGGATCCGTTGACCATCGCGATCGGCGGCGCCACCGCTTGCGCCGGCGTTCTCGTCATCGCGCTTGGCGTCGAGGGGTTCTGGCGCACGCGCATCGACCGCTTGACGCGCGCCATGCTCGTCATCGCAGGAATCGCCTTGATCCTGCCGTGGCCCTCGCTATCGCTGGCCGGGGCGGCGCTGGCCGGGGCTGCCGCGATCGTCTCGCCGTCCTTGCGGTCCAATCTGGTCTTGGCCGTCAGCTTGTCGCGACCGCGGAGATGAAATCCTCGTACTTGCCGCCCGACGATCGCGGGATTTCATCGTAATAGGCGAACTTGATTTCGTAGGGAATAGGCAGGTTGCCGAGGATCGAAGCGCGCAGCGCGTCTTCTTCCGCCGGGGTGAGCGGGCGTTCCGTCACGAAACGCGCCTCGATGACGTTGGCCTCGGTCTGCACGTACTGGTGCTGAACGATGGGGGCGAGTTTGCGCAAGGATCGCGAACCGAAATGGGGCCAGAAACGGCGTCCGTCGGGGAGTACCAGGGTATTGCGCGTGCGCCCGAGGATTCGCTTCAGCACCGGCAGCGAGCGCCCGCACGGGCAGGGCTCGCCCACCTCGGCATAGTCGCCCAGCTCATAGCGGATGAGCGGTGTGGCGTAGTTGAAGAACGGCGTCACATAAAGGCGCCCGACCTCGCCCGGCCCGCAGGCGCGGCCGGCTTCGTCCAGGACCTCGACGATGAGCGCCTCAGCCTGGACGTGATAATGTTCATGCTCCGGGCATTGCAAGGCGATGCCGCCGATCTCCTGGGCGCTGTAGGAATCGTTGACGCAGACGCCCCACGCCTCGCGGACGATCTCCCGGGTCTCGGGCGTCAGGATTTCCGCCATCGTCGCCACCTCCTTGAGGTTCGGCAGGCGGATCCCGTTCTCGAGGCTGTGCCGAGCGAGCTCGCGAAGATTGGACGGGTAGGTCAGCAGATAGCCTGGATTCTGGCGGCCGAGCCATTCCATCTGCTCGGCGACGCTGGCGCCGATGTGGAGCCTCGCCGACGGCCCGGTCGGGATCGGAAAGGTCAGCGGATCGCCCCAGCGGCGGGAAGACGCGCCCGAGGGGTAATGATAGGCCGGATCCTTGAACCGGCGGATGAGGGCGAATTTCAAGGAGAAGTCGCGCCGCGCCCAGAGGTGCGACCTGAACACGATCGCCTTGAAATGGAATCCGTTGAATTGGGTGGCGAGCACGCTCACCGGCGTGCCGGTCGAGCCCGAGCTCGAGACCTTGATCAGCCTGCCGTGGCCGGGCGGAATGCGCCGGCTGTTGAGGGCGTCGCCGGCCGCCTGCAATTCCCGGCGCGTGAGAATGGGCAGGCGCCGCCAGGCATCGAGGTCGAGACGCTGGCCGGCCTTTATCCCGGCCTCTGCGAACCGCTTGCGATAATAGGGCACCGTGGCCGCGGCGTGGGCGACAAGCCGGCCGGCCAGGTCGAGCTGGTGCCGCAGCAACGTCTCGGCCGGCCACCACTGGCTTTCCTCGAGCCGCTTCTGCAACGCGAGGTTGGCGGCGCCGGTTCTTGGCCGGGCGCCGCTGGCCTTGGCGCCGGCGGTATCGAGCGCCGCCATCAGATGTTCATGCGGTCGCGGACCTTGTAGTACGCGATCGCCGCCCCCAGGAACCAGGGATTACCGGTGTAGAAGGGGTGCGTCGGAAAAGAGAGGCCGTCGAACGCGGTCTTCCCCTCGGCGGTACCCAGCACCTTGTGGCCGAGGCGCCAGCCGAAATAGCTGGCGAGCGATATGCCCGAACCGCAATAGCCCATGGCGTAGTGCAGCCCGTCGAGGCTGCCGATATGCGGCATGGTATCGAAGGTATAGGCGACGAATCCCATCCAGGAATGGGTGACGCGAACCGGCTTCAACTCCGGAAAAATCTTGCAGAGCGCCGCATGAAGCCGCGGCGCCGACACCGCCGGGTCGGTCTCCTTGAAGGCGACCCGGCCGCCGAAGAGGATGCGACCGCGGTCGGGCGAGGCGCGGTAGTAATAGACCAGCCGCCTGGTATCGGTGACGGTCCGGTTCCTCGGCATCAGCCGGTTCATGACCTCGGGCGCCAGCGCCTCGGTGGCGATGATGTAGCTGCCGATGGGGATGACCCGCCGGCGTAAAGCCGGCGTCAGCGCGCCGGTATAGCCATTGGTGGCGACGACGACATCGCGCGCGGCGATCGGCCCCATCGGCGTCATGACCTTGAAGCCGCCGCGCTCGCGCTCGATCGCGCTCGCCGGGCAGCGCGTAATGAAGCGGACGCCCGCGCCATGGGCGCGCTGCAATTGGCCGAGGTGGAAGCGCGCCGGGTCGAGCGCCGCGTGATGCGGATGGACGGCGCCGCCGTGATAGAACTCGGTTCCAAGCTCGCCGCTTTGCTCCGCGCGGGTCACCATGTAGGCGCCCGTCGGCAATTCCTTGGGTGCCTTGTCGAGCTTGCGGGCGAGATGCTCATAGGCCTTCGGGTTGTGGGCGCCGGTGAAGCGCCCGACGCGCGCGAAGCCGCACTCGATCTTCTCCCTGGCGATGAAGTCGTCGATGAAATCGAGCGCCGTGTGACCCTCTTTGAGGATGGCGAGCGCGCGCTCCGGTCCGTGAAGGGCGCCGAGCTCGTCGAAGGACGGCTTCAGCGACGTCGAGACCTGGCCGCCATTCCGGGTCGAGCATCCCCATCCGAGCTGCTCGGCGTCGAGTACCACGGTGTCGCGCCCGCCCCGGGCCAGCGCGAGCGCCGCCATGGCGCCGGTATAGCCCGATCCGATCACGACCACGTCCGCCTTGGGCGGCGGCGCCGTCATCGGCAGCGCCGGCCTTGGGCCTATGTCCCACCAATAGGGCGTGCCGACATAGTCGGGGTGGAACAGTTTGTCGTCCATGGAATCGCTCATGGCCGGCGATCATGGCGAAGGCCGGGGCCGGCGTCTATCGGGGTCGGTTGGCTTTCCTCCTCTTCGAGACGCACCCTAAGCTGGGCGCTCCTCATCCTTCGACAGGCTCAGGATAAGGAAAGCCAACCATGAGACAGCGATCCGCCGGATCAAGGCGCCGCCTTCAACGCCCGCCATCCGATGTCGCGCCGGCAGAAGCCGTCCGGCCAGTCGATGAGATCGACGGCATCGTAGGCGCGCGTCCGGGCTTGCGCCAGCGTGTCGCCCGTGCCGGTCACGCCAAGGACGCGGCCCCCTGTCGCGAGCAGCCTTCCATCCGCCGACCGCGCGGTCCCGGCATGGAACACGTGCACGCCGGCAAGCGCCTTCGCCCGCTCGACGCCCTTGATCTCGGTACCCTTGGCGTAGTCGCCGGGATAACCATTGGCCGCCATCACCACGGTAAGCGCCGCGTGCTCGTGCCAGCGCAAATGGACGTGGTCCAGCACCCCGTCGCGCGCGGCGATGAGCGCCGGCAGCAGATCCGACATCAGCCTCGCGACCAGCACTTGCGTCTCCGGATCGCCGAATCGCACGTTGAACTCCAAGAGCTTCGGCCCCGCCTCGTCGATCATCAGGCCGGCGAAGAGGACGCCCTTGAATTCCCGGCCCTCGGCCGCCATCGCCGCGACCGTGGGGCGGATGATCTCCGCCATGACGCGCAGGGCCATGGCCTCGCCGATGAACGGGGCCGGCGAATAGGCGCCCATGCCGCCGGTGTTGGGCCCGGTATCGCCTTCGCCCACGCGCTTGTGGTCCTGCGCCGAGGCCAGAGGCAAGGCGGTGCGGCCATCGACCAGCGCGAAGAAGCTCGCCTCCTCGCCGGTGAGACACTCCTCGATCACCACCGCGGCGCCGGCTTCGCCGAAGCGCCGCTCCGACAACATGGCGCCGACCGCTTCCTCCGCCTCCTCGACCGTCGAGGCGACCACGACGCCCTTGCCCGCGGCGAGGCCATCCGCCTTCACCACGATGGGCGCGCCGGTTTCGCGCACGTAGGCGCGCGCGGCCTCGGCTTGCGTGAAGCGGCGATAGGCGGCGGTCGGTATTTTGTATTTGGCGCAGAGATCCTTCATGAACCCCTTGGAGCCTTCGAGCTCGGCCGCCTTGGCGCTCGGCCCGAAGGCCTTGATGCCGGCTTCCTCCAGCCGGTCGACGAGGCCCGCCACCAGCGGCGCCTCGGGGCCCACGACGACGAAGTCGATGCGCTCCCGGCGGCAGAACCGGACGATCGCGTCTTGATCCTCCGGCGCCAAAGCGACGCAGGTCGCCTCCTCGGCGATGCCGGCGTTACCCGGCGCGCAATAAAGCTTGTCCGTGAGCGGCGAGGCCGCGATTGCCCAGGCAAGCGCATGCTCGCGCCCGCCGGAACCGATGATGAGGATGCGCAAAGGTGACCCTCGCCTGTTTGCCGCCCGGCTCTTATCATGGAATGATCCCATGAGCGACCGGGGCGCGTGCCGGCGCCAGACTTGCGCAAGGGCGGAGAATCATTTGACGCGCCGACGGAAGCTCATTCTCATCAACGGATTCGTCGTCTTCGTGGTCGTCGCCGGAAGTTTTTTCCCGCCGGTTCCGCAAGACCCCCAATTTCATGACTTTGCCGATAAGCGCGAGATTCTTGGTATCCCCAACTTTTGGAATGTGGTGACGAATTTCTCGTTCGTACTCGTGGGGTTGCTCGGAATTCATCGGTTGGTCCATGGAACGCTCCGTGGCGCGCTCGATGAACTCCGCTTGGCGTATCTCTACATCTTCCTCGGCATGCTGCTCGTCGGCATCGGGTCGAGCTACTATCACCTCGATCCGTCCAACCGGACGCTGCTCTGGGACCGCATGCCGCTGACCATGCCGTTCATGGCTTTCGTGTCGGTGCTTGTCGGCGAGCACATCGGCGTGACGGTGGGACGGCGGCTGCTGTGGCCTCTCTTGGTCGTGGGCGTGGCATCGGTCGTGTATTGGCACTGGACCGAGGCCGCCGGACACGGCGATCTGCGGCCTTATGCCATTGTCCAGTTCCTGCCCATGGTCCTGATTCCGATCGTGCTGCTGCTGTTCCCGTCCCGCCTCTCCGACACCGGGTATATCTGGGCCGTTCTCGGCGCCTACGCCCTGGCTAAGCTGCTGGAGGTGGCGGACGGCATCGTGTTCGATGCGCTCGGCGGCGCGATCAGCGGGCATTCGCTCAAGCATCTCATTGCCGCGCTCGGCGGCTATGTGTTTCTCATGGCCTTGCAAAAGCGTCGTCCGGCCGAAGCGGCCCCATGAGCGACCAGCCCGCGCCCTTCGACAATCTTCCCGTCCAGACGGTGAGCGAGATCGCCCAGGCGGTGAAACGCACGCTCGAGGCGGGCTTCGAGCGCGTTCGGGTGCGCGGCGAGGTGTCGAAGCCCAACTATCACGGCTCCGGCCACCTCTATTTCACGCTGAAGGACGAGAACGCGGTGATCGACGCCGTCGCCTGGCGCGGCACCGTCGGGCGCCTGCGCCTCCGGCTCGAGCACGGCATGGAGCTCATCGTCACCGGCAAGGTCAGCTCTTACGCCGGCAGCTCGAAATACCAGATCGTCGTCGATGCGATCGAGCTCGCGGGCGAGGGGGCGCTGCTGAAGCTTCTGGAGGAGCGCAAGCGCCGCCTCGCCGCCGAGGGGCTGTTCGACCCCTCGCGCAAGGTAAAGCTCCCCTTCCTCCCCGACATCATCGGCGTCGTGACCTCGCCCACGGGGGCCGTCATCCGCGACATCCTGCATCGCCTCGCCGACCGTTTCCCGCGCCGCGTTCTGCTGTGGCCGGTGGCGGTCCAGGGCGAGGGCGCCGCCGAGCAGGTGGCCGCCGCCATCGCCGGCTTCAACGCCTTCCCCGCCGGATCGCCTTTGCGCCCCGACCTCATCATCGTGGCGCGCGGCGGCGGCAGCCTCGAGGACCTGATGCCCTTCAACGAGGAGATCGTGGTGCGCGCGGCCGCCGCCTCCGCCATCCCGCTCATCTCGGCGGTCGGGCACGAGACCGACACGACCCTCATCGATTTCGCCGCCGATGTGCGGGCACCCACGCCGAGCGCGGCGGCCGAGATGGCGGTGCCGGTCCGGGCCGAGCTTGCCGCCGACCTGCTCGATTTCGGCAAGCGCGCGGTCCAGGGCCTGATCCGTCTCCTCGCCGAACGGCGTCTGGCGGTCGAGGGGTTGGGGCGCGGGCTCGCCGATCCGGCCAGGCTGCTCGGCGAGAAATCGCAACGGCTCGACCAGTGGATCGACCGCCTGCGCAACGCGAGGCTGCCTTACTTCGAGACCCGCCGGCGCCTGGTCGAAGGGTTGGCGTCCGCGATCGCGACCCCGCGCCAGCAATTGGCGCGCCGCCGGCTCGAACTGGTCCATGCCGGCGAGCGCCTGGGCGCGGCGGTTCGCCAGCCTCTGGCCCATGCGCGCTTGCGTCTCGACGGCCTCGCGCGACTCGTCGATAGCGTCAACCCCGATGCCGTGCTGAAGCGCGGCTATGCGCTGGTGCGCGATGCGGCCGGCGCTTTGGTGACCGCGGCAACATCGGTATCGCCCGGCATGGCGCTGAAATTGGGTTTCGCCGATGGCGAGGTCGGCGCCACCGCCGATGGCGCGGCGAAACCGCGATCCGCAAAGGCGCCCGATGGCAAACAGGGGTCGCTTCTTTGAAGACGGCGCTCGCTTTCGCTTTCGTATTTTTCTTTCTGCGGGGCGCGGCTGCCGGCGAGATCGAGATATCGGGCGATTTCGTCCAAGGCGGCCTCGTCATCGGCCAAGCGCCGCAGGCAAGCGAAGTGTTGCTCGACGGCAAGCGCGTGGCGCTACGGCCGGGCGGGCGCTTCCTGATCGGCTTCGATCATGACGCTCCGCCTTCGGCACGGCTTAGCGTCGTCTTCGCCGACGGCAAGCACGAGGACCGAATCCTCGCTATTGCCCAACGCGACTACGACGTTCAGCGCATCGACGGGCTGCCGCAAAACCAAGTCACGCCGAACGCGGACGAACTCGCGCGCATCGATCGCGAACGGCAACTGGTCGCCAATGCCCGCGCCGTCGATTCACCCGCGGCGATGTTCGACGCAGGATTCATATGGCCGGCGGCGGGGCCGATCTCGGGCGTCTATGGCAGCCGGCGCGTCTTGAACGGCGCACCGCGCCAGCCGCATTTCGGGGTCGACGTCGCGGCGCCGGAAGGCGCGCCGGTGGTCGCACCCGCGCCGGGCATCGTGCGCCTGGCGGCAGCCGACCTCTTCTATACCGGCGGGACCGTCATCCTCGACCACGGTTATGGCTTGAGCTCAACCTTCATGCATATGAGCGCGGTCGAGGTGGAGGTCGGCGACGAGCTTGCCCAAGGCGATCCCATCGGGCGCGTCGGCGCCACCGGCCGCGTGACCGGCCCGCATCTCGACTGGCGCATGAACCTCTTCGAGATCCGCCTCGATCCGGCGCTATTGCTCGACGGCCCGCCGCCGGCTGCGCAGTGAGCTAACACGCGATCGGCTGCCTCATGGTTCGAGACGGCCGCTGGCGCGGCCTCCTCACCATGAGGCAATATTCCTCATCCTGAGGAGCGTTCGAAGAACGCGTCTCGAAGGATGCGCCTTAGGTCTCGGGCGTCCGAGACTCGGTATTACACCCCGGCCTTCACGTCCTCGAACATGGTGGTGAGGTCGTCCACCCGCCCGTTCGGCTTGAACATGATGCCGTTCGAGAGGAACGCCGTCGGATCCTTCGGCAATCCGCGTTCCTCCAGCATCGCCGCGTCCACGAGATCGAAAGTGCGCCGGTTCGAATGGCCGTACCCTTGCGCCTCGATCAGCCACTTGCCGGCCTCGGGCGCGGTCATGGCGTCCATGAGTTCGTAGGCCCGGTCCACGTTCTTGGCGCCGGTGCTCAGGACCAGCCCGCAGCAATAGGTGAGGATTCCCTCCTTGGGTTGCATGAATTTCACCGGTACGCCCTGGCCCTTCAGCGTCACCGCCGAGCTGTTCCAGCCGGTGGCGGCGACCAGTTCGCCCGAAGCCAGGCCCTGCTCGACGGTGGTGTTGGAATCCCAATAAAAGCGCACCATCGGTTTCTGCTTCACCAGCAGTTCCTTGACCTTGGCCAGTTCCTCGTCGGTCAGGTTGAACGGGTCGGCGGCCCCGGCGACGATGCCGGCGATGACTCCCGTCTCCTCGGCCCCGGCGGCCATCGAGAGCTTGCCGGCGTAGCGCTCGTCCCACATCAGCGTCCAGGATTCCTCCGTGATGTCGACGAGATCGGGCCGGTAGATGATCGAGGTGTTGCCCCAATCGACCGGCACGAAATACTGCTTGTCGCCGTCCTGCCCCCCTTCGAAGGTCTTCAACTCGGGGAAGAGATCGCCCCAATGGGCGAGGCGCGAGGTGTCGATGGGCTGGATCACGCCGGCCTCGCGCCAGCGCGGCAGGCTGTTGTTGCACGGATGGACGACGTCGAACTCGGCCCCGGCGCGAAGCTTCTGCAGCGCCTCCTCCTCGTCGGCGAAGATCGGCATGTCGGGATTGGCGCCGTTCTTGGCGACATAGCCCGGGAAGAATCCCGGATCGTCGTAGCCGCTCCAGGTGAAATAGACCGCCTGTCCCGCCGCCGATGCCGGCCGGCCAATCACCGGAACGGTGACGAGCGCCAGGCCGCTCGCCGCCAGCAGGGTGTTGAAACCGCGCCGCGACATCGGCGCTTGGGTCGGGTCGTTCATCGATTGCTTCTTGTTCATGGCCGTCCTTGCCTCCCTGTTTGGTCGGTCGAGTTCTAGCACAAAGATCAGACCCCGGCCACGGTCATGCCGTCGATGCGGCAGGTTGGCGCGTTGACGGCGTAACGGAATTCGAGATCGTCGGCGGCGGTCAGTTCGCGGAACATGGCTTCGAGATTGCCGGCGATGGTGATCTCGCTCACCGGGTAGGCGAGTTCGCCGTTGACGATCCAAAATCCGGTGGCGCCCCGGCTATAGTCGCCGGTCACCGTATTGACGCCCTGGCCGACGGCCTGCATCACGTAGAGCCCCTCCTTGATGTCGGCGAGCAGCGCCTGGCGCGACATGCTCCCCGCCGTCAGATGAAGGTTCGTCGTCGCGGGCGATGGCGGTCCGCCGGTCCCGCGCGAGGCATGGCCCGTGGAGCGAAGCCCGAGCTTGCGGGCCGAGCGCTGGTCGAGAACCCAGCTCTTGAGGACGCCATCCTCGACTAGCGCGCGGGCCTGATTCCGGCACCCCTCGCCGTCATAGGGCTTCGAGGCAAGCCCGCGCCGGCGATGCGGATCGTCGATGATATCGATTCCGGCCGCGAACACGCGGCTGCCCATCTTGTCCTTGAGGAAACTTGTCCCACGGGCGATCGCCTGGCCGTTGATGGCGCCGGCCAGATGGCCGACGAGGCCGCGCGCCGCGCGCGGGTCGAAGACCACGGGCACTTTGGCGGTCGCGGGCTTTCTCGGGTTGAGGCGCCTGACCGCGCGCTCGCCCGCCCGCGTTCCCACGATAGCCGGATCTTCGAGGTCGCCGGCATGGCGCACGCTGGTATGATCGTGGTCGCTTTCCATGGCGGTGCCGGTGCCGGCGATGACCGAAACCCCGACGCTGTGTTGCGAGCCGGCGTAGCTTCCGGAAAATCCGTTGGAGGCGGCGAGCGTCACCCGCGCCCGTCCCCAGCCGGCTTCCGCGCCCTCGGAGTTGGTGATGCCGGGAACCGCCCGCGCCGCGTCCTCGGCCGCCCTGGCTCGCGCTTCGAGTACGCTCGAATCCGGCTCGCGAGGGTCGAGAAGATCGAGGTCGGGTACGTCGCGCTGCAGTTCGTCCGGCGCGGCCAGCCCGCAATGCGGATCCTCGGGCACGGCGCGCGCCATGGCCACGGCGCGCTCGATCATCGCCTCTTGCGTCGCCGCGGCGAGGTCCGTCGACGACACGATCGCCTGGCGCTTGCCCACAAGCACGCGCAAGCCGAGATCGACGCTCTCCGAACGCTCGAGTTTCTCCGGCCGGTCGAGCCGGCGCGCCAGCGACAGCGACGCCGATTCGACCAGGATCGCGTCGGCCTCGTCGGCGCCGGCCTTCCTGGCGCGGGCGATGAGGTCGGCGAGGAGATCGCGGGAGTCGTTTCGTTCCATGTTTGTTCTTGACCGTTTTATAGGATGGACTGATAATGCTCGATCAGGGTGGAAAAAGGCACCAGTATCGATAAACAGCCTCGTAATATGGGGTAAACGACGATGGCACACAATATGTTGGAGCCGGCTCTGCCGCTATGGCATGCTGGCGTCATGACAGCAGTCGAGATAGAGCGTCCCCAAGACATGATTTCGCCTGCTGGCGAGACCGTCGCACGAAGCGGCGATGCATGGGCGCCGACACTTGCCGACAACACGTCCGAGGGACTGGCGGCTCTGAAGGCGGCTAACGCGCGTTATCGCGCGGTACCATGGCCGGCGCCCTTCGATGCCACCACCCATGAGCTGCGCCTCGGCGACGCGCGCGACTTGCGGGCCATCCCCGACGGGTCCGTTCACCTGGTGGTTACGTCGCCGCCGTACTGGACGCTGAAGAAGAATGGCTAGGAATCGCATTTCCACTCTAAGCCTTTTTTCTGGCGCTGGTGGCCTCGATCTAGGCTTTATCCAGGCTGGTTTTGATATCAAGGCGTGTGTGGAGATTGAACCATCCTACTGCGCGACGCTAAAGGCCAACCTTCACGCGCCCGGTGGGTACAGGCCAGATACCGCCATTCATTGTGAGGATGTGCGAAGATTTGATGCCCGCCCATACCGTGATCTTGGAATTCGATGCGTGATTGGCGGACCCCCGTGTCAGACTTTTTCGGCAGCAGGCCGTCGGTCAGGTGGCGTCATTGGGACCGAGGATGAGCGTGGACTGCTATTCCAGGCATATTGCCATATTCTCGATGTGCTGACGCCCGAGGTGTTTGTATTTGAGAACGTTTATGGTCTCCCTGGGGCAAATGGCGGTAAGCCGTGGCGGGAGATTGTAGCCGCGTTCTCGAAGCGCGGTTATCAACTCCGCGCCGAAGTGGTCGACGCTGCAGATTATGGAGTGCCGCAACATCGTGAGCGGCTTATCCTCGTTGGCTTTCGCAAGGGCGAATTTTTATTCCCGATGCCGACGCATGGGCCGGATTCCGGCACTGAACAGCCCCTCGTCTCGGTAGAGGAGACAATTTGTGACCTTCAAGATGAGAAAGAGCCATACCACAACAACCTCGGCGGGATGTACGGACACTTGCTGGCCCTAGTCCCCGAAGGTTTGAATTACGCCTACTTCACGGCCGAAATGGGACACCCTGAGCCTGTTTTTGCATGGCGCTCGAAGTTTCACGATCTACTTTACAAGGTGAACAGGAAAGAGCCATGCCGGACCATCAAGGCACAACCGGGGAAATTCACAGGCCCGTTCCACTGGAAAAATCGGCACTTCACAATTGCTGAACTGAAGCGGCTACAGACTTTTCCAGATAAGTACGAACTCGTTGGCAGTTTCGCGAAGGCGCTTGAGCAGATTGGTAACTCCGTGCCGCCTCGCCTTGCCAATGTGATGGCCGCTTCCGTCCGCGACCAGTTGTTTGAAGCTCTGGCGCCCCTACAATTCAGAGTACGGCCACCGGGGTTCCGTTCCAGCTTTCGACAGCGCCAGCGATTGCGAAGCGCCAGATTTGATGAGATTGCGGCCAAGGCCACCCCGAAGCATCAGCCGGCTAATGGCGAAGTCATCATGCTATCTGCTGGTGAAGCTGAATCCTATTTTCTGAATCCAACAACGCTTTTTGATCGGCGAAGGCACTATCTGAAGTCGCGGCTGAAGGAAAGTGGCTCAAAATTTTCAGTTTGTGTCACTGAGAAAGGGCGCCACATCCATGTCAAATTTGAGCGGCTTGATGTAAGACCAATTGGCGCCGCATCGGAGGTTACGATTTCCGGCCTGCGGAAGTATTTACCGGGATACGATACGCTACGGCTCTCCGCGCGCATCAGTGAGATTCCGGATATTTTCCATGCTTGGAGCGTGATCGAGGATGCGCTCACGCGACGGTCTCGTTTCTTCACGCTCATAGACATATACGGGCATTACGCGAATCGTGGCGACACAGTGAACATCGAAGGGGCATGGAAGCTTCCGAAAGGCAGTGCGCTTCTTTCTGCCATCAATCATTTTACCAACACGCCGAGATGCGGTGACTTTATCGAATCGACTATACTTGGGAAGACGTTGAAACTTACGCGAGGGGCACTTGTCGGGATTATCGGCGCCATGCGTGAAATTCGCTTTGATATTCGCTCGGATCGAACCCACCCAATCATCGGTGGCGACCGGATCATTTGCACTTATCCATTCCCACTGCTGTCACCCCGCGCCTTGGTGGAAAGTCGTGCCCAGATAGGATAAGGGTGATGTAAAGAATGTTGCGTCCAGACCTGTTCAGGATCATTTGCGAACTGGTCGGCGATCCGCCTCTCCATCCAATGGACGTGGGCTCTGGATGGCCTGGGCATTGCGGCGTACTCACTGGACAAGGGATGGTTCCCGTCGCTCTCCATGTATCGTTGGTCGGGTCACATGCCCGACAAATCTATGAGCTGCGGTTCCAGAACCCCGCCGATAGTTCCCCGGTCATGGCTAACGATGGAAGACTGCCAATCCTTGTTGGTCTCGCGAATGAAGGGCCGCAGGCAGTGCTTGTGGCGGTGGACGGATCATCACGGATTGGCCGCAAGGCGCGTTTCTCAATCCTTTTCAATCGTCGCCTTCTAAACGGCGCAATTCAAAACGGATGGGAAGAATATATATCCGGGACAGGGGAACATATCTTTGCGATGCACCCAAGGCTTTTCCCGATCTATGTGGAAGCCCTTGCTGCTGGCGTGACAATCGCCCCCGACGAACTTGTTGCTGCAACAGCAGCATCCGGCGTGGCTCAAGAGGGCACTAACGACGCTGCCGAGCGCGCCCGTCGCGTTGCCTCAATACTCGTTCGCGATGCCGCATTCAGCAAGGAAGTGCGTCGCGTCTACGAAGATCGTTGTGCGATGTGCGGCCTAAGCCTTGATCTTGTTGTGGGGGCTCACATTTTGCCGGTGAAAGCCCCCGGATCGAAGGACGTAGTCTGGAATGGGGTTGCGCTTTGCCACAATCACCACGCTGGGTTTGACAAGCATTACATCTGGGTGGCCCCAACGAACCGAGAGATAAAGCTTCGGCCCGACATTTTAAAGTTTGCAAAGACGGATGCTGCGGCGATGGTCTTCGCACAAAACACAAGACCGATCCTCAATGTTCCAACTCACGCGTCTTGGCAACCGCGAGCTGCCATGTTTAATCAACGCTACCAATATTTTTCAAAGTGCTACGACTGGGCATAATCGTTCGGCAAAATCGGCGCATTGGGGGGTCATCCCTATGATTCCCACCTGTTGCGTGGTGGGCGATGTGTGCGTACCGCGCAAGCGGGGAGGCTGGCATTGCATCATGCCCTTGCACGCCGACATGGATTCAGTCCAAGGCGAACGGGTTAACGCTTGACGGCAAGGAGGACGTTCCTATATAGTCGCCTGCACCGCGCCCCTCGCGGGCGCGCCAGTTCTTTGACATCGTGAATAGATTCTAGGCACCGGAGGGCGGACGATCGCGTGCCCGCGTCGCCCCCCCTACATCTTGTGCGTCGTCACCGTTTCGCCAAGCGGCGACCCACAAGGTTCCCGCTTTGCATGGGGTCGATCGCTGGTTTTTCACATTTTCGCGGGGTGCCCAGCGGCCGCGCCTACTTCCAGATCGGCTTGCCCGACCCCGGCAGCCCCAGGCTCGGCCACAACGCCGTTATCCTATCCACCACCGCCTGGTCCATGCGGATTTTGCGCCCCCATTCGCGCTTGGTCTCCGGCGGCCACTTGGTCGTGGCGTCGAGACCGATCTTCGACCCCAGGCTCGGCTCGGGGCTGGCGAAGTCGAGATAGTCGATGGGGGTGTTCTCGACCACCGTGATGTCGCGCGCCGGGTCCATGCGTGTCGCCACCGCCCACATCACGTCCTTCCAGTCGCGCGCGTCGATGTCGTCATCCACCACGATGACCCACTTCGTGTAGGTGAACTGGCGCAGGAACGACCACACCCCGAACATGACGCGCTTGGCGTGGCCGGGATAGGCCTTCTTCATGGAGACGACGGCGATGCGGTAGGAGCAACCCTCGGGCGGCAGCCAGAAATCGACGATCTCCGGGAACTGCTGGGCGAGCAAAGGAATGAATACCTCGTTCAAGGCCATGCCCAGCGTCGAGGGCTCGTCCGGCGGCCGTCCGGTGTAGGTCGATAGATAAATCGCGTCGCGCCGGCGCGTCATGGCGGAGATCGTGAATACCGGGAAGCGCTCGACCGCGTTGTAATAGCCGGTGTGATCGCCATAGGGGCCTTCGTCGCCATGATCGTCGAGCGACACATGGCCTTCGAGCACGATCTCGGCCTCGGCCGGCACTTTCAAGGGCACGGTCTTGCAATCGACTAGCTCCACCTTGGCGCCGCGCAACAGGCCGGCGAACTGGTATTCGGAGAGCGTGTCGGGCACCGGCGTCACCGCGGCCAAGATAGTTCCGGGATCGGCGCCGATGACGACCGCGGCCGGCAACGGCTCGCGGCGCTCTTGCCTCCAGCGCGCATGGTGCTGCGCCCCGCCGCGATGCCTCAGCCAGCGCATCAACGTCGTGTTCCGCCCCGTCACCTGCATGCGGTAGATGCCGAGGTTGTAGTCGTCCTCCTTGCGCTTGCCCGGACCTTTGGTGACCACCAAGGGCCAGGTGATGAGCGGCGCCGGTTCGCCCGGCCAGCAAGTCTGGATCGGCAGCGTTGCGAGATCGACCTCGTCGCCCGTCAGCACGATTTCCTGGCAGGCCGCGCGCGAGACCGTGCGCGGCTTCATCGCCATGACGGTCCTCAGCAGCGGCAGCAGCTCGAGCGCCTCGCGCCAGCCGCCGGGCGGCTCGGGCTGCTTCAGGAACGCGAGGGTCTCGCCGACCTGGCGCAATTCGCTCGGCTCCCGGTCCATGCCCCACGCCACGCGCTCGACCGTGCCGAAGAGGTTGACCAGCACCTTCATGTCGTGGCGCCGTCCGCCCTCGACCACGTTCTCGAACAGCACCGCCGGCCCGCCTTCGGCGATGAGGCGCGTCTGGATTTCGGTCATTTCGAGATAGGGGCTGACGGCCTCGCCGACGCGCGCGAGCCGGCCCTCGCGCTCGAGCCGCGCCATGAAATCGCGTAGGGACGAATAGGGCATGAGCTGGATCAGGTGGCCGCGGCGGCGTTCGCTTCCTTCACCGCGCGGGCGTAGATCTTGTCCGAACGATACGGCCCGTGCTTGCGAAACGTATCGACGTCGGTGGGCACCATGCGGCCCCCGCGAAGAATTTTGAAATAGCCGCCGTCGCGGCCGATGAGCGGGATCGGCCGGCGCCAGCGCGAGAACGTCCGGCGCATGGCGGCCGATTGATCGCGGAAGGCGCCGCGCTCCTCGGGGTCGAGCACGAACAGCGTTTCGTAAGCGGCGATGAATTCGCGCACGAATTTCGCATCGGCGACGCCGAGATTCGAGATCACCCAGCAGCGATCCTCGAAATACCAGTAGTAGGAGAGGCCGATGAGTTCGTCCTTGGCCGTCAGGTATGGAAAGAAAGGAAACGACCGGCAGGCGAGGCTGCGGTTGTCCCGTTCGCAGAACTTCGCGCCCTTGCATTCCGTGGCGATGCAGCTCGTGGCCATGTCGGAGACGACCTCGCGCGCGTGCTTGTCCTTGGGCCTGAACGGCCGCCACAAATCGCTCTTCTGGCGCAACAGTTTGTACTCGGCCTTGTCCATGATCGGGATGGCGTGATCGGTCGAACAGCACACCGGTTCGCCGCCGTTCAGGGGCGCGCACATCTTGCCGCAGTCGAAGCGCGACACGGGCGCCTGGAAACGGCGATGGATGTCGGCGAACTGCTCGGGACTCGGGCGCGCGATCATGGCCGCATTGACGCCGGAAGGCATGGCGCCGTCAAGCGCGGCGCGTGCGCAATCTCGGGCTTTCTGCTAAAGCTGTTCGGCATGGGATCATTCTGGGTCGTCGGCGGCGAATACACCGACACGAGCTTCGAAAAGCCGGTGGGCGACGAGCGCCGATTCGGACCCTTTCCGACTTACGGGGCCGCCAAGGCCGAATGGCAGCGCCTGGCCTGGGCCTCGGTCGATAACGCCCACGCCCGCTACCGCATCGAGGAAGACGCCGGTTCGGCGCCTTTCAAATTCTGGGTGGTGGGCGGCGCTTACAAGGACACCGGCTTCACCGAGCCCGCCGAGAGCGGCGAAACCTGGTTCGGCCCCTTCGCGACCTATGACGAGGCGAAGGCCGAATGGCAGCGCCGGTCCTGGGCCTCGGTCGACGATGCGCTGGCGCGCTACCGCATCGAACGCCTCGCCGGCGACCGGCGGCCCTAATCCGCGAGCCGCACCGGGTCGCCGCGGCGCACGATCCCCGGCGTCACCACCTTGGCGTAGACGCCGCAGCGGGTCGCGTTCCGCTCGCGCACGGTCTGGAGGATCGCCGGATCCTGCGCCAGGTCGCCCTGCGCCAGCGTCGTCATGACGCAGCGCATCGTATGGGCGCTCACCCGCGCCGTCATGACATCGCCGATCAGCAGTTCGCGGTCGATCCAGCCTGTTTCCAGGAACCCGTGTTCCTCGCCCATGTCGATGACGATGTTGGGCCGGAAGCGGGCGGGGGCGAAATCGCCGCCGGGATAGGCGCCGGCAAGCGCCGAAAGCGTCGCCGTCGTCAGGACATGCAGATCGGCGTGCTCATAGACCGGTGTCGCCTCGCCTTTGCGCTTCAGCCTGACCGGCCGGCCTATGGCGGCGGAGAGGCGCGCGTCGATATCCGGCATGGCGCTCGACAGCACGAGGCCGTCCGGAAAGCGCATCTCGACCCCGCCGTCCGGCATGAGATGCGCCGCGAACGTGACCAGCCCGCGCCAGCGCCGCTGGCCCTTGGCCGAAGAAACGAACCCGTCGATCTCGGGATCGACAAGGCCGAAGGCACGGTCGCCGGCGATGCCCTGGCGCCCGACCGCGGCCGTCTCCAGCGTCTCGCCGCGCAGCGATTGCACCGGGTAGCGCCACAGCTCGCCGACATGCCCGACGATCTCGGCCCTGTCGCTCATGGATCGCTTCGCACGCGCCACACGATCGTCTCCCGCATCAGGCGATCCTCGAGATCGAGGCTGGTCGGAACTTCGTATCTCGCCACGGCCTCGAGGTCGCGTTCCGGCAGATAGGCGCGCCCCGGATCGCCGAGGAGGACAAGCCGGCCATTCGCGGCCAGCGCCTTCAGCCAGACCATGACCCGCTCGGCCATCGGCCTTTCATAGCAGACGTCGCCCGCGAGTACGACATCCCATGGGCCCGCTTCGCCGACGACGTCACGCGACAGACAGCCGATGGCAACACCGTTGGCGGCGGCATTGAGCTCCATCGCGGCGAGCGCGAAAGCGTCGATGTCGGCGGCCTCGACCGCGGCTCCGGACCTGGCGGCGGCGATGGCGGCGACACCGCTGCCGGAAGCGAAGTCGAGTACCCGGCGCCCGGCCACCAGGGCGGCGTGATCGATGACGTATCGCGCGATCGCCTGGCCGCCGGGCCAGGCGAAGGCCCAGTAGGGCGGCGGCACCTGGCCCGCCTGGAGCGTCGCCTCGCTCGCCTCCCAGAGCGGCGTGATTTCGCTGGCCAGATGCAGCCGGATCTCAGGCACCAGCGGCGGCGAGGCCAGCGCCGTCTCGCGCCGCACGAAGGCAGCCCGGTCCAGGATCAAGCCAGCCACCGGCCGAGTACCAGGCCGGCGCACATGATCCACCCGACCCAGCGATTGGAACGAAAGACCGCGAGGCAACTGGCCGGGTCGGCGAAATCGACGGACCGAACCTGCCAGGCGAGATGCGCGGCCATGCCGGCGAGCCCGGCCCAGGCAGGCCATGCCATCCCCGCCGCCGCCAACGCCGCCGCCATGAGCATGACCGACAGCAGGCAAAAGCCCGCGATCCAATTCCGGCTGGCGGCGCCGAATTTGAGCGCCGTCGACTTGACGCCGATGAGCGCGTCGTCCTCCTTGTCCTGGTGGGCGTAGATGGTGTCGTAGGCGAGCGTCCAGGCGATGCCGGCGGCGTAAAGGAGGAGCGCCGGGGCCTCGATTGCGCCCGTCGCGGCGGCAAAGCCCATCAGCGCGCCCCAGTTGAAGGTCGCGCCCAGGAACGCCTGCGGCCAGTAGGTCCACCGCTTCATGAAGGGATAGGCGGCGATGAGCGCCAGCGAGGCCAGCCCGAGGCCGATCGCAAGGCCGTTCAGTTGCACAAGCACGGCGAGACCAACGCCAAGCTGGCCTGCGAGAAATACCGCCGCCTGGCGAACGCCTACGGCGCCGCTCGGGATCGGGCGCCGGGCCGTGCGTTCGACCCGCGCGTCGAAATCGCGGTCGATGATGTCGTTGTAGGTGCACCCTGCCCCGCGCATCGCGACGGCGCCCACCGCGAAAAGCAGCAGGAGCCGAGGATCGGGCAACGCGCCCGGCGGCGCGGCGATCGCCAGCGACCACCAGCAGGGGAAGAGCAGCAGCCACGTCCCGATCGGCCGGTCTAGGCGCATCAGCCTGAGATAGGGCCGCGCGAGGGCCGGAACGATACGGTCGATCCAGTCGCCGGCGGCGATGTCGGTGAAGCCGGGGCTTGCGGTTTTGGGTTCGCGCATGTGCTAAGTGTGCCCGCATAAATGCGGCCGCTCAAGCGATCGAGGTACACCCCTTGCAACCGCGACTCTACATGGAGGACGACCTGGCGGCCGGGGCGGCGCCGGTGCTGGGGCCCGAGCGCGTCCATTATCTGCGCCATGTGCTGCGCCTTGGCGCTGGCGCGGATTTACGTCTCTTCAACGGCCGCGACGGCGAGTGGCGGGCGCGGATCGCCGCGTTGGGCAAGCGAAGCGCCACGCTCGACGTGGAAGTCCGGACCCGCCCCCAGGCGCCGCTGCCCGATCTCTGGCTGCTGTTCGCGCCGATCAAGCGCACGCACATCGATCTGGTCGCGGCCAAGGCGACGGAGCTGGGCGCGGGGGCGCTGCTGCCGATCGTGACCGAGCGCACGGCGATGACCCGTGTCGGCGTCGACCGGCTGCGCGCCATTGCCATCGAATCGGCCGAGCAGTGCCGGTGCCTCGGCGTGCCGCGCATCGAGGAGCCGCAAGCCCTCGGCGCGGTCATCGACCGCTGGCCGGCCGGCCGGCGTCTCGTTCTGTGCGCCGAAACGGGCGCGGCGGAACCCATTGCGGTGGCGCTTTCGCGCCTGCCGAGGGGAAAGCCCGGCGCCATTCTCGTCGGCCCCGAAGGCGGCTTCGCGACGGCCGAGCTTGACCGGCTGCGCGATCTGCCCTTTGTTACGGCCGTCGGCTTGGGGCCGCGACTGCTGCGAGCCGAAACCGCGGCCATCGCGGCGCTGGCGTGCTGGCAGGCGATCATGGGCGACGGTATGGAGCGCCCGCCCGAAATTTCCGCATAGAATTGTAAGATCGCGAGGCCAGCACCGGCATGTCAGCACCGCCAAAATCAAGCGGCGAACCGATCACGGACAGGCGCCAGCTCGTCGCCTATCTCGAGGCGGGCTGCAAGCCTCGCGAAGCCTGGCGCATCGGCACCGAGCACGAGAAGTTCGCCTTCCGCCTCGCCGATCTTCGTCCGCTGCCCCATGAAGGGCCGGACGGCATCGGGGCGCTGCTGCGCGGGCTCATGCGGTTCGGCTGGCAGCCGGTCGAGGAGAACGGCAACGTCATCGCGCTGACGCAAGGGTCGGGCAACATCACGCTGGAACCCGGCGGCCAGTTCGAGCTCTCGGGCGCGGCCGTGGCGACGCTGCACGAGACCTGCAACGAGGTGAACACGCATCTGGCGCAGATTCGCGAGGTCGGCGGCGAGCTTGGGGTCGGCATGCTCGGGATGGGCTTCAATCCGAAATGGGCCAGGGACCAGGTGTCCTGGATGCCCAAGGGCCGCTACAAGATCATGCGCGACTACATGCCGAAAAAGGGCAAGCTCGGCCTCGACATGATGTTGCGCACCTGCACCGTGCAGGTGAACCTCGATTTCGCGTCCGAAGCGGACATGGTGCGCATGCTTCGCGTCGGCCTCGCCTTGCAGCCGGTGGCCACCGCCCTCTTCGCCGATTCGCCCTTCCTCGAAGGCCGGCCCAGCGGATACCTGTCCTATCGCAGCCATATCTGGACCGACACCGACCCCGACCGCTGCGGCATCCTGCCCTTCGCCTTCGAATCGGGCATGGGGTTCGAGCGTTACGTCGACTACATGCTGGGCGTGCCCATGTATTTCGTCTATCGCGACGGGCGCTATATCGACGCCAGCGGCCAGTCGTTCCGCGACTTCCTTGCCGGAAGGCTGCCGGCCCTGCCGGGCGAAATCCCGGGAATCGGCGACTGGATGGATCACCTGACGACGGCCTTCCCCGAGGTCCGCCTCAAGCGCTTTCTCGAAATGCGCGGCGCCGACAGCGGGCCGTGGCAGCGCATCTGCGCGCTCCCCGCCCTGTGGGTCGGGCTCCTCTATGACGATCGCTCGCTCGCCGGCGCCGCCGACATGATCGCCGATTGGACGCCCGAGGAGCGGGCGGATCTACGCCGTGACGCGCCGCGCCTAGCGCTGAACACGCCCTTCCGCGGCCGCTTGCTGCGGGACCTGGCGCGGGAGGTTCTGGCACTCGCCGATGCGGGCCTGAAGCGCCGCGCCCGCCTCGACGACAAAGGCCGCGATGAAAGCCGTTTCCTCGAAACGTTGTGGACCATCGCCGACAGCGGCCGTACCCCGGCCGAGGACAAGCTCGCGCTCTATCACGGGCGCTGGCAGGGAAGTGTCGATCCGGTGTTCGCGGAGTTCGCATATTGATCGGCGGGCGAGCGCCATGATCATCGTCAACACGTATCGAGCCAAGTCGCGGCTTTCCAAGCTGCTTGAGCGGGCCGGCAAGGGTGAAGATGTCGTCATCGCCAGGGCCGGAAAGCCGGTGGCGCGCCTGGTCGCCTACGAGGGAACGGCCACACCGCGTAAGTTGGGCTGGCTCAAGGGCAAGATGGTTGTCCCGGAGAATCTCGACGATCCGCTGCCAGACGACTTGCTCGACGCATTCGAGGGACGTGGTTCGTGAAGCTCCAGCTGGATACGCACGCGTTCATCTGGGCCGGGCTCGAGGATCGACGTCTCGGCGAGCCGGCGCGGCGCGCGTTGACCGACCCGGCTAACCACGTCCTTGTAAACGCCGAGACTGTACTGCCGATCGCGATTGGCCGCGTGATGAAGGCCGGCCGGCTTGCGCTGCATCATAGCGATCCGTTCGATCGCATGCTGGTGGCGCAGGCGCAATATAGAGGGCGCGCGCCCAAGTCGCGTCCGCGATCGACCGTTACGTGGCGATCATCGCGAGCGCGGCGCGCTGGTGTCCCGGCTTCAAGCCGACGAACTGCGTCCGGGCCTTCTTGATGTCTTCGGCCGCGCCGCTTTCGGCGGCCTTGCGCATGGCCTGCGTCACCGGGTGATCGGGGCCGCACACGAAACTCAGCGCTCCCGCAAGCCGGGCCATGGATTCGGCATCCGCGGCAAGCGGCCTCTCCCGGTTCACGACTTGGTATCGTCGGCGATCCGCTCGCCATCCGGCGTTGGACCCGCGTCCGCCTTTTCGGGCCGGACCGATTTCGCGGCCTTCATCTCGGCCTTCAACTCGCGCCTGGCCTGCTTCTTCCGGGCCCGCGCCGCCCGCTCCTGGCTGTAATTCGGTGGTCGCACCATCGCCCCCAATCCTATTTTAACGGGATAAATCGCCGATTCGACCGACGGTACCCCACCCGACACCCTAGAGCAACATCGGGGAAACGCTCCATGGGCCGTCGCTTGCGTTCCCCACGTTCAGTAGCACTCGCCATTGTCGCCGTAGCAATTGGACCCGTTCGGGCAGCACCAGCTCAAGAGCGGGCTGCTGCAGCCGACGTCGCCATAGGCGCAGCAAAAGGATTCCTGTCTGGCGGGATTGATGTAGCAGTCGGGCGCGTCGGGCGGACAGGTGCATTCCGGATCGGCGCAGCTGCAATCTTGAGCCATCGCCCTGAACGGCAAGGCCGTCGCGGCCGCGGCGATGACGAGCATCTTGGCGAAGGTAAGCAGGAAGCGCCGCCGCGGCCACCGGATCATGGCCGACGCCGAGGCGCCGCGGATTCTCTCCTCGTCCTCGGCCCGGCGGAAGGCGCCTCGCGTCGCCCGGCCGGCGAAGGAAGCGAGATGGCCGATCCAAAGCAACGTGAGAACCGCCGGTACCGCCCAAATCGCCGCCCCGATCGACGGGACCGTCGGCATCGACGCAAGGGCGAGCGCGACCGCCCATGCGGCCGCGGCTGCCAGGAACGACGTCTTCATGCATTTGGGGCACCGACCCAATTTCGTCCGGAATGTCATGCCGGCTCAACTCCCGGTGCCGCCCACGGTCAGGCTGTCGATCAGAAGCGTCGGCTGCCCCACGCCCACCGGCACGCCTTGGCCCTCCTTGCCGCAGGTGCCGATGCCGGGGTCGAGCGCGAAGTCATTGCCGATGAGGCTCACCCGCGTCAGCGCGTCGGGGCCGTTGCCGATGAGGGTGGCGCCCTTCACCGCCGGGCCGACCTTGCCGTCCAGGATGAGATACGCCTCCGAGGCGCTGAAGGTGAACTTGCCCGAGGTGATGTCCACCTGCCCGCCGCCGAAATTGACGGCGTAGAGCCCGCGCTTTACCGAGGCGACGATCTCGGCCGGCTCGTGCGGCCCGGGCCGCATATAGGTGTTGGTCATGCGCGGCATCGGACAATGGGCGAAGCTCTGGCGCCGCCCGTTGCCGGTCGCGCGCACGCCCATGAGGCGGGCGTTCTGGCGGTCCTGCATGTAGCCCTTGAGGATGCCATCCTCGATCAGCGTCGTGCATTGGCTGGGCGTGCCCTCGTCATCGATGGTGAGCGAGCCGCGCCGATCCATGATCGTGCCGTCATCGACCACGGTGACGCCCGGCGCGGCGACGCGGCCGCCCAGCAATCCGGCGAAGGCGGAGGTCTTCTTGCGGTTGAAATCGCCTTCGAGGCCGTGGCCGATGGCCTCGTGCAACAGGATCCCCGGCCAGCCGGGGCCGAGCACGACCGGCATCTCGCCGGCCGGCGCCGGCACCGAGCCGAGATTGACGAGCGCCTGGCGCAGCGCTTCGTCGGCGCCTTCGCGCCAGCTCGAGGGATCGATGAAGCGGGCATAGCCCTCGCGCCCGCCGGTGCCGTGGCTGCCGGTCTCCTGGCGCGCGCCGTCCTCCGCCACCACGGCGATGTTGAGGCGCACGAGCGGCCGGATGTCGGCGGCCCGCGAGCCGTCGGCGCGCATGATCTGGATCGCCTGCCATACGCCGCCGAGCGACACGCTCACCTGGCGCACGCGCGGATCGCGGTTACGCAGATAGGCGTCGATGTCGGCGAGCAGCCTCACCTTGGCCGCGAAGTCGACCTCGGCCAGCGGATTGGCGTCGGCATAGAGATGGCGATTGGTTCCCGGGGGC
This sequence comes from Rhodospirillales bacterium, assembly GCA_009885795.1. Classification (GTDB taxonomy): domain Bacteria; phylum Pseudomonadota; class Alphaproteobacteria; order Dongiales; family Dongiaceae; genus VFKA01. The sequence goes on along the minus strand of VFKA01000021.1, from coordinate 1,999 downwards.
GACAGATCGGCGGTGCCGCCATGCCCGGCATGGACGGCCCGCACCGTCGCGGCGGCGCGCCGGATCGCCGCCTCGTCCAGCACGCTCGCATGGGCATAGCCCACCGCCTCGCCGGCGACGCTCCGCAGGCCGAAGCCCTGGGTCGTGTCGAAGCTGGCGCTTTTCAGCCGCCCATCGTCGAAGCTCAGCGCCTCGGACTGGTTATACTCGAGAAAGAGTTCGCCATCGTCGGCGCCGGTAAGACCGTCCTTGACGATCGCCTCGACCCGCGCCCGGTCGAGCCCGGCGCGATTGAAGAAGAGATCGTCGGTCTCGGTCAGGGCTGCCATGCGAAGGGCTCCATGCTGGAGGCAAAGTTCATGAATAATAAGGCGCCGACCGCCGCCGCGCCAGTCGGACGGCGGACCGGGCGTTTCGCTTGTGGCGCGCCATGGCCGGGTGTAGTTTCGCGCCGCCCGAACGACGGATGAAGGGCAGCCGAATTGGGGGAAGGATTCTAGCTCCATGCGTCACTCGATAGGCGTCATGCGCGCGGGCATCGCCGCCGCCGCCGTCATGGGCCCGGCCGGCTCGGCGGCCGGCGCCGCGCCCGAGCCCTGGCAGATGGGATTCCAGCCCGCCGCGACGCTGACCATGGAGCGGGTCGTCGGACTTCATGATCTGCTCATGATCATCATCACCTGTGTTTCCGTCTTCGTGTTGCTGCTGCTGATCTACGTGATGGTGCGCTTTAACGAACGGCGCCATCCCACGCCGACGACGAACACCCACAACACCGTCTTGGAAGTGGCGTGGACCGTGGTGCCGGTCGTCATCCTCATGGTAATCGCCATCCCGTCGTTCCGGCTGCTCTATTACGCCGACCGCACGGCGGAACCGGACCTGACCATCAAAGCGATCGGGCATCAATGGTACTGGTCCTACGAGTACCCGGACAACGGCAATTTCACCTTCGACGCGAACATGGTGCCCGACGCGGAGATCGCGCCGGGCCAGCTGCGCCTGCTCGAAACCGACAATCGCCTGGTGGTGCCGGTCGGCGCCAATGTCCGCCTGCTGGTGACGGCCGACGACGTGTTGCATGCCTGGGCGATGCCGGCCTTCGGCGTGAAGCTCGACGCCGTGCCGGGACGCATCAACGAAACCTGGTTCCACGTGACCAAGGAAGGCACCTATTTCGGCCAGTGCTCGGAATTGTGCGGCGTCAACCACGCCTTCATGCCGATCGCGGTCGATGCCGTGTCGAAGGAGAAGTTCACCGCCTGGGTCGCCGAAGCGCAAGCGAAGTACGCCGGCGGCGGCGACCAAGCGGCGCCGCTCGCCGTCGCCGCGACGGCCGAGTAAGCCGCAAGGTAAGGACGATCCAAGAATGAGCGCCATCCATAACACGGGCGAGCATGCCGGGCATCACCCCACCGGCTGGCGGCGCTTCGTCTACTCGACCAATCACAAGGACATCGGGACCATGTACCTGGTGTTCGCCGTGGCCGGCGGCGTCATCGGCGGCGTGTTTTCGTTGCTGATGCGTCTCGAGTTGCAGGATCCGGGCACGCAGTATCTGCTGACCGCCGATGGCGCGGTCGACGGCCAGCTTTGGAACGTGATGATCACCGCCCATGCCCTGGTCATGATCTTCTTCATGGTGATGCCGGCGATGATCGGGGGCTTCGGCAATTGGTTCGTGCCGCTCATGATCGGGGCGCCGGACATGGCCTTCCCGCGCATGAACAACATCAGCTTCTGGTTGCTGATTCCGTCCTTCGGGCTGCTCTTGGGCTCGGCCTTCGTCGGCGAGGGCGCCGGCACCGGTTGGACGCTCTACCCGCCCTTGTCCGCGTTCGGACAAAGCGGTCCCTCCGTCGATATGGCGATCTTGTCGCTGCACCTCGCCGGCGCGGCGTCGATCATGGGTGCGATCAACTTCATCACCACCATCTTCAACATGCGCGCGCCGGGCATGACGCTGCACAAGATGCCGCTCTTCGTGTGGTCGGTCCTG
>VFKA01000044.1 GCA_009885795.1 Rhodospirillales bacterium | reverse complement strand
GACGACGACGACGACGACGATGACGATGGTGGCGCTGGCGACGACGACGACGACGACGACGATGATGACGACGATGACGACGATGATGACGATGACGGCGGCGCTGGCGACGAAGGCGACGACGACGACGACGACGACGACGATGATGACGATGACGGCGGCGCCGGCGACGAAGGCGATGACGATGACGATGATGACGGCGGCGCTGGCGACGATGGTGACGACGGTAGCGGCAGCGGTTCGGGGTCCGGCAGCGGCTCAGGTTCGATATCTCTTCTCGACGGACCGGAGCGTGAGTTCACGATCGCATCGACCGCGGGATCATTCTTCGATCCGGCGAAACCGGGCTACACGGAGATTGTCATTGGCGGCGACCCAGGCATGGGCCTGTCCGTTCTCGATATCAAGGGTGTCCCGGGTCTGACATTCCTCCGTCGGGTCTGAGCACGGCCTTCCGGTTTAACGGGCCTTGGCCGATGAGGCCAGGGCCCGTTCCGATTCTAGGGGCCCGATTGCCATACGATTCGCGCGACGATAGTCTCGCAGCCCCTTGCCCGTCCAACCACTGGAGCGGAGCCCCCCGGTGACCGGAGCCGACCAGGCCAGCGGCCTGCGCATCTATGTCGATCTCATTGGCGATCTGTTCCATCCGGGCCATGTGAACCTGCTCAAGAACGCGCGCGCCCTGGGCGACAAGCTGATCGTCGGTGTCCTGAGCGACGACGAAGCTCGCGCGCTCGGCCGGCCGCCCGTCATGAACCTGGATGAGCGCGTTGCCGTCATCGCCGCGTGCCGATTCGTCGATGAGATCGTTGCAGGCGTCGGCCGGGCAATCGAGCCGGCCCTGCTCGACAAACACGCCATCCGTTACGCCTGTTTAGTGAACGATTTTGGCGATCAGGCGCGGCGGAAGTCGTTCCGCGATTTGATCGATAGCGGCCGCGCCATTGTCCTGCCTTACCGAGATCCGATCTCGACCGGCGACATCGTCGCCCGCATAACCGGTATCCTGGAAGCCGCGCCAGGTCGGAATCCCACGGACCTGCCGGTCCGGCACGATCGGCCTCCGCCAGGGGGCGGGGGGGACGCAATGAAATCCCTTGCCGAGCTCGCCCGCGGCCAGGCGGTCGCGCTGGACACGCTCGGCGCGATCGCGGCGGCGGTGCTGAATCAGCGCTGGCTGCTGCCCTCTCGGCAGGTCTCCGATGACGTTTGGGTCAACCTGTTGCGCTGTCAGGTCGGCGAGAAACTCGATATCGATGTTTCGCATCCGGATCGGCCGCGGGAGACCGCGGCCCTGCTGTCGCTTGTCCGCCGCGGGATAGGCAGCGGGATGGACGTCGTGCTGCTTGGCGGACAGGCGATCGGCCTTGGTTACGCTTTGGCCGCGCAGCGGCAGCATCACGTCAGCGTTCTTATCGCGGGCCTGAGTCACGGTTTGGCGATGCCAGGCGAAAGCGCGCGATCCGACCCTGCCCCCGACATCATTGCCTGTCTTTGGCATGAGCTGCCTTGGGCCTGCCCCATCAGCGATGCCCTCGCGATCATCGACGAAAAGCACGGATCGCAGCTTCTGGCCGACCGGTCCATGCTGCGCGAGCTTTCTTCTCGCGTGAAGGATTCACTGGTCCTGGTCGCCGAGATGTCTCCCGAACCGGCGCAGAAGCGGTTGCCGCGCGATGGAAACCGATTCGTCCATACGGATTCTTACATCCGCGGCCGTCTTCACGATGCCGGCTTTTTCGAGATTGCCGACCTTGCGACGATTGTGGACGGCGTTCCGCGAGACCCGATCGAAGCGCCGGCACGAATCTCGCGTTACAGCGAGCGCGAGAAGCTGAGCCACGGCGACGGCTTTCGTTTCCTCGATGGCCGGCCGATCGAACCGATCGACGTTCCAGTCGATTCGGCTAAGGTCTTGCGTTGGTATCGGGCGCGCAAGGGGCTGCTCTCCGCCCAAGATCGGAATGGCGGCGATGATGCCCGATCCAAGTGATCGCCGCGGGAACCGCAAGGGGCAGGCGGCGATGGCGCCCCTGTTCGTGTTCTACGGCGTGGAGGCCGAGTATGTGTTGGCGCCGCTATGCCGTGAAATGCTGCGCCGCGGCCATGAATGTGTCGAGATTTTCGTCAAGAACGGCGTCGATGCGGAGCAATCGATGCGCGCCTTGCCCAAGGGTCGCCCCGTCGCGTTGGTGACGTCGGCGCACTTCCTGCAGGATGGACCGACCATGGCCGAGCATCTGGGCATAGGGGGGTGCCTGTCGCTGCTCGAAGCAGTCGCGCTGTTGGCGCCCGTTGCAACGATCTGTGTGCCGCACGACCTCTCGTCGCCGCTATTGCCGGAGGAGATCCCCTATCTTCGGCTGGTCGATCTCTGGCTTGGCGCCCTCGACGGGGAATTGGCTCTGCGCCGCTATCTCGAGGTCGAAATCGTCGGCTGGATCAAGTACCACGAGGCTGCGGTCGAAATTGCCCGGCGCGGCCGCGCCATCTGGCTGTTTTCCGACGTAGAGTCGCGCTTGCACAATTCCGGGCTCGGGAAAACCTTCAAACGAATCCTTCCCTTTACGCGTCCTTGGTGCTCGATCAAGTTCGCGCCCAACGAGATCGCGCGGCCACTGGAGCGCGAGTTGCGGGACGCCGGCGTCGATGTCATCGACTCGACGGAATCCGCGGTTGCGCAGGCGCTGCTGTTCGACGCGGTCGTCAGCAACGGCGATTCATCGACGGTGCGCGAGGCAGGGCTGATGGGTAAACCCATTTACATCATTACCGACCCCAAGGTCGCGCCACGCAGCAACATGCGCCGGATGTGGCAGTATCTCGACCTCGACTGCATCCGGTTCGTGCCCAACCTGGACGCGATCCCAGAGCAAGTGCCGAGCTTTCCGTCGCGGATAAGAACGTTCGATGTCGACGCCGCGGTGGCAGCCATACTCAGAAAAGTAACGGAGCGAGCATGACGGAGAACGGCCCAGTTGGAGTAGCCGTGGCGGGCGCGCGCCGGCTGGCGGCTCTTACCGATCGGCGCGGACGCTTCACCTATTGCTACGATCCGGTTCGGAATCTGCCGTCGCGTGGCTACAACATCCTGCGCCATTGCGGCACGGTCTGGGCCATGTTGGAGGTGCATCGCGTTCATCCTCTCGACGAAGTCCGCGATGCCGGTCAGCGCGCGGTGTCGCATTTGCTTGACCGCTACCTTCGCGAAGCAAGAAACCGTCAAGGCCTTTGCATCGTCGAGGGCGAAGCGGTCAAGCTTGGCGGCAATGCGCTTGCCATCCTGGCGATTCTTGCGGTCCATCGGCTCACGAAAGATGGGGCGCTGATCGATTCGGCGCGTGGATTGGCGCGGTGCATTGTCTCCAACAGGAAGCCGGATGGAGATTTCGTTCACAAGTGGGACTATGAAACGGGGAAAATCGCCAACTTCTACTCGGACTATTACACGGGCGAGGCGCTGTTGGCGCTTGGCGCGTTATACGAGGCGACCAGGGAACGCGAGTGGCTCGATGTCGCGTTGGAGGTGGAAGAAAACCTCGCCCGCATGGATTATGGCGTGCCGTTTCAATCGCATTGGTGTCTCTATGCCCTCGAGCTTCTTCATCGCCATCGCCCAAGCGCGCTCTACTACCGGCATGCCGAAGCGATCGTGAACCACATCTTGGCGCACCCGGTCTATCGGGACTCCGGGCGGTCCACGCCCGTGGCGTGCCGCTCCGAGGGGTTGTTGGCATTCCTGCGCCTACGGAAAGCCATGGGCAAGAATGTCGACGAGGAATTGTCCGGGACGTGTCTGCAAACCGTTCGGGACAATATGGCGTTACAACTGACACACCATCGTAGCGACGGGTCGTTTGTGTGCGGCGGCAAGGGTCTGGGCGCGACGGAAGTGCGAATCGACTACATTCAGCACAACATATCGACGTTCCTCTACTATCATGAGTACATGAGCGAGCTGGGACAGCTCAGTTCTTCCTCGCCCTCCTCGCGGGCAGCCGGAGCACCCGCGCGATAGTGGTGGCGACGGCGGGGTCGGCACTGTCAACAACGGCGCCGATCGTGATCGCGCGCATCGCCTTCGCGGCGGCAGTCGATGGATCGACCGACCGATCCAGGACCAGGATATCGATGCTCTCGAGTCCGAGCCCGCGCTCGACAATGTTGCCCGGCGTGGTCTGAATAACGGCGGCGTCGACCGTTCCATCCCGAACGATTGCCTCGGCGCCCATGGGCGGATCGGCGATTTCGCCGACAACATCGGCGCCGCCCACGCGAAGGGCCCCCGAGGCCCAAACGCCTGGGCAAAGCCCCTTGCCGATGAACATCTCCGCGATGGAGAGCGCGAACGCGGTCGAGGCCCCGGTCGAGAGTATGACGACGACCGGAATCCGCGCACGGGCTGGATCCGGGAACATCGCCTGGACGATCGCGCCGTGCACGTCCCGCGACCGGCCCTTGGAAACGGCCCTGTGAAGCGCGAGCATGGGGCGCGAGTTTACTTCGCAGATCGCACCGGCCGTCTCCCAATAGGGCCGCGTCGGATCGGTGGTCAAGAAATCCACGCCGCAAACGTCGAGACCGATGGTCGCGGCGGCGCGCTCCGCCATGATACGATTGGCGGGGTGGATGCGGTCGGTTCGATCCTCGGCGGTGCCGCCGGCTGATACGTTGGAGACAAGGCGGAGCAACACGCTCTGGCCGCTTTCGGGAACCGAAGACGGAGTCAAGCCTTGGCGAGCGAGTACGTCCCGCGTCGTTTGATCCGCCTTGAGTCGCTTCATCGGCGTGAGTAGCGACGAACTGCCGCGATCGGGGTTTCGATTCTCATGGTCAATGAGCTCCTGGATGGTTCGCCGCCCATCGCCCATCACATGCGCCGGCCGCCGATAGCAGGCGGCAACGTATCGCCCGCCGACCACGAGCAATCGATATTCGTCGCCCCGGATCATCGCCTCGACGATCACATGCTTCGAGATTTTCGTGGCGTGGTGAAACGCGGCCCCGACCTCGGTCTCATCGGCTACATCGACAGTGACACTCTTGCCCATATTCCCGGTCGCCGGTTTTATCACGACTGGAAATCCGATCTCCTTGGCGGCCTCGATGGCCGCCTCGGGCGATCGCGCGCCGCGCTGTTCCGGCACGGGGATTCCGGCCGAACGGAGAAGAGCATGGGTCATCGCCTTGTCTCGAGCGATCTTGACGGCGATAGCCGACGTGCGGCCGGTATCGCCGCCGTCGATCCATCGTTGAAATCGTCCTTGGCCGAGTTGGACCATGCGTCGATGGGGTGTGGGTACCCACGGCACGCCTCGAACCGCCGCGGCTCGGGCCGTCCACAGGGAATCGACGGTCGGAGAATTCTTGAGCATCTTGGCGGTGAAGTCATCGAACCCTTTCTTGAACAGGTCACGCCGCAATGCTCGATCCGACGTCGCGGATGTCGTCGCCGCCAAGAGCCCGACCGCCAAGTCGCCGGCCGCGAACCCGATGAGTCTATCTCGCGATTCGAAGATCGCCTGATCGGATGGCGCGGTATTGGGGTCGTCGCCGGCGGAATACCGGACCGGCCAATGTATGGATCTTTGAAGGATCAACGCCAACGCCTCGACGAGGCGGGCGATCGAAGTGCCGGGTCCGGATAGAATGCGTTCGAAGGTCGAGGCATGCGGCAGGATGTATGGGGTTCTGCCGCCGAAGGCCGGGAGCGCGGCGACCACCCCATGCCACAGCGACACCATGTCTTCGCCAACCGATGTCTCGCCGTCTTCGAACCGAAGTACCAGGCGAATAACGGGCACCCCGGCGTAAACATTACCGGCGGCGAGGTCGGTACGGCTGAAGACAATCATTGGCGTGACGGGTCGTTCAACGTTTCATCGCCGGTTGCGATTTGAACTCAACCGGATAGTAGCTGTCGTTGTCTCGGATGTCTTTGCACTTACTGCCATTTCCGGGCTGTCCGCCAGCATCGGCCCGCGACACCGAACTCCCGCCCGCGAAGCGGTGGCAACGCTTGAGTATCAGTTTCGGAGAGATAGAATATAATAGTGATATTTCATTGGTAATATGAATATCAATTGATTAGACTAAAAATATGTACAATAAAAATACAACTTAATTACACAATTATATAATAAATATTTTCTGTATAGTGGTTTTTATTATGTTTTTATGAGTATTTAACCATTTTTACACATCATAGTTAATTTTTCCTTGAAAAAAATGCTTGACTCTTCGTCAACAACAAGCAAAATTCGT
>VFKA01000040.1 GCA_009885795.1 Rhodospirillales bacterium | reverse complement strand
CACTGTGGAACACGATCGGTGACCTCCTCCCGCGATTCCAACCCGACGAATGCGCCAATTACTTCGCCAGCGCCGGCTATAGTCTACCTAATCGGAAACCGCTCTAGTGGCCCGTTCACTCCGAAATTCCAGTATCGGAATTTCGGAGACGGGACACTAGCGCCCGACCGACCCGGCGCCGGTAAGGACCACGATCCTCACGGGGGCAACAAGGCGTAGGAGCGCTCTTCGCGATAGACCGGGCCCGAGCGCGTCCCGAAGCTCGAATAGAGCGCGAACCGTTCGGCCTCGAAGGCGGGCGCGCGAAAGAGAGCGTGGGCCTCGATGAAATCGCGCAAGCGCGGCACGGACTTGCCCTTGCCCCGCCCGATGGTGACGTGCGGCGTGTATTTCCGAGTCTCCGGGGCGACGCCGATGCGCGCCAGCGCGCGCTCGATCTTGCCGTGAAGGTGGATGAGGCCGGGCGCGCGGCCGACTCCGGCCCAGATCACCCGCACCCGTTCGCCGTTGCCGAAATGACCGGCCCCGGCGATCTCGACGGTGAAGCCCGGCGCGCGAATGCCGGCAAGCGCCACGTCGATGTCCTCGACGACGCCGCCATCGGCCTCGCCGATGAAGCGCAGGGTCGCATGCATGTTCTCGGGCGGCACCCATCGTATGCCGGGCAGTCCGCCGCGGAGCATCGACAGCCGCTGGCGCGCCGCATCCGGCAATGGCAGGGCCACGAAGACACGCATCTTGTCCGACCCGTTACGGGCTTGGGTAGGTATGCACCTTGTGGATCGCCTCGATGCCGTCCTGCACCGCCTTGTCGAGCGCGATGTCGGCGGCGCCGATGTTGGCCTCGAGCTGCGCCATGGTCGTGGCGCCGATGATGACCGAGGTGACGAACGGACGGCCGGCGATGAAAGCCAGCGCCATTTGCGCCGGGTCGAGGCCATGATCCTTGGCGAGCGCGCCATAGGCCGCCGTCGCCGCCTCGGCCTGGGGGCCGAGATAGCGCTGGAAGCGGGGATAGATCGTGAGCCGCGCGCCGGCCGGGCGCTGCCCGCCCAGATACTTGCCGCTGAGCGCGCCCATGGCGAGCGGCGAATAGGCGAGGAGCCCGCACGCCTCGCGCAGCGCCACCTCGCCGAGGCCGACCTCGAAGCTGCGATTGAGCAGGCTGTAGGCATTCTGGATCGACACCATGCGCGGGCCTTTTCCCGCCTCCGCCATCGTCAGGTAACGCATGGTTCCCCACGGCGTCTCGTTCGACAGCCCGACATGGCGCACCTTGCCGGCGCGCACGACCGCGTCGAGGGCCGCCAGCGTTTCCTCCAGCGGCGTGCCGGAATCCGCCTTCGGCACCCAATCGAATCCCAATTTCCCAAAGACGTTCACCTCGCGCTCGGCCCAATGGAGTTGATAGAGATCGATGAATTCGGTCTTGAGGCGGCGCAGGCTCGCCTCTACCGCCGCCTCGATATTGCGGCGGTCGAGGCGGAGATTGCCGTCGCGAATGTAGGGAAAGCGCTGATCGGGGCCGGCGACCTTGGTGGCGATGACGACCTTGTCGCGCGATTTTCTCTTCTGTAGCCAGTTGCCGATAATGGTCTCGGTGGCGCCATAGGTCTCCTTTCGCGGCGGCACCGCATAAGCCTCGGCCGTATCGAAAAAGTTGACGCCGCGGTCCACGGCGAAATCCATCTGGCGAAAGGCGTCGGCCTCGTTATTCTGCTCGCCCCAGGTCATGGTGCCGAGACAGATGACGCTCACCTTCACATCGGTGCGGCCGAGATTGCGGTATTCCATGGATGGGCTGCCAAGGGCGTTCGAGGGAAGACTTCTTACACGTCGCGTTTAGCGAAGAATGGCCCAAGCGGCAAGATGCTAGAAGCGTCCGGCGGCGCGCAGCACGTAGGGCAGGATGCGTCGGACAATGATCTCGACCCCGGCCTCGTTCGGGTGGATGCCGTCGGATTGATTGAGGGCCGGATCGGCCGCCACGCCGTCGAGGAAGAAGGGGTAGAACTCCACGCCGTGCTCTTGCGCCAAATCCGGAAACACGGCATCGAACTGCGCCGCGTACTCGGTTCCGAGGTTGCGCGGCGCCAGCATGCCCGCGAGCAGCACCCGGGCGCCGGCCCCGTCGAGGCGCTCGAGCATGGCGTCGAGATTGGCGCGCGTGGCCGACGGATCGAGGCCGCGCAAGGCATCGTTGGCTCCAAGTTCGACGATGACGAGATCGGGCTTGTCCGCCAGCACCCAATCGAGGCGCCCCAGCCCGCCCGAAGTGGTATCGCCGGCGACGCCGGCGTTGACCACCCGGGCCGCGATCCCGTGCCCGATGAGCGCGGCCTCGAGGCGCGCCGGAAAGGCGGCGCTTTCGCCAAGCCCATAGCCTGAAACCAGGCTGTCGCCGAAAGCGAGCACGTCCAGTATCCCGTCCGGTTCCTCGCCGCGGGCGGACATCGAGGCGAAAACCAGGAACAACCCCGCCAAGGCCCCGACACAATTCATGGCTAGAGACCGCATGCCTCTTGCCGCGGGAACCGCGACGGTGGACGTATTCGGCCGGCAACGATAGAGGCGGAACATGGAGCAGCGTCCCTTGCCTTCGACACCGATGATCCGTCTTACGGACCTTCACCTCACCTTGTCCGGCGCGGCCGGCCCGGTCAACGTGCTCCGGGGCATCGACCTCGAGGTGGCGCCGGGCGAACAGGTCGGCATCGTCGGGCCCTCCGGTTCGGGCAAGACCTCCATGCTGATGGTGGTGGCCGGCCTGGAACGGCCGAGCACGGGCCTTGCCGAGGTGGCGGGCCAGAATCTCGGATCCCTCGACGAGGATGGCCTGGCCGCCTTCAGGCGCGCCCATGTCGGGATCGTGTTCCAGGCCTTTCACCTGATTCCGACGATGACGGCGCTGGAGAACGTCGCCGTGGCGCTCGAGCTCGCCCGTCGCGCCGATGCGACGGCACGAGCCATGGATGCGCTCGACGCCGTCGGCCTCTCCCACCGCCTCGGCCATTACCCGGCCGAGTTGTCCGGCGGCGAGCAGCAGCGCGTGGCGCTGGCGCGGGCCGTGGCGGGGAGCCCGCGGCTTCTCCTCGCCGACGAGCCCACCGGCAATCTCGACCGCGAGACCGGCCTGCGCATCATCGATCTCATGCAAGGCCTCGCGCAAACCCGCGGCGCCACGCTGCTGCTCATCACCCACGATCCCGGCGTGACCGCGCGATGCGAGCGCGTCCTTCGCCTGGTCGATGGGCGCATTGCCGGCGGGCCGGTTGGCGGCGCCCCATGAGCAACGCGTTGCTTATCCTTCGCCTCGCCCGGCGCGAGCTGCGCGGCGGAATCAAGGGCATGCGCGTCTTTCTGCTTTGCCTGGCGCTGGGTGCCGCGGCCATCGCTTCGGTCGGATCGATCGCGGCGGCGGTTCGCTCCGGCATCGCGCAGGACGCGTGCCGTCTCTTGGGCGGCGACATCGAGCTCAGGCTCACCCACCGGCCGGCGACGCCGGCGGAGCGCGCCTATATCGACCGGCTCGGCCGGGCCTCGGAGGCCACCGACCTGCGCGCCATGGCGAGGCCGGACTCCGGCGACGCCGTTCTGGTCGAGCTGCGCGCGGTCGATGGCGTCTATCCGCTCTACGGCGACGTGACGTTGGAACCGGCGATGGCGCTGGAGGACGCACTCGCGTTGCGCGATGGCGCCTGGGGCGCCGCGGTCGATGGTCATCTTCTGGCGCGGCTCGGCGCCGAGGCGGGCACGCGGGTCCGGATCGGCACCGCGATCTTCGAGCTGCGCGCGGCGCTGGTGCAAGAACCCGACCGCGCCGCCACGGCCTTCATCTTCGGACCTCGCGTACTCATCGGCCAGGAGGCGCTGGCCGCGACCGGCCTGGTACTGCCCGGCAGCCTCATCCGCTATCGCTACCGGGTGGCGTTGCCGGACGGCGCCGACATCGAAGCGGTCAAGTCGTCGATCGCGGAGGATTTTCCCGATTCCGGCTGGCGCGTCCGCGGCCTCGACGAGGCGGCGCCGGGCGTCGAGCGATTCATCGAGCGCGTGGCGCTCTATCTGACACTCGTCGGGCTCGGCAGTTTGCTGGTGGGCGGTGTCGGGATCGGCAATGCCGTCGGCGGCTACCTGCAGGGCAAGACCGCGACCATCGCCACGTTGAAATGCCTCGGCGCCACCGGGCGGCTCGTGGTTTGCGTCTATCTCGGCCTGGTGATGGCGATGGCGGCGATGGGCGTGGCGGCCGGTCTCCTTCTCGGCGCCCTGGCGCCGGTGGCCGCCGGAGCGCCGCTCGCGGAGCGTTTCGGATTCGACCTGCCGCCGGGACCCTATCTCGGGCCGCTGGCGCAAGCGGCGGGGATAGCCCTGCTGACGGCCTTGGCGTTTTCATTGGCGCCGCTCGCCGCCGCCCGCGAGGTGGCGCCGCGCATTCTCTTTCGCGGGGCGGTTGCCGCGAATGGCAGGCGTCTCGGGCGCAAGGACCGGATCGTCATAGCGGCGGCCGTGGCGGCGCTGGCCGGGTTCGCGGTGGCCGCGTCGTCCGACCGGTGGGTCGCGCTCTGGTTCGTACTCGGGGCCGGCGGCGCGGCGCTGGCGTTTCGGCTGCTTGCGTTCGGCGTGCAAGCCTTGGCGCGACGGATCGGGCGCTCGCGCGCGACGCCGCTGTCGGCGTCGTTGCGTCTGGCGCTGGCGCGCCTCTATCGCCCCGGCGCCGCCACCTTCCCGCTCACCCTGTCCTTGGGTCTGGCGCTCGCCCTTCTCGTGGCCTTGGGATTGGTGCAGTCCAATCTCGGCCGCGCCATCGGCGAGGCGATACCGGCGACGGCGCCCGCCTTCTACTTCATCGACATCCAGCCCGATCAGGCGGACGCCTTCGACGCCCTGCTCGAGAGCCTGCCCGGCGCCGGCAGCGTCCAGCGCGTGCCCATGCTGCGCGGCCGGATCGTCGGGTTCAACGGCGAACCCGCCGAGACACGCGCGCACGACCCAGGCGTCGAGTGGGTCTTGAAGGAAGACCGCGGCATCACCTGGGCCTCGTTGCCGCCGGCGGGCAGCGAAATCGTCGAAGGCGAATGGTGGCCGGCCGATTATAGCGGCAAGCCGCTCGTGTCGCTCGACGCCGAGGTCGCGGAGGGATTTGGCCTAAGCCTCGGCGACACGGTAGCCGTCAACGTGCTGGGCCGGCCGGTGAGCGCGACCATCGCCAATTTGCGGCGCGTGGATTGGACGACGCTTGCCATCAACTTCGTGCTGGTCTTCTCGCCCGGCCTTCTCGAAGGCGCGCCGCTGGCCCACATCGCCACGGTCCATGTCGAGGATGGCGCCGAAACCGCGATTCAGAACGCGGTGGCGAGAGAATTCCCCAATGTATCGGCGATCCGGGTCAAGGAGGCCCTGGCCGATGTCGCGCGCCTGCTGGCCGGCGTCGGCGGCGCCCTTTGGGGCGTCGCCGGCGTTGCCGGCGCGGTCGGCCTCTCGGTCCTGGCCGCCACGATCGCGGCCGGCCAGCGCCGGCGCCTCTACGAAGCGGCCATCCTCAAGGCGCTGGGGGCCGGGCGCGGGCAGCTGCTGCGCTCCTATCTCTGGGAATTGGGCCTGCTTGGCGCCGCCGCCGGCCTTGCCGCGGCCATCGCCGGCACAGCCGGGGCGCTACCGGTGGTGAAGCTGCTGATGGAGCTACCTTTTTACTGGGATTCGGGCCTGGTCTTGGCCCTGGCCGCGCTTGGGCCGCTCGCCGCCATCCTCCTCGGCCTCGCCGGCACTTGGGCAGCACTCGGCCGGCCCTCGGCCGGGCTGCTGCGCAACGACTGATTGGTGGGATTTCCGGCCGAGCCTATTGATTTTCTTTGAAATCGTCCCAAAATGAAGGCCGATGGGGCGATCTCGCCCAACTGGTCAAGAGGATCGAACATGGCAACGGAACCAAGGAACACCTTCGCGCTCCGGTCGGGGGCGGCGACAGCGGCCGATATCGACGCCGGGCTGCGGGCCTACATGCTGCGGGTCTACAACTACATGACCGCCGGCCTGGCGCTCACCGGGATCGTCGCCTACCTGACGGCATCGTCCGAGACGATGGTCCAGGCCATCTTCGGCACGCCGCTGATGTGGGTGGTTGTCATCGCGCCCGTGGCGCTCGTCTTCTTCATCAGTTTCCGCATACACAAGATGAGCTTCGCCGCGGCCCAGACCACGTTCTGGATCTACGCGGGCCTGAACGGGCTCGCCTTCGCCTCGATCTTTCTCGTCTACACCGATACCAGCATCGCGCGCGTCTTCTTCATCACCGCCGGCATGTTCGCGGGCATGAGCCTCTACGGCTACACCACCAAGCGCGACCTCTCGGGCTTCGGCTCGTTCCTGATGATGGGATTGATCGGCGTCATCATCGCCTCGGTCGTCAACATCTTCCTGGTGTCGAGCGCCATGTCCTTCGCCATCTCGGTCATTGGCGTGCTGGTCTTCACCGGCCTCACCGCCTACGACACCCAGAAGATCAAGGAATGGTACATCGAGGGCGATGACGGCGAGACCGCGGGCAAGAAGGCCATCATGGGCGCCCTCAACCTCTATCTCGACTTCATCAACCTCTTCCTGATGATGCTGCGCCTCCTCGGCAATCGCAACTAGCCGCGATTTAAGTATCCAACCTCTGGCGCCCGGGTCGTAGCCGACCCGGGCGCCATCGCTTTAGCGGGGAGCCGGGGGCGCCTCGTTCGTCAGTAAAAAAATTGGGGGAATATCGTCATGCCCGAATCTGGGCTCGACGTGCTTGGCATCGGCAATGCCATCGTCGACATCCTGAGCCATGCCGAGGAAACGTTCCTGGTCGAGCGCGGCCTCGCCAAGGGCGCGATGACGCTGGTGGATGGCGCGCAGGCGGAAAGCCTTTACCGCCTCATGGGGCCCGGGGTCGAATCGTCGGGCGGTTCGGCCGCCAACACGGCCGCCGGGGTCGCCTCCTTCGGCGGGCGCGCCGGGTTCATCGGCAAGGTCGGCTCCGATCAGTTCGGGCATCTGTTCCAACATGACATTCGCTCGGTCGGGGTCCGTTTCGACGGCGCCACGGCGCCGTCCGGCTCGCCCACGGCGCGCTGCCTCGTCTTGGTGACGCCCGACGCGCAGCGCACCATGCTGACCCATCTCGGCGCTTCCGTGGAACTTGGCCCCGCCGACGTCGACGAAAGCCTCGTCGCCAGCGCCAAGATCGTCTATCTCGAAGGCTATCTGTGGGATCCCCCCAACGCCAAGCTCGCCTTCCTGAAAGCCGCCAAGGTGGCGCATGGCGCCGGATGCAAGGTGGCCTTGAGCCTCTCCGATCCATTCTGCGTCGAGCGCCACCGCGCCGAGTTCCTCGAACTGGTGCGCGACCACGTCGATATCCTGTTCGCGAACGACCGGGAGATTTGCTCCCTGTTCCAGCTCGAGCGCTTCGAGGATGCGGTCGCGGCAACCCGCGCGCTCGGCAAACTCGCCGTGCTGACGCGAAGTGAAAAAGGCTCGGTCGTCCTCACCGATAGTGTCGCGCATGAGGTGCCGGCGGCGCCGGTCGGGCGGATCGTGGACACGACCGGGGCGGGCGATCTCTATGCCGCCGGATTCCTGTACGGCTACACCCAAGGGCGCGGCCTGCCGGAATGCGGGCGCCTCGCCAGCCTGGCGGCGGCCGAGGTGATCGGCCATTTCGGCGCCCGACCGCAAGGTAGCCTGGCCGGCCTCGTGCCGGCGGACTTGCGGAGCCCCTCCCTGCCGCCTATCTCAAGCCTATGAACTACCGCAACATCGCCATCATCGCCCACGTCGATCACGGCAAGACGACGCTGGTCGATCAACTCCTGCGCCAGAGCGGCGCCTTCCGCGCCAACCAGCAGGTGGCCGAGCGCGCGATGGATTCCAACGATCTGGAACGCGAGCGCGGCATTACCATTCTCGCCAAATGCACCTCGGTCGCGTGGCGCGGCGAGCGCATCAACATCGTCGATACGCCGGGCCACGCCGATTTCGGCGGCGAGGTCGAGCGGATCTTGGGGATGGTGGATGGCGCGCTGGTGCTCGTCGACGCGGCCGAAGGACCGATGCCGCAAACCAAGTTCGTGACCGCGAAGGCGCTGGCAAGGGGCCTGCGGCCGATCGTCGTCATCAACAAGGTGGACCGGCCGGACGCCCGCCCGCATGAAGTGCACGATCTCGTGTTCGATCTGTTCGCGGCCTTGGGCGCCGATGAGCGCCAGCTCGATTTTCCGACTTTGTTCGCCGCGGGGCGCGAAGGCTGGGCGGTCACCGATCTCGCGCATCCGCGGAAGGATTTGGTGGCGCTCTACGATCTGATCCTGTCGCACGTACCGATCGCCGGCGGCGACCCGGACGCGCCCTTCTCCATGCTGGCGACGACGCTCGAATACGATCCCTATCTGGGGCGCGTGCTCACCGGGCGCATTCATTCGGGCACGCTGCGCCTCAACATGCCGTTGAAGGCGATCAACCGCGAAGGCGCCATTCTCGAGCAATCGCGCGCGACCAAGGTGCTGGCCTTCCGCGGCCTCGACCGCTTGCCGATCGAAAGCGCGGAGGCCGGCGACATCATCGCCATCGCCGGTCTGGAACACACCACGGTCGCCGACACGATCTGCGATCCCCTGGTCGAATCGCCGATCCCGTCGTCGCCGATCGATCCGCCGACGCTGGCGATGACGTTTTCCATCAACGATTCGCCGCTCGCCGGCCGGTCCGGCAGCAAGGTGACGAGCCGGATGATCCGCACGCGCCTGATGCGCGAGGGCGAGGGCAACGTCGCCATCCGCGTCAGCGAAACCGAGAGCGCCGATTCTTTCGAGGTCGCCGGCCGCGGCGAATTGCAGCTGGGCGTTCTCATCGAAACCATGCGCCGCGAGGGCTTCGAACTTTCGATCAGCCGGCCGCGCGTCATCTACCGCACCGACCCGGCGACCGGACGGCGCGAGGAGCCGATCGAGGAAGTGCAGATCGACGTCGACGAGGAGTATGCGGGCGTGGTCATGGAGAAGCTCGGCCGCCGGCGCGGCGAGCTCATCGACATGCGCCCATCGGGCGCCGCCAAGACGCGCCTTATCCTGCTGGTGCCGACACGGGGGCTCATCGGCTATCACGGCGAATTCCTCACCGACACGCGCGGCACCGGCGTGATGAGCCGGCTCTTCCACCGCTACGCGCCCTTGAAAGGCACGGTCGAAGGCCGGCGCAACGGCGTTCTGGTGTCGAACGCCGACGGCGTCGCGGTCGCCTACGCCCTCTGGTATCTCGAGGAACGCGGCTCCATGTTCATCTCGCCCGGCGCCGCCGTCTATAGCGGCATGATCATCGGCGAACATACCCGCGAGAACGATCTGGTGGTGAACCCGATCAAGGAAAAGCAACTTACCAACATCCGCACCACGTCCAAGGACGAGGCCATCCGGCTCACCCCGCCGCGCGCCATGTTGCTCGAAGCGGCCATCGCCTATGTGGAAGACGACGAGCTGGTGGAGGTGACGCCGAACGCCATTCGCCTCCGGAAGAGACTCCTCGATCCCCATGCCCGCAAGCGGGCTGCCCGCGCGGCGGAAGCGGCGTGAGCGCGCCGGGGGAATCCCGGCAACTCATTCGGGCGGTGAAGGCCTATCTCGATCCGCGTCTCGTCGCCGTTCTCTTCATGGGTTTTTCGAGCGGCCTGCCCTTGGCGCTGACCGGCGCCACCTTGCAGATATGGCAAAAGGAGTCCGGGGTCAGCCTGACCACGATCGGCTTCTTTGTGCTTGTCGGCGTCGCCTACAATCTGAAATTCGTCTGGGCGCCGTTCATGGATCGGGTGGCGCCGCCAGGCCCCCTCGCCCGCCTTGGGCGCCGTCGCGGCTGGGCGATCCTGACGCAAGCGGCGCTGATGCTCTCGATCCTGGGCCTGGGCGCCAGCGACCCGGAATCGGCGCCGGCGCTCACCGCCGCTCTTGCCGTCCTCGTCGCCTTCTGCTCGGCCAGCCAGGACATCGTCATTGACGCCTATCGCATCGAATTGCTGGACGAGCGCCAGCAGGGCGCCGGCGCGGCGATGACGCAATACGGCTACCGCGTCGGCATGCTGGTCTCCGGCGCGGGCGCGCTTTACCTCGCCGAATCGGTCTCCTGGTTCTGGGTCTATGCCGTCATGGCGGCGTTCGTCCTCGTCGGCGTCGCGACCGTGCTGCTGACGCATGAACCGCTTCGCGGCGCGGGCCCGGAAGCGCCCGCCGCCGCCGGGCCGCACCCGGCCAGGGTGGTAGCGCTTCTCGGGCTTGCCGCTTGCGCCGTGGCCGTCTTCGCGCTCGTCGCCTTCGTGTTCTTGAAGGGCAGCGGATGGCCGACATGGGCGGTGAACGCGCTGGCCACCGTGGCCGCGGCGGCGACGCCGGTACTTGTCCTTCGCCTGTTGCCGCGTAAGGCCGGCGGCTCTTATGGCGAGCTTCGCGCCTGGCTTGGCGATTCGGTGATTCGCCCGTTCGCCGATCTCGGCCGGCGCGAAGGCTGGCTTCTCATCCTCGCCTTCATCGTCCTCTTCAAGTTCGGCGACGCGGTGGCCGGAATCATGGCCAATCCCTTCTATGTCGAGATGGGGTTCACCAAGTCGGAGATCGCCGAGGTGAGCAAGATCTTCGGCCTGGTGGCGACGCTGGTCGGCGTCTTCCTGGGCGGCCTCTTCGTCGCCCGAATCGGCATCGCCCGGGCGCTTCTCGCCTGCGGCGTGCTGCAGATGCTCTCCAACCTCATGTTCGCGGCCCAAGCCGAGATCGGCCACGACATCTACTTCCTTGCCCTCACCATCGCCTTGGAGAATCTATCGGGCGGGATGGGCTCGGCGGCGTTCGTGGCCTATCTGTCGTCGCTCTGCAACGTCGCCTTCACCGGCACCCAGTACGCGCTTTTCAGCTCGCTTGCCGCCATCGGCCGGACCGTGCTGTCCTCGCCGGGCGGCCTGTTGGCCGAGGAGGTGGGATGGTTCGCCTATTTCATCCTATCGACCGCGGCCGCCATCCCAGGCCTCGTCATGCTGGTCTGGTTGACCCGGCGCTACCCTTCCGTCGGGTTGTTCGTCAGGCCATAGGGGGCTGAGCGAGAGGACGCCGAGAAATCTCGGGCATTGACTTGTCTCACATCGTACGGATATAATCCGTACGACACATCGAGACAGATTAGGGAGTCCGCCATGACGGCGACCGGCGCGGCCCGCGAGGACAGAATCGAGTTGCGGGCAACCAAGGAGGAAAAACGGATTCTGGCGACGGCCGCGGCCTATGAGCGGCTGGACGTGACCAGCTTTATCATGCGCAACATGCTGCCGACCGCGCGGGAGGTGGTGGACCGGGCCGAACGCATCGTCCTCACGGAACGCGATACCGTGCGCGTGCTGGCGTTGCTGGAGAACCCGCCCAAGCCGACGCCGGCCCTGATTGCCGCGGCGCGCCGCCGTGCCGCCCGGAAGTAGTTCCGTTGCTGGATTGGCGCGAAGAGCCCATCGGGCGGCATCATGACCGCAAGAGCTTCGATTGCGGCTCGCAACGTCTCAACGACTACCTCGACCGCCATGCCAGGCAGAACCACGAATCCGGCGGCGCCAAGACCTTTGTCGCGGTGTCCCCGGCCAAACCGACGCACGTCCTAGGTTTTTATTCTATCAGCCCCGGCGCCATCGAGTTCGCCCGGGTGCCGGCGAAGCTGACCAAGAAGCTCGGCCGTTACGATGTGCCCGTCTTTCGCCTCGGATGCCTGGCGGTTGTTTTGTCCGTGCAGGGCCGGGGCCTGGGCGGCGACTTGCTGTTGGCGGCCGGCGAGCGCGCCCTGGCGGTCGCCGCGCAAATCGGCGGCTTGGCGCTTGCCATCGACGCGAAAGACGAGAAAGCGGCCCGCTGGTACGAACGATTGGGCGCCCTTCCGCTGCTCGACGATCCGCGCAAGCTGATCCTCCCGCTCGGCGCCATCGCAAGCGCGATCGGAACGGCCGGCAAGCGGCGAAAGTAAGTGCCGCCGGCGTTCGCCGCGTTGCTAGGGCGCGGGCCATTGTGCTACAAATGTAGAACGTCAAGGCATTCAACGAGGCTGCCGCCATGGCCAGGACCGTGACGCTACGAGACGCCAACCAGAACTTCGCCAAGTATGTCCGCGCCGTCGAGGCGGGCGAGGAGTTCGTCATCACCCGGCGTGGCCAGGCCGTCGCGCGCCTCGCCCCGGCCGCGGGCATGCGCAAACTTACACCGGAGCAGCAAGAGATCCGCCGCCGTCTGGTGGCGCGGCTGCGTAAGGGCTGGAAACTCGGAATCGGCAAGCTCGACCGCGATAGCCTTTATGATCGTTGAGCGCTTCACGCTCGACACCAATGTGCTGATCTACGCTGTCGACCTCGACGCCGGTTGGAAGCACGATCTTGCCGTGGAGGTGATCGATCGGGCCGCCGAGCGCAACTGCGTTCTGGCCGTCCAGGCGCTTGCCGAGTTCTTTGTTGCCGTGACACGGAAGGGACTGCTGCGCCGCGCGGAAGCCGCCGATCTTGTGCGTCGGCATATCGCCGTGTATCCGATCGTCTCGGCCGGCGCGGATAGTTTCGTGACGGCGCTGGCACAGGCCGAGATTGGGCGGCTATCTCTCTGGGACGCCATGTTGGTGGCCACGGCCGGGGCCGCCGGTTGCACCGCGATGTTGAGCGAGGACATGCATGACGGCGCCAAGTTCGCCGGCATAACCGTGCACAATCCCTTTGCCGGCCAAGCCCTGTCGGCGACCGCGCGCCGCCTGCTCGGCCTGGCGTGACGCGAAGGCTACTGCCTCCTCGCGGAGGCGCTCGATTGCTTCCTTTTCCGACGGATGCGGCAACGCCCAACGGTTGGCGGTGCCTTCTTCGACATGGCTTGGGGACCGCTTCATCGACTGGCTTACAGCCCGAGCTTCTCGAAGGTTTCGAGAGGCAGGAACAGGCGGCGCGGCTCGCCGGCGAAGGCGCGAAAGCCATAGCGCTCATAGAACGCTTGCGCCCGTTCGCTCTTGGCATCGACGAAGATCGCATAGACGGCGATCGCCGTGCTCGCCCGGACGACGCGGCGGATCGCGTCGAGCAGCAGCATCTCGCCGAGCCCGCGCCCTTGCCGCCCGCGATCGATGGCGAGACGGCCGAGCACGGCGGCCGGCACGGGATAATGCGGCAGCCGCTTCGCCAAAGCCGGCGGCAATTCGTCCTTCTCGAAGCTCGCGGCGCTCAGGCTGTAGTAGCCATCGATCTTGCCAGGCGCGTGGCCGAGAGCGACGAACACCTGCGCCACGCGCCTACGTATATCCTGCGAGGCTTGCCGCCGAAGGTAGGCGTCGAGGGCCGGTTCCCCGCACAAGAAGGCTGCGCGGTCATGGTGCGGCCCGAGCGGCTCGATGACCAGGGACGGCTCATCCACCGACACGCTCGCGATAGCGGCGCGCGGCTTCCCTCAGCTTCTCGTTCGGTTCCGGCGGGTCGATCAGCGCGTCATGGAAGACTTCCCAATCTTTCGCCGAAAGGGCGATCTTCTCGTGCGAATCGATGACGCGCTCGGCCGCCGCTACCGCGGTCGCCAACACGAAGTCGGTCACGCTCGTCTCCTCATAGGCCGCCGCCCGTTCAAGTTTGCGCTTGGTTTTGGCGTCCAGGCGCAGGTGCATGCGGTCTCGTTTGGCTTCGGCGGTTCGAGCCATCGGTCGCTCCTTACGCATTATTGCCGCCGGTTCAGTACGCCAATTAGGCGTACGTTTCAAGGGTAAACGTGGATTTTCTCGTTTACGCTTGGGGAGCGCCGCCTACTTCTCCCGGTCGAGGGCGTAGCCGGCCGAGCGCACCGTGCGGATGAGGTCGGCGTCGCCCCGGCCGTTGACCGCCTTGCGCAGGCGGCGGATATGCACGTCGACCGTGCGCGGCTCCACATAGACGTCGCGGCCCCAAACGCTATCGAGAAGCTGCTCGCGGCTGAACACCCGGCCGGGATGGGCGAGGAAGTGTCGTAGCAGCCGGAACTCGGTCGGCGCCAGATGCACCTCGCGGCCATTGCGGCGCGCGCGATGCGCGGCGAGGTCGAGCGACAAATCGTCATAGGCGAGCGTCTCGGCCGTTGTCTCCGGCCGGGCGCGCCGTAACAGCGCCCGCACGCGGGCGATAAGCTCGGCCGGGCTGAACGGCTTGGTGACGTAGTCGTCGGCGCCGCTGTCGAGGCCGCGCAGCTTGTCGCCTTCCTCGCCGCGCGCCGTCAGCATCAGGATCGGCGTGGCTCTTGAATCGGGCGATCGGCGAAGTTGGCGGCAGACCTCGATTCCCGACATCAGCGGCAGCATCCAATCGAGCAGCACCAGATCGGGCTTCTGTTCCTTGGCCATGAGAAGCGCGTCCTCGCCGTCGCGCGCGGAAGCGACGCGGAACCCCTCGGCTTCGAGGTTGTAGGTGAGCAGCGTCACCAGCGCCGATTCGTCTTCGACGACAAGAACGAGTGGTTTCATGCGCCGGCCCCGGGCTCGGCCGACGGAGCGGCGGCGACCGCGAGGTTCGTCGTGTCGCCTTTCGGGCGCGCGGCATCGATCGGCCGTCCGTGCACCAGAAAATGAATGGTCTCGGCGATGTTGGTGGCGTGGTCGCCGATGCGCTCGATGTTCTTGGCGACGAACAGCAGATGGGTGCTAGGGCCGATGTTGCGCGGGTCTTCCATCATGTAGGTCAAGAGTTCGCGGAACAGGCTGCCATACATCTCGTCGATCTCCTCGTCGCGCCGCCAGGCGGCGTCGGCCTTCTGGGCGTCGGCCGCGACATAGGCGTCGAGGACATCCTTGATGAGCTGTTGCGCCAGCCGGCTCATGCGCTGGATGCCGCCGACCGTCTTAATCGGCGGCGATTGCGCCAAGACCGCGGCGCGCTTGGCGACATTGGCGGCATAATCGCCGATGCGCTCGATGTCGCTCGATATCTTGAGGGCCGCGACCACGGACCTGAGGTCGAGCGCCATCGGCTGGCGCAGCGCCAACACGCGGATGGCGCGCTGACTGACCTCCAGCTCCAGCTCGTCGATGCGGTGGTCGGCGCGCACGATTTCCGCCGCTAGGCCGGCGTCGCGCCGGACCAGGGCGTCGATGGCGCCTTGAAGCTGCGCCTCGGCGAGGCCCCCCATCTGCACGATGGTTTGGTGCAGGCGGTTCAATTCCTCGTCGAACGATTTGACGATGTGGTCGGCGATGGTCATGGCTGCAACCCCGTTCTCGTCATCCGAATCTTCCGGTGACGTACCCTTGCGTGCGTTCGTCGCGCGGGCTGGTGAAGATCTGTTCGGTCGGCCCCTGTTCGACCAGCTTGCCGAGGTGGAAGAACGCGGTGTGCTGCGACACCCGCGCCGCCTGCTGCATGGAATGGGTAACGATGACGATGGCGAAATTCAGGCGCAGCTCGTCGATCAATTCCTCGATCCTGGCGGTGGCGATGGGATCGAGCGCCGAGCACGGCTCGTCCATCAGGATGACCTCGGGATCGACGGCGATGGCGCGGGCGATGCACAGGCGCTGTTGCTGGCCTCCGGAGAGGCTCGTCCCCGGCTCGTTCAGCCGCTCGGCGACCTCGCCCCACAACCCGGCGCGCTCGAGGCTCGCGCGCACGATGTCATCGAGTTCGCCGCGCGAGGCGGCAAGGCCATGAATGCGCGGGCCATAGGCGACGTTCTCGTAAACGGACTTTGGGAACGGGTTCGGTTTCTGGAACACCATGCCGACGCGCGCGCGCAGACTCACCACGTCGAGGCCTGGATCGTGGATGTCCTGGCCGTCGAGCGTGATCGACCCCCGAACCCGGGCGTCCGCGATCACGTCGTTCATGCGGTTGAGACAGCGTATGAAGGTCGATTTGCCGCAGCCCGAAGGGCCGATGAGCGCCGTCACCCGATTGCGGTGGATGTCGATGTCGACGTCGAACAGCGCCTGCTTCTCGCCATAGAACACGTCGACGCCGCGCGCCGACATTTTGGGCGGCGAATCGACCGCGACCGCCGGCGCCGATGTCGGTTTCAGGGTAAAGGCGATGGGCTGGTTCATTGTCGAGCCTCCCTACCACCGCCGCTCGAAGCGGCGGCGCAGCACCACCGCGGCCAGATTCATGACCGCGAGAAAGACGAGCAGGACCAGAATGGCGGCCGCGGTCTTCTCGGCGAATCCGCGCTCGGGCGCGTCGGCCCATAAATAGACCTGCACCGGCAGCACCGAGGACGGGTCGGTGATGCCGCCCGGAATATCGACGATAAAGGCGACCATGCCGATCATCAGCAGCGGCGCGGTCTCGCCCGCCGCCCGCGCCATGCCGATGATCGACCCGGTCAAGATGCCCGGCATCGCCAGCGGCAAGACGTGATGGAAGACCGATTGCAGGGGCGAGGCCCCCACCGCCAACGCGCCGTCGCGGATCGAGGGCGGTACCGCCGCCAAGGCCGCGCGCGCGGCGATGATCAATGTCGGCAGGGTCATGAGCGACAGCACCAGCCCGCCCACCAGCGGCGCCGAACGCGGCAGGCCGAAGAATCCGAGGAAGACCGCAAGTCCCAGAAGCCCGAAC
The DNA here is from genome assembly GCA_009885795.1 of Rhodospirillales bacterium. Lineage (GTDB taxonomy): Bacteria > Pseudomonadota > Alphaproteobacteria > Dongiales > Dongiaceae > VFKA01. Next base: position 81,829 of record VFKA01000040.1, on the reverse strand, counting down.
ACGATCGACGGCACGGCGGCGAGGTTGTTGATGTTGACCTCGATCAGATCGGTCCAGCGGTTCTTGGGCGCGAACTCCTCCAAGTAGACGGCCGCCGCGACGCCCAGGGGAAACGACAGGACGAGAGTCACTGCCATGGTGAGAATCGTGCCGACGAGCGCGCCCGCGATGCCAGCCTGTTCCGGCTCGCGGCTGTCTCCGCCGGTGAAAAAGGCGGCGTTGAAACTCGTGGCGACGCTTCCATCGGCGGCAAGCGCGTCTATCCACGCCACCTGGTCGGCGTCGAGCCGCCCGCCATCCACAAGCGTATCGCGGTCGAGTACGCCCTTCCACAGCATGTCGACGTCGCTCGATGCCGGCACCCATAGTTTGAGTCGCGTGCCGATGAGGCCAGGCTCGGTCATCACGCGATCGCGCAAGGCATACGCCGCCTCGTTGCTCGCAAGGGCGGCTAGATCCCGCTTCTGCTTGCGCTCGGTTGCCTCGGGGAACCGTGCCCGCAGCGCATTCTTGACAAGAACGCCGTAATCCGCGCCGGCGAGCGCGGCCGGATCGCGCGTGCCCGCGGGGTCGATGGTCCCGGCGTCGATGTCGATGTCGAGCAGGATCTCGGTCCGCCACAAGGCGCCCACTCCCTGCCACAGAATACCGCCAAGCAGCGCGGCCAGAATCGCGATGGCGATGGCGATAGCGATGGCGCCGCAAGCACGAAAACGCCACTCCGCGCCATGGCGGCGGCGCAGGCGGTTCGCGGCCGCGCTCACTCGTATTGCTCCCGGTATCGGCGCACGACGCGCAAGGCAATCACGTTGGTCGCCAGCGTGACCGCGAACAGCACCAGCCCGAGCGCGAACGCCGCCAATGTCTTGGGGCTGTCGAACTCCTGGTCGCCGACCAGCAGCGTGACGATTTGGACCGTGACGGTGGTGACCGCCTGCAAGGGGTTGGCGGTCAGATTGGCGGCAAGGCCGGCCGCCATGACCACGATCATGGTCTCGCCCACCGCGCGCGACACCGCCAGCAGCACCGCGCCGATGATGCCCGGCAGCGCCGCCGGGAACACGACCCGGACGATGGTCTCCGACTTGGTGGCGCCGATGGCGTAGGAGCCGTCGCGCAAGGTTTGCGGCACCGCGTTCATCACGTCGTCGCTGAGCGACGAAACGAAGGGGATGATCATGACGCCCATGACCAATCCGGCGGCAAGCGCGCTCTCCGAAGCCACGTCGAGCCCGACCCACTCGCCGGCATCGCGCAAAGCCGGCCCGACCATGATCGCGGCGATGAACCCATAGACGACGGTTGGAATGCCGGCGAGCATCTCCAGCGCCGGCTTGGCGATCGCCCGAGCGCGCTTGCCCGCGTATTCGGACATGTAGACGGCCGCCATGAGACCGATCGGCACCGCCACCGCCATGGCGATGAGGGTGATGATGAAGGTTCCGGCGAAAATCGGCACCGCGCCGAAGGCGCCGGAACTGCCGACCTGATCCTCGCGCAATGCCGTTTGCGGGCTCCATTGCAGGCCGAAAAGAAAATCCGAGAAAGGCACCTGGGCGAAGAAGCGCGCGGATTCGAACAACAGCGACATGACGATCCCGACCGTCGTCAAGATAGCGACCGTCGAGGCCGCGATCATGATGACGATGGTCGCCCGTTCGACCGCGTTGCGGGCGCGAAGACCCGGGCGAATGCGCGACCGGCTCCAGCCGATGCCGCCGGCTCCGAGCGCGATGGCGGCAAGCGCCAACAGAATGAAACCGCTCTGGCGAAGCTCGGACAGCCGCCGGGCGGCGGCGATCACGGCGGGATCGGTGCCAGCTTCGGGCGCGCGACCGGCCGCGAAGCTCTCGATGTCGCCAAGCAGCAATTGGAACGCGCCGTCGGTCAAGCCGGCGCTGCCGGGCGGCAGGCTCGGCATCAGAAGAACGGCGATGATTTGCGGTTCGGCCACCAGCCACACGGCAAGGACCGCCGCGGCCGGCAGCGCGCACCACAGCGCCACGTAGAGTCCGTGATAGGACGGCAGGGAATGAAGACGTCGCGCTTGGCCGCCGGAGAGTGCCGTGGCCCGCCGCCGGCCCATCGTGTAGCCGAGGGCGGCGAGCAGTAGCAGAATTGCGGCAAGCGCGACGTGGGACATGGTTCAGTTGGTCAGCGGTTGCAGGGCCATCGCCGCCACGCCGACCGTCTCGTGTTCGGCGGCGGGAAGTGGGATCAGCCCCTTGTCGATGAGATATCCTTCCTCGCCCGACGCCCGGTCGCTCATGTACTCGGCGACGAACTCCTTGATGCCGGGGATGACGCCGACATGGGCGTTCTTCACGTAGATGTAGAGCGAGCGCGAGACCGGGTAGGATCCGTCGGAGATGGTCTCGAAGGTGGGGGCGACGTCGCCGACCAGCGCGGCGTGCAACTTGTCGGTGTTCTGGTCGAGGAAGCCGAACCCGAAGACGCCGACCGCGCGCGGATTGGCCGCGAGCTTGTTGACGATGAGATTGTCGTTTTCGCCGGCTTCGATGAAGGCGCCGTCCTCGCGGATCGTCTGGCAAGCCGCCTTCTTGGCATCGCCCTCCAGGGCTTCGATCTCCGGAAACTTGGCGCAACCCTTGTCCAAAGCCAGTTCGACGAAGGCATCGCGCGTACCCGAGGTCGGCGGCGGGCCCAGCACTTCGATCTTATCCGCCGGAAGCGACGGATCGATATCGGCCCAAGTCCGGTAGGGATTGGCGACGAGCTGGCCGTTCACCGGTACTTCCTTGGCGAGAGCCAGCCAGATCTTTTCCTGGTTCAGCGACAAGGGCGGATGCTCCTTCGATGTCGCCAGCACGATTCCGTCGTACCCGATCTTGACTTCGGTAATTTCGGTGATGCCCGCCTCGGCGCAGGACTTCACCTCGGAATCCTTGATCTCGCGCGACGCGTTGACGATGTCCGGGTGATCGGGCCCGATACCGGCGCAGAAAAGCTTGATGCCGCCGCCGGTGCCGGTCGATTCGACCACCGGCGTATTGAACTTGCCCGCGGAGCCGAACTGCTCGGCGACGGCGCTGGTGAACGGAAATACGGTGCTGGAACCGACGATGCGGATCTGATCGCGCGCCTCGGCGGCTCCTGACATCGCGACGGCGGCGGCGGCCGCCAAGAACAGCGATTTGATCATCGACATGATCTCCCTTGATGAATGCGGCCAGGACGGCCGAAGGCGAGATTAAGGTCGTTCCAACGGCAGTCTTATTGCATATATGTGACATTTTGATGACGTCAACATAAATATTGGTTACATATTTGAAATTGCAGGAATAATCACTGTAAATGTGCTGCCAGTTCCGGGCTCGCTTTCGATCCGAAGCTCGCCGCGGTGGCGGTTGACGATGTGCTTGACGATAGCGAGTCCAAGACCGGTTCCACCCAGGTCGCGCGAGCGCGCCGTGTTCACGCGGTAGAACCGCTCGGTCAACCGCGGCAAGTGTTCGCGCGGTATGCCCTCGCCTTGGTCCATCACCGCGACCGCCACGCTCCCGCCCGGCGCCAGCCAGGTCGCGATGCGCACGGTGGCCCGTTCGCGGCTGTATTTGAGGGCGTTGTCGATCAGGTTCTGGAAGACCTGGGTCAGCTCGTCGGCCTCGCCGAGAACGGGCGGCAGCGCATCGAGATCGCAAGCCGGCGCGGCCCCCGGCGGGGGCGCATCGAACGCGATCGCAATACCCCGCTCCGCCGCCTTCATGTGCAGGGACTCCGCGACCGCGCGCAAGATGCCCGCCAATGAAACCCGCCCGGTCGGCGCCCGGTGCTCGTCGAGTTCGATGCGCGACAGCGACAGAAGGTCGGCGACAAGGCGCGCCATGCGCCGCGCCTGGCCGTCCATGATCGCCAAAAACTTTTCCCGCGCCGGGCGGTCTTCCCTAGCCGGCCCGCGCAGCGTCTCGATGAAGCCGATGACCGATGACAACGGCGTGCGCAATTCGTGGCTGACATTGGCGACGAAATCGGCGCGCGATCGCTCCGCCCGGTCGAGCGCCGTCAGGTCTTCGAGCGCCACGACCGCTCGTATGTCGTCCGCTCCAGGTGCCTCCATCGGTTCCACGCGCGCGCCGAGGCGGCGCTCCAAGGGCACCGGAAGCCGCACCTCGACGCTGCGCCCGGCGCCGCCACGGATACAGTCCAGGGCGGCCTCGATCAGATCGGGGTGACGCAACACGGCGATGAGGTCGCGCCCGGCAAGCTCGACCCCCAGCAACGTCGCGGCGGCTGGATTGGCGCGGCGGATCCGAAGGGTCTTGTCCAGCAGCAGGATCGGTACGGGCAATCGGGCGACCAGCGCGTCATTGAACCGCGCCGCCGCCGCGAGTTCCCCCTGGGCGCGATCGAGCGCGCGCGCCGCCGCCTCGTTCGATCGGCGAGACTCGCGATCGAGCCGGCCGAGCGGGCGCCACAGCAGCGTGCAAATCGCCAGCGTCGTCGCGCCGGCCGCGAGCAGGCCTGGCCAGGCCGCGATCCAGCCGCCGGCCATCGACACCCCAAACGCGATCGCAACCGGGGCCGAAACGGCCGCCAACCACGGCAGGCGTCGCGCAATGGAGGTGGACATGCGCCGTCCCTGGTTCATCGCCGGTTCATCCAAGACAAACTAGCCTCGGGCGTGCTAGGAAATCCATGTTTTCCCTAACCCCAGAAAAGGGCGGATCGCAACCATGAACCGGACACGCTTGAAAGCGCTGCCGACCGTTCTGATGTTGACGGGGGCGCTGGCTCTGGCCAGCCTCGTCGCCGGACCGGTGTCGGCACAGACCAAATACAATCAATGGGAGGGCAATCAGGAATCGGGTGAAATCGACGACCTGGTCGCCAATCTGAGAGAGCTGATCGATGAGGCGGAAGATGCGCGCGCCGCCGATCCCTTGTTTCTCGAGGATTTGAACGATCTGCTCGCGGCCTATGAGAATCCGTGGGGCACGCGGGTTCTGTTCGATGATTTCAAGGACGGGAATTATACCGCCAATCCCGCCTGGCAGGTCAGCGCCGGCCAATTCAAGGTGGACCCGCGCGGACCAAACTCAGGCCTGAAGACCTCGATCGGCGCCGCCGCCGGCGGTCAGCTCAACCAGCTCCTGGGGGCACTGCTGCAACCGCAGCAGGGCCAGTCCCAGTACGCGTCCGTATTCACGCCGGTGAAGTTCTCCAACGCCTTCGCCGTGCGATTCGAACTCACCTCGCGCGATCGCGCCGGCCGGCTCGATTTCGGTCCCTACCAGGGCGCGTCCGGCAACAACGCCTACCGTATCGCCTATATGCCGGGCGCGGCCACCGGCCTCCAGTTGCAGCTGATAACATCCAAGGGCGCGCAGATCATCGGCCAGTCGAGCGGGCCGGTCGCGCTCGAGGACGGCAAGCCGCACGTCATCGATTGGACCCGCGACAAGCAGGGCCGCATGGTGGTGACGCTTGACGACAAGCAGGTCATCGCCGCGCAGGATACACAGCTCAAGAAGCCGTTCGATGGCCTCTTGCTGATCAACAGCGGCGGCACTTACTGGGTCCGCTCGGTCTCGGTCGACGCCGCGAACTAACCAGTGCGCCGGGGTCGAGCTCCGACCCCGGCCGCTCCCTACGCTTCCCTTCGGCGTAAGTAGACGAACCAATAGACGGCGCCGACGAGGACGCCGCCGCCGATGACGTTGCCGATGGTGACGGGAATGAGGCCGAGCGCGAATCGGCCCCAGCTCAACACCTCGATGTTCGCGACCTTGGCGCCGATCTCGGACCAGAACCAGGAAGGCGCCAGGGCTTCGATGAACAGCCCCGCCGGCAGCAGGTACATGTTCGCGACCGAATGCTCGAACCCCGCCGCGACGAAGGCCGCGACGGGAAAGAGGATGGCCAGAACCTTGTCGGCCGTGCCGCGCGCGCCCAGCGACAGCCACACGGCGAGACAGACCAGCACGTTGCAGAGTATGCCGAGGAAGAGCGCCGGCCAGAATGGCCGCGACGCCTTGGCCACCGCCGCCGCCAGCGCCGCCTGCCCGACGCTGCCCTCGCCGTCGAGATACTGCCCGGAAAGGACGACCAGCAGCGCGGTCGCCACGGCGCCGATGAAATTGCCGGCATAGACGATGGTCCAGGAGCGCAACATTTCCAGAAGCGTGATCCTACGGCTGGCCCAGGCCATGACGATCAGCGTGTTTCCGGTGAACAGCTCGGCGCCGCCGAGGATGACCAGGATGAGGCCGAGCGCGAAGGCAATGCCGGCGATGAAGCGCACGACGCCATAGGGAAGCTCGCCCGAAAACCCGGCGAGCGTCGTGGTCGAGAACATGGCGCCGAGCCCGATGAAGGCGCCGGCGAGGACCGCCAGCACGAACATCGTCACTTGGTCGTTCCGGACCTTGGCCGCGCCGATGGCTTCCGCCTTGCGCGCGATCTCCTCGGGCAGAAGGGCGTCGAACCGCCGCGCGCCCGTGTCATTGGCCGGGACGTTCATCCGCTCAAGGCGCGTTAGGCAATAGTCGAATCGATCCGAGCCGTGGGACGCCAAGAAAAGCTGTCATCGCCGGGCCTGACCCGGCGATCCATCGGCGTCGCACGCGTGGTGTTGCACCCGATCGGCGCGAATCTTCCGGCGAGTTCGCCGGCCGCGCCATGGATCGCCGGGTCGAGCCCGGCGATGACAATTGGTGGCGCGGGGGACACCATGGATCGAGAAGCAGGACACTTGCATCGCTACTTGCTCAATAGGCTCGTCAGCGCAACGTGTCGAGGGTCGCCAGCACGGCCGTGTTGACGATCTCGCTGACCGTCGCTCCGGCGCGCACGACCTGGGCCGATCGGGCGAAGCCGGTGAGATACGGACCCACCACCGTGCCGCCGGCGAGTTTGCGAAGCAGCATGGCCGAAATGTTGGCGCTGTGCAGCGCCGGCATGATCAGCACGTTGGCCGGGCCGGTCAGGCGGCTGAAGGGATAGAGCTCGCGCTGCAGCTCGTGGTCCAACGCCACGTCGGCCTGCATCTCGCCATCGTACTCGAAATCGACCTTGCGGCCGTCGAGCAGCGCGACCGCGTCGCGGATGCGCTCGGCGCGGTTCAGCGGCGGGTTGCCGAAATTGGAAAAGGACAGGAACGCCACGCGCGGCTCATGGCCGATCTGGCGCGCGCGCGTGGCGCTCTGCTGGGCGATGTCGGCCAAATCCTCGGCGGTCGGCAGTTCATGCACCGATGTGTCGGCGATGAGCACCGTTCGCCCGCGCGCGACCACGAGCGAAAGTCCGAACACCAGGTGACCGGGCTCCGGGTCGATGACGCGCGAAATCTCTTCGAGCGTTGTCGCGAAGCTGCGGGTGAGGCCGCTCACCATCGCGTCGGCGTGCCCTTGCGCCACCATGCAGGCGGCGAAGACGTTACGGTCCTGGTTCACCATGCGCTGGCAATCGCGGTGCAGCAGGCCCTTGCGTTGCAGGCGGCGGTAAAGAAATTTCGTGTAATCGGCATTGTGCCGGGACAGCCGCGCGTTGTGCACTTCGAGCGTTTCGGCGTCGGCGAGACCCGCGCCCCGCGCCACCTCCGCCACGCGTTCCTCGCGTCCGACCAGCACCGGCGTGCCGTAGCCGGCGTTGCGGAACGCCAGCGCCGCCCGGATGACCTTCTCCTCCTCGCCCTCCGCGAACACGATGCGCTTGCCGCTCCCTTGCACCCTCTCGAAGATGAAGTGGAGGCTCGCGGATGTGGGATCGAGCCGCGCCGACAGCTCGCCGACGTAGCCGTCCATGTCCAGGATCGGCCGGCGGGCGACGCCGCTTTCCATCGCCGCCTTGGCGACGGCGGGCGCCACCGTCGAAATAAGCCGCGGATCGAACGGCACCGGGATGATGTAGTCGGGGCCGTAGCGCAAGCGCCGTCCGGCATAGGCGGCATCCACTTCATCGGGCACGTCCGCGCGCGCCAGTTCGGCGATGGCGCGCGCCGCGGCGATCTTCATCGCGTCATTGATGGTGGAGGCGCGCACGTCGAGCGCGCCCCTGAAGATGTAGGGGAAGCCCAGCACGTTGTTGACCTGGTTCGGGTAATCGGAACGCCCGGTGGCGACGATGGCGTCCTTGCGCGTGGCGCGGACCTCCTCGGGGGTGATCTCCGGATCGGGATTGGCCATGGCGAACACGATCGGCTTGGCCGCCATGCCGGCGACCATGGCCTGGGTCACCGCCCCCTTCGCCGAAAGACCGAGGAACACGTCGGCCCCCGCCATCGCTTCGGCGAGCGTGCGCGCCTTGGTGCGCGCCGCGTGCGCCGATTTCCACTGGTTCATGCCCTTCTCGCGGCCCTGATAGATGACGCCGCTCGTATCGCACAGGATGGCGTTTTCGGGCGGCAGCCCCATGGCCTTGATCAGTTCGATGCAGGCGATAGCCGCGGCGCCGGCGCCGTTGACCACGACCCGCGTCGTCTTGAAGTCGCGCCCGGTGATGTCGAGGGCGTTGATCAGCCCCGCCGCCGTGATGATGGCGGTGCCGTGCTGATCGTCGTGAAACACCGGGATGTCCATGAGCTCGCGCAGGCGCTGCTCGATGATGAAGCATTCCGGCGCCTTGATGTCCTCGAGATTGATGCCGCCGAAGGTCGGGCCCAGAAAGCGCACGCAGTTGACGAACTCGTCGACGTCGCGCGTATCCACCTCGATGTCGATGCCGTCGATGTCGGCGAAGCGCTTGAACAGCACCGCCTTGCCTTCCATGACCGGCTTCGACGCGAGCGCGCCCAGATCCCCCAACCCCAGCACCGCCGTGCCGTTCGAGATGACGGCGACCAGATTGCCCTTGGCGGTGTAGTCGTAGGCGAGACTCGGATCCTTGTGGATCCTGAGGCAGGGCGCCGCCACGCCGGGCGAATAGGCGAGCGACAGGTCGCGCTGGGTCATCAGCGGCTTGGTCGCCCTGATCTCGATCTTGCCGGGCCGCCCGCTCGCATGAAGCTGAAGGGCGTCCTCGTCGGTGACGTTGGCGTGTTCGGTATCGGCCATGACTCGTTGCCGTGTCCTTAAAGCTTCCAGGCCGGTCGCGGCCCCTCGTTCTCCCCGCCGCCAAAATGCACGATTCATCGGTTCAATGAAAGGGCGAGCGCCGCCAGCCCGTTTTTCTACAAAGTGCCGCTCTCCACACTTATGCCAAGCGCGCCGAGCGCATCGCCGATCGGGATGAAGAAGTTGACGCTGGTCGAGCTGCCGCTCTCGTTCATCCCCGACACGGCGATGCCGATGACGTTGCCGTTGGCGTCGAGCAGCGGGCCGCCGCTGCTGCCCCCCAGGATGCTCACGTCGCTCTGGATGAAAGCCAGGCCGTCCATGGCGCGCAGCGCGCTGACGATGCCCTTGCTCATGGTTCCGCTTAGTTCGACATTGAGCGGCGCGCCGACGGCGAAGACCTCGTCGCCGACCTTAGGCGCGTCCAGACGCAGCGGCAGGCCCTTGGTGGACAGTTGCTCCACCTGAAGCAGCGCCACGTCGCGGCGCGAATCCCGCGCCAGCACCGCGGCGACGAGCTCCTGGCCGCCACTAAGACGTAACGTCACCCGCTCGGCCGTCCCCACGACGTGGTAATTGGTCAGGACGTGCCCGGCGGTGTCGATGAAGAAGCCCGAGCCGTGGCCGCCCCCGGCCAAGACGGTGACGACCTCGGCGCGCACCTCCTCGGCGTGTCCGGCCATCGGGCTGGCGGAGAGGGCCGGGGATTTCAGCGACACACCGGTCGCCGGCGCGCTCGTCGCGACCGCCGGCCGCGCTCCGGTCACCAGGTCGTGGAAGCCCTGGTCCGCCAGCATGTTGCGGGACGCCTGGGCGAAGGCGAGGAGGAAGGCTTCGTTGGCTCCTTCCGGCCGCGCTTTCTTGATGATGCCGCTGCCCTGCGATTTCATTTGATGCACGACCTTCTGGTCGAGCCGCCCGTACACCTGCCATTCGACATCCATGAAGACTTCGGCGCGGTTCCGGACGAAATCGTTTTTGCCGGAGAACGGGTAGCAGACATTGGCCTGCATCGACGTGACCAGGCCGGCGACCAGGTACTCGGCCGCCCACGCCGAGGAATCGTCGAACAGCGCGTCCGGGTCGCCGACGACCCGATAGTTCGCCGCCGTCAGTTCGTCCTGAAAGATCCCGGTCAGCTCCGCGCCATCCATCGCCTCCCGGCCGGCACCCCAGAGAAAATCGTCGGCCTTCAGGCAGAAGGGCCCAACTTGCACGGAGCCGATATCCTGTCCGCGCTTCAACTTGACGACGATCTTGCGGAACTGAATCGGCTTCGTGTCCTCCGGCTGCTTCACCTCGATCGCCGGCTGATCCGCGACCTGCGGGAGAACCGATTTCATGGCACACCCCGCGAGCGCAACCGCCGCGGCCAAGAGCGCCCATGCCGGTCTCGTCATGCCCTGCCCCCCATTCTTCACGCTACAAGCCGCTGGGATAGTAATGTCGGTTACGCGCAAATGTATAGTCTACACGCCGGACAGCCGCTTGGCGGCGGTAGTGGCGGATGACTATGATCCGCCGAGCCCCCCCCTTGGAGCGAAGGCAAGGCCCCTTGAACGACGCCACTCACGAGCCAACCGGCCCGCCCGATCCAGCCCTGGCGACCCCGGCCATGGCGCAATACCTGGAGGCCAAACGCGCCCATCCGGACTGTCTGCTCTTCTACCGCATGGGCGATTTCTACGAGATGTTCTTCGAAGACGCGGTGAAGGCCTCGGCGGCCCTCGACATCGCGCTCACCAAGCGCGGCAAGATCGACGGCCAGGACGTGCCGATGTGCGGCGTGCCGGTGCGCGCGGCGCAAGCCTACCTCCAGCGCCTCATCCGCCAGGGTTTCAAGGTCGCGATCTGCGAACAGCTTGAGAATCCCGCCGAAGCCAAACGCCGCGGCGCGAAGGCGGTCGTGCGCCGCGACGTGGTGCGGGTGGTGACGTCGGGCACGCTCACCGAGGACGAGCTTCTCGATGCCCGCCGGCACAACTATCTGGCCGCCTTGGCCGAGGCCGGTGGCGCCCTGGCGCTTGCCTGGCTCGACATTTCGACCGGCGATTTTCAGGTCGAGTCACTTGGCCCCCAGGCGCTCGCCGGGGCGCTGGCGCGGTTGGAGCCGGGCGAGATTCTGATCCCCGACCGACTCCTTCAACAGCCGGCCTTGTTCGACGTTCTCGCCGATTGGAAATCGGCGCTGACCGCGCTGGCGGACCGGCGTTTCGACAGCGAAGGGGGAAAGCAGCGCCTCCACGACATCTATGGCGTCAAGGCGCTCGAAGGCTTCGGCGATTTCAGCCGGGCCGAGCTCGCCGCCGCGGGCGCGCTGGTCGATTATGTCGAGGCGACCCAGATCGGCCACCGTCCGCGGCTTTCTCCGCCCCGGCGCGTCGCCGCCGGCGCGGTCGTGGAAGTGGATGCGGCGACGCGGCGCAATCTCGAATTGACGCGCAGCCTCGCCGGCGAGCGGCAGGGCTCGCTGCTCGACGCCATCGACCGGACGGCGAGTGCCGCAGGCGCGCGCGAGCTCGCCGCCTGGCTCGCCGGCCCGCTCACCGATCCGGCGGCGATCGGTCTCCGCCTGGACGCGGTCGCCTTCCTGGTGCGCGAGGAAGGTTTGCGCGCGACTCTGCGCGAAGCGATCCGGGGCGCGCCCGACATCGAACGCGCGCTTTCGCGCCTGACGCTCGGGCGCGGCGGTCCCCGCGATCTGGCGGCGATGCAGGGCGGGCTCGCCCGCGCCGCGGCGGTGCGGGATCGCTTGAATGGGTTGGCGGGCAAGGCGCCGGGACCGCCGCCGCGCCTGTCGGCCGCGGCAGGCGAGCTTGGCCGCCACGACGATCTGGTGGAACGGCTTGGCTGCGCGCTCTCCGGCGATCTTCCGGTGCTCGCCCGGGACGGCGGGTTCATCGCCGCGGCGTATTCGCGCGAGCTCGACGATCTGCGCGCCTTGAGCGCCGACGGGCGGCGCCACATCGCCGGCCTCGAGGCGCGCTATCGCGACGAGACCGGCATTCCGAGCCTGAAGATCCGGCACAACAACGTACTCGGCTACTACATCGAAACCACGCCCACCCATGCCGACAAGCTGACGAAGGGGCCGCAAGCCCCGACCTTCATCCATCGCCAATCCATGGCCAACGCCATGCGCTTCACCACCGTGGAACTGGGCGAGCTCGAGCGCGCCATCGCGACCGCGGCCGAGAAGGCGCTGGCGATCGAGCTGGCGCTGTTCGAGGATCTGGTGGGCGAGGTCCGGCTCCGCGCCGAGGGCATCGCCGCGGCGGCTCGCGCGCTTGCCGTCATCGACGTGCTGGCGGGCTTGGCCGAACTCGCCGCAGCCGAACGCTACTGCCGTCCCACCGTCGATTCGAGCCTGGCGTTCCACATCGTGGGCGGCCGCCATCCGGTGGTCGAGCAGGCGCTGCGCGCGCTGGCCCAAGCCTTCGTCGCCAATGATTGCGATCTGGCGCCGGAGCGCCGCCTGTGGCTCGTCACCGGCCCCAACATGGCCGGCAAGTCGACCTTCCTGCGCCAGAACGCGCTCATCGCGCTGCTGGCGCAGATGGGCGGGTTCGTGCCGGCGGATGCCGCGCATATCGGAGTCGTCGACCGGCTGTTCAGCCGCGTCGGCGCCGCCGACGACCTGGCGCGCGGCCGCTCCACCTTCATGGTCGAGATGGTGGAGACCGCCGCGATCCTCAATCAGGCCGGCCCTCGCGCGCTCGTGATCCTGGACGAGATCGGGCGCGGCACCGCCACCTTCGACGGCCTCTCGATCGCCTGGGCCTGCGTCGAACACCTGCATGAGGTCAACCGCTGCCGCGCGCTCTTCGCCACCCACTATCATGAACTGACCGCGCTGCAATCCAAGCTGGCGGCGCTGAAGCCCCATGCGATGCGGGTCAAGGAATGGCAGGGCGAGGTCGTGTTCCTGCACGAAGTGGCGCCTGGTGCCGCCGATCGTTCCTATGGCATTCACGTGGCCAAGCTCGCCGGCGTGCCCGCCCTGGCGCTGGCGCGGGCCGAGGAGGTGCTGGCGATACTGGAGCAGGGGGAACAGGCGGGAGCGCTCGCCCGCCTCGCCGACGACCTGCCGCTTTTCGCCGCGACCGCGAAGGCCTCGCCGAAGACAGCGAAGGCATCGGCGCTCGAATCCGAACTCGAAAACATCCGCCCGGACGACCTCAGTCCCAGGCAAGCGCTCGAAGCGCTCTACCGCCTGAAGGCGCTGCTCGGAAAATAGTCCTCAACCATCCGGCGGGCGCGGCGCCGGGATCTCGATGGACCGGAAACTGGTCTCCGGCGTGCCGAGGCGGATGCGAAGGACCCAGCGCGGCCAGCTCGACCGATAGCCCGCCATGTCCTCCACCCGCACCAGGGCGACGCTCTCGTAATGCGGCGCGGTCGGCGGCGCTTCGACCCCGCCCAGGGGAAACCCGATGCCGAACGACGTGCCGACCTTGGTGCTCGATCCGCCGAAGACGCCAACGCCGACTCCGAGGCCGCCGCCGGCGCGCGAATCCCGCGTCGTCTTCTCGCGGTCGATCCGATGCGCCAAGAAGATGCGCCCATCCGGCGCAAGCAGTTCGACCTTGTCCACCGGCTGGCGGTCGATGACGCTGAGCTCGATCACGTCCGGGGTCTCGGCCAGGAACCCCGCCGTCACCGGCGGGGGGCTTACGGCCCGCCGCCCGCCGCCGTCTTCGCTGGCGCAGCCGGCGAGAAGCAGCGCGATGAGCAACGGCGCGAGAACTGCTTTCATGGGCGCCATGTTATCACAAATGCATCTTGCAAAGGCCGGCCGCCAACTAGAAATCTGTTAATGTGACGGCCCGGACACCGAGAAATCTGCCCATGGACCAGATCCGCGACCAGCGCGCCATCATCGACCGCCGTTCGCTCGGCGAGGCTCTCGACGTCATCGCCGCCGGCAGCTCCGATCCAGCCGCCGATCCGCGCGTGCTGGCCGCGTTGAAGGTCGCGCTGACCGCCGGCCGGGCCGAGATCGAATTGCGCTTCCTCGCCGACAATGATGGAAATAGCGCGGCGCGCGCCCACAGCTTCCTCATCGACCAGCTCCTGCGCGCTCTCTACGACTACACGACCACGCGCGCCTATCCGCTTGCCAACCCGAGCGTCGGCGAGCACCTCGCCGTCGTCGCCGCCGGCGGCTATGGGCGCCAGGAACTGGCGCCGCATTCGGACGTCGATCTTCTGTTCCTGCTGCCCTACAAGATGACGCCCTATTGCGAGCAGGTGGTCGAGTTCATCCTCTACAAGCTCTGGGATCTGTCCTTGCGCGTCGGCCACGCGGTGCGCTCGATCGACGAATCCTTGCGCCAGGCGCGCGCCGACATGACGGTGCGCACCGGGCTTCTCGAATCGCGCTACGTGTGGGGCGAGCAAAGCCTCCACGTCGAGTTGCGCCGGCGTTTCCAGCGCGACATCGTCGCCGGCACCGGCATCGACTTCGTCGAAGCGAAACTGGCCGAGCGCAACCGGCGCCACGAGCGCCTCGGCGATTCCAGATACGCGCTCGAGCCCAACGTGAAAGACGGCAAGGGGGGCTTGCGCGATTTACACGCGCTCTATTGGATCGCCAAATATCTCTACCGGGCGGGCGAGACCGCGGATGTCGTGGCCCAAGGCGTACTCTCCGCGGACGAGGCGCGGACCTTCGACAAGGCGGCGCTCTTCCTGTGGACGGTGCGCTGCCATCTCCACTATCTGACGGGCCGCGCCGAAGAGCGCCTCACCTTCGACCTCCAGCCGGCGGTGGCCGCGCGCATGGGCTACACCGATCGCGCCGGCGCGCGCGGGATCGAAAGGCTGATGAAGCATTATTTCCTGACCGCCAAGAACGTCGGCGACCTGACGCGCATCTTCTGCGCCGCCATCGAGGCGCAACATCGGCGCAAGCCCTTCTTTCGCCTGCCCGATATCGCTTTCATGCGGCGCGACATCGAGGGGTTTCGCGTCGATGGCGGCCGGCTCGCGGCGCCTTCGCCCGAGTTCCTGGCCGACGATCCGGCAAATCTGCTGCGCCTCTTCGAGGTGGCCCAGCGCCACCGTCTCGACATTCATCCGGCGACGTTGCGCTGGGCCGCGCAAGCCCGGCGGCTCGTTGACCGGCCCTTGCGCGCGGACCCGGAGGCCAACCGCCTGTTCCTCGCCCTCCTCACCTCGCGCGAAGACCCCGAAGGGGCGTTGCGGCGCATGAACGAGGCCCGCCTGCTCGGCCGGTTCATTCCCGATTTCGGCCGCGTCGTGGCGCAGATGCAGTACGACATGTACCATCACTACACCGTCGATGAGCACACGCTGCGCGCCATCGGCATCCTCGCCCGCATCGAAAAGGGCGAACTCACGGACGAGGCGCCGATCGCCAGCGACGTGGTGCACAAGATCCTGTCGCGCCGCGCGCTTTATCTCGCGCTCTTCCTGCACGACATCGCCAAGGGCCGCGGCGGCGATCATTCCGATCTCGGCGCCGGGATCGCGCAAGGGCTGGGCCCGCGCCTCGGCTTCAGCGCCGAAGAGACGGAGACGACGGCGTGGCTGGTGCGTCGCCACCTCTTCATGAGCAATACCGCCTTCAAGCGCGACATCGACGATCCGGGGACCGTCGAGGCCTTCGCCGGCGAGGTGCAGTCGCTGGAGCGCCTGCGCCTGCTGCTGGTGCTCACCGTCGCCGACATCCGCGCCGTCGGGCCCAAGACCTGGAACAACTGGAAGGCGACGCTGCTGCGCGAGCTCTATCGCCGCACCGAGGAGCGCCTGTCGGGAGGCCTCATCGCCGAAGGCCGCGAGGCGCGTGGCCGTGCCGCCGCCGACGCCTTGCGGCTGGCGCTGGCCGACTTCTCGCCGGCCGAGTTGGACGCCCACATGGCGCGCGGCCATGCCGCCTACTGGCTTGGGTTCGATACGCAGGCTCATGTCCGGCACGCCCGGCTCGCGCGCCGGGCCGAGGAAGCGGGCGAGGCGCTTGCCTTCGAGACCCGCATCGATCGCGCCCGCGCGGTGACCGAGGTTACTGTCTATACGAGGGACCGCCCCGGCCTCTTCGCCCGTCTCGCCGGCGCCTTTGCCATCGCCGGCGCCAATATTCTCGATGCCCGCATCTTCACGCTCAACAATGCCATGGCGCTCGACACGTTCTCGGTGCAGAACGACGGCGGCGCGCCGATCGAGGAACCCGATCGCCTGGCGCGCATCGCGGTGGCGATAAAGCGGGTGATTGCCGAGGACGCCATGCCGCGCGTCGAGCGGCCGCGGCTGCCCCCGGCCCATGCAAGCCGCCTGGCGCTCGCCGCCGTGGCGCCGCGCGTCCTCATCGACAACGCGGCCAGCGTCGGCCACACCGTCGTCGAGGTGAACGGCCGCGACCGCAAGGGGCTGCTCTACGACCTGACCGCGGCACTGGCCGCGCTCAATCTCCAGATATCGAGCGCCAAGATTTCCACCTTCGGCGCCCGCGCCGTCGATGTGTTCTATGTCAAGGACCGGTTCGGGTTGAAGATCGATGCGGAGGTCACGTTGAAGGCCATCCGCGACCGGTTGATGGAAGCGCTGGAACAAGGCGGCGTGCCGTCCGACACGGGCGCCCATGACGGCGTGGCCGCGATCGCTTCCTAATCCCGCCACAATCGGCTAGTACCGACCGACGCCATTCCGAAACGCGTCGGTACGTTCAACCATGGCTCTCCTTCGCTCGATCGTCACCGTCGGCGGCTACACCATGGCCAGCCGCGTGCTCGGCTTCGTGCGCGACGTCTTGATCGCGCGGCTTCTTGGCACAGGCCCGGTCGCCGACGCCTTCTTCCTCGCCTTTCGTTTCCCCAATCTGTTTCGCCGCTTGTTCGCCGAGGGCGCCTTCAACTCGGCCTTCGTGCCGCTCTTCGCGCGCGCCCAGTCGGAGGAGGGCCGGGCGGCGGCGTTGCGCTTCGCCGGCGAGGTTCTGGCCGTGATGGTGGCGGGGCTGCTCCTGCTGACCGCGCTGGCCCAGGCTTCCATGCCGTGGCTCATGGTCGCGATCGCGCCAGGGCTCTTGGACGAGCCGGCGCGGTTCGAGCTCGTCGTGCGGCTCACCATCATCACCTTCCCCTATCTGCTGTTCATGTCGCTGACGGCGCTTCTGGGCGGCATCCTCAATTCGCTGTCGCGCTTCGCTCACGCCGCGGCGGCGCCGGTGCTGCTGAATGTGATCCTGATCCTGGCGCTCGTGATCGTGGTGCCGCTCGCGAACGCGCCTGGCGAGGTGCTGGCGTGGGGCGTGGCGGCGGCAGGGCTCGCGCAGTTCCTGTGGCTCGTGATCGCCTGCCACCGGGTCGGCATACGGCTCCATCTGCCGCGCCCGCGCCTGACGCCCGGCGTGCGCCGGCTGTTCCGCATGATGGTGCCGGGCATGATCGGCGCCGGCGTCACGCAGATCAATCTTGTGATCGGCACCGTGATCGCGACGCTCGAACCCGGTGCCGTCTCTTATCTCTACTACGCCGATCGCATCTATCAGTTGCCGCTGGGCGTCATCGGCGCCGCCGTCGGCGTCGTGCTGTTGCCGGAGATGAGCCGGCGCTTGCGGGCGGGCGATCCGGGCGGGGCCTCGGCGGCGTTCAACCGCGCCACCGAGTTCGCGCTGTTGCTGACTCTGCCGGCGACGGCGGCGCTGATCGTCATCGCCGACCCGGTGGTCGCCGTCCTCTATGAGCGCGGCGCGTTCGGGGCCGAGGCAAGGGCGGCCACGGGGGCCGCGCTCGCCGCCTTCGCGCTCGGACTGCCGGCCTATGTAATGATCAAGGCGCTGGCGCCGGGTTTCTATGCGCGCGAAGATACGGGCACGCCATTCCGCTACGCGGCGGTGGGCGTCGCGGTCAATATCGCGCTCAGCCTGGCGCTCTTTCCCTTCGTCCAGGCGCTCGGCATCGCGCTCGCCACCGCCGCCGCGGCCTGGGTGAACGCCGCGTTGCTAGGCTGGCGCCTCCATCGCCTCGGTTACCTCGACTTGGATGACACCTTACGTCGAAATCTATGGCGCATCGGCGGGGCGAGCCTGGCGCTGGGCGTGGCCCTCGCGGCGGCGGCGGCGCTGCTGGCCGATGCATGGGACGGTTCCGCGCTGGCCAAGGCGGCGGCGCTGGCGGCGCTGACCTTAGGCGGGGCCGCGCTCTATGGCGCGCTGGTGATGGCGACCGGCGTCATCACGCCAGCGGAGCTGAAGCGCCATTTCCGCCGGCCGGTTCCATAGAAGTGTGCCGCAGGCGCGGGCTACCCTGGCGAATGCCACGGTGACGCCCATTTTTCGGTCAAGTTACAACGGTAGAGCAGGATCGGGAAGGCTCTACTGCGCGGCTTTTCAGGTGTTCATCTTGCCGAACGCCGCCGTGGAAGCGCAATATCTTGTATCTATCGGGGACGTGGCCGCTGCCTCACGTTCACGAGTTATTATGAATTCGAGTCTTACAAAGAAGGTTGTTGACGTTGATGTCAACAGATATAACACTGCGAAAAGCTGGATATGACAACTATGTCGGACCCCTCGGCCCCAACCAACTGCAGTATCGCCAGCTTTGGCTGCACCTTCGTTTGCAGAGCTGGATCCGCGAGGCGCTGCCTCTCTTGCGGCCCGACCATGGGTCTTCCGCGCCATTGGCGCAGTTCGTCGAACTATTGAACCGCTATGTCGTCGGGGAACATCTCGAAATTGGCGATGGCCGCAGCCTGCTCCATGTCATGAGGCCCGCCAATTTGGGCATCTGGGAGTTGACCCCCGTGGACGTACGAATCTTTGGATGGTTCTTGGCGCGCGACGTGTTCATCGCAACAAACGCAAACGAGGCCCGGAGAATCAAGGATTGGAATCTTTACGCTGGGTTTCGGGACGAATCGGTGCGCGAACGCGATGCGCTCCATTTGCCGAACCCCAAATTCATCTCAAGCACGGAGTATGACGATGTCCTTTCAGATCGACGTCGCTCCTAAGGATCTTTGGGCAGCGCGCTTCGTAGGAAAGCTGAGGCGCGAACTACAGCGCGCCTATGAAGAGGCGCGTGACCGGCGTGGAATGAAACGCATCCGCTTGGCCGAGAAGCTAGGCGTCGATCGCTCCCAGATCACGCGATGGCTTAAGGGCACAAGCGAGATGACGATGACCTCATACGCCCATCTGCTCTGGGCCCTAGAGGCCGATATCGAAGTTCGGATCGATTTCATGACTAACGCCAGGGGCAATGATCGCGGCCAAGTTGGAACCCAGACTTCCAGCGATAGCGTCATTAACACTTTTCCGCCTACGAATTTTTTTCCTTCACCCAATAGGGTGACGAAGTTCTTGTTGGGTAATGCAAAAATCCCGGACCCGTCGCTGAACAAGCGCATCACCGAGCATGCAGCTACCGCATGATCCGCAAGGACCGGTAGACAACAATGAAGACTTTCAGGGGCGCACTGTTGCCGGAGCTTTCGGCCACCGTGCTGTTCTGCGACGAATTGCGTCAAGAGGCGTCGGGCAAGTTCATCCTAGTCGGAGTCTATGGCCCGGATATCATGGTCCCGGATCTGCCATTTACGCTTGCGAGCCTCTCGCTGCTCATCAATGTGAAATGGACACACGAGCGTGAATTGATTCTGAAATCCGTTCGAACGGAAATTCCTGGACACGACGATTTCATACAGGCGCTGCCTACTCCGACTCCGAGCGCAACGGCTATCTCCGACGTGGATGAAGCGCCACTTCAACACGCAACGCTAAAAGTCGCCATCTCGCCCTGTAGATTGAATACTAAGGGACGCCTTCGCGTCTACGTGAACACGAGCCAAGGCGAGGTGTATGCTGGATCAATTCTCGTGCGCACGGCCGCCGAATTCGCTGAAGAAGTCAACGCAAGGAACGTTGACATTGGCTCCCTACTGACCGTCGTGTCTGCCGCGTATAATTTGGGAGCAAACGCTCCAGCGAAAATGGCGCAAGAAATTGCCGAGGGTCAGGCGCGAATTATTGCATCGCTACTTAAGGATAAGACGACGGTCCAGCCTCAAGATCCCGAACAGCCGATATGGATGTCCATCGACCGGCGGCGATTCTGGGTTCTTTACACTCAACCCTGGCATCGCCCAGAGATCATGACCACATCGAGCATGACTGGCCCCCTCGACACTCGCGTGGTCGAGCAGAATGCACTTGGATGCCTCCTGGAACTCACGGACCAAGACGCTATTTTCGACTTAATGACGATGCGCATCACCGCGACTCGTCCCCCAAATGCATTAGTTAGTTGAACCCTGCCGCCGAGGCTCCTCCGACTTCGGGTGTAGCCACTTCCTTTATTGGTTCATGCCCCCCGCCGCTTGACCGGCCGGGGCCATTGGGGGGATAAGACGCGTCGCTCGCCCGGCCCCGCTTTCCCGTGATGTCCAGGATCCCATGCGACGAATTTTTTCCGGCGTTCAGCCCACCGGCAATCTGCATCTCGGTAACTATCTCGGCGCCATCCGCAACTGGGTGAAGCTGCAGGGCGACTACGACTGCCTCTATTGCATCGTCGACCAGCACGCCATTACCGTGCGGCAGGACCCAAAGGAACTGCGCGCCCAGACTCGCGAGGTGGCGGCCGCGTTCCTCGCCGCCGGCATCGATGCCGGGCGCCATATCGTCTTCAATCAGAGCCAGGTGCCGGCCCACGCCCAGCTCGCCTGGGTGCTGAATTGCGTCGCCCGCCTGGGCTGGCTCAACCGCATGACCCAGTTCAAGGAGAAGGCCGGCAAGGACCGGGAGAACGCCAGCATCGGCCTCTATGCCTATCCGGTGCTGATGGCCGCCGACATCCTCGCCTACAAGGCCACCCACGTGCCGGTGGGCGAGGACCAGAAGCAGCATCTGGAACTCGCCCGCGACATCGCCCAGAAATTCAACAACGACTACGGCGTCGATTTCTTCCCGCTGCCCGAACCGCTGATCTTCGGCGCCGCCACCAGGGTGATGAGCCTGCGCGACGGCCGCAAGAAGATGAGCAAGTCCGACGCCTCGGACATGAGCCGCATCAACATGACCGACGACGCCGACGCGGTCGCCTTGAAGATCAGGAAGGCCAAGACCGATCCCTTGCCGCTGCCGGGCCCGGAGGCACTCCGCCCCGATGGCACCGTCGATCCGGCCGACGAGGAAAGGCGCCCCGAGGCCTACAACCTCATCGGCATCTACGCCGCCCTTGCCGACAAGACGCCGGCCGCGGTCGTGGCCGAATTCGCCGGCGCCGAGTTCTCGCTTTTCAAGAAGGTGCTGACCGACCTTGCGGTGGCGACGCTCGGCGCCATGGGCGCGGAAATGAGCCGCCTGATGGCCGATCCCGGCTACATCGATTCCGTTCTGCGCCAGGGTGCCCTGCGGGCGCGCGCGATCGCCGCGCCGACGATGGCCGAGGTCGAGGACATCGTCGGCTTCCTGCGGCCTTAAAACCGGCGCTTGCACGCAACGCGCGCGGCTCCCATGTGAGGGGCGTCATGGACGACGACCTCCTGCCCTTCGAAGAACCGGATGCGCCTGCGGGAAGCGGCCGGCGGCCGCGGCGCCTCGTCGCCGGCGCCTTTGCCGGCGGGGTGGCGGCGGTCCTGCTCTGGTACGTCGTCGGGGCGTTCTGGGTGCATCGTATCGATGACGACACCGCCTTCCAGCCGCCGGCGGTGCCGCCCGGCGCCGCCCAAGCGGTGGCGATGGCCTCGGCGCTGGTGGAACGCGAAGTGGACGATCATCACTGGACCGCCAACGACCCGTTCTTCCTGCCCGGCTCGCTGCTCGACAACATGCCGAACTATCAGCAGGGCATCCTCTCGGCGGTATCGCGCTTCGCGCGCGAACTCACCGACCATCTGGGCCGCACTCGGGGGTCGAGCGAGGCCGACGCGGATCTCGTAACCGCGGCGTCGCGCCTCAGCTATCAGGGCGACATCTGGGTCTTCGATACCTCGGCGCCGGCCTTTATCGCCGCCTCCTCGGAAAGCCAGTATCGTGAAGGATTTCGGGCGCTGCGGCGCTACAACGAGCGCCTCGCTTCCGGCGACGCGGTTTACGAGCGCCGGGCCGACAATTTGCTCGCGACCCTGGAGCGCATCGCCGCCGATATCGGTTCGGACTCGGCGACCCTCGACCGCCAGCTTCACGAGGGCTCGGGCGCGTTCATCGATTTTCGCGGCGACGATGTCTTCTACAACATCAAGGGCAAGCTCTACGCCTATGGGCTGCTGCTCCGCGCGCTAGGGGAAGACTACGCCCCGGTCATCGCCGAGCGCCAGGCCCAAGCGGCCTGGGCGCAGACCGTCGATAACATGCTGACCGCCGCCGCCCTGCAGCCCTGGGTCGTCGTCAACGGCGCTCCCGATGGCCAGTTCCTCCCGAGCCATCTCGCCACGCAGGGCTTCTATCTCCTGCGCGCCCGCACGCAGCTCCGCGAAATCACGAATATTCTGCTGAAATAGCCGCTTTCCGGCGTGGCGGGCCTTGGCGGCAAGTGGGGTCGGCGTGTAGTCTACCGTCTGGCGCTTGTCGAACGAGACCCTGACCCGACCCTGACCATCGGCCATGCAGATCTATCTGCCGATCGCGGAGCTTTCGCTCAACATCCTGCTCCTGCTCGCCATCGGCGGGGGTGTCGGATTCCTGTCGGGTATGTTCGGCGTGGGCGGCGGGTTCCTGTTGACGCCGGTTCTCATCTTCATCGGCGTGCCGCCCGCGGTCGCGGTCGCCACCCAGGCCAACAACGTGGTCGCGTCCTCGGTCTCCGGCGTTCTCGCGCATTGGAGCAAGGACAACGTCGATTTCAAGATGGGGCTGGTCCTGCTGATCGGCGGCATCGTCGGATCGACCCTCGGCGTCTTCGTCTTCAGTGCCTTGCGCGCGGCCGGCCAGATCGATCTGGTGATCAATCTCGCCTATGTGACGACGCTGGGCGCCATCGGCGCGACCATGTTCTGGGAATCCGTGCGCACCATGGTTCGCCAGCGCACCCGGCAGGCCGGATTGCGCAAGCTCCACCAGCACATCTGGGTTCACGGGCTTCCCTTCAAGATGCGATTCCGCCGCTCGCGTCTCTACATCAGCGCGTTGCTGCCGCTGACCATCGGCTTCGGCGTCGGGCTGATGGCGGCGATCATGGGTGTCGGCGGCGCCTTCATCCTGGTTCCGGCCATGATCTATCTCTTGGGGATGCCGACGGCCGTCGTCGTGGGCACGTCGCTGTTCCAGATCATCTTCGTCGCCGCCAACGTCACCTTCCTGCAGGCCGTGCAGAACCACACGGTCGACGCGCTGCTGGCGCTGCTGCTCACCGCCGGGGGCGTGATCGGCGCCCAGTTCGGCGGCAGGCTCTCCGGACGCCTGCCGGCCGATCTCATGCGCGTGCTGCTTTCGGCGGTGATTCTGGCCGTGGCGCTGGCGTTGTTCGTGGAACTGACGAAGCGGCCGACCGAGCTCTATTCGATCGCGTCGTTCGCGTTGGGGATCGGATCATGAGCCGCCTGCTTCGCGTGCTCGCTTTCGCGGCGGCGCTGCTCGCCCCGGGGGCCGCGGCGGGCGAAGCGCTGGTCGCCGATCTGTCGGACCATCTGGTCGCGATCACCGCCGGGTTCACCGGCACCGACGTCGTCCTCTTTGGGTCCGTCGATGGTCCGGGCGATATCATCATCGTGATACGCGGGCCGGTGGGCGACGTCGTGGTGCGGCGCAAGGAACGGGTCGCCGGCCTGTGGGTCAATCGCGCGCAGGTGCGCTTCTCCGAGGTGCCGAGCTTCTATGCGCTGGCCAGCAGCCGACTGCTCGACGACACGATCGCCGAGAGCGTGCTGGCGCCCCATCAGATCGGGTACGACCGCCTGGTACTCGCTGCGACACCGGAGGGGCCGGAGGCCGAGCCATTCCGCAAGGCGCTCATCCGCAACAAGCAGGCGCTGGGTCACTTCGCGGACGAAGTCGGCCAGGTCTCGTTTCTCGGCGGTCAGCTGTTTCGCGCCAATCTGCGTTTTCCCGCCAACGTCCCGACCGGCTCCTATCTCATCGAGGTTCTGCTGGTGCGCGAGGGCGCGGTCGTCAGCGCGCAGACGACCCCCCTTGTCATCGGCAAAATCGGCGTGGGCGCGGACATCTTCGAATTCGCGCACCGTAACAGCGCGCTCTATGGCGCCATCGCCATACTGGTCGCGCTCTTGGCTGGTTGGATCGCCCATTTGGCGTTCCGCGGGAGGTAAAGACGATGAACGAACCGACATCGGCGCCGCCGAGCGATCCCACCCAGCCGCCACCGCCGCCCCGGAAGGTGGCCGACCGCGTTTTCCTGGTCGTCGTCGACAACACGCCCGAGCTCAAGCTGGCGCTTCATTATGCGTGCCGGCGCGCCTGGAAGACCGGCGGGCGCGTCGCCCTCCTCTACGTGGTCGAGACCGGCGAGCCCAGCGAATGGATCGGCGTGGGCGAACTCATGAAGGAGGAAAGCCGCCAGGAAGCCGAGCGCTTGCTGCAGAAGATGGCGGCCGAGGTGGACAAGCTTTCGGGGTCCATGCCGATCCTCTACGTGCGCGAAGGCGCGCGCCCCGATGAGGTCTTGAAGCTCATCGCCGAGGAACCCGGCATCTCGATCCTGGTGCTGGGCGCGGCGACCGGCGCCAAGGGTCCGGGGCCGTTGGTCTCGTCGCTGACCGGCAAGTTCGTCGGCCGGCTGCGGGTGCCGGTCACGATCGTGCCCGGCAACCTCACCCTCGAGGACATCGAGAAGATCGCCTAGTACATCGTTTCCGAGGATCGAATCATATGCTCGGAACCATCGCCGGAATCACAGAGGCACAGAGGCACAGAGGCGCCTTTGGTCCTGGCTCTGTGCCTCTGTGTCTCTGTGGTGAATCCTTGCTCGGGGACATGAGAGGTTTCATGGAATCGATCGCCTAATCCTTCGGCAGGCCGAAGATTTCTTGCGGTTCGGCGATACCGCGCAAGGCGTGGCGGCCGAGCGGGATCAGCTTGGAGCCGCAGGGCGAGGCAAATCGCGCCGACGCCAGAAGCCGGCGCCCCAACTTTCGGCACAGGCTTTCCAGCCGGGTCACCATGTTGACGGCGGGGCCGATGACGGTGAAGTCGAGGCGGTCGGGGGCGCCGATGTTGCCGTAGGTGACCGATCCCGCATGGAGCGCCAGCCCGAGTTCGAGGGTTTCGAGCCCATCGGCGCGCCGGCGCGTGTTCATCTCGTCGAACGCCGCCAGCGCGTCCTCGGCGGCGGCAAACGCGGCCAGGCACGCGCGGTCGCGGTCGAGGTCGTCGGCGATGGGAAAGATCGCCAGCATGGCGTCGCCGATGAACTTCAGCACCTCGCCGCCATGGGCATGCACGGCGCCCGCCATGCAGGCGAAATAATCGTTCAACGCGCCGATCAGCTCGCCGCGCTCCATCCGCTCGGATAGGGCGGTGAAATTCCGCAGGTCGCAGTACCAGAGCGCCGCCGCCAGGCTGACCACGTCGCCGCGCTTCACCAAACCACCCAGCACGCGCCGGCCGGCGTCGCGCCCGAGATAAGTCTCCAGCAACGTCGCCGCCATGCGCCGGGTTTCCTTGATCTCGAGGACCAGCGCCAGATAGGGAAGAGCGTCGCGCACCAGCGCGAGCTCGGCTTCGGCGAAGCCCCCTTGCCGGTCGGTCGCCAGCGTCAGCACGTTCATGCGGCCCTGGCTCAAGCGGATCGGCATGGCCACGTAATCGGTAGCGCCTTCCGCGCGCATTTCGGCCAGAATCGGAAACTCCTCCGTCGATTCCGGCGCCTCCAACCGACGACGCACCTCCTGGCCGGAATCGAAGACAATCTTAATCGGGCTGCCGAGGTAGAGCGCGCTCTCCAATATCCCATGCGGGCGCGGGGCTTCGCGCGCATCCTGGTCGCCATGACGCCACACATAGCCGACGGCGGCCAATTGCGGGTGAAGCGTGCGCGTGCTGACGAACAGGCGCTGGAAGCTAAGGCCGTCTTGGGCAAGGTGGCGGGCGAAACCGCCGATGACGGCGGCCATGCTCGGCAGCTCGCGGGCCTCGCGCACCAACCATTCGACCAAGGCGGCGTTGCGGGGCTCGGAAGATGGCTTTGGCATGGACCGTGAGGTGTTCATGAGCTTCGTGGGCAGGGGCCATAGCGCTCGCAAGGACCTAGGTTATTTGGGGGCGCCCTCCGCCGCTGGCAAGCTAATCGCTTGAAATCGACCCTGTCCCGGCCCATCTTCCCTTGAACCTAAGGAGAGGCACATGTTCATCGAAACCGAACAGACCCCGAATCCGGCGACGCTGAAGTTCCTGCCGGGCCGCGCCGTGATGGGACGAGGGACCGCCGATTTCACGTCGCCCGAGACGGCGGGGCGCTCGCCGCTGGCGCTCCGGCTCTTCCAGGTGGACGGTGTCGGCGGGGTCTTCCTCGGCGGCGATTTCGTCACCGTCACCAAACGCGCCGACAAGGAATGGCAGGTGCTGAAGCCCGCCCTTCTCGGCGTCATCATGGAGCACTTCGTCGCCAACAGGCCGGTGATCGAGTCCGAAGCGCCCGCGCCCGAGGTCTCGGCGGGCGAGGACGATGAAATCGTGACCCAGATCAAGGAACTGCTCGACACGCGCGTGCGCCCCGCCGTGGCCCAGGATGGCGGCGACATCGTGTTTCGAGAGTTTCGCGACGGCATCGTCTATCTTCACTTGCAAGGCTCGTGCGCCGGATGCCCGAGCTCGACGGCGACCTTGAAGATGGGGATCGAGAACATGCTTAGGCACTATATCCCAGAAATCCTGGAAATCCGCGCCGTGCAATAACCTGGCGCGGCCGCGCGGGCGTCTCGGACACCCTCGCCGTCACCCTTGACATCCAACGATCGGGAGCGCTTTCGATTGGCCGATGAGTTCCGAGCCGCGGCGATTCGTTCGACAATGACAAGGCTCGCGCCCCTATGGCGCGGCCGCCGCGCCTATATTCTTGTCGCCATTCCGGCGCTCCTCGCCGGCGCGACATTGCTCGGCTTGACGGTTCTCGGCGCCGGCTTGGCCGACAGCCATCGTGTCGCGAAGCCCGGGTCGCTGCTCAATGCCGAGGTCGTGCGGATCGACGACGCCGACGCGCTTGCGTCCATGTTCCACGCCGAGGGGTTCGATCTCGAAGGGGTCAAAGCCGGATCGGCGGTTCCGCGCCTTTTCTCCGCCAGCCTGCCCGGCGACATCGAAAGCATTCCGGACAATGGTTCGCGAAAATCGCTGTTCATCCGCGCGGCATTGCCGCTCGTGCTGCTGGTGAACGAAACCATTGCCGCCGAACGTCGGCGGCTTCAAGACATCGAGGCGCGGGTGCGCTCCGGCGCGACGCCAAGCGCCAAGGATCGCGCCTGGCTCGCCGACCTCGCCCGGCGCTATGGCGGTCGGACGGACCGGCTGGACGATCTCGTGAAGCGCGTCGATATCGTGCCGCCGTCGCTGGCGCTGGCGCAAGCCGCGATCGAAACCGGTTGGGGCACGTCGCGCCCGGCGCGCGAGGACAATGCGCTCTTCGGCGAAATGGTGTCCGCCGCCGGCGCCAAGATCGGCGGGTCCGGTCAAGTGCGGGAATTCGCGGACCTCTTCGGCGCGGTCCATTCCTATGCGCGCAACCTCAACAACCATCGGGCCTATGCCGATTTTCGTAAAGTGCGATCCGAGATTCGCCGAGCCGGGGACCGGCTCGACGGCTATCGGCTGGCGCGTTATTTGCGCCTCTATTCGGAGCGGCGCGAAGCCTATGTAGCCGACATTCGCGGGCTCATCCGCGATAACGGACTCGCGCGATTCGACAAGGCCCGCCTCGATCGGCGCATATCGTCCAACCTCATCGTCGCGCGCCGCTAGAGCAGGTTCTTCCTTGCGACAAATTCTCGACGACCGCTGGCTCGACGTCATCTTTCGCGAAGCGCGGACGCACCGCTCCTGGCGCCCCGATCCGGTTCCCGATTCGCTGCTGCAGGCGGCTTACGAACTGGCCAAGATGGGGCCGACCAGCGCCAATTGCAGTCCGATGCGCCTCGTTTTCGTTCGCTCGGCCGAGGCCAAGGAGCGTCTGCGGCCGGCGCTCGATCGCGGCAATGTCGAACAGACGATGAGCGCGCCCGTTTGCGCCATCGTCGCCCATGACCTCGAATTTTACGAGCGCTTGCCGCTTCTCCACCCAGAGGCCGACGCGCGCTCCTGGTTCGTCGGCAAGGACGCGGCCATTCGTAGCACGGCCTTTCGCAACGGTTCGCTGCAAGGCGCCTATTTCATCCTGGCGGCGCGCGCTCTTGGGCTCGATTGCGGCCCCATGTCCGGCTTCGACAATGCCAAGGTCGATGCCGCCTTCTTTCCCGAGGGCAAGGTGAAGTCGAACTTTCTCCTCAATCTGGGCCATGGCGACGGGGCGCGCCTGAAACCGCGCGCGGCCCGCCTGGCGTTCGACGAGGCATGCCGGATCCTGTGAGGCGGCTACATCAATCCGGCGCCGAGCTCCCCGTCGCTCACCAGCGGATAGTCGCGGGCGTTGAACAGCTGGTAGTGCCACCATTCGTTGCGATAATTGTCCCAGCCGGCGGCGGTCATGAGGCCGAGCAGAATGGCGCGATGGCGCCCGGCCGAGGGGAGGATGTCGAGCCGGCCGTGGTGCGCCTGGGGGCTGAAGGCGTCGAAGCCGGTGCCCATGTCGAGTTCGACGCCTGTCTCGTCGATCAGCGTCAGATCGACGGCGGCGCCGCGCGAATGCGGCGAACCTTTCCGGGGATCGGCCAGGAATTCCGGATCGGGCGTGTGGTTCCACAACACCCATTGCGCCTCGGTCGGGCGGAAGGCGTCGAAGATCTTGAGCCGGCAACCGATATGCCGGGCCAGCGCGATGGCTTGCCCCAAATGCTCGGCCGCCTTGGGGTGCAGGTAGCAACGGGCGTGGCGATAGATCGGCTTGCCGGTGATATTGTCGGCGGTGGCGTAAGCGAGCGCCACGTCGAGGTCGAATTCGGGTGGTCCGATCGCAACGAGGCCGCCCCCGGGTGACAGATTCATCGCGCCCCCCAACAAAGACGGCCACTCCTACCATGGCCGGCAATGAAAGCAACCCCTCGCCCTTTCGGGTCGTGCTTGCCCTCGACTGTTCCGCGGCCGCATGTTCGGCGGCGGTGTGGCGTCAAGGCGCGATCGCGGCCAGCCAATCCCGCCCGATGGCGCGCGGCCACGCGGAAGTTCTTGTGCCGATGATCGAGACGATCATGGCCGGCGCCGGAATCGGTTATGCGGATTTGGACGCGGTCGCCGTGACCGTGGGTCCCGGCGCCTTTACCGGACTGCGAATAGCACTTGCCGCCGCCCTTGGGATCGGCCTTGCCGCCGGCCGGCCGGTCATCGGGATCGGCACGCTCCAGGCGCTTGCCGCGGGCGCGCGCCTCGCGGCGCCAACGGATGGCGAGATCGCCGCCGTCATCGACAACAAGCGCGCCGGGCTCTACGCGCAGCGCTTCGGTCCCGATCTTGCGCCAAGGACCGAACCCGGCGTCTTCTCGCCCGAAGCGTTCGTCGCGACACTTCCCGACGGCCCCGTCCTCGTGGTCGGCGATGGCGCGCCGGCGCTTGCCCTCGCCGCTATGTCCGGACGGACCATCACCGTCGCGCCGGGTCCGGGCCTTCCCGACGCCGGCGATGTCGCGTGGCTCGTGGCCGAAGGACCGATGGCGGCCAGGCTCCCGCCCACGCCGATCTATCTTCAGGCCCCAGCCGTCACGCTGGCCACGTGAACAAGTCGAACTCGGCTCCGGCGATCGATCCGCTCGACGCGTTTTCGCTCGATGTCGTGGCCGGCATCAACCGCGCCTGCTTCGACGAACATTGGGACCGCGACGCCATCGCGGCGCTGTTGGCGTCGCCGGGGGCGATGGGCTGGATCGCGCATGTCGATGGCGCCCCGCGCGGCTATGTCCTTGTACGCGCGGCCGGCGGCGAGGCGGAAATCCTGTCGATCGGCGTGCTGCCGGAAAGCCGCCGGCAAGGCGTCGGGCGTTCGCTGCTCGCCGCCGCCGTCGCCCGGCTCGGGCCCCAGCCGATTTTTCTCGAGGTGTCGCAGGACAACATGGCCGCGCTCGCCCTCTACGCCGGCGCCGGATTCCTGCCGGCCGGCCGGCGGCGCGGCTACTACCGGACCAAGTCCGGCGTCATCGACGCTATCCTCTTGCGCCGCGACGGCGGTGAAACTTCCTGATAACAGATGGAAAAACAATAATAATCCTGGAATGTTAAACCTTGGGGTCAAACGCGTCTTCGCATTAGGCGGCTCCAGGCCCATCGGTTATAATTCGCCCATGGCGGGCACCCTTGAGGGAACCGATCCGGTCGTACCGTCGCGTCTCGAGCAGCTCTGCGCCGCGAAGGGCTTGCGCATGACCGATCAACGGCGCCTGATCGCGCGGGTCTTGTCCGAGGCGACCGACCACCCGGATGTCGAGCAGCTCCATCGCCGGGTCACGAAAATCGACGCCGGCGTCAGCGTTGCCACCGTCTATCGCACGCTGCGCCTGTTCGAAGAGGCGAATATCCTGGAGCGCCATGATTTCGGCGGCGGGCGCGCGCGCTACGAGGAAACCCCGACCGAGCATCACGACCATCTGATCGACATTCAGTCGGGGCGGGTCATTGAATTCCGCGACGAGGCGATCGAGGCGCTCCAGCGCAAGGTCGCCGAACGGCTCGGTTACAGACTGGCGGGGCACCGGCTGGAACTCTATGCCGTGCCCCTTGCCGCGAAAACGGAGAAGCCCGCGAACGGGCCGGACAAGGACGGCCACGCAACCTTGGGTCGGGCCGTGGCATCGGGGGGGAGGGGTCATGGCGGTTGAACATCTGGCGAGCGGAAAGCCGGTCGATGTCCGCGCCGGCGATTTCGAGTTGCGGCTGGCGGAGACGCAAGACGAGATCGCGGCGGCGCAAGCCTTGCGTTATCGCGTCTTCTACGAGGAGATGTCGGCAACGCCGACCCCGGCGATGGCAGCCGCGCGGCGCGACTTCGACAGTTTCGATCCCTATTGCGATCATCTCCTGGTCATCGACCGGCGCCGCGGCGCCGGCGCGTCCGGTGTCGTCGGCACCTATCGGCTGATGCGCCGCGCGGCCGCCGCTTCGCATGGGCGATTCTATTCGGTGGACGAGTTCGATATCGCGCCCTTGGTCGCCTATCCCGGCGAGATCCTGGAACTCGGCCGGTCGTGCATCGGCCGCGAACACAGGACCGCGTCGGCCATGCAGCTGCTGTGGCGCGGCATCGCCGATTACGTCCGCTACTACGACGTGGGCGTCATGTTCGGCTGCGCCAGCTTCCCCGGCACCGATCCGAAGCGTTGGGCCATGCCGCTTTCCTATCTCTATCATCATCACCTGGCGCCGCCCGAATTGCGGCCCCGCGCGCTGGCGGATCGCTATGTGGACATGCGGCTGTTGCCGCCGGAGAGCATCGACAAGCGCATGGCCCTGGTGGCATTGCCGCCGCTGATCAAGGGTTACCTGCGCGTCGGCGGGTTCATCGGCGATGGCGCCGTCGTCGACAAGCAGTTTGGAACCGTCGATGTCTGCATCGTGGTGGTATCCGAGCGCGTGACCGCGCGCTATGTCCGCCATTATACCGGCCCCCAGCCGCCGGCGGGGACGGCTCGCGACGGCGCTTGAGCGCGCCCGGCATGACCGAAGCGGCCGGAACATCGGGCTTGCGCCGCGCCAGCGGCGAGTTGAGCCTGGGCTCGCCGATTCGCGGTGCCATTCGCTTGGGCTTCTATCTGCTGCTGACCGCCGCGATCATTCCCGTTCAGGCGCTGGCGCTGGCGCTCAAGCTCGATGCCCGCGAGCGCATTCCCTTGCGCTATCACCGCTGGTGCTGCCGCCTCTTCGGCTTCGGGGTCGAATCGCTGGGGATTGTCTCACCGGCGCGCCCCACGCTCTTTGTCTGCAATCACTGTTCCTATGTCGACATCATCGTGCTCTCGACCCTGATGCCCGTCTCCTTCGTCGCCAAGAGCGAAGTGGCCGACTGGCCGTTCTTCGGGCTCTTGGCGAAGCTCCAGCGCACCGTCTTTGTCGACCGGAAACGGCACTCCACCAAGGCGCAGGCCAGCGCTATCGAAGCGCGCCTCGCCGCCGGCGACAATCTGATGCTGTTCCCGGAAGGCACCAGCAACGACGGCAACCGGCTGAAGCCCTTCTTCAGCGCCTTGTTCGCCGTCGCCGAACGGCACGACGCGCAAGGCCGTCCGCTTGTCGTGCAGCCGCTCACGCTCGCCTACACCGAGCTCGACGGAGCGCCACTCGGCTACACGCTTCGCTCGCTTGTCGCCTGGTATGGCGACATGAACCTTACCAGCCATCTGTGGCGCTTGATGTGCCTTGGCCACATCAAGGCCG
This sequence comes from Rhodospirillales bacterium, assembly GCA_009885795.1. Classification (GTDB taxonomy): domain Bacteria; phylum Pseudomonadota; class Alphaproteobacteria; order Dongiales; family Dongiaceae; genus VFKA01. The sequence goes on along the minus strand of VFKA01000040.1, from coordinate 49,399 downwards.
TCGTCAGGTTCCACGAACCCGTGACGTTGGATGGGTTCGGCTCGCGCAAGACGCTAAGCCGGCATTGCGAACGCCAAATCGCCTCCGGGCTGTCGGCGGCGCTCTCCGGCCGGGCCAACGCCCAGGATTAGGCTCTTGTTACCGCTGGAAAACCTCCTGGTTGGATGCTAAGTTAGGATGATGCTTCAATATTTTGCCGGGCGACCCGTGGCCTGCCCGCCCAGTGCGTGACGGCGCGAGGCGGCTTCGCGTTGCCAAGATCGCTCTACATCAAGACCTACGGCTGTCAGATGAACGTCTATGACTCCGCCCGCATGGCGGACGTTCTGGCGCCGCTCGGATTCCATGCGGTGACGCGTCCCGAGGACGCCGACATGGTCATCCTCAACACCTGTCACATCCGGGAGAAGGCATCGGAAAAAGTGTTCTCGGAGCTTGGCCGGCTGAGATCCTTGCAGGCCGACAGGGCCGCCGAGGGCGGCAGGCTTCTCCTCGCCGTCGCCGGTTGCGTCGCCCAGGCCGAAGGCCGGGAGATTCTCCGGCGCGCCCCCCATGTCGACATCGTCGTCGGGCCGCAGGCCTATCATCGCCTGCCGGAGCTTGTGGCGCGGGCGACGCGTGCCGGCGGCGGCGTTCTCGATACCTCGTTCCCGCCGGAATCGAAGTTCGACTTTCTTCCCGAGACCGCTTCCCCGCGCGGCGTCAGCGCCCTGCTTTCGGTGCAGGAGGGTTGCGACAAGTTCTGCACCTTCTGCGTCGTGCCCTATACGCGCGGCGCCGAGTTCTCGCGCCCGGCCGCGCAAATCCTGGCCGAAGCGCGCGCGCTCGTTCAGGGCGGGACGCGCGAAATCGTCCTGCTCGGCCAGAACGTCAACGCCTATCGCGGCGAGGGTGGCCCCCACGGCGGCACATGGGGCCTGGCTCGGCTCTTGCGCGCTCTTGGCGACATCGACGGACTCTTGCGATTGCGTTACATGACCTCGCATCCCGGCGACATGGACGACGATCTGATCGCCGCCCATGCCGACCTGCCGCAGCTCATGCCCTTCCTGCATCTGCCCGCGCAGTCGGGCTCCGACCGCGTGCTCGAGGCCATGAACCGCCGCCACACCAGGGACGACTACCTTCGGCTCGTCGATCGATTGCGGTCCGCGCGCCCGGACCTGGCGCTTGGTTCCGATTTCATCGTCGGGTTTCCAGGCGAAAGCGATGCCGATTTCGAAGCCACGCTCGATCTCGTCGGGCGCGTCGGCTTCGCGCAGGCCTACTCGTTCCACTACTCCGCGCGGCCCGGAACGCCCGCCGCCCTGCTGCCGCAAATCGGCGAGGCCCAGAAGGCCGCGCGCCTGCAAGAGCTGCAAGCGCTGCTGCGCCGCCAACAGCTGGATTTCAACCGCGCCGCCATCGGCCGGCGCCCGCCTGTGCTGTTCACGCAAGCCGGCCGCCAAGCCGGGCAATGGATCGGCCGCACGCCCTATATGCAGTCCATGCACGTCCGGGCGGGCCGCCCGCTCGCGGGCCGGGTCGTCGAGGCGACGGTGGTGGACGCCAGGTGGAACAGCCTGGAAGGCACGCTGCTCCCGGCCGACCGAATCGGCCCCGCCACGACATCGGCGACCATGGAAACGAGGATCGAAGCGTGACGCAACAAACCGCCGGCATCATCGCGCCCCCCATTCATCTCGAGTTCGACGACAACCGGCTCTTGCCGATCCTCTTTGGCGAGCACGACCGGAATCTCTCCGCGATCGAGGAGCAATTGGGCGTGTCCCTGGTCTCGCGCGGCAACCGGATCGCGATCTCGGGTCCGGCCGCGAACGTCGAAGCCGCGCGCGCGACGCTCGCCGGTCTTTATCAGCGCCTGAAACGGGGGCAGGACGTCGGCCGGCCGGAAGTCGAGGCGGCGCTTCGTCACGGCCCCGCCGGCGCACCCGCCAACGCCCAAGGCGAGCGCGGCCTCTTCGGCGGCCCGAGCGACGACGGCAGCGCGGTGCGCACGCAGCGCCGGCTGGTGACGCCCCGTTCGCCGACCCAGGCCGGCTATCTGCGGGCACTTCAGGAGCTCGATCTGGTGTTCGGCCTGGGTCCGGCCGGGACCGGCAAGACCTATCTCGCGGTCGCGGTCGCGGTCGCCATGCTGACCAAGGGCAAGGTCGACCGCATCATCCTGTCGCGCCCGGCGGTCGAAGCCGGGGAGCGCCTCGGGTTCCTGCCGGGCGATCTGCGCGAAAAGATCGACCCTTACCTGCGTCCGCTCTACGACGCGCTCTACGACATGCTGCCGGCCGACCAGGTCGTGAAGCGTCTGTCCACGGGCGAGATCGAGATCGCGCCGCTGGCCTTCATGCGCGGGCGCACGCTCGCCAACGCCTTCGTCATCCTGGACGAGGCGCAGAACACCACCCCGGTGCAGATGAAAATGTTCCTGACGCGGCTCGGCGAAAACTCGCGCATGGCCGTCACCGGCGATCTCAGCCAGGTCGATCTGCCGGAAGGCAGCTTGTCGGGCCTGCGCGACGCGGTGGCGACACTCAACAACGTCACGGATATCGGCATCGTTCGATTCACCGACGCCGACGTGGTGCGCCACCCGCTGGTGACCCGCATCGTGCGCGCCTACGGGGCGCGCGAGAACGAACCGACGAACGAGCCCTGAAAAATGGACGGATTAGCGATGAGAGCCGCTTCAGCCGCATCGCCAACCGCGAAGGCGCCGCCGCGCGTCGCCGTCATGCGTCTTAGCTCCGCTTGGCGCGGCACCCTGCCGCGCGCCGCCACGCTGGCGCGCCGCGCCGCGCTGGCCGCCCTCGACAGCGCCGAAAACGGCCGGTCGGTCGAGGTCTGCCTGGTCCTTGCCGACGACGCGTGTTTGCGGCGCCTCAACCGCGCCTATCGCGGCATCGACAAACCGACCAATGTGCTGGCCTTCGGCGGCTACGACAAGGCGCCGGGCGCGAGGGCGGCACCGGGCGACGTGGTGCTGGCCCACGAGACGGTCACGGGGGAAGCCAGGGCCGGCGGCATCGCGCTCGCCGACCACGTCAGCCACCTGGTCGTGCATGGCGTGCTTCACCTGCTGGGACACGGCCACGAGCGCCCCGCCGAAGCCCGCCGGATGCAGCGCGCCGAGGCCGCAATCCTGGCCGGCCTTGGTGTCGCCGATCCTTATCGCCGCGGCCGGCGTCCATGAGCGAGGACATCCGTCCGCGCGCGGAGGAGGGCGAGGAATCCCCGCTCCAGGGCTTGCGCCGATGGTTGAAGAGCCTGCGGCGCAAGAACGGCGAATCGACGTTGCGCGAGGCCATCGTCGAGTTGATCGAGGAAAGCGAGGCCGACACCGAGACCCCGCCGATGCCGCCCGGCGAGAGCGGGCTCTTGCGCAACATTCTCAAATTCGCCGACCGCACCGCGCGCGACATCATGGTGCCGCGCGCCGATATCGTGGCCGCCGACAAGGAGATCGCGCTGCGCGATCTGGTGGCCGAACTGACCAAGCAAGGCCACTCGCGCATGCCGATCTACCGCGACACGCTCGATGACATCGTCGGCATGGTCCATATCAAGGACGTTCTCGCCTGCCTTGCCGGCGAGCGGCCCTACGATCTGGCGAAGCTTATACGCGAGGTGCTGTTCGTCGCTCCGTCGATGCGCGCCTTCGACCTGTTGCTGCAGATGCGCCTGTCGCGCGTCCACATGGCTCTCGTGGTCGACGAGTTCGGCGGCGTCGACGGCCTCGTCACCATCGAGGACGTGGTCGAGGAGATCGTCGGCGAGATCGAGGACGAGCATGACGCGGCCGAGCGTCCGCGCCTCGTTCGCCGTCCCGATGGCACCGTCGTCGCCGATGCGCGGACCACGATAGAGGAATTCGAGTCGCAATTCGGGCCGCTGCTGACGGAAAACGAACGCGAACAGGATATCGAGACGCTGGGCGGCCTCGTCGCCACGCTCACGGGCCGGGTGCCGAGCCGCGGCGAGCTTGTCTCCCACTCCTCCGGCATCGCCTTGGAAGTTCTCGATGCCGACCCGCGCCGGGCCAAGCGCCTGCGCCTGCGCAATCTGCCGCCGTCATCCGGCGATGCTTGACGACTCAACGGTTGGCGCCGACGCGCCGACAAGGCTCCCCCTCACCCCGGCCCTCTCCCCCGAAGACGGGGGCGAGGGAGAAGAACTGTCTTACCCTCGCCCGCTTCGCGGGAGAGGGAGGGCCCCATCGCCTCGGGCGATGGGAGGGTGAGGGGACACCGGCGGGTTGGAATCAGGGTCCTTTGGTATGACGCGTCTCGCAACGGGGCTGCGGCAATTATCCGGCTGGCGCCGATGCGCCGGCGCGCTGGCACTAGGGGCGCTTGGCGCGCTCGCCCTGCCGCCCGTTCACGCCGTGCCGCTGCTGATCGCGAGCCTCGTCGGACTGCTGTGGTTGTCCGTTGGCGCCAAGCCGGTCAGGGGCGCCTTCTTTCTCGGTTGGTGGTTCGGGTTCGGGCACTTCCTGGTGGGCGTTCAGTGGATGGCCAACGCGTTCCTCACCGATGTGGAACGCTTCGGCTGGATGATACCGTTCGCGGTGGGCGGCCTCGCCGCGGTTCTCGCGGTCTTTCCCGCCCTGGCGCTCGCCGCCACCGCCGCGTCGCGGTTCCGAGGCGCCGCCCGTGTCGTGCTGTTCGCCGCGGCCTGGGTCTTCTTCGAATGGCTGCGCGGCTGGATATTCACCGGTTTTCCCTGGGCTCTCGTCGCCCATGCTTGGGCGTTTTCCGACGCGGCAATGCAGGTTGCCGCCCTGGGCGGCGGTTGGAGCTTGAGCTTCCTGACGATTCTCGCCGCCGCGATGCCGGCGACCCTGGCCACGGCCGGCGCGCCCGCCGGCACCAAGGCCAGAGGCGCGGTTGCGTGCGTGCTGGTGTCATGGGCGGCGATCGCCGTTCTTTGGGCGGGCGGGGCCGCGCGCCTCGCCGGCGCCGAACCCCCCGACGTGCCTGGGGTCACCTTGCGGCTGGTTCAAGCGGCGATCGACCCGCGCCAGAAGGCGGCCGCGGATATGCGCGAGGTCGATCTCGAACGCCACCTTGCCCTCACCACCGATACGCCCGGATTTGCCAACGTCACCCATGTGGTGTGGCCCGAAACGGCCGTGCGTTATCTGGTCGAACGCTCGCCCGATTTGCGCCGCGCGCTCGGGGCCGCGGCGCCTCCGGGCGGCGCGCTCATCACCGGCGCGCCCCGCGCCGAGCCTCTCGATGGCGATATCGAGCGGGTGTGGAACAGCATGGTCGCCCTCGATTCCGCCGGGCGGATACTTGCCACCTATGACAAGTTTCACCTGGTGCCGTTCGGCGAATACGTGCCCTACGGCCGCTTCCTGCCGTTCCTCCGCAAGTTGACGCCCGGCAGCATGGATTTTTCGGCCGGGCCCGGTCCCCGCACCCTGCGCCTTCCGGGCCTGCCGCCGGCGAGCCCGCTCATCTGCTACGAGATCGTCTTTCCCGGCCGCGTCGTCGACCGATCCGACCGTCCGGCCTGGCTTCTCAACCTCACCAACGACGCCTGGTTCGGCACCAGCAGCGGCCCCTACCAGCACTTCGCCAGCGCCCGCTTCCGCGCGGTGGAGGAGGGACTGCCGCTGGTGCGTGCCGCCAACACCGGCATCTCGGCCGTGGTCGACGCGTTCGGGCGCGTGCGCGGGCAGATCGCGCTCGGTGCCAGCGGCGTGCTCGACAGCCCGCTGCCCGGCGCCCTGCCCGGCCTCACGCCCTATGCCCGGCTCGGCAACTGGACTCTCGTCATTCTCTTGACGGTTGCCGGCGGGCTGGCCGCGATCCTGGCCCGCGCCCGGATCTGACCGTCCGGCGCGGGCCTTGCGTCCGGTTGCATACCCCAGTATGCTCATACAATCGTATGTTGCAGAGGGGGCGAGGATGCCGCGGGGCCGCAAACCATCCGGACGGACCGCCAGCCTGGGCCATCCCAACCCCATCGACATTCATGTGGGGCAGCGGATCCGCCTGCGCCGCACGCTTCAGGGCGTCACCCAGCAAAAACTGGGGTCCATGCTCGGCATTACATTTCAGCAGGTGCAGAAATACGAGCGCGGCGCCAATCGGGTCGGGTCGAGCCGGCTCTTCGATGTCGCCCGCGTCCTCGAAGTGCCGATATCCTTCTTCTTCGACGAGATGAGCCAGCAAGTCCAGGCGCGCTCGCCCAGCCGCCTCGCCGGCTTTGCCGAGACCAAGCCCCTGGCCTTCGAGCCCGACCCGACCTTGAAGCGCGAGACCCTCGAACTCGTGCGCGCCTATTACCGGATCAAGGATCCGAAACTCCGCAAGCGCGTCTTCGAGCTGACCAAGTCCCTGGCCGCCCCCGGCAAGTAGCGCCGTTTCTTCTCGATGCATGTTGTCCTCCGCGCTACCCCCCAATTGTCATCGCCGGGTCAAGCCCGGCGATGACAGCATTTTTACTTGGCGCCCCACAGCTCGGATCGATTCAGCTACTGCCTTACGGGCTCTTAGAGGCTTGAGAGGCTTGACCGGCGCCAGGGCGCCTGCAACAAAGTCGCCGCGCCCATCGATCCGACTCTCGCGGAGCCGTCGCCTTGTCCAGCCGCCGTTACGTCTTCACCAGCGAATCCGTCTCCGAAGGCCATCCCGACAAGGTGTGCGACCGGATCTCGGATACGGTCGTCGATGCGTATCTCGGCGCCGATCCGGAATCGCGGGTCGCGGTGGAAACGCTCGCGACCACCAACCTCGTCGTCCTCGCGGGCGAAGTGCGCGGCCCCGCCTCGATCACGCCGGCCGTTCTCGAAGCCGGCGTGCGCGCCGCCATCCGCGATATCGGCTACGAACAGGAAGGGTTTCATTGGCGGACCGCGAAGGTGGAGATCCACATCCACAGCCAATCGGCCGACATAGCCCAGGGCGTCGACGCCAGCGGCAACAAGGATGAAGGCGCCGGCGACCAGGGCATCATGTTCGGCTACGCCTGCCGCGAGACCGAGGTGCTGATGCCGGCGCCGATCCATTACGCCCACAACATCTTGCGCTCGCTCGCCGAGGCGCGCCATTCCGGCGCCCAACCCGGCCTCGGCCCCGACGCCAAGAGCCAGGTTTCCCTGCAATACGAGGATGGCCGTCCGGTGCGCGCGACCTCGATCGTCGTCTCCACCCAGCATGCGCCCGATCTCGATCAGGACGACGTGCGCGAGATCGTGCGCCCCCATGTGCTGAACGTGCTTCCCGCCGGCTGGATGTGCCCGGAAGAAGATTTCTACGTGAACCCCACCGGGCGGTTCGTGATCGGCGGCCCCGACGGCGATGCCGGCCTCACCGGGCGCAAGATCATCGTCGATACCTATGGCGGCGCCGCGCCCCATGGCGGCGGCGCCTTTTCCGGCAAGGATCCGACCAAGGTCGATCGGTCCGCGGCTTACGCGGCGCGCTATCTCGCAAAGAATGTGGTGGCGGCGAAACTGGCGGAGCGCTGCACCATCCAGTTGGCCTATGCCATCGGCGTGTCGAAGCCGCTCGCGGTTTATATCGACATGCACGGCACCGGTCGCGTGGACGAGGATCGCCTCTCCGGTGTCTTGCGTTCGCTGGTCGATCTCAGTCCGCGCGGCATCCGCAAGCATCTGGGGTTGAACCGGCCCATCTATGCGCGCACCTCGGCCTACGGCCATTTCGGCCGCGCGCCCGAGCCCGATGGCGGCTTCTCGTGGGAGCGGCTCGATCTCGCCGGCGAGCTCGCCGCGGCGCTGAGCTGAACGATACACCCGGCCCGGAGGCCCTGCACTGGCACGGGCGGCGGCACGGCCGGCGCCTGCGCCCCGGCCGCCAGCGCCTGCTGGACGATCTGCTGCCCCGACTTACCGTCAGCCTGGATGCCGGCCGCCTCGATCCCTTCGCCCTGTTCCAGCCGCCCCCGGCCGAAGTTTGGCTCGAGATCGGTTTTGGCGCGGGCGAGCATTTGGCCGAGCAAGCCGAGGCCCATCCGGGAATCGGCTTCATCGGCTCGGAGATGTTCGTGAACGGCGTGGCGGCGCTTCTGTCGCAAGTGGAAGCCAAGGGCCTCGCCAACATTCGTATCTTTCCCGACGACGCCCGGCGCCTGCTCGATGCGTTGCCGGATTCCTGCCTTGGCCGCGCCTTCCTGCTGTTTCCGGACCCCTGGCCGAAAAAGCGCCACGCCGACCGCCGCTTCGTGTCCGACGCGAACCTCGACCGCTTGGCGCGGGTGATGAAACCGGGCGCGGAGCTGCGCGTCGCCAGCGACGATCCGGGTCATGTCGCCTGGATCCTGGCGCGGATCCTCGCGCACCCATCCTTCCATTGGACCGCGCGGCGCGCCGGCGACTGGCGCGTTCGCCCCGCCGATTGGCCCGAAACACGCTATGAGGCGAAGGCGGCGGTGCAAGGCCGGCCCTCGACCTACCTGACGTTCCGCCGGGCGGGGGCCTGAAGCGTATGTTCTCTTTTTGTTCTTTACAATTTCCATGCCGTGGGGTACGATGATTTTATTCATTTCCATCGATTCCGAGGAGCACGCCGATGCCCAATCCCCACCTTCCTTACGCTCCCCACCGCTCGTGGACCGAAGCCGCCGCGCACGACGCGCCGCCGCTTTCCGTACCTCCAGTGAAACCCGTTCCGCCCGGCGATTTTGATGCCGATCCGTGGCCACAATCCCCGTTCACGCTGCAATTCCGCGACGAGATCGGTCGCCGCGAATCGCAGTTGGACGGCTACCGCGCGTTCAATCCCGCCGGCGGCGCCATGGGCGCCTTCGGCCGCTATCAGTTGCGCCAGGGCGCCTTGATGGCTGCCGGGTTGGTGGACGCGGCGGGGCAATGGACCGGTGCGATGGGGGTCAACAGCGCCGCCGATTTCCTGGCCGATCCGCAGGCGCAGGAGGCCGCCTTCGCGGCTTACATGCGCGCCAACCGGGTGACGCTCGCGATGGACCCGGTCGGCTATCGCAACATCGGTCAGAAGGTGTTCAGCAAGAACGGCACTTTCGCGGTCACGGACGCCGGACTTGCCGCCGCCGCCCACCGCCAAGGGGCCGGGGCAGTCAGGGACTATTTGGCGTATGTCCGGGATCAGGGCTGGATTAGCAATCCGGCGGCGGTCGAGGGCGAGGACGGCAAGACTTTTTCGCGTATCGAGGAGCGCCTGCGGGAGTTCGAGGGCGTCCCCTACAAGAAGCCGCTACCGTTCCCGCCGCCTCTGCCGCCGGCCAAAGCCGGGCGGGGCCGATAGCGCCATGATCGGGCCTTTACGCCCAATTCTTTTCGCCGCGGCGGTAGCGGTTGCGTCTACCGCCGCGGCGCACGAGCGCGTTTCGCTGGAGCGCGGTCGGCTGACCGATTCCGAGTTCGAGATCGTGAAGTCGTACTTCGCCGATCACGAATATCCCATTGAGGAATTGGCCATCCTCGAAGGCATGGCCGACACGCCGGAAGAGGCCTGGCAGGTCTTGCGTCGTGACCGGCTCTATGGCGGACACTACGATTTCGACGGTGATGGCCGGCGCGAACTCGTCGTCTACATCGTCTGGGCTTGCGGCACTGTCGGCTGTCAGACGATCATCATGCGCGAACAGGACGGAGTTTGGAGCGAGTATCTCTGGCTGTCGGTGTCCGAGGCAGAAAATCTGTGCGTCAGCGGGACCCGCCGGCAAGGCCACGTCGATATCTACTCGTGGGTTGACGGCATGTGGTGGAATGGCGAGGAGTATGTTGGAGTCTGCCTCAACGACTGCGAAACGCCGGACATGCTTGGAGAAAAAGAGATTCGGCGTAAGATCAAGGCTCACGGCGATTGCGCGACGGCGCCGGTGGCGCCGGAGTAGCCGCATTGGCGACTTCCGAGTCAGCCTGGAAACAACAGACTTGAAATGCCGGGGCGAGGTGGGAAATGTCGGACCATGTCGAAATCCTGGACCAAGGCCGACGTCGTGAACACGCTGGGCGCGCTCAACGGCTGGCGCCGATACCTGGAATTCGGCGCGTTGACGACCGGCGGACAATATTCCGAGATCGACCGCGGCCAGTTCACCACCTGTCATCGGCTATCCTACCTCTGCCTGCGGCCGCCCGAGGACGGCCTGCCGGTCGATTTCCAGAGTGACGGTATCGATATCGCCGATTGCATCCGGCGGATCGACGAACGGCGCCTGCGCTACGACGTCATCCTCGTCGATCCCTGGCATAGCTACGAGGCCTCCGTTCGCGATCTGGCGGCCGGCTACTATCTGCTGGCGGAGGGCGGCGCGATGATCGTGCACGATTGCCTTCCGACCGGCGAAGATCAGGTCACGCCGGAATTTCACAGGGGTCTTTGGTGCGGCCTGACCTACAAGGCCTATCTCGATTTCGTCATCAAGTACTCGCCGCTCGACTATTACACGATCGATACGGATTTCGGATGCGGGCTGATCCGGCGGACGGTTCCGCCCAAGGAATTGCTGCGCCGTGCCGCGCCCCCGCGACCGCCCTCCCCGCGGACCGCGAAAACCGAACACGACCCGCTCGTGGAGCAATGGACGAGTCTCGGCCACGATCATGCGGCGGCGTTCCGCTTCTTCCGGCTTCATTTCCGCCACTTGCTGCGGCTTCGAACGACGGACGAATTTCTCGGCATCGAGCGAGACGCGACCGCGAACGCGGCGATCCGAAGGGGCGGCTGGCAGGCTCCGCCCACGCCACGGCCTCGATAAGTCCGCTCCCGCCCGCCGGAAGGCCAGAAAACCCTTGCGAAAATCCGGCTTTCGCCCTTATATCCCAGCAACCAACCTCGTCCATGAAGGCGGGGACTTGAAAAAGGGTGGGCCAACGGCCCGCCTTTTTTGTTGAACCGGAAGCCGGAACTCTTGGCCTGATCGTTTTTCAAGAACCATGGGCACCAAAGACGTGGACAAGGCCGCGGACATCGAAACGTCGATCGCACCCACCGTCGAGGCGATGGGTTACCGCGTGGTGCGCGTGCTGCTCTCGGGCGGCAGCCACCGTACGGCCCTGCAGGTCATGATCGAGCGCGCCGACGCCAGGGCGCTGGCGGTCGAGGATTGCCGGGCGGTGAGCCAGGCGCTCTCGGCGCTGCTCGATGTCGAGGATCCGATTGCCGGCGCCTATGCGCTCGAGGTCAGTTCCCCCGGCATCGACCGGCCGCTGACGCGGGCCGGCGACTATGAGCGTTTCGCCGGCCACGAGGCCAAGCTGGAGACGAAAGCGCCGGTCGAGGGCCGCCGGCGATTTCGTGGGCGTCTCGTCGGCCTCGACGGCGACCGCGTGCGGATCGCGACGCCCGAAGGCGAAGCCGCGGTGCCGCTAGCCGAAATTCTGCGCGCCAAGCTGGTGCTGACCGACGAGCTCATCGCGGGCAAGCCGGCCGCTCGTTAGAAAAAGAAGAGAACCAGAGGATTCCATGGAAGCGATTCTAACAGTCACCCGGCACGAATTGTTGCAAGTCGCCGACGCCGTCGCCCGGGAAAAGGGCATCGAGCGCGACGAGGTGCTGGAGGCGATGGAGCAGGCGATTCAAAAAGCCGGCCGTTCGAAGTACGGCCATGAGCACGACATCCGCGCCGTCATCGACCGCAAATCGGGCGAGATCCGCTTGCAGCGTTTCCGTCAAATAGCCGACCCAGTCGAGAACGAGGCGACGCAGATCCCGCTCGCCGAAGCCCTGCGCTACAAACCGCCGATGGCGCTGGGCGAGTTCGTGGTCGAAGACCTGCCGCCCATCGATTTCGGCCGCATCGCGGCGCAGACCGCCAAGCAGGTCATCGTCCAGCGCGTGCGCGAAGCCGAGCGCAAACGCCAATTCGAGGAGTACAAGGACCGCAAGGGCGAGATCGTGAACGGCCTCGTCAAGCGCGTCGAGTTCGGCAACGTCACCGTCGATCTCGGGCGCGCCGAAGGGATGCTGCGCCGGGACGAATTGCTGCCGCGCGAGACGTTTCGCGTCGGCGACCGGGTGCGCTCCTACATCGTCGACGTGCGCGAAGAATCGCGCGGGCCCCAGATCTTCCTGTCGCGCACGCATCCGCAGTTCATGGCCAAGCTCTTCGCCCAGGAAGTGCCGGAAATCTACGACAGCATCATCGAAATCAAGTCCGTCGCCCGCGACCCCGGCAGCCGCGCCAAGATCGCCGTCATCTCCAACGACAGCTCGATCGATCCGGTGGGGGCCTGCGTCGGCATGCGCGGCAGCCGCGTGCAGGCGGTGGTCGGCGAATTGCAGGGCGAAAAGATCGATATCATTCCCTGGTCGCCCGATACGGCCACCTTCGTCGTCAACGCGCTGGCGCCGGCCGAGGTGACCAAGGTCGTGCTGGACGAAGACGCGCACCGCATCGACGTGGTCGTGCCCGACGATCAGTTGAGCCTCGCCATCGGCCGGCGCGGGCAGAACGTGCGGCTCGCCTCCATGCTCACGGGCTGGAACATCGACATCCTGACCGAGGCGGAGGAATCCGATCGCCGCACCGAGGAGGTCCGGTCCCGTACCAGCACGTTCATCGAGGCGCTCGACGTCGATGACGTGATCGCCCATCTCCTCGTCACCGAGGGCTTCACCAAGGTCGAGGAGGTCGCCTTCGTGCCGCTGGAGGAATTGGCGGAGATCGAGGGTTTCGACGAGGACGTAGCGCGCGAGTTGCGCGACCGCGCCCGCGTCTTTCTGCAGGAGCGCGACGAAAAACTGGGCGAGAAGCGCCGCGAGCTTGGCGTCAGCGACGAAGTCGCGGCCGTTCCCGGCCTGACGCCGGCGATGCTGGTGGCGCTGGGCGAGAAGGGCGTGAAGACCATCGACGATCTTGCCGATCTTGCCTCCGACGAGCTGACCGATCGCGCCGAAGGCATTCTCAAGGATTTCTCGCTTGCCGAGAACGACGCCAACGCCATCATCATGGCGGCGCGCGCGCACTGGTTCGCGAATGAACCGGCGCCGGGCGATGGCGCCGCCGAGGCCTAGGAACGGGAATTGAATCGGGTAGGCATGCAGACGATCGCAACGACCGCGGCAATGTCCGGGGTGCCGGCTCTCGAATCGGGACCGGCGCGCGCGCCAGGCGTCGATCCTCGACGGCGCTGTGTCGTTACGCGCTCGTCGCGGGCCAAGGAAGCGATGCTCCGATTCGTCGTCGCGCCCGACGGCCAGCTGACGCCCGATCTGGCCGGCCGCCTGCCGGGGCGCGGATTGTGGCTCGTTCCCTCGCGCCGGCTGTTCGACCAGGCGGTTGCCCGCGGCCTCTTCCGCAAGGCCGCCCGGTGCGCGGTCGCGGTGGCGCCCGATCTCGGCGAGCGGATCGGCGAAGCGTTGTCGCGTCGCGTTCTCGACGCCTTGGGACTGGCCCGCCGCTCGGGCGATGTCGTGCTGGGATTCGAGCAGGTTCGCGCCATGATCCGCGCCGGGGGCGCCGGCGTGTTGGTCCAAGCCAGCGATGCCTCCGCGGAAGGGCGGCGAAAGCTCGGAAAGCTGTCCCCGGACATCGTGATCATCGACGGGTTCGAAGCCTCGGCGCTATCATCCGCGCTTGGCCGCGAGCACGTCGTCCATGGCGCCGTGGCGCGCGGGCGCATGGCGGAACGATTGGCTGTCGAATGGCGGCGGATGGCTGAGTGGCGCTGGGACGCCGGCAAGGAACGAACAGGACAATGACCGAGCAGCAAAAAGAAGTGCCGGAAGGTGGCGAGCGCAAGTCGCTGAGATTGTCGCGGCCGGGACGGCTCGAAATCAAGAAGACCGTCGAGGCCGGGCAGGTCCGCCAAAGCTTCCCCCATGGCCGCACCAAGACCGTCCAGGTCGAGGTCAAGAAGAAGCGTACCTTCGCGCTAGGCGCGGGCGGGGGCATGACCGAGGTCGTGGCCGGCGCCGAAGCGGCCAAGGCGGTCGAAGGCACGCCGATGCTTGGCGCCGATGCGATCGACCATCTAACGGTCGGCGAGCGCGCGACAAGGTTGAAAGCGCTCGAGGAGGCTCGTCGCGACGATGAACTGCGCCGCGTCACCGAAGCCGATGCGCTCCTGCGCGGCGTCGACCTCGCCGAGGAACGGGCGGCCGAGGCGGCCGCTGCTTCCCAATCGGCACCGCCGACGGATGTCGAGGCGGCCGTGGCGCGGGCCGCCAGGGCCCTGCCCAAGGTCGAGGCCGAGGAGGAAGAGGAAGCTCCCACAAGGCGCCGGCCGGGCAAGACCACGCTCGCCAAGCCGATCTCGATCGCCCGGCGCGGCGAACCGCGCCGGCGGGCCGGCAAGATCACCGTCACCCAGGCCCTTGGCGATGCCGATGAAGAGCGCATGCGTTCGCTCGCATCCGTGCGCCGGGCGCGCGAGAAGGAAAAGCAGCGCGCCCAGGAGCTGCGCAGCGAGGGCCAGAAAGTCATCCGCGACGTGGTGGTGCCCGAATCGATCACGGTTCAGGAGCTCGCCAATCGCATGGCGGTACGCGGCGCCGACGTGATCAAGTCGCTGATGAAAGCCGGGATCATGGCCAACGTCAACCAGTCGCTCGACCCGGAAACGGCCGAGCTGGTCGTCATCGAGTTCGGGCACCGCGTGCGCCGCGTGTCGGCCGCCGATGTCGAGATGGGCCTGGCGGGCGATACGGACGACCCGGCGACGCTCTCGCCCCGGCCCCCGGTGGTCACCGTCATGGGCCACGTCGACCATGGCAAGACCTCGTTGCTCGACGCCATACGCCAGACCGACGTGGCCGGCCACGAAGCCGGCGGCATCACCCAGCATATCGGCGCCTATCAGGTAACCCGGCCGAGCGGGCAGCGGATCACCTTCATCGACACGCCGGGACACGCCGCGTTTTCGCAGATGCGCGCGCGCGGCGCCAACGTGACCGATATCATCGTCCTGGTTGTCGCCGCCGATGACGGCATCATGCCGCAGACGGTGGAAGCCATCAATCACGCCAAGGCGGCTGGCGCGCCGATCATCGTCGCCATCAACAAGGTCGACAAACCGGACGCGAAGCCCGAGCGCGTGCGCCAGGAAATGCTGCAGCACGGGCTGGTCGTCGAGGCGATGGGCGGCGACGTTCTCGATGTCGAGGTCTCGGCCAAGACCAGGCAGAACATCGAAAAGCTGGAAGAGATCATTCTGCTGCAGGCCGAGATTCTCGACCTTCGGGCCAATCCGAACCGCCCGGCCAGCGGGCGCGTCATCGAGGCGCGCCTCGATCGCGGGCGCGGCGTCGTGGCGACGCTTCTTGTGCAGCGCGGCACCCTCAATGTCGGCGACAACCTCGTGTGCGGCAAGGAATGGGGGCGCGTGCGCGCGATGCTGGACGACCGCGGCGGCGCGATTACCGCGGTGGGTCCCGGCACGCCCGCCGAAATCGTCGGCCTTCAGGCGATACCCTTGGCCGGCGACGATTTCGTCGTCGTCGAAAGCGAGAGCCGCGCCCGCGAGATCACGGAATTCCGCCGCTCGCGCGAGCGCGAGCGCGACGCCGCGGCGGCCGTGCGCGGCACGATGGAGCAGCAGTTCTCCAAGATGGCGGCCGGCGAGGCCAAGGAAGTCGCGGTCGTGTTGAAGTCCGACGTGCAAGGTTCGCTCGAGGCGATCGGCGATTCGCTGTCGCGCCTCGGCGACGAGGAAGCGGCCATGCGCGTGCTCCATGCCGGCGTCGGCGGCATCAACGAATCGGATGTGACGCTGGCCCGCGCATCGAGCGCCATCATCATCGGCTTCAACGTCCGCGCCAATCCCCAGGCGCGCGAGATGGCCAAGCGCGATGGCGTCGACATCCGCTATTACTCGATCATCTACAATGTCGTCGACGACATGAAGGCCATTCTGTCGGGTATGCTGAAACCGATCCTGCGCGAGAAATTCCTCGGTAACGCCGCCATTCGCGAGGTCTTCACCATCACCAAGGTCGGCCGCGTCGCCGGCTGCATGGTGACCGAGGGGCAGGTCAAGCGCGGCGCCAAGGTGCGGTTGCTCCGCGACAACGTCGTCATTCACGAGGGGTCGTTGCGCACCTTGAAGCGGTTCAAGGACGAGGTCCGCGACGTGAAGGAAGGCTATGAATGCGGCATGGCCTTCGAGAATTACCAGGACATCCAGCCGGGCGACGTGATCGAATGCTTCGAATTGGAGCAGGTCGCGCGCGTGCTGGCTTGACGGACGGCCGGTCCGCCGATCGCCTGGGCATGCGCCGCCCAACCCGTCGACGCAAGTCCCGGATGACGCTGGTTCCGGCGCCGCCCGACCTGGACATCGATGCCGTGATCCGGCGAGTTCGCTATGTGGGCAGTCCGGAACACAAGACGGGTCCGTCGCCGGCGGGTCCGGCCCGTCCTCGTCCCGATGCCTCGATATGTCCGATCGAAGACGAGAGCGGCTTTGACCGCGCGACCTTGTGGGTACGAGACGCTATCCGCGCCGGCCGAACCGCCGCGTGGGAAGGAGGGTTCCCTCGTTACGTATGGCATCGCGAGAGCGATACTGTGTTTGAGGGTCGCCTCGTCAACCGAGGTCAAGGCGAATACAAGGGGTGGCCGATCGAGGCGGACGAAGCGCCGCGAGGTGTGTAGGCCATGGCGACATTCAAGCTCGATTTTGATCCGCTGCCCGGAGATGGGATCGCCGACGAGGCGCTTGGCGCCACCTTCGCGCGGCTTCGTATTCTCGTGGACGGGCAGTGCGTGACGCGGGTTTTCGACAAGCGGTCCCGTGTCACGAGAGAAGACATCTATGTGCCGCTTTTCCCCCTAGCGGAATGGTTGGCGGAGAATTGGTGGTTTTTGTCGGCGGAATGCGAAGGCGATACCCCGCGCCCCGACTTCCAACGGCGGCACGATCTGCGGTTTGCTCGCGACGGCTACGCCCTGCCGAGTCTGCGCTTGATCCCTCGAGGAGAGGGAGCCAAGCTTGAATGGCGGCGCTGGACGATTGGGGCGGCGCAAATCGAATTCATGGAATCGGGCGATGCGACAGTGCCCCTTGCGGCCATCGAGGACGAACTGGCGGCGTTCATCGAGGCCGTTATAGGAAGGCTGCCGAGGCATGAGGCGGCGCAAACGGGCCTGGTCGCCGAGTGGGATACGATTCGCCGGTCCCAAGCCGACCCCGAGGAACGCTCGTTCTGTCGAGCCGCCGCGGCGCTTGGTCTGGATCCATACGACGTAGGAGCAGACGACGCGCGGGCGCTCGAAAGCTACGCGGAACGGCTGCCCGATCAGGCTTTGCGCGATCTCTGCGGCGTATCGAGCCCCGCCGATTTTAGCGTCAACGCGGGCTGGGTAACCGAAAATCTTGCGGCTATTGATAGCTGGCAGCATCGCATGGAGGATTTGCGCGATCTGCGCCGAACGCTTGATCATCAACCGATTGTCGGTTCGCCATGGAGCCACGGCTACGACGCGGCGGGAAAGCTTCGAGCAAAACTAGAATTGAATGGCCGGCGCCTGCGATCCATCGAGGAGGTTGTGGCATTGTTTGACGGCGCCGGGGATCGATCTTGCGTTGTGACGGTCGATAGCCCCGCCGATGGGCTGAAGGCCGTCATCGGTGTTGGTGAAGATGAAGCTCCGGGATTTGTCCTGGCGTGGAGTCCGCTCGACATGACGCGGCGGTTTGCGTTTTGCCGAGCCGTCTACGGCTACCTCGCGCCCGCGTTACTGGATCGCGCTTCGATCGTCGCCGATGTACGGACGGAACGCCAGCAGGCGAGCCGGGCGTTTGCTGCTGAGTTTCTTGCCCCGTCCCATCTCATTCGAGACGCCGTGAGCCGCCCGGTCTTGGACTCGGATTCGATTGACGAACTGGCCGAGGACTTTGCCGTGTCGAGTTGGGTGATCCGCCACCAGGTGAGAAATCACCAGATCGCCGAGATATCGGAAGAGTGAGTAGGACCAAGGGTCGGCTTGGCCAATCCCCATCGACCCGCCAGCAGCGCGTGGGCGAGGAAATCCGCCATGCGCTCTCGCGTGTTCTCGCGGAGGGGGATCTGCGCGATCCGGGGCTTGCCGGGCGCATCGTCACGGTGAGCGAAGTGCGCATGTCGCCCGATCTCCGGGTCGCCACCGTCTTCGTGTCGCCCTTTGGCGACGGCGACGCGCCCACGTTGGTGGCGGCCTTGCGCCGCGCCCGTTCGTTCCTGCGCCAGCAGGTCGCGGCGGCGGTCAAGCTGCGCTTCGCGCCCGAGCTGCGCTTCGAACCCGACCGTAGCTTCGAGACCGCGGGACGCATCGAAACGCTCCTGCGCCGGTCGGACCCAGGGTCGGACCCGGGGGCCGACGATGGCAAGGCGTAAGGGCAGCGCCATCCATGGCTGGCTCGTCATCGACAAGCCGGCGGGTCCGACCTCGAGCCATGTGGTCAACCGTGTGCGCCGCATGCTTGGCGCCGCCAAGGCCGGCCATGCCGGGACACTCGATCCCATGGCAACGGGCGTGCTCCCGATCGCCTTGGGCGAGGCCACGAAGACCGTCTCCCATCTCGTGGATTCAAGCAAATCCTACCGCTTCACCGTGCGCTGGGGCGAGGCGCGGGACACCGACGACGCGCAAGGCGCGGTGATCTCGACAAGCGCCAAGCGGCCGACACCCGAGGAAATCCGCGCCATCCTTCCCCGGTTCACCGGCTCGATCGAGCAGGTTCCGCCCAACTATTCCGCCCGCAAGGTCGATGGCGCCAGGGCCTATGACCTTGCCCGCCGGCACGAAGCCGTGACGCTGGCGCCCTCGCTCGTGCGTATCGACCGCCTGGAGCTGGTGGGCGAGCCCGGCCCCGATGACGTGGATTTCGCCTGCGAGTGCGGCAAGGGGGCCTATATGCGCTCGCTCGCCCGCGACATGGCGGTGGCGCTGGGCACGGTCGGGCACGTCGCCCGGTTGCGCCGGACCCGCGTCGGACCCTTTGCCGAAAAGGCTGCGATTTCCCTGGAAACCTTGGAGGCGCTCGGGCATAGTGCCGCCGCCCTCGGGGATTTCCCTGGAAACCTCGCGGGGCATTTGCTGGCGGTCGAGACCGCGCTGGACGACATCCCGGCACTGGCCCTGACCGTCGCGGAGGCAAACCGCCTGCGCAGCGGTCAACCGGTCGGACTCGTCCGGCGGAGCGACCGCGAACGCATCGGCCAATTGGAGAGCGGCACGCTGGTCTGCGCCATGTCGGGTGGCAAACTGGTGGCGATCGCTCGCTTCGAGGCCGGCGATCTTCGCCCCGTGCGTGTCCTGAACCTTTGAGGAAAGGATAAGGTCGATGTCGATTTCAGTTGAGCGCAAACAGTCGCTCATCAAGGAGTATGCCCAAGGCGCCGCGGACACCGGGTCGCCCGAGGTCCAGGTGGCGCTATTGAGCGAACGCATCAGCGGCCTTACCGATCACCTGCAGACGCACGGGAAGGATTTCAGTTCTCGGCGCGGGCTGTTGGTGCTCGTCGGCCAACGCCGGCGCCTTCTCGACTACCTGAAGCGCAAGAACAACGAACGTTACCAGGAACTGGTCAAGCGCCTTGGGTTGCGCCGCTAATCTTGCCGAACCGGCGAAGAGCGATCCCGACGTGATCGAACGCCTCCGGCGGCCGTCAACGTTTCATCCATTCGAGCGCGCGCCATCGTCAGGCCGGTACGGGCGCGTTCGTTCACGAGGCCGGGCCGACGCAAGCGGCGGTAGTGCCGACGCTTTCGCGGGTCCGGTCGCACCCATTCCGGCCACGACCGAAAGGACCGCTCTTCCATGTTCAAGATTCACCGTCAGGAAATCCAATGGGGCGGGCGCAAGCTCGTACTCGAGACCGGGCGCATGGCGCGCCAGGCCGACGGCGCCGTACTCGCGACCTATGGCGATACAGCGGTTCTCTGTACCGCGACCGCCGCGCGCAAGGCCCGTCCCGACATCGACTTCTTTCCACTGACCGTCAACTACCAGGAAAAGACCTTCGCGGCCGGCAAGATTCCCGGCGGTTTCTTCAAGCGCGAGGGCCGGCCGACCGAGAAGGAGGTTCTCACCTCCCGCCTCATCGACCGCCCGATCCGGCCGCTGTTCGCCGACGGCTATCGCAACGAAACCCAGGTCATCTGCACCACGCTGTCGCACGATCTCGAAAACGATCCGGATATCGTTGCCCTGATCGGCGCGTCGGCGGCGCTGACCATTTCCGGCATCCCCTTCGAGGGGCCGATCGGCGCCGCGCGCGTCGGCTACATCGACGGTAAATACGTGCTCAATCCGCTGCAGGGCGACATGGCCCAAAGCAAGCTCGACCTCATCGTGGCCGGGACCGCCGGCGGCGTGCTGATGGTGGAATCGGAAGCCCACGAACTCAGCGAGGAAATCATGCTGGGCGCCGTCGCCTTCGGCCATGACTCGGCTCGCGACGTGGTGAACGCGATCATCGCGCTCGCCGAGAAATGCGCCAAGGATCCCTGGCCGGTGCCCCGGCCGGGACCGACGGAAGAAGCGGCCGCCGCGCGGCTCCACGCCCATGCCGAGAGCGATCTCAAGATCGCCTACCAGGAAACGCGCAAGCAGGTTCGCCAGGAAAAGGTTGCCGCCGTGCGGCTGGCGGCGATCGAGGCCGTGGCCGGCGACGAACACGCGCCCGAGCTGTTGGGGCGCCTGTTCAAGGATCTCGAAAGCAAGGTCATGCGCCGCGCCGCGCTCGAGACCGGCCGGCGGATCGACGGGCGCGACACCAAAACCGTCCGTCCGATCGTTTCCGAAGTGGGCGTGCTGGCGCGCACGCATGGCTCGGCGCTCTTCACCCGGGGCGAGACCCAGGCCCTTGTCGTCGCCACGTTGGGCACCGGCCAGGACGAGCAGATCATCGACGCGCTCGAAGGCGAATTCCGCGAGCACTTCATGCTCCATTACAACTTCCCGCCCTACTCCGTGGGCGAGGTCCGGCGCATGGGCTCGCCGGGGCGCCGAGAGATCGGCCATGGCAAGCTCGCCTGGCGCTCGATCCGTCCGCTGCTGCCTAGGAAAGAGGACTTCCCCTACACCTTGCGCGTCGTTTCCGAGATCACCGAATCGAACGGCTCCTCTTCCATGGCCACCGTCTGCGGCACTTCGCTGGCGCTGATGGACGCGGGCGTGCCGCTGAAGCGCCCCTGCGCCGGCATCGCCATGGGCCTCATCAAGGAAGACGACGGCTTCGCGGTTCTCTCCGACATCATCGGCGACGAGGACCATCTGGGCGACATGGACTTCAAGGTCGCCGGCACGGTCGAAGGCATCACTGCCTTGCAGATGGACATCAAAATCACCTCGATCACGCCCGAGATCATGCGCATCGCGCTCGACCAGGCGCGCGAAGGGCGCCTCCATATCCTCGGCGAAATGGAGAAGGCGCTGTCGACCTCGCGCGATTCGGTCTCCAACAACGCGCCTCGAATCACGGTCATCACCATCCCCAAGGACAAAATCCGCGAAGTGATCGGCACCGGCGGCAAGGTGATCCGCGAGATCACCGAGACCACCGGCGCCAAGATCGACATCGAGGACGACGGCACCATCAAGGTGGCCGCGGTCGATGCCACCGCCGCCCAGGCCGCCATCGATTGGATCCGCGGCATCGTCGCCGAGCCGGAAATCGGCGTGATCTATTCCGGCAAGGTCGTGAAGATCATGGAGTTCGGCGCGTTCGTGAACTTTCTCGGCAGCCGCGACGGCCTGGTCCATATCAGCGAACTTAGCCCCCAACGGGTGAAACAGACCGGCGACGTGGTCAAGGTCGGCGACGCGGTTCGGGTCAAGGTGCTGGGCATGGACGACCGCGGCAAGGTGAAGCTCAGCATGAAAGCCGTCGACCAGAAGTCCGGCGAAGACCTGACGAAACAAGCGGACGTCGCTTGAACGATCGCGCCGGGTGGCTGCCCCGAATCGTCGGCCATCGCGGCGCCGCGGGGCTGGCACCGGAGAATACCCTCGAGGGCCTGGCGGCGGCGGCGCGTCTTGGCGCGCGCGCCGTTGAGTTCGACGCGAAGCTCAGCGCCGACGGCGTCTGCGTCTTGATCCATGACGACATGCTCGATCGGACGACCGATGGTCGCGGCCCCGTGGCGGCGGCGCCCTGGCGCGCGATCCGCAAGCTCGATGCCGGGGGTTGGTTCGG
Organism: Rhodospirillales bacterium; assembly: GCA_009885795.1. Classification (GTDB taxonomy): domain Bacteria; phylum Pseudomonadota; class Alphaproteobacteria; order Dongiales; family Dongiaceae; genus VFKA01. Next base: position 27,323 of record VFKA01000040.1, on the reverse strand, counting down.
GCCCGATTGGCGGGCCTCGCGCGTGCCGACCCTCGCCCAGGCGCTCGACCTCGCCCGCGCCCATGATCTCCAGTGCGACATCGAAATCAAGCCGAGCGCGGGGCGCGAGGTCGAGACCGCGCTCGCGGTCGTGGCCGAGGTGACGCGGTGCTGGCCGGCGCGCCGGCGCAAGCCGCTCATGACCAGCTTCTCGCGCCTTGCCCTCGCGGCCGCGCGCGGCGCCGCGCCGCGCCTGCCGCGCGGCCTCAACGTCTGGGAGCATCCGGACGATTGGGCGGCGGCGGCGCGCGACCTCGATTGCGGCTGGGTGATCTGCGCCGACCGTTTCATGACCCGCGCCTGGGCCGGCGCCATCCGCAAGGCGGGGTTCGCGCTCGGCGTCTTTACCGTCAACGATCCGAGGCGCGCGGCCACCCTTTGGCGCTGGGGGGTCGGGGCCGTCGTCACCGACCGGCCGGACCTCTTGTCAACGGGTCGATAGGGCCTCGACCTTGCCGCCGGTTCGTCCGGGTTGGAGTCTTGCGCGGGCGGGTCTATATTCCCTATCGGACCATCGGGAACCAGCCTTGCAACCACTGAAAACGCTTCGTATTTCCGGGTTCGACGTGCTGCCGCTGGTCGAAGGCGGCAAGGGCATCTCGATCTCCAATGGCGAAAGCTCGGGCGCCTGGTCGCGCTCGGGCGCCGTCGGCACGTTCTCCGGCGTCAACGCCGATTCCTATGACGAGAACGGCAGGCTCATCCCGCAGGTTTACAAGGGTCGCACAAGGCGAGAGCGGCATGAAGAGCTCGTGCAGTTCGCCATCCAGGGCGGCATTCACCAGGCCCGCATCGCCCATCAGTTGGCCGGCGGCAAGGGCCCCATCCACATGAACGTGCTCTGGGAGATGGCGGCGTCCGAGCGCGTGCTCCACGGCGTCCTCGAAGGCGCGCGCGGCCTCATCCACGGCGTCACCTGCGGCGCCGGCATGCCCTACAAGATCGCGGAAATCTGCGCCTCCTACGGTGTCTACTATTATCCGATCGTGTCGTCGGCCCGGGCCTTCCGCGCCCTCTGGAAGCGGGCCTATCACCGCTTTCGCGACTGGCTGGGCGGTGTCGTCTACGAGGACCCCTGGCTTGCCGGCGGCCATAACGGGCTGTCGAACAGCGAAGACCCGTTGAAGCCCGGGCCGCCGATGCCGCGCGTGCTCGAGCTTCGCCGGCTGATGAGCGGCGAATGCGGCCTTGGCGATACGCCGATCTTCATGGCCGGCGGCGTGTGGTGCCTCAAGGAATGGACGGACTGGATCGACAATCCCGATCTGGGGCCGATCGCCTTCCAGTTCGGCACAAGGCCGTTGCTGACCAAGGAAAGCCCGATCTCGGATGCCTGGAAATCGCGCCTGTTGACGCTGGACGAAGGCGACGTGCATCTCAACCGCTACTCGCCGACTGGATTTTATTCCTCGGCGGTGATCAATCCCTTCCTGACCGATCTGCGCCAGCGCTCGGAGCGCCAGATCGCCTTTTCGAGCGAGCGCGTGGGCGAACACGATTGGCCGCTGCCGGTGGGGGCGCGCGGGCGCCTCGTCTATGTGACCGCCGCCGACCGCCTGCGGGCCGAGGAATGGATGCGCCAAGGCTTCGATTCGGCCATGCGAACGCCCGATTCGACGCTGATCTTCGTCACCCCGGCCGACCAGGACCAGATCCTCACCGACCAGATCAATTGCATGGGATGCCTGTCGGAGTGCCGCTTCTCGAACTGGGCGCAGAACGACGCCGCGACCACCGGCAAGAAGGCCGATCCGCGCTCCTACTGCATCCAGAAGACGCTGCAGACCATCAGCCATTCCGACGACATCCAGTACCAGTTGATGTTCGCCGGCCACAACGCCTTCCGCTTCAAGACCGATCCCTTCTACTCCAACAATTTCGTTCCGACCGTGAGCCAGCTCGTCGAGCGGTTGCAGACGGGATCCTGAGGGGTCGCCCGACCCGTTGACCGTTCCTTGCCCGTCGTGGACAATGTTCTTTGCCGCCGCTACTTAGAAATACCCAGCCACGATCCCATGTATCGTTCATCATGACCGCTCGCCCGTTCACGCCCGCGCTCGACATCCTGAAGCAGGCGAAGCTTCGCCCGACGCGCCAGCGTCTGGCGTTGACGCGCATCCTCTTCGGGCGCGGCCACCGTCATGTCAGCGCCGAACAGCTGCACGGCGAGGCGCTGGCCGCCAATGTGCGGGTGTCGCTGGCCACGGTCTACAACACCCTCCATCAGCTCAATCGGCTTAGCCTGCTGCGCGAGGTGGTGGTCGAGCCCGGCCGCTCCTATTTCGATACCAACATGGCCGATCATCACCACTTCTACTTCGAGGACCATGCCAGGCTCGAGGACATCCCGGCCGAGCGCGTCATCCTCTCCGCCCTGCCCGAACCGCCGGCAGGCACCCGCGTAAGGCGCGTCGACGTCGTCGTTCGGGTCGGTTCCGACAAGGATTAGCGTTCAGGTTGTTATCTTTATTATGTTTTTTGTATTTATTCTAAAGTGTTGACAAAGAACCGCGCGAAAGCGCATAAAGAGCAAGACCGGGCCGTCGGATGCCCGGCATCGAGGAAGGGAGACCAAGACCATGCCGTCACTCAATGGTAGCAAGACCTGGCAGAACCTGAAGGACGCCTTCGCCGGCGAAAGCCAGGCGAACCGCCGCTATCTCTATTTCGCCCAGAAGGCCGACGTCGAAGGCTACAACGACGTCTCGGCCGTGTTCCGTTCGACCGCGGAGGGCGAGACCGGTCACGCCCATGGCCATCTCGAGTTTCTCGAGGAAGTGGGCGACCCGGCCACCGGCAAGCCGATCGGCAACACGCGCAAGAATCTCGCCGCGGCCATCGCCGGCGAGACGCACGAATACACCGACATGTATCCCGGCATGGCGCGCACCGCCCGCCAGGAGGGATTCGAGGAAGTCGCCGACTGGTTCGAAACCCTGGCGAAGGCCGAGAAGTCGCATGCCGGCCGTTTCCAAAAGGCGCTCGACACGCTGACGTAATGGCGACAACGGCCCTCATGTTTCGACAGGTTCAACATGAGGGCCTCACCCTGAGCCTGTCGAAGGGTGAGGCTGGCGCGGTCGTTAGGCGGCTCTCGGCAACTTGCTAGAGTATTCTCCATCCGAAACGAACTGGCTGCGTTACGCCCTGTTCACCATGTCGGGTACGATCGATGCGTGAAGGCAGCCTCGAAGCCCCGACCCGCCATGCGCTCGCCTGGCGGGACGAGGATTTCCACGACGAAGCGAAGCTCGACGCGGAAATGCGCCGCGTCTTCGACATCTGCCATGGCTGCCGGCGCTGCTTCAATCTTTGCGATAGTTTCCCGCGTCTGTTCGACCTGATCGACGCCTCGCCGACGGGCGAGCTCGACCGCGTCGCCAGCGACGGCTTCAAGCCGGTCGTCGATGCCTGCACGCTCTGCGACATGTGCTTCATGACCAAGTGTCCCTATGTGCCGCCGCACGAATTCAACTTGGACTTTCCCCATCTCATGTTGCGCTATCGCGCCGCCGAATTTCGCCGCGACGGGATTCCCGCGGTCGATCGCGAGATCGCCAAGACCGACCGCAACGGCCGGTGGGCCGGCAGAGTGGCGCGGCTCGCCAATTGGGCCGGCCATACCAGGAACCGGCTGACCAGGCGATTGCTGGAGCGAGTGGCCGGAATCCACCGCGAGGCCGCCTTGCCGCGCTTTCATGGCCGCGCGTTCGCGGCCCGCGCCAGGGCGAAGCCGCCTTCCGTCAACCGCGACGCTCCAGCCTTCGGGCGCAAGGCGGTGTTGTTCGCCACCTGTTACGCCAACTACAACGAGCCCGGAATCGGCGAGGCCGCCCATGCCGTGCTCGCCAAGAACGGCGTCGAATGCGAGATCGTCTATCCCACCTGCTGCGGCATGCCCCAGTTGGAGCAGGGCGACATCGCCGGCGTGGCAACGAAGGCGCGAATTGCCGCGTCGGCGCTGATCCCCTGGATCGACAAGGGCTACGATGTCATCGCGCTGGTTCCCTCCTGCGCGCTGATGCTGAAATTCGAATGGCCGCTCATTCTGCCCGATGATTCCGGCGTCAAGCGCTTGGCCGGCGCCACCTACGACCTCAGCGAGTATGTCGTCGACATTGCCAAGCGCGACGGCATCGCGCCGGGCCTCGAGCCGTTGAAAGGCGGTGTCGCTCTTCACATCGCCTGCCACGCCCGCGCCCAGAACATGGGCCAGAAGGGGGCCGAAATGTTGCGCCTCATCCCCGGCGCCGACATCGCCGTCATCGAGCGCTGCTCGGGCCATGGCGGCTCGTGGGGCGTCAAGAAGGCGAACTTCCCCGTCGCGCTCAAGGTGGGAAAGCCCGTCGCCCGCCAGGCGCATGACGCCGGCAAGGCGTTCATCGCGTCCGAGTGTCCGCTGGCCACCCTCCATATCGCGCAAGGGATGGAACGGCTGGGGAAGGTTGGTCCGGCGCGGCAGTCGGCTCATCCGATCGAGCTGCTGGCTCGGTCCTACGGGCTTTGAGGGGGAAGGATGGCACGGACGATCGCGCGCGCCGATCTCTTGTCCGGGCCGGACTACGCCCTCCGGCGCCAGGAATTGCGCCTGGCGATCATCGCCGGCAAGCGCCGCCGGCGCATGGAGGTCGGGACCTTCGCCACCTTCTATTTCGAAAACTACGACAGCATGTGGCTTCAGGTGCAGGAAATGCTGCACATCGAAAAAGGCGGCGAGGAGCAGATCGAGGGCGAGCTTGCCGCCTACAATCCGCTCATCCCCCAGGGGCGGGAGCTGGTGGCGACAATCATGTTCGAGATCGACGATCCCAAGACCCGCGCGTCTTTTCTCGGCCGCGCCGGCGGCATCGAGAACACCGCCTTCATAAAGGTTGGTTCGCATACCATCCGGGGCCTTGCCGAAGCGGACCAGGACCGTACCAACGAGGACGGCAAGGCGTCATCGGTCCAATTCATCCGCTTTCCCTTTACGGCCGGGGAGATCGCCGCCTTTCGCGCTCCCGGGGTCGAGATCGTGGTCGGCTTCTCGCACCCCAACTACGCGCACATGGCGGTCATGCCGGAACACATGCGCCAGGCGCTGGCCGAGGATTTCGACTGAAGACCGCTTCGGCAAGGCCCGGCAGTTTCCCCTTCTCCCCTTGCGGGAGAGGGTCGGGGTGAGGGGAAGCGCGTCGGCGCGTCGCATGAGTCGGCACTTGCGGCCGTTGGTATCACATGCCGCCCGACGCTGCCGCGGCGGTAGCCTTCGCGGTCATGTTTTTCTTGAACCGCGTGGCGTCGAAAGGTCGCGGCTTTCCGCGCCGCGTGCCTGATCGCGACGGATCAAGTCGCGGATATACCCGCTGTCGTTGGTGAAGCCTCCGGCTTCGATCCGTGCCTTGATCCATTCGTCTTGCCGATCGGTAACGGTGATCGTCTTGCGGGTGGTTCCCATCTTGCCGCCCTCTGGGCTTACTCGATCCGCTCGTCGGGATAAACGCCATGGAACGCGTCGCGGCGCAGCCAGCCGAGATAGCCATCGACCTCGATCCGGCACCAATCCGGATCGCATTCGAGGATGAGGCCGATGACTCCCGGCTCGACCCGCGCCACCGGGCCCGATTCATCGGCCGCGGCAAGGCGCAACACCCGAATCCCACCGACGACGAGCGCCGTGCGCCGGCCGTCGATCATGCTTTGGTGGACCCAGCCTTCCGTGCCCTTCCAGTCGCGGATCTTCCGCCAATTCTCGAACTCGGCCGTCACCTCGACCGGCATGCGCCGGCGCGTATAGACCCATTCGACCGGATAGTTCGTGCCGGGGCCGGTGCGCAGGTTGATCTTGTCCGATCGCAGCGACACGAAACGCGGCAGCGGCCGATCCTGATCCGCCGGCGCCGGCGCCGCCATTGCCAGCGTTCCGGCTAGAGCCGCGCCAATCGCGAAGATTCGGCAGGCCCGCCGCCGGACGTTTTCGGCGCCGCTCATGCATCGATCTCCCTGAATTCATCGGACCCCGCACCATGACCGACGCTAAAGATACCGGTCAAGCACCACCCACAGGGCTATCGCATTTGACCCAACCGGTGCCTCTTGGTTCGAAACGGCCGCTGGCGCGGCCTCCTCACCATGAGGCACTCTCGGGGTTTCCTCACCTGAGGAGCGCCCGAAAGGGCGCGTCCTCATCCCGAGCTTGTCGAGGGACGAAGGGCGAGGAAACCCGATACGCTCAAATGCGATTGCCCTGGCACCACCCAGCCCCTCGCTGGACAAGGATAGGAGGGCTTGCTATGGCAGGCATCTTCATTATCAGCCCCGGCCATGCCGCCAAGACCCATCGTCATCGTCACGCGCAAACTGCCCGATCCGATCGAAACGCGGATGATGGAGCTGTTCGACGCGCGCCTCAATCTTAGCGATGCTCCGATGACGCAAAGCCAGCTCGTCGAGGCGGTCAAGGACGCGGACGTGCTGGTGCCCACCGTCACCGACCGCATCGATGCCGCGATCCTCTCGCAAGCCGGCCCGCGTTTGAAGCTCATCGCCTCGTTCGGCACCGGCGTCGACCACATCGACCTCAAATCCGCCCGCCAGCGCGCCATCACCGTCACCAACACGCCGGGCGTACTCACCGAGGACACGGCGGACATGACCATGGCCCTCATCCTCGCGGTGCCGCGGCGCCTGATCGAGGGGGAGCGCCTCATCCGCTCGGGCAATTGGAGCGGCTGGAGCCCCACCTCCATGTTGGGCCAGCGCATTTGGGGCAAGCGGCTCGGCATCATCGGCATGGGACGCATCGGCAGCGCGGTCGCGCGCCGGGCGAAGGGTTTCGGCCTCGCGATCCATTACCACAATCGCCGCCGCGTCCAGTCCGAACTCGAAGCGTCCCTCGAAGCGACCTATTGGGAAAGCCTCGATCAGATGCTGTCGCGCATGGACATCATTTCGGTCAATTGCCCCCATACGCCGGCGACCTATCATCTGTTGTCGGCCCGCCGGCTCAAGCTCCTGCAGCGCCACGCCTATGTCGTCAACACCTCGCGGGGCGAGGTGATCGACGAGAACGCGCTCACGCGCATGCTCGAGAAAAACGAGCTCGCCGGCGCCGGTCTCGACGTGTTCGAACACGAACCGGCGGTGAACCCGAAGCTCTTGAAACTCGACAGCGTCGTGCTGCTGCCGCATATGGGCTCGGCCACGATCGAAGGCCGCACCGACATGGGCGAGAAGGTCATCGTCAACATCAAGACCTTCGCCGACGGCCACAAGCCGCCCGACCGGGTGCTTGAAGCGATGTTCTGAAAACGAACGGGCGCCCGGACCTTGCCGATCCGAGCGCCCCTTGGGAATTCGATGGTCGAGCCGCGAGGCTGCGGTGTTAGGTCGTGGCGCTCTCGGCCGTCGTCTCGGCCGTGGGTTCGGTTGTGGTCTGCTCTTCCGCATCATCGCAGGCGGCCACGGCCAGCAAGCCCATCAGGGCGAACACGGCCAGAATCCCCTTTAGCAAACTAGTCATTGAGCGTTCTCCTCGATCAATTGAGTGAAACAACAGCGCACCGGCTGGCCCTATAGCATGATTCGGCCGGGCCGCCCGAGGCAATTTAATGTAAGGATCAATCTAATCCGGCTAATCCGGCCCTGGGGGCCACCCCTCCGCAAAGCGCGCAATTCGGGTCGCGTGGGACCCTGATCTTGCGGAAAGTAGCCTCGAGGGACTCATAGAGCAGGAGCCACCCGGACAGGCTCTCGCCCAGGCCCAGAAGCTCCTTCACCGTCTCGATCGCTTGCAGGCTCCCGACAGTGCCGGCCAAAGCCCCCAGAATCCCGGCTTCCTCGCAGCGCGGGACCAGCCCCGGCGGCGGCGGTTCGGGAAACAGGCACCGATAGCAAGGGTGCGGCGGCCCCAGATGCGCCTTGAAGGTCGAAATCTGGGCGTCGAAGCGCAACAGCGCCGCGCTGACCAAGGTCTTGCCCTCGGCGAAACAGGTGTCGTTCACCAGGAACCGGGTGGCGAAATTGTCGCTGCCATCGACGACGATGTCGTAGCCGCGAACCAGGCCGCGCGCGTTGGCCGCCACCAGGCGGAGCTGATGAGGCTCGACACGAACGCCCGGATTCACCCGGTGCAGGGCCTCCGTGGCGCTGGCGGTCTTCGGCGCGCCGATGCGTTCCGTCGCGTGGATGATCTGGCGCTGCAGGTTCGAAAGCTCGACCACGTCGTCGTCGACGATGCCGATCGTGCCAACGCCGGCGGCCGCGAGGTAGAGCAGCGCCGGGGCGCCGAGCCCACCCGCGCCCACGACCAGCACCCGCGAGCGCAACAGCCGGGCCTGGCCGGCCTCCCCGATCTCATCGAGGATGAGGTGTCGGGCGTAGCGCTCGAAATCCTGGTCGCTGAGTTCGGCCGCCTCGGTCATTTGTTGTGTTTGGAGGCCCTTTGGCCCAACGGGGCCGATCCGCCGGTCGAGCCGAAGCCACCCGCGCCCCGGCCGCTAACCGCAAGCGTCGCGACTTCGGTCCAAGTCGCGTGGACGACCGGCGCCACGACCAGTTGCGCGATGCGGTCGCCGCGCCGCGCCACGAACGGCTCGCGGCCGAAATTCATCAGGATCACCGCGATCTCGCCGCGGTAATCGGCATCGATCGTCCCCGGCGCGTTCAGCAGCGTGACCCCGGCCTTGAGCGCCAGGCCCGAACGCGGGCGAATCTGCGCCTCGAATCCGGCCGGCAGCGCGATGGCGATACCGGTCGGGATCAAGGCTCGCTCGCCCGGCGCCACCACGGTGTCGGCGGCCACCGCCGCGTGGAGATCCATGCCGGCGGCGCCGGCGCTGGCATAGGCCGGCAAGGGCAGATCCCGCCCATTCGCCAGGCGCGTTATCTCGATGACGACGCGATCGGTCACGTCTTTCCAGCCAAAGCGCCGACAATTTGCAAGGTCAGCCGCCGCGCCACCTCGTTCTTATTCAAGCGCGGCCAGGATTCGACACCGCTCTTGGTTACCAGGTGCACCTTGTTGTCGGGCCCGCCCATGGCGCCCCCCTTGGCGGACACGTCGTTGGCGACGATCCAATCGGCGCCCTTCGCCTTAAGCTTGGCCTTGGCGTTGGCGATCAGGTTCTCGGTCTCGGCGGCGAAGCCGACGACCAGGCGCGGGCGCCGCTTGCCGGCCGCCGCCAGCAACTTCAGGATGTCCGGGTTGTCGGCCAGCTTGATTTGTGGTGCTTGGCCGCCTTTCTTGATCTTCTGGGGCCGGGCGTTGGCGATTTTCCAATCGCTCACGGCGGCGGCGCAGACGGCGACATCGACGGGCAGCGCGGCCCGGCAGGCTGCCAGCATTTCCTCGGCGGTTTCGACGCGGCGCACGTCAACCCCCGGCGGATCGGGTTCGCCGGTTGGTCCCGAAACCAGGATCGTCCGGGCGCCGGCCCGCGCCAGGGCGCCGGCGATGGCGTGGCCTTGGCGTCCCGAGGAACGGTTTGCGAGATAACGCACCGGGTCGATCCGCTCATAGGTCGGACCGCTGGTCACCAGCGCGCGCCGGCCGCTCAAGGGCGCGCCGGCGCCGAAATGCGCTTCGATGGCGGCAAGGATGTCTTGCGGCTCGGCCATGCGCCCGGTGCCGAACTCGCCGCACGCCATGTCGCCTTCGTCGGGTCCGACGGTGAGCACGCCGCGCCGCTTCAGGATCGCCAGATTCTCCCGCGTCGCCTTGGCTCCCCACATGCGGTGGTTCATGGCCGGCGCCATCAGCACCGGCTTGTCGGCGGCCAGCAGCACGGTCGTCGCCAGATCGTTCGCCATCCCGGCCGCGTACTTGGCCATGATGTCGGCGCTCGCTGGCGCCACGACGATAAGATCCGCCTCGCGCGACAGCCTGATGTGCCCCATCTCGCTCTCATCGGTCAGCGAGAACAGGTCGCCATAGACCTTGTCTTCGCTCAGCGCGGCCAGCGACAGCGGCGTCACGAACCTGGCGCCGGCCTTGGTCAAGACGCAACGTACCGCCGCCCCGCGCTTGCGCAACGCGCGGATGAGGTCGAGCGCCTTGTAGGCGGCGATGCCGCCCGACACGATGAGAAGGATGCGCTTTCCCGAAAGCATTGTCCGTCAAGGGTAAGGCTGGCCCCGCTTGAGCGCAAGGATACGCTCTAATCCAGCAGCGCCAGGATCGCCACCAAGGCCGTCGCCGCGATCGCGGCCAACAGCAGCCAGTCGGCCGCGCGCCACGCGGGCGCCGATTGCCGCGCCTCACTCCCCGGATTCCCAGCCGCCGCCAGCGCTTTTTCCAGCGATGCAAGGGTCGCCGGCAGGCGCTCGACGATCCCGGCCAGCGCCTCGCCGGTTTGGCGTATCCTCGCCTCGGGGCCCCGATTGTCGCGCACCCATTCCTCGATCAAGGGCTGCGCCAGCGTCCATATGTTGAGGCTCGGATTGAGCCGGCGGCTCACCCCTTCCGCCATCAGCATGTTCTTCTGCAGCAGCAGAAGCTGCGGCTGCACTTCCATGTCGAAGGCGTCGCCCAGACGAAACAACTGGCCCAACAGCGACGCGAAGGAAATGTCGCCAAGCGCCCGGCCGAAGATGGGCTCGCCGATCGAGCGGCAGGCCTGGGCGAAGGCGTCGCGCGACCGGTGCGCGGGAACCAGGCCGGCGTCGAAATGCAAATCCGCCAGCCGCCGGTAGTCGCGTTGAAGGAACGCCGTCAACATGTCGGCCAGGTAATGGCGCGTCCTCTTGTCGAGCCGGCCCATGATGCCGAAATCGACCGCCCCGATGTTTCCGTCGGCCCCGACGAACATGTTGCCGGGATGCTGGTCGCCATGGAAGTAGCCGTCGCGAAAGGTCTGCTTGAAGAAAATGGCGGCGGCCAGGGTCAAGACCCGGTCCAGGTCGTGGCCGGCCGCGATCAGGCCGTCGCGGTCGTCGATCGGGATTCCCGTAACCCGGCGCAAGGTCAGAACCCGCCTTGCGGTGCGCTGCCAATCGACCTCGGGCACCCGATAAGTCAAGTCGCCGAGGAAATTCCCGGCAAGCTCCGCCGCCGCCGCCGCCTCCATGCGCAGATCCATCTCGACCCTGACGGTCTCGGCGAAGCTCTCGACGACGTCCACGGGCTTGAGGCGCCGCAATCTCGGCTGCGTGCGTTCGATCCATTCCGCCAGCCACCGCAAGAGCGCAACGTCGCGCCCGAACGCCTGCTCGATGCCGGGGCGCAAGACCTTGACCGCGACTTCCAGCGGTTCGCCCGCGTCATCGGTCCCCGTGGCAATCGTGGCAAAGTGAACCTGGGCGATCGACGCCGCCGATACCGGCGTGTCGTCGAAAGCGAGGAACAACGCCTCCACCGGCCGGCCGAGCTGCGCCGCGATGGTCTCGCGAGCCTCCGCCGCGGAGAAGGGCTCCAGCCGGTCCTGCAAGCGGGAAAGGTCGGCGGCCGCCTCATCGCCCAGAAGGTCCGATCGCGTCGACAGCATCTGGCCGAACTTGATGAAGGCGGGACCGAGCGCTACCAGCGCCGCCGCCAGCCGCTCGCCTGGACGTAAAGTCCCGATCGCGCGGTTTCCAGGGCGGGGCAGCAACGAATGAAGCAGCTTCAGCCAGCCCGGCGTGGCGCCGACATTGTCGAGCGCCTCGACAAGCGGAGCAAGCGCGCCGTGCCGCGCCAAATTGCGCGCGATCGCCACCAGGCGGGCCACATGGCAAAGACCTCGGATCATTGGAAACTAGTGTAGTCGATCAATCGGATGTTTCCTCCGCTCGCGACTTTCGCCCCCTTGTCATGCCCGGACTTGATCCGGGCATCCAGGTTTTTCGCCGATTCCTGGATGGCCGGGTCGAGCCCGGCCATGACACCGGTGGGTTCGAAGTGTCAGAGTCGTTACACTAGATCCGCCAGGCGGAATGCAGCGCGGCGATGCCGCCGGACAGGTTTTCAAAGCCGGCACGCTCGAATCCCGCCCCGGCGATGAGTTCCGTCAATTCGGCCTGCCCGGGGAATCGGCGAATGCTTTCGGCGAGGTACCGGTAGGCGTCGCCATCGCCCGCGACCATCGCGCCCAGCGCCGGTAACACCTTGAAGGAATAGAGATCGTAAATCCGGTCGATGACCGGCGCGGCGACGTGGCTGAACTCCAGGCACAGGAACCGGCCGCCCGGCCGCAATACCCGGCGGGCCTCCCGAAGTGCCGCGCCAATCCGCGTCACGTTGCGCAGTCCAAAGGCGATGGTGTAGCCGTCGACGCTCATATCGGCGAAAGGCAGCGCCTCGGCGTCGCCGGCGATCCAGTCGATATCGGCGACGATGCCTCGATCGATCGCGCGCTCGCGTCCTCTCAGGACCATGGCCGGCGTCAGGTCGCAGACGCTGACGCGCGCCCGGCCCTTGGTTTGCCCGATGATCCGGAAGGCGATGTCGCCGGTGCCTCCGGCAACGTCGAGCATGTGCTCGCCCGGCCGTGGCGCCAGGCGGCGCACCATGCGGTCCTTCCAAAACCGGTGAACCCCCAGGGACATAAGGTCGTTCATGAGGTCGTAACGGCCGGCGACGCTGTCGAAGACGCCGCGCACCAGGCCCGACTTGGCTTCGGCCTCGACGCGTTTGAAGCCGAACCAGGCCTCATCGGGCCGCGGGGGGGTCTCGATCATGGCAATAAAGATAGCGCGCCCTCGCCGCCTCGCGCTACGGTGCTTCCCCCATGCCGGAACTTCCCGAAGTCGAGACCGTTTGCCGGGGCCTCGCCCGTAGCCTCGTCGGCCGCCGGTTCGTGCGCGTCGTTCAGCGGCGGAAGGATCTGCGCTTTCCGCTGCCGGCCCGCTTCGCCGCCCGCCTGCAAGGGCGGCGCGTGACAAGTGTCGGGCGCCGCGGCAAGTACATCCTCATTCATCTGGACGACGATATGGTCCTGCTGTGCCATCTGGGCATGTCGGGCCGACTGCTTCTCGGCCGGGCGCCGATGCCGGCGCCCGAAGCCCATGACCACATCCTGATCGAGACCGATGACGGAATCGTGGTTCGCTATAACGACGCGCGGCGCTTCGGCGTCATGGATTTGGTGGCGCGTGGGTCGCTGGACCGGCACCGCTTGATAAAGTCTCTGGGGCCGGAGCCGCTCGATGACAGCTTCGACGGCGCCGCGCTGGGCCGGGCGCTCGCCGGCAAGAAAACGTCCATCAAGGCGGCCCTGCTCGACCAGCGCGTCGTCGCCGGTGTCGGCAACATCTATGCGTGCGAGAGTCTCTTTCGTGCCGGCCTGTCGCCGCGCCGCCGGGCGGGAAGCGTAAAGGGCGACCGCGCGCGCCTTCTCGCCCAATCGATCAAGGGCGTCTTGCGCGAGGCGATCGCCGCCGGCGGATCCTCTTTGCGCGATTACGTCCAGCCCGACGGCGAATTGGGGTATTTCCAGCATCTCTGGGCGGTCTACGGCCGCGAAGGCATGCCCTGCCCCGGCTGCGCTTGCGAGATTGCCCGCACCGGTGGCATCGAGCGGATCGCGCAGTCCGGCCGCGGCACATTTTATTGCCCCCGCCGGCAGCGCTGATAGCGGGCCGCCGCCGCGATGCGGGCCATGACAGATCGGCGCCAGCCTGATAGATGTATCGTCCATGGCCGGTCGCCTTTTTCTTGCCTGTCTGGCCGCCTTGGCGGCGTTGTCGATGTTCCAGCCCCCGCGGCTGGGGCTTGCCGATGAACCGACGGCATTTCTCTCCACGCTCGAGGACGTGCCGTTGATGCCGGGCCTGACCGAGCAGCGCGACGCCGCGGTTCGTCTCGACACCACCGATGGCCGCATCGTCGTTGCCTGGGCGACGGGCCCCGTCGACGAAGCCGGCGTGTCGGGCTTCTATGCCGAAACCTTGCCGCGGCTGGGCTGGGCGGCGGCGGGGCGCGAGCGCTACCTGCGCGAGGGCGAGGTCTTGAAACTCGACGTGTTCGGCGGCGACGTGCTCACACTGCGCTATACCCTGTCGCCGGAATAAGAATCCGCTGAATCCAGGTTGGAGAGAATGACATGACGTTGCGCCACGTCCTGGTCGAGCGTCGCGGTCGCGTCGGGCTCGTCACGCTCAATCGCCCTCAGGCCCTCAACGCCTTGTGTGACGAATTGATCGTCGAACTAAACCGGGTTTTCGACGACCTCGAATACGACGACGCCATCGGCGCCATCGTGTTGACCGGCGGCGACAAGGTCTTCGCGGCCGGCGCCGACATCAAGGAAATGAAGGATCGCGATTTCGTCGATGTCTATCGCCGGGACTTCATCACCCGCGGCTGGGAGCGCGTCGCCCATTGCCGCAAGCCCGTGATTGCCGCGGTAGCCGGCTATGCGTTGGGCGGGGGCTGCGAAATCGCCATGATGTGCGACATCATCCTGGCCGCGGACACGGCCAAGTTCGGGCAGCCGGAAATCACCATCGGCGCGCTGCCGGGCGCCGGCGGCACCCAGCGACTGACCCGCGTCGTCGGCAAGTCGAAGGCCATGGAGATGTGCCTGACCGGCCGCATGATGGACGCGGTCGAGGCCGAACGTGCCGGCCTCGTCGCCCGGATCGTTCCGGCGGCCGAGCTTCTCGGCGAGGCGATGAAGCTCGCCGACAAGATCGCCGGCTTCTCCCAGCCGATCGTTCTCATGGTTAAGGAATCCGTCAATCGCGCCTATGAGACGACGCTCTCCGAGGGCATCCGCTTCGAGCGCCGCCTGTTTCATGCCGCGTTCGCGACCGAGGATCAAAAGGAAGGCATGGCGGCCTTCACCGAGAAGCGGAAACCGAACTTCAAGAATCGTTAGATATTCTGGTAACTTGACGGCAGCGGCGGCCACGGATATAACCCGCCCCCCTGTCACCCACCGCGAATGCGAGAGACCTTAGGATGGCCCAACACAAATCGGCGAAGAAACGCATCCGACAAACGGCACGGCGCGCGGCGGTCAATCGCGCGCGCTCGAGCCGCCTGAAGACGTTTATCAAGAACGTCGAAACAGCCGTCGCGTCAGGGGATAAGACCGCGGCGCGAGACGCCTTGGTGAAGGCGCAGCCGGAAATTCACCGCAGCGTCGGCAAGGGCGTACTCCGTCACGGCACGGCTTCGCGAAAATTGTCGCGGCTTTCGGCTCGTATCAAAGCGTTGTAACGCGCCGGCGTTTAACGCCGGACATAGCAACTCGGCCTATCGCCTTCCACGCGCTGGCAATTGTTCGCGCCAACGCGACAAGCGGCGGTACTCGCCGCGTCTCCCCGGGATCATTGCAGAAATGTCGCGCGCGAATTTTTTCGCGCGTTGACGCGTTCGCGGTTGTTGCAAACCACGCGCGCGGGTCTGTAATGTTTCTTTGCGAAGGACAGGGGGAACGTCGCGCGTCGGGTACGATAAGTCTTAAATAGCGGTCGTACCCAACATCGAATCAGAGCGTCACCAATCGGCCGCGCGAATGCGCTTGCGTGGATGGTTGTGGCGTTGACCCCTTCTCCTTTGCGGCACGACGATGCTTTTCCTCCGTGGGGGAAGCAGCCCGATTTCGATCGTCATGTGGGGTCCTCGGTCCATGGGCTATGCCGGCGATGTCGATCCGAAGAAAGCTTGGGAGATGCTGGCCCAAGACCCAAAGGCTCTTCTGGTTGACGTTCGGACCGGGCCCGAATGGATGTTTACCGGAACGCCCGATCTGTCGTCGCTTGGCCGAAAAGCGATCCTGCAATCCTGGCAAGTCTTTCCGGCGATGAACGTCGATGCCGATTTCACCGGGAAGCTCGGTGCCGTGGCGCCGGATCGCGATACGATGCTGCTGTTTGTTTGCCGTACCGGCGGCCGGTCGCGTGCCGCGGCCGACGCCATGGCCGCCCTTGGATATAGGCGCTGTTTCAACGTTTCCGATGGCTTCGAAGGCCCCCCGGATCCCGAGCGCCATCGTGGGCGGGTCGCGGGATGGAAGGCCGCCAACCTTCCCTGGGCGCAGCAATAGGCCGGACGGGCAATATGAAATCCGATAGCGGCGACAATCAGATTCAGCAGCGATGGGCGCGGGTGCGCGGTTACTTGCGCCGCGAGTGCGGCGATGCCGCTTTCCGCAGTTGGCTCAAGCCCCTGACGCTTGTCGGGATGCGCGGCTCCGAACTTCGCATGGCGGTTCCGACCCGCTTCATGCGCGACTGGGTCGCCACCCATTATGGTGTCCGGCTGCTGGAGCTTTGGCAAATCGAGACCAAGGATATCCTGACTGTCGAGGTGATCGTCGATCCGGGCCGCTCGGAGCACTCGAGCGCGGACGCAACCGG
Organism: Rhodospirillales bacterium; assembly: GCA_009885795.1. Lineage (GTDB taxonomy): Bacteria > Pseudomonadota > Alphaproteobacteria > Dongiales > Dongiaceae > VFKA01. The sequence goes on along the minus strand of VFKA01000040.1, from coordinate 11,024 downwards.
CGGCGACGCGACCCGGCCGGCGGAACCGGCCCCGGTTCCGCCCGTTTCGCCGTCCGAGCCGGGACGCGCCGGGAGCGACCTCGTGCTGTCCGGGCTCGATGCACGCTGCACCTTCGACAATTTCGTGGTCGGCAAGCCCAACGAGTTTGCCTACGCGGCGGCCCAACGTGTGTCGGAGGCCGGAGCTGTCCCGTTCAATCCCTTGTTCCTTTATGGCGGAGTCGGGTTGGGCAAGACCCATCTCATGCACGCGATCGCCTGGGCCATTCGCCGGCGCGCGCCGGACCGGCGCGTCATCTACCTGTCCGCGGAACGGTTCACCGTGCTGTTCGTGCGCGCGATCAAGGAAAAAGACGTGATGGCCTTCAAGGACGTCTTCCGCAACGTCGACGTGCTGATGGTGGACGATCTCCAGTTCATCGTCGGCAAGGAGTCGACCCAGGAAGAATTCTTCCACACCTTCAACGCCTTGGTCGACCAGGGCCGGCAGGTCGTCCTGTCGGCGGACAGATCGCCCTCGGATCTCGAAGGCATCGAGGAGCGGCTGAAATCGCGCCTCGCCTGGGGATTGGTGGCCGACATCCACCCCACGACCTATGAGCTGCGCCTCGGCATCCTACAATCCAAGGCCGAGCAGGCGAAGTTCGAGGTTCCACCCAAGGTGTTGGAATTTCTCGCTGACAAGATCACGTCGAACGTGCGCGAGCTCGAAGGCGCGCTGGTGCGCCTTGCCCACGATCTCCAGTTCGTCGGCGGCGTAATCACCTTGGAGACGGCGCAAGAAATCCTGCACGACCTCCTTCGTGCCAGCGACCGGCGTGTCACCATCGAGGAAATCCAGAAACGCGTGGCCGAACACTACAACATCAAGCTCTCCGACATGCATTCGGCGCGCCGCGCGCGCGCCGTCGCCCGGCCGCGCCAGGTGGCGATGTACCTGTCGAAGCAGCTCACCTCGCGCTCGCTCCCGGAAATCGGGCGAAAGTTCGGGCGCGACCACACCACGGTGATGCACGCGGTCAAGAAGGTCGAGGAACTGACCAGCATCGACAACGGCTTCGCCGAGGATCTGGACCTGCTTCGCCGGATGCTGGAAGGCTGAATCGGGCCTCCGCCGCGCGCCCGAAATCAGGTTCCTTGCGACCGATTTTCCTTACCAAATCCGCCGCATCTGGTATAATTTTTCTTGTCGAACAACAACCCATTGAAGGGGTGTGCGGAGGGGTGTTCCTAAGTAGGCTCGCGCGAAGCCGATTTTCTTGCCGAGCCGATGTGATTTGGGGGCCGCCCGGGTGCATCTGGCACGCGTCCTAACCCATGAAACTCACCGTTGAACGTTCCGCGCTCCTGAAATCGCTCGGCCATGTGCAAAGCGTGGTCGAGCGCCGCAACACCATACCCATCCTCTCGAATGTGCTGATCGACGCGCGCGACGGGGCGATGACCCTGACCGCGACCGACATGGATCTGACGATCGTCGAGGGCTGCCCGGCCGTCGTGGCCGAGGCCGGCGGCACCACCGCGCACGCCCATACGCTCTACGACATTGCCCGTAAATTGCCCGAGGGGGCCGAAGTCCAGCTATCGGCCGAAGGCGCCGGGCACCTCGCGATCAGGGCCGGGCGGCCGCGCTTTCAATTGCCGACACTGCCCAAGGACGACTTCCCCGCCGCGGGAGGCGAGAAGTTGCCGCACGAGTTTTCCCTGGCGGCGGCCGAATTGCGCGCGCTCGTCGATCGAACCAGCTTCGCCATATCGACCGAGGAAACGCGCTATTACCTCAACGGCATCTATCTCCACGCCTTTGCCGACGGCGCCATCGGAAAGCTCCGCGCCGTCGCCACCGACGGTCACCGGCTGGCGCGCTTCGAGATGCCGCTGCCGGCCGGAATCGTCGACATGCCGGGCATCATCGTGCCGCGCAAGACGGTGGCCGAGCTGCGCAAGCTGGTGGCCGATGGCGATGCCCGGGTCGATATCGCGCTCTCCGACAGCCGCATCCGCTTTGCCTTCGACAAGATCGTGCTGACCTCGAAGCTGATCGACGGCACGTTCCCCGACTATCAGCGCGTCATCCCGACCGGCAACGACAAGGTGCTGATCGTCCGCAAGGAGGAATTCGCCGCCGCCGTCGACCGGGTCTCGACCATCTCCAGCGAAAAATCCCGGGCCGTGAAGTTCACCTTGAAGGCGAACAGCCTGACGATGTCGGCCACCAGCCCCGACAGCGGCAGCGCCAGCGAGGAGTTGGAAGTGGATTACAGCGGCCCCGTCATCGACATCGGGTTCAATGCCCGTTACCTGCTCGACGTGGCGCTGCAAATCCAGGGCGAGGGCATCCGCCTCCAGCTTGCCGACGCCGCGTCGCCCTCGCTCTTGAGCGAAGTCAACGATTCGAGCGCGCTCTACGTGCTGATGCCCATGCGGGTGTGATGAGCATCGTCCGCTCGAGCGCCCGTTCCGCCGATGACTTGACTCTTGTCCCGCGGGCTCATCCCCGCGGAGCGGCGACCTGCGTGGCGCGGATTTCGCTGACCGAATTTCGCTGCTATCGATCCGCGGTCCTCGACATCGACCCGCGCCCGGTCGTGTTGACCGGCCCCAATGGCGCCGGCAAGACCAACCTGCTCGAAGCCATCTCCATGCTGGCGCCGGGGCGGGGCTTGCGGCGCGCGCGCCTCGACGAGCTCGACCGGTGGATGCCGGGGCAAACCCCGGGACGTGGCCCCGCCTGGGCCGTCGCCGCCCGGATCCTGGTGCCGGCCGGCAGCCACGATGTCGGAACGGGCCGCGACCCCACGGACGAGACCGTGCGCCGGGTGGTCAGAATCGACGGGCGCGCCGCGCGCGGCCAGACGGCGCTCGCCGGCCTTCTGACGGTGCTGTGGCTAACCCCGGCGATGGATCGCCTGTTCAACGACCGCGCCGGCGAGCGGCGCCGGTTCCTCGACCGCCTGGTCTATGGCCTCGACCCCGAGCATGCCGAACGCGTCTCGGCCTACGACCATGCCTTGCGCGAACGCGCCCATCTTCTTCGCGCCGAGCGCGCGCCCGATCCCGCCTGGCTCGACGTGCTCGAAGCGAAAATGGCGGAGGGCGGCGTCGCCATCGCGGCGGCGCGGCGCATCTTGGTGCAACGCCTCAACGCGGTGATGGAGGATGGGCCCGGGATTTTCCCGAGGGCGCGGCTGGGCGTTTCGGGCGCCACCGATGAATGGCTCGATACCATGCCGGCGCTGGCCGCCGAGGAAAAGCTTGCCGCGGCGCTAGGCACCTCGCGCGGGCACGACCGCGAGGCCGGCGGCGCGCTTCATGGCCCCCATCGCGCCGATCTCTCGGTCGTCCACGCCGGCAAGGGCCTTCCCGCCAGGGAAGCCTCGACCGGCGAACAGAAGGCGCTGCTCGTCGCCATCGTGCTGGCCCAGGCCGCCATGCTGTCGCAAGTGCGCGGCCGGACCCCGATCTTGCTGCTGGACGAGGTCGCCGCTCATCTCGACGCCCGCCGGCGCGAAGCGCTCTTCGATGTTCTCTTGGCCTTGGGCGCTCAATGCTGGCTCGCCGGCACCGACGAGGCGACCTTCGCCGAGCTTGGGTCGGCCGCGCAATTCGTGCGCGTCCGCGACGCCATGTTGGCGCCGGCCCCTGAGGGAACCTCGCGATGACCGAGCCCGCGCCCGGGTCCCCGCCCGGGTCCGCCATGGAACCTGCCTTCGATCCCGCCGAATACGGCGCCGCGTCGATCAAGGTGCTGCGCGGCCTCGACGCCGTGCGCAAGCGCCCCGGCATGTATATCGGCGACACCGATGACGGCTCGGGCCTGCATCGCATGGTCTACGAGGTCGTCGACAATGCCATCGACGAATCGCTCGCCGGCTACTGCGATCGTATCGAAGTGACGCTGAACGGCGACGGCTCGGTCACGGTGCGCGACAATGGCCGCGGCATCCCGACCGGCATCCACGACGAGGAAGGCGTCTCGGCGGCGCAGGTCATCATGACCCAGCTCCACGCCGGGGGAAAATTCGACCAGAACTCCTACAAGGTCTCGGGCGGCCTGCATGGGGTCGGCGTTTCGGTCGTGAACGCGCTGTCGGAATCTCTGGATTTGCGCATCTGGCGCGACGGGCAGGAGCATTTCATGCGCTTCCGCATGGGCGATCCGGAAGCCCCGCTCGCCATCGTCGGCCCGGCGCCGGCCTTGCCCAAGGGTCCGCGGCGGGGCACCGAGATCACGTTCCTGGCCTCGACCAAGACCTTCACCCGCACCGAATACGACTTCGCGACGCTGGAGCACCGGATGCGCGAGCTCGCTTTCCTCAATTCCGGCGTGCGCCTGCTGCTGACCGACGCGCGCGGCGTCGAGCCGGTGAGCGTGGAGCTGCACTACGAAGGCGGCCTCGAGGCCTTCGTCACCTATCTCGACCGCACCAAGAATGCGCTGCATACCCCGAAGATCGTCTTCAAGGGCGAGCGCGAAGGGGTCCAGGTCGAAGTCGCCATGGAATGGACCGACAGCTATCACGAGACCATGCTGTGCTTCACCAACAACATTCCCCAGCGCGACGGCGGCACGCATCTGGCCGGTTTCCGGGGCGCGCTGACGCGCCAGGTGAACCAGTACGCCACCGATAAGGGCGTCGCCAAGCGCGAGAAGATCGCGCTGACCGGCGACGATGCGCGCGAGGGCCTGACCGCGATCCTATCCGTGAAATTGCCGGACCCGAAATTTTCCTCCCAGACCAAGGAGAAGCTCGTCTCCTCCGAGGTCCGCCCGATCGTCGAGACCATCGTCAACGACCGCATGGGGCAATGGTTCGAGGAGCATCCCGCCGAAGCCAAGCGCGTCATCGCCAAGGTGGTCGAGGCGGCCGCCGCGCGCGAGGCCGCCCGCAAGGCGCGCGAGCTCACGCGTCGCAAGGGCGCCCTCGACATGGCCTCGCTGCCGGGCAAGCTCAGCGACTGCCAGGAGCGCGACCCGGCGCTCTCCGAGATCTTCCTGGTCGAGGGCGAATCCGCCGGCGGCTCGGCCAAGCTCGGCCGCTCGCGCCGCACCCAGGCGATCCTCGCCTTGAAGGGCAAGATCCTCAACGTCGAGCGGGCCCGCTTCGACAAGATGCTGTCATCGGCCGAGATCGGCACCATGATCGCGGCGCTGGGGACCGGCATCGGGCGCGAGGAATTCGACATAACCAAGGCCCGCTATCACAAGATCATCATCATGACCGACGCCGATGTGGACGGGTCGCACATCCGCACGCTCCTCCTCACCTTCTTCTATCGCCAGATGCCGGAGATCATCGACAAGGGCTATCTCTACATCGCCCAGCCGCCACTCTACCGGGTGAAGCGCGGGTCGTCCGAGCGCTATTTGAAGGACGACAAGGCGCTCGATGACTTCCTGGTCGGCGACGCGCTCGAGGGCGCCGTGCTGACGCTCCACGATGGCAGCCAGCGGGCCGGCGCGGACCTGCGCTCGCTTGTCGATCGCGCGCGCCTGGTGCGCCAGCTGCTCGATTCGGTCGCCCGGCGCTACGACCGGTTCGTGATCGAGCAGGCGGCGATCCTCGGCGCGCTCAATCCCGAAATCTTGACCGCGCCCGACCGCGGCCCGGTGGCGGCCCAGTATCTGGCCCGGCGCCTCGACGGCCTCAGCCCCGAGCTCGAGCGCGGCTGGAAAGGCGAGACCACCGCCGATGGCGGCCTCAAGGTCTCGCGCGTCCTTCGCGGCACCACCGAAAGCTACAGCATCGACGGCCAGCTCATCCGCTCGGCCGAGGCGCGCAAGCTGAACGACATGCGCGACGAACTGCAGCAGGTCTATCAGTATCCCCCGAAGCTCGCCCGCAAGGACGAGACCGTGGAGGCCCGCTCGCCGACCGAGCTCCTAGACCGGGTGTTCGCCATCGGCCGGCGCGGCCTCACCATCCAGCGCTACAAGGGCCTGGGCGAGATGAACCCGGACCAGCTCTGGGCGACGACCCTCGACCCTTCCGCCCGCGCCTTGCTGCAAGTGCGGGTCAGCCACGTCGACGAGGCCGAGGAGGTGTTCTCGACGCTGATGGGCGACGTGGTCGAACCGCGCCGCGACTTCATCCAGAAGAACGCCTTGAACGTCGTCAATCTGGACGTGTAGAGCGGGCAGCGCGCGACGCCCTCACAGAGCCGACCTCATGGTGAGGAGCGCCCAAAGGGCGCGTCTCGAACCAGAGGTCGGCCGGCTCAGGATAGGGGCCCGTCTCGAAGAAGAGGTCGGCAAGCGCGCCGCGCACCGGCGACTGTTCTCCCGAATTGTCATAACGGCAAACGCCAGCATTCATGTTGATTCGGCGTGCCGGGCTTCATTGTGCCAATACCAGACCTTCTGCCAGTAACCGCCTTGGCGATACGTTCGCTTTCTCTGTCGAACTTGCTATAATGGTGGCATAGTGGGAGGTCCGGCCTTGCAGCGAACCCAACGCCGGCTCGCAGCCGTTCTTGCGGCAGACGTGGTCGGTTACAGCCGCCTTATGGAGATCGACGAGGCAGGCACGCTTGCACGTCTCAAGACGAATCGTGAGACGCTGATCGAGCCGAAAATTACCGAGCACGACGGACGTGTCGTGAAACTCATGGGCGACGGGCTCTTGGCCGAATTCGCCAGTGTAGTGAATGCGGTCAGCTGCGCCGTAGAAACCCAGCGGGCTCTTGCTGCGCTCAATGCCGAACTGCCCAAAGACCAACGCCTCGAACTCCGCATCGGGGTCAATCTTGGCGATGTCCTCGTGGAAGGAGACGACATCTATGGCGAGGGCGTCAATGTCGCGGCGAGGCTAGAGAGACTGTGCACGCCCGGCGGCGTTCTGATTTCGGGAACGGTGTTCGACCAGGTGCAGGGAAGGCTCGACCAGGAGATCGAGTTTCTGGGCGAGCAGCACGTCAAGAACCTCGAAAAGCCGGTCCGTGTCTATCAGGTGGGCCTTGGCGCACGCAGGGCCGCGGTCGATGCGCGCGTCATCCGGCGCCGGCCGTGGCTAGTGTGGGCTGCAGTTGCCGGCGCGGTCATCCTAGTGGCCGGCGGGGTGGCACTGTGGAGCCACATCGGCTCAGCACCACCCGCTGACGTGGCATCGAAAGCCAGCATGGCCTTCCCTCTGCCCGACAAGCCGTCAATTGCCGTCCTACCGTTCGCCAACATGTCGAGCGATGCCGGACAGGAGCACTTCGCCGACGGCATGACGGATGATCTGATCACGGACCTTTCTAAGATTTCTGCCTTGTTCGTGATCGCCAGGAACTCGACCTTCTTCTACAAGGACAAGCCTGTCAAAATCAGTCAGGTCGCCGAGGAGCTTGGTGTCCGCTATGTGCTCGAGGGAAGCGTGCAGCGGGCGGGCGATCAGGTTCGCGTCAATGCCCAGCTGATCGATGCCCTGACGGGCGGCCATGTCTGGGCCGACCGCTTCAATGGCAGCGTCACCGACATCTTTGCCGCCCAGGACGAGTTCGTCTCCAAGATCGTCGAGGCCCTGCAGGTCACGCTGACCAAGACCGAGAAGGAGGAGATCGAACACGCCAAGCCCAGCAACATCGCCGCCAAGGAGGCATTCGAGCGAGGCTGGAACCTCTATCTCCGTTTCAACCTAGAGGACAGTTTCGAAGCCGTCAGGCATTTCGAGAAGGCGATCGAGCTCGATCCGCAGTACGGGCGCGCCTACGCCGCTCTCAGCTTGGTGTATCTGAGGGCTGGCTTCTATGGGTGGTATCAGGACTTTGGAGTCGCGGATGTCGCGCGCAGGGGTCAAGTCTTAGAATGGGAAAGGTACTTGCAGCAAGCTCAAAAGTATCCGACCTCCCTCGCCTATACCGCTGAGGCCCTCAATCTCGTCCCCTTTAGCAAGACTAACGAAGCACGCAGAGCGGCCGGCAGGTCGATTGCGCTCGACCCGAATGACCCCGAGGCACACGTTGCCATGGCCTGGGCTCTTATCGTTTCAGGCGAGCCGGAAGAGGCGCTGAACTTCCTTGCGACGGCCATTCGCCTTAACCCAAAATACCCGAGCCACTACGTTCTAGCTCGCGGAGTGGCGCTCTTCCAACACGGCGATCTCAAGCAAGCGGCAGAAGTGTTCGAGGAGGGCTTCAGACGCAATCCATCTGCAATTGCCATTCTGCCGGCCTACGCCTCCGTGCTCGCTCACCTCGATCGCCGCAAGGAGGCAAGAGAGACATTGCTCACCTTGCGGCCAGGATCAGACCAAACTACCCTTGAGAACCTGCCCTTCGCGTTTCCAATAATAATATGGGAAGGCGGGTCGAAGCGGTTTGGCGAACGCTTATTTGATGGCTTTCGGATAGCCGGCCTGCCGTTGGACGTCACCGTCCCGAAACTGATTGGTGAGCTGAAGGGCGACGATCCGTTTGCCCGGCAACTCGCAATGAAACGCTTGGGCTGGTTCGGCGCGGCGGCTGCCGAAGCGGTACCGGTCCTGGCTCAAGCGCTCGAAGATGATGCCCTTCGCCAACAGGCGGTAGAGGCATTGGGAAAGATTGGACCGCCGGCCAAGGCCGCCGTTGCGGCGCTCCGGGCCCTACAGAACGAGGCCGTCATCGGCACCTATGCCAAGGAGGCGCTGAACGATATCCTCGAGAACTGATGCGAGTACGCGGTCCTGGACGACATGACGGTCGGAATAGGATGAACGGATCGCACCCGGACCCGAGACTCGTGACCAAACTGGAGAGGAGAGACTGCCCTCGGTTGGCGGCCTCTCGGGCTGGCGCATGGGCCGCGGCTCCAAGCAGATGCAGGGATGAGGGGGCGCGGTCTGAAGTGAGAAGCCCTGTTCGACCAATCCCTCCGCACACTGATCATATTGCCCCATTGACGGAGTATTGCCGGCATCCACCGTGCTAGACTTCGGCAGACAAGCCTAACTGCGGTCGCCGCCCTAGGGCTGAGGACTAGCAACGACAAGTAGAGCGTTCGAAGTGTTATCTTATTTTAATTCAAACAAAACGGCAGGGCAAGAAATGTCCGAGATTTCATCCAAGCTGAAATTTGCCGAGCGTCTCGTGGGGCGCGGCAAGATATCCCGCCGGGAGTTCGTGCAACTGGCGCTCGCCGCCGGGTTCACGGTTGCGGCGGCGGACGCGATGTTCGTCACGGCCGTGCGTGCTGAGCCGAAGAAGGGCGGGCACTTCAAGATGGCGCTAGGCCAGGGCTCTACGACGGATACACTGGACCCCGCGACCTATGCCGATCAGTACATGACGGTCGCTGTTTGGGGTTCGGCCGACAACGGCCTGACCGAGGTCGACGCGGCGGGCAATGCCGTCGGCGATCTGGCCGACACCGTGGAGCCCGCCGACGGGGCGAAGAAGTGGGTCTTCAAGCTGCGCAGCGGCGTGACCTTCCATAACGAGAAGACCGTGACTTCCGACGACGTGGTGGCCTCCTACCGGCACCACATGACCGAAGGCACGAAGTCCCCCTCCAAGTCGCTCTTGAAGGCCGTCAAGGACATCAAGACCGACGGCCCGGAAACGGTCATCTTCGAGCTCGACGGCGGCAATGCCGACTTCCCCTATATCACCAGCGACATCCCAATCATGCCGTCGGCCGACGGCAAGGCCGATTGGCAGTCGGGCGTGCGGACTGGCGCCTACGTGGTTGAGAAGTTCGAGCCGGGCGTCAAGACCACGCTCAAGAAGTATCCGAACTACTACCGGACCGATCGCGGACACTTCGACAGCGCGGAAGTCCTGTCGATCATCGACGTGGCGGCGCGCACAAACGCGCTCACCTCGGGTGAGGTTCACTACATCGATCGGCTCGACCTCAAGACCCTTCACCTCCTCAAGCGCAACCAGAACATCAAGATCCTCGAGGTGGTGGGCTATGGGCACTACATCTTCGTGATGAACGTGACCGTCCCGCCCTTCGACAACGTGGACGTGCGCACCGCTCTCAAATACTCGCTCGACCGCGAGGACATCGTGAAGAAGGTGTTCCTCGGCCATGGCCAGGTCGGCAACGACAACCCGATCTCGCCGAGCGTGAAGTTTGCGGTCGATCCCCAGCCGAAGCACGCCTACGATCCCGAGAAGGCCAAGAGCTACCTCAAGAAGGCGGGCTTCGAGACCCTGAAGGTCGACCTCTCGGCGTCGGATGGGGCCTTCGCGAACTGCGTCGATGCGGCTGTGCTCTGGAAGGAGCATGCGACCAAGGCCGGCATCGAGCTCAACGTGATCCGCGAGCCCAACGACGGCTATTGGAACAATGTATGGCTGAAGAAGCCGTTCGTTGGTTCCTTCTGGGTCGGCAGGCCCACCTGCGACTGGATGTTCACCTTCGCCTACGCGGCGGACGCACCTTGGAACGAAACGTTCTGGAAGCATCCGCGCTTCAACGAGCTGCTCATCCAAGGCCGCTCGGAGACCGATGAGGTCAAGCGGGCGGCGATTTATGCCGAGATGCAGCAACTGGTGCATGACGACGGCGGGCTCGTGAATCTGGTGTTCAATTCCTATGTGAGCGCCCACGACGCGAAGCTCGGGCACGAGGAAGTGGCACCGAACTTGCCCGACGACGGGGCCCGCTTGATCGAACGTTGGTGGTTTGAAGCGTAAGCGAGAACTTCGCGGCAATTCGCGCCATGAGTGGGCTCGACCAAATCATTGTTCGATTTGGGTTGATGGTGGCCGTCGCGACGACAATCACATCGCCAAGGTTGACACCAAGATCGGGCCGGCCGCCAAAGCCGCGATCCCTGTCCTGGAGGCTCTACAAGGTGAAAGTGTCATCGGCAGCTATGCGAGAGATGCCTTGAAGGAAATCCGCGGGTATTGACCCTGACCGCACGAAAAATAACCACTATGCGTTGGGACGAGTCCGCTCCGGGTCAAACTCGGACACCACTGGGCTTCGCGATCGGTCGAAGCCACTTCGGCTACTCCCAGCCCGGCGCGATCGGGGATAGGCTGGGGAAGTAGCCGCGATCGCCGCCGATCAACGGTCGCGCGTCAAGTCCAGGATGGCATCCGTG
>VFKA01000070.1 GCA_009885795.1 Rhodospirillales bacterium | reverse complement strand
GTGCCATCGGGAACGCGGCTGTTCTTCACGCTGCGAACCGCCGCCGATGCATCATCAAATGCCGAAAAGGCGTCAGCCTCCAGCGACCTGTTTGTCCCTCTGACCACCGTGCCGGGTGGCCAGCGATGAAGGGCGATGGCGCTATCGGAGTCCTGCCGGAGAGAGGGGCCTCGTCTCGGTTTTTTCATCCTACCAGCCAGGACGAAGCGCCCGTCAAGGATGCGCGGTACCCCCAAAATGCTGGCGCATTTTGGCTCCCCCACGCCCCGCTGCGCGGCGCCTACGGCGTCCTTGACCGCCGCTTCGCCGGCCGATGCCAGGGCCTGTTCTCGATGAGGAGGACAGCAACCCAGGAGGTTCAGATGACCATGCTTCACATCCATCCGCATGCCGAATTCGACCGATTCCCGCAGCTTCTCGACAGCTTGGCGCAGGAGTTCGGTCGCAACGGAATCCTGTCCATCGCCGAGCGCTTCATCGAAGCGGAATGTGCCGATTTCCACTGGGACGGACGGCTCGCGGAGATGAACCTCGGCGCCTATGAGAGCTTCGACGAAAAGGACGAAGCGTTCGAGATCGTGTCGATCATCGGCTATTTCCACAGCCGCTACTACGTCGCGACCTGCGTCGTGGACGGCGAGCGGCACGTCCGTTGGATGCTCCGGCTGCGTCATTTCGAAAGCTTCGAGAGCGCCGAAAAGGCGTTTCTGGCGGGCGGCGGATGACCCCACCAGCCATTTCGGGAGCGGCGTCGTGACGGCGTCGCTCCCGTCACTTCAGGCGACGAATCCAACTGGTACATGGGCATCGTCTTGAGCCGAGGCCGGGCACGGGAGCGTAGGTGAGCGCAGGACGGACGGCGAGCAGATCTGAAGTCGCGTAAGGCAAGATAAAAGGGCTGTCTCCACGAGACGCCCATGTCCTTGTCTGCACATCATTATTTATAGAGACGAGTGCCGCGCCCATGGAGACGTGTTCTTGTAAGTCATTGCTTTATAGCATGG
>VFKA01000036.1 GCA_009885795.1 Rhodospirillales bacterium | reverse complement strand
TGGATGGCCGGGTCAAGCCCGGCCATGACATCGATGGGAGCGCTACGCCCCCTTGCGGGCCACCAGGGTATAGCTTTGCGGCAGCTGGGCGTGGCGCCCGTCATAGATGTCGTAGGGCGCGCTGCTGATGTTGTGCGGATACTCGCGGAAATGCTCGATGCGCAAGCCCCGTTCCAGGCAGCTTGTGAAGATGTCGGCGAGCGTATGCACGAACCAGTAATGCGTGACGCCCTTTCGGGCGACCTCGTCCCCGTAGACGATGACGTTGTCCTCGACGAACGGCTCCTTTTTGAAATAGCTGTGGGCGAGGCGATGGGGGTCGCTCGCATCGGCCGGCTCGACCATGTTCATGATCGGATGCTGTTCATAGACGAAAAACGCGCCGCCATCGCGGAGCAGGCGCGCGGCCACGCCGATGAAGGTGCCCAGGTCCGGCATCCAGCCGAAGACGCCGATGGTCACGATCACGAGATCGAAGGCGCCGTCGAATTCCTCGCCGATGCGATAGACGTCGCCCTCGACGAAGCGGCAGTCCTGCTTGGCCGCCGCCGCCAACTCGCGCGCCTGCGCGAGGAAGGCCCCGGATTGATCGAATCCGACGCAAAGGCCCGCGCCGAGATTCCCGACCGACAGGATCTCGCGGCCGTTGTTGCAGCAGAGCTGCGCCACCGCCTTGCCGGCCGGTTGCAGCCCGCGCAACACCTCGCTCGCCACCGCATCCAGACAGGAGAAGCCGGGGGTGCCGAAGCCCGTTAGCAGATTTTCGAAAGACGCGCCCGCGCGGTGATGCGGCGCCGCGTCGTTCCATGCCGCCCGGTTCGCGGCCACATAGTTGTCCCTGCTGGGGTCCATGCTCGCTCCCTTTCAGTGCTTCTCCGTCGCCAGCCGCCGCTCGAGCGCGCGCGACGCCTGCGTCAGCGGATAGCAGAGTACGAAATAAATGAGCGCCACCAGCCCGAAGATGACGAAGGGCTGGAAGGTGGCGTTGGTCAGGATCTGGGCGGTCCTGGTCAGTTCGTGATAGCCGACGATCGAGGCGAGCGCGGTGCTTTTCACCAGCTGCACCAGGAAGCCGACGGTGGGCGGAATGGCGAGGCGCATGGCCTGGGGCAGAATCACCAGGCGCAGTTGCGCCAGATAGCGTAAGCCCAGGCTGGCGCCGCCATCCCATTGGCCGCGCGGGATCGCCTCGACGCAGCCGCGCCAGATGTCGGCGAGAAAGGCGCTGGCGTAGAGCGTCAGGCAGAGCGCGGCGGCCAGCCAGGCCGACACCTCGACCCCGAGCGCGGGGAGGCCGAAATAGACCAGGAACAATTGCATCAGCAGCGGCGTGCCCTGGAACAGCTCGACATAGAGTTTGACCCCGACGCGGGCCCATCGATAGCGCCCGAAGCGGATCACCAGCAGAAGCAGTCCGACGATCCCGCCGCCGGTAAAGGCGATCGCCGACAGCAACACGGTCCATGGCACCGCCAGCAATAAATTACGCGCGATATCCCAGAGGGTGAAATCGGTCATCGGACGCGCCCGGCGAAGAGGCGCCGTCCGGCGCGCGTCAAGAGGCGGCGCATCAGCACCGCCAACACCAGATAGACGACCGTGACGATCAGATAGGTCTCGAAGCTGCGGAAGTTGCGCGACTGGATGAAGTCGGCGACGTGGGTGAGATCGACCACGGCGATCTGCGACACCACGGCGGATTCGAGCATGGTGATCACGATCTGGCCGACGAGCGCCGGGTAGACGTTGGCGATGGCCTGGGGGAGCACGATCAATCCGAAGATCGGCAGCGGCCGCAGGCCGATGCTACGGCCGGCCTCGCTCTGCTCGCGTGGAACCGATTCCAGCCCCGCCCGAATGATCTCGATGGCATAGGCCGTGAGATTGACGGTCATCGCCAGGGCGGCGGCCTGGAGCGCGGTGAGGCGAAGCCCCAAGCTCGGCAGCGCGAAGAAGATGAAGAACATCTGCACGATGAAGGGCGTGTTGCGGATGAGCTCGACGTAAGCCGCGATCGCCCGCCGGCACCAGACGTGCTTGCCGCGGCAGGCGGCGGCGCCGGCGATGCCGAGGACAACGCCCAAGAGGGCGGCAACGGCGGTCAGACCGAGCGTGACCGCCGTGCCTTCCAGAAACAACCCGAGATATTGGACCAGCGCTCCGAAATCGAACCGGTAGCCCATGGGCCAAGCTTAGAGTTCGGGCGGCAGCGGAATGAACAGCCACTTCCTGGAGATGGCGTCGAGCGTGCCATCCGTTTTCATCGTGGCCAGGATCTCGTCCAGCTTCGCCTGCAACCGATCCTCGCCCAAATTGACGGCCATGGCCGAGGGCGAGTTCAGCAGCTGGAACTTCGATTCCGGCTCGCTGGCCGGTTGCTTGGCCAGCACCGCGGCGCCGACATCGTTGCCGACCACCATCAGCTGGACCTGGCCCGAGAGAAAGGCCGAGATCACGCCATTGTAATCGTTGAAGCGCTGGATGTCGGTGCCCTCCGGCGCCACCTCGGTGACCGAGGTGTCCTCGAGCGTGCCGCGATTGACGGCGACCGACTTGCCGGCGAGATCGGCGGGACCTTTCACTTCGAGGGATTTCGGTCCCACGACGTCGATCGAATAGGGCGCGTAGGGCGCGGTGAAGGCCACGACCTTCTTGCGCTCGTCGCTGACGCCGACGCTCACCAGCAGATTGAGCTTGTGCTCGGTGAGCGAGGGAATCCGGTTTTGCCCGGTGATGCCGATCAGCTCCGACTTCACGCCGAGGCCCGCGGCCAAGGCGTTGATGACATCGATGTCGTAGCCCTGCGATTTGAGATCGGTGCCGGCCGAGGAGAAGGGCGGGAAATCCTCGAAGATGCCGACCTTGATGACCCCGGCCGCGACGATGTCGTCGAGCTCGTCGGCGATGGCCGGACCCGCGAAGAGCAGGGCAAGGGCCGCGCCCAGGGTTACAGCCAGCGATCTCGTTTCGAATGCGCGCATGAGTTCCTCCCGATTCCGTTGGTGAAAAATTTCGCTCGGTCAAGAAACGACACTTAGCGAGACGACGGCGATGATTGTCAAGATCGAGTTCGCCGCTCCAAGCCCGCCATCGGATCGATGCGGGGGGTATCGATTGAATGCACTGTCACCGAAATAGGCCACCGAAATAGGCAGGATAGGAACATGATCCTAATTATATACTGTCACTATTTTTGCGCCACGCGTCGATGACGGCGAGGAAGGCGTCGGCGAAGCGGGCGAGCTTGACCTCGCCGACCCCGTGAATAGCGCGCATCTCGGCGCGGGAGGCGGGCGGGCGCTGCGTCATTTCGATCAGGGTGCGGTCGGGAAAGACGGTATAGGCGGGCGCCCCGGCGGCCAGCTCCCGGCGCTTGGCCTTCAGCGCGGCGAGCAGGGACTCGTTCGCCGGGCCGGCGGCGGCCGGCGCTTGCGATCCGGCCTTTCGCCTCGCCGATGTCGCGGAAGGCGCGGCCTCCTCGCGCATCTCGAAGGCGATGGTCCCGCGCATCAAGGCCCGGCCGGTCTCGGCAAGGCAAAGTCCGCCGAAGCCGGCGATGTCGGGCACGATATGCCCGGCGGCCGCGAGTTGACGAAAGATCGAGCGCCATTGCGTGGCTGTGTGTTCGGCGCCGACGCCGAAGGTGGGCAGGCGGTCGTGGGCGAGCTCGGCGATTCGTTTGGTCGGCTCGCCGCGCAGCACCGCGATCAGGTGCCCGGCGCCGAACCGCTCGCCGGTGCGAACCATGGCGGAGAGGGCCTTGCGCGCGGCCTCGGTTGCGTCGACGCGCCGGGGCGGGTCGCGGCACAAGTCGCAATGGCCGCAAGGATCCGATGCCTCGCCGAAATAGGCCAGTAGCGTCTGGCGCCGGCAGCGCGGGGATTCGCACAAGGCGACGAGCGCGTCGAGGCGCTGGCGCTCGACCCGCTTCCTCGTTTCGTTCGACTGGCTTTGGTCGATCTGGCGCCGGCGCAGCACCATGTCGTCGAGGCCATGAAGCATCAGCGTCTCGGCGGGTGCGCCGTCGCGCCCGGCGCGGCCGATTTCCTGCCAGTAGGACTCGATCGATTTGGGCATGTCGGCATGGGCCACGAAGCGCACGTCCGGCTTGTCGATGCCCATGCCGAAGGCGATGGTCGCGCAAACGATCACCCCGTCTTCGCGCAGGAAACGATCCTGGGCGGCGTTGCGGTCCGGTTTCTCCATGCCGGCGTGGTAGGGGACGGCGTCGAACCGGGCCTCGACCAGCCAACCGGCGATCTGCGCGGTGCGGGCGCGCGTGCCGCAATAGACGATGCCGCTGTCGCCTCGATGGCGCTCGGCGAGATCGAGAAGTTGCCTTCGCGCATCGTGCTTCGCCGCCATGGCGAGGAAAAGATTGGGCCGGTCGAAACCGCCAACGAACACCTCGGGCAAGGCGGGGAAGAGATGGGCGAGGATGTCGGCGCGCGTGGCCTCGTCGGCGGTCGCGGTCAGCGCGATGGTCTGGATGCCCGGCAGGCGCGCGGCGAGGCGCGGGATCTCGCGGTACTCGGGGCGGAAATCATGGCCCCATTCGACGACGCAATGCGCCTCGTCCACCGCCAGCAGCCACGGGCGCGCGGCGCGAAGGAGGTCGAGCGTGTCCTCGCGCACGAGCCGTTCCGGGGCGACGTAGAGGAGGCGCAAGGCGCCGCGACGCACGGCGTCGATCACGCGGCGGTTCTCGGCCGCGTCATTGGCCGAGGTCAGGCTGGCGGCGGGAATTCCCATGGCGCCGAGGCTCGCAACCTGCTCGCGCATCAGCGCGATGAGCGGCGAGACGACGACGACGAGTCCGCCCTTGTGCACCGCCGGCAGTTGGTAGCAGAGCGATTTTCCCGAGCCCGTCGGCAGCACGGCAAGAACATTCTTGCCGGCGAGTACCGCGGCGAGGACCGGCGCCTGGGCCGGGCGCAGCGCGTCGAACCCGAACACGGCGCGCAAGCAGGCATGGATCGCGTCGATGGGCCGGTCTCCGGGTCGGGGTCGTTCGCGGGCAGCCCTAGGCCTATACCAGAACCGGGTTCGGATGGAAGATCGATCGGTGGAAAACAAGCTAAGGGCCGCCATTTTCTCCTCTGTGCCTCTGTGCCTTTGTGCCTCTGTGGTTACACTAAAGGTTCACCACAGAGGCACGGAGAAGGATGGATTGATTTTTGATAGCGAAAATCTTTCGGCGGCGCGGCGGGCGTCGGGTATGAGAATATTATCTTAAATATATACCGTCACTAGTTTTTGGCCCCGATCCGTTTTTTCTCTGTGCCTCTGTGCCTCTGTGGTTACACTTAAGGTTCACCACAGAGGCACAGAGGCACAGAGAAGGTACGAATGTTATCTTACTAATCAGTCAATAATATAGGATACATCTGGGACTCGGAAAAACGAGCGGACCAGCGCCGGGTTTTCCTGGATCGCGAATAGGTCGGCCTCGATGTTGTCTTGC
>VFKA01000078.1 GCA_009885795.1 Rhodospirillales bacterium | reverse complement strand
TGCGGCCGATGGCCGGGATTTCGACCGCCTTGTTGCCCGCCGCCAGTTCCTTCATGGCGCCGGTCATGCCGATGACCGAGTTCGCGATGCCGCGCCCGATCAGCCAGGCCAGCGCAACGCCGAGCGCCAGCCCGCCCACCGCCAGCGCCAGAGACATTGTCCTGTTGCTGGCGATGCCGTCCCGCATCTCCTCGGAGGTCTTCGCCAGTTCCTCGTTGACGCTGGTGACGATGAAGCTGGCGTCGGCGGCGACGGCGTCGCCGCTTTGCTTCATCTCCCCGTCGATGAGCGCGGCGGTCTCGTTGCCGTCCTCGACCAGCTTCTCGAAGGTCGTCAGATAGACCGTAACCGCGGCAGTGGCGCTTTCGTACCCCTCGCGGTAGGGCGCGCCCTTGGTCGCGCCGTCGAGGCCCTTCAAGGCCGCCTCGACCTCGACAAAGGCCTCTTCCACCTTCGCCTTCAGCTCCTCGCTGCGCTCGGCCAGCGCCTTGTTGGCGTAAAGGCGCACTTCCATGTAGGCCTGCAAGCCCGCTTGCGCCAGGATGGCAGCGTTGGTATTGCCGGCGGCGGCGGATTTGGACAGCAGCTCCTTGAACTCGGCGGTGACGGCGGCCCCGGTCGGGTTCAGCGTCTCCGCGACCAGTTTGATTTCCTCCTCCCGAAGTTCGACGACCTTAATGAAGTCCTCGCGATAGACCTCGAAGTTTTCCACAATTTCCTTCGTCTTGGCCAGGCGCTCGGGATTCTTGATCGTCGCCAGGGCTTTCTCGATCTCCTCGGCGAGCACGGTCGCGGTCTCGCGCGCCGTATCAGCCTTCTCCGGATTTCCCGTCAGCGCGAACTCGCGGACGTCCTTGCGCATCTTCAACATCAGGGATTCGATCTCCAACACGAGATCCGCCACCTCGACCCGTTGTTCGTAGGTGGCGAACTCCTCGGCGATAGTGCTGAGCGCCCAGTACGACGCCCCGCCCATACCCGCCAGAATCGCCAGCACGCAAGAAAATCCCAGCAGGATCTTGCTCTTCACTTTCAGGTTCCCCAGGAACCCGAACATCCCCGCGGCCTTGCCGGCGGTCAACTCGATCTTGGTCATCGAATTTATCTCCTGGTATGAGGACAACGAAGGGATCAGAGCGATTCGAGCAGG
Source organism: Rhodospirillales bacterium (assembly GCA_009885795.1). GTDB lineage: Bacteria > Pseudomonadota > Alphaproteobacteria > Dongiales > Dongiaceae > VFKA01. The sequence goes on along the minus strand of VFKA01000078.1, from coordinate 244 downwards.
AAGCGCCGATGCAGCGATTGCACCGGGCGGTTGCTCACCGGGAATAGGGCGGCGTAGCGCCCGATCTGCCCGGAAGAGGCTTCGACCGGCGTCTTGAACACCGTCCACAACACGCCCTCGGAACAGGGCGGCGTGGTGAGCGAGCCCTGGTAGCGGAAGTAGCCGCGCTCCGCGGGCAGCATGGATGCGGGACTGATGGTCGAACCCACCGTCACCGGTTCGCCGGCTTGGGCCGGCATGGCAT
>VFKA01000032.1 GCA_009885795.1 Rhodospirillales bacterium | reverse complement strand
TTGCGTGACCTTCAAAGGAGTCTTGCCCACCATGATCAGACCTCCGAATCAATCCCAGAGATTGAATCACGCATTTCTCCCGTTGGCCAATCATTACAGGTCTGCTTAGCCACCTGTACTCCCGCGCGAGGCGGCGGTCGCGAGCCGCCCCCTCCCACCACCATCGGCCTCGGATCCTGCCCTCGATCGTCATGCCGCCCCTCGGGCCATTGACCCCGGCTCGCTGGCGGGCGCATCTCAATTGAAGCGCGGCGTTGTCCCATGCGCCGAGGTCGAGGCCGGGGACGATGAGACGGCATAGCGCGGGGTGATGGCCTGCGACAACCTGTTGCCGTGAGCGCGCCCCGTTCCTATGATGCCCTGGCGTTCGCCAACCCTGGTCCACCCGAAAGTCAGAGCCCGCTCATGCTGATGAAGATCCGCAGCAAGGTTGCCGCTGTCGCCATACGACTCCTGCTGGTGCTGCTGATCGCGGCCTTCGCCCTGTGGGGCATCGGCGATGTCATCCGCTCGGGCAGCGGCGGCAACGAGGTGGCCATGGTCGGCGATGTCGGCATCGATGGCCCCGTCTTCCAAGACGAGTACCGGCGGGAGTTTCAGCGGGTGAGCGCCTCGTTCGGCGGCACGCTCGACAAGGAGGTCGCTCGCCAGATCGGCCTGCCGGAGAGGGTGATCGAGCGCATGATCACGCAGAGCCTGGTCGATCAAGCCGGCGTCGCGTTCGGCATGAGCGTCTCCGACATCGTGGTCAGGAAGGCGATCGAGGCCGACAAGCTGTTCCAGGGCGAGACCGGCGCCTTCGACCGCAACCGCTTCGCCGGCGTGTTGCGCCAGAGCGGCATCTCCGAGGCCGGTTACGTGGCGCTGCTGCGCGGCGACATCCTGCGCCAGCACATCCTGAAGGCGGTGGCGGCCGGCGCCGCGGCGCCGCCGGCGCTGGTCGATCGCCTCCATGCCTATCGCCAGGAGCGGCGCGTGGCCGAGACGCTGACCCTTGCCAATGACGGCGCGCAAGGGATCCCGACCGCGGACGAGGCGGCGCTGACGGCCTTCCACAAGGACAACATCGACCGCTATCAATCGCCCGAGCTGCGCGCCGTCACCTATGTCCGGTTGATGCCCGATGACCTGGTGGACGAGATGACGGTGGCCGAGGACGTGCTGCAAGCCGAGGTCGCGGCGCGCCGCGCGGAGTTCGATACGCCGGAGCGCCGGACGCTGGAGCAGATCGTGCTGCCCGACGAGGCCGCGGCCCGCGCCGCCTATGACAAACTGAAGGCGGGGGGCGATTTCGCCGCCGTCGCCAAGGAGAGCACGGGCGCCGATCCGGTTGCGCTCGGCACCGTCGAGAAAGACGGCCTCCCGGTTGCCGATCTCGCCGAGGCCGCGTTCGCGCCGGCCGCCGGAGACTATACCGAGCCGACGCCGACCGCGTTCGGCTGGCACATCGTCAAGGTGGTGGCGATCGAACCCGGCGCGCAGGCGAGCGAAGCCGAGGTGCGCGAGAAGATCGCCTATGAGCTGAAACAGCAGCAGGCGGTCGACAGCATGATCGCCATCGCCCAACAGTTCGACGACGAGGTCGCCGCCGGCGCCGGCATCGAGGACACGGCGGGGAAACTGGGCCTGACGGTCGAGGCGGTCCCCGCCGCCGATGCCGCCGGCAAGACGCCCGACGGCGCCGATATCCCCGGTGTCACCGGCAACGCCGCGATGCTCACCCTCATCGGCTCGACCGAGCAAGGCGAGACGACGCCGCTGACCGAGACCACGGATGGCGGCTATCTGGTCTTGCGGGTCGACAAGGTGACGCCGGCCGGCGACCGCCCCTTCGACGAGGTCCGCGACCGAGTGGCCGGCGACTGGGAAGCGGCCGAGCGCGACAAGATGACGGCGGCCAAGGCGGCGGCGTTGGTGGAGCGCATCAAGGCCGGTGTCGCCCTTGAAGCCATCGCCGCCGAGGAAGGTCTGGTGGTCATGACCTCCGCGGCCTTCGCCCGCGACGGCGGCGACGACACCGCCGATGTGTCGCTGGAGCTGGCGCGCAAGGTGTTCAAGCTCAAGCCCGGCGAGGCGACGACCGCGCCCGGCATAGGTAATCATACCGTGGCGGTGTTGCGCGAGGTGATGCCCGCCGCGGCCGATGCCGAAGGCACCGCGACGTTGCAGGCGGCGCTCACCGAGAAAATGGCCGACAATTTGCTCGACCAGTTCATCGGCGCGCTGCGCCAGGAGATCGGGGTGACGATCGACCGCGAGAAGATCGAAAGCCTGTTGTGAAGACCGAGCCGGACTTCGCTCTCTTCCGGCAAGCCTATGAGGCCGGGCGGGCGTCCGTGGTGTGGACGGCGCTCGCCGCCGATCTCGATACCCCGGTGTCGGCGATGCTGAAGCTCGCCGGCGGGCGGCCGGACAGCCTGCTGCTCGAATCCGTCGAGGGCGGCGCCACGCGAGGACGCTATTCCTTCATCGGCCTGAAGCCGGATCTCATCTGGCGCTGCTTCGGCGACAAGGCCGAGGTGAACCGCCAGGCGTTGGCGGACCGGCACCGGTTCGGGCCTTGCGCGGGCTCGGCGCTCCAATCGCTGCGCGACCTCATCGCGGAGTCGCGCATCGATACGCCTGTCGAACTGCCGCCGATGGCGGCCGGGCTCTTCGGCTATCTCGGTTATGAGACCGTGCGCCTGATGGAGCGCCTGCCGGGGGCGAAGGAGAATACGCTGGGCGTTCCCGACGGCGTGCTGCTGCGCCCGACGGTGGGCGCCATCTTCGACAACGTACAGGACCGGTTGACGATCGTGACGCCGGTGAGGCCCGCGAAGGGTGTCACGGCCGAGCAGGCTTTCGCGGCGGCGCGGGCGCGCTTGGCCGAAACCGTCGCCGATTTCAACAAGCCCCTGGCGGTGAGCCGGCAGGCGGTGGACGAGCGCCTGACGCTGCCCGAGCCCGCGGCCAATATGAGCCGAGAGGACTTCCACGCCATGGTCCGCAAGGCCAAGGAATACATTCTGGCCGGCGACATCTTCCAGGTGGTCCTCGCCCAACGCTTCGCGCTCCCGTTCCCGCTGCCGCCCTTCGCGCTCTATCGGTCGCTCCGGCGGTTGAACCCGTCGCCGTTCCTGTTTTTCTTCGATTTCGGCGCGTATGCCGTGGTGGGCTCGAGCCCGGAGATCCTGGTGCGTTTGCGCGACGGCATCGTCACCATCCGCCCGCTCGCCGGCACGCGGCCGAGAGGGGCGACGCCGGCGCAAGACCGGGCGCTCGCCGCCGAGCTGCTGGCCGACCCGAAGGAACGGGCCGAGCATCTGATGCTGCTCGACCTCGGGCGCAACGACGTGGGCCGGGTCGCCCGCATCGGCACGGTGAAGGTCAGCGACCTGATGCGGATCGAGTACTACTCGCACGTCATGCACATCGTCTCCAACGTCGAGGGCGCGATTCTGCCGGAGCATGACGCGCTCGACGCGCTCATCGCCGGGTTCCCCGCCGGCACGGTCTCGGGCGCGCCCAAGGTGCGGGCGATGGAGATCATCGACGAGTTGGAGCCGACGCACCGCAACCTCTATGCCGGGTCGGTCGGCTATTTCGCCGCCAACGGGACGATGGATACCTGCATCGCGCTCCGGACCGCGCTGGTGAAGGACGGCACGATGTACGTGCAGGCCGGCGCCGGCATCGTCGCCGACAGCGACCCGGAGGCAGAGTACCAGGAGAGCCGCAACAAGGCGCGCGCGCTCATCCGCGCCGCGCAGGAGGCCCTCGCCTTCGCCGCCGGGGGCGGGCGGGAGGGGTAGCCTGTTGAATTAAGGCATTGCGGTGGCAATTTCGAGCTAAGCCGTTGTCCGACATGGGATTTATGGCCTACACCGCCCGCGCGCGATTCTAATTTCCGGAGGAACAACCCCATGAAGACTTTTTTCCCCGGAAACCGCCAAGAAAACAGCAACTTATAAGCCTGTTGGGCCGGTTCGGCGGCCACTCGTCCGCGAGGGCGCCGTTTCCCAGAGGCCGTATTCACGATGTCCAAGAACTACGTCTGTCCCGCCGAGACGGGAGCAAGGAACACAATAGGAACACGCTCGCTCGAAGTCAATACTTTTTTGCGTCCATTTCGCAAGCTAGGATCGATGTCGAGGTCGACGCCGGAAGGATCATGGAGGCGAACCGTGGGAGCAAAAACCTATAAGAGCGGCGCCATGGCGGCAGTCCATGAGATGGTGGAGGGCCTCCATGAAGCCGGTGCCATCGACAAGCGGACCATGCGCGAACTCGATGAAGGCTGCTTGACGCCGGCCCCTGTCCTCAAGCCCGAGGATATCAAGGCGATCCGTGAAAACGAGCGAGTCTCGCAACCGGTGTTCGCGCGCTATCTCAACGTGTCCAGGAACCTTGTCTCCGATTGGGAACGCGGTGCCAAGCGCCCCGGCGGACCGGCGCTGCGGTTGCTGTCCATCGTCAGCCGCAAGGGATTGCAGGCGATTGTTTGACGGCGGCGGGCGATCGAGGCGAGGTGTTCGAAAAGCTATGTACTGTCGCGGAATATTGTCTCATGCGCCGTCTGTCTCCATTCCTACTGCTGGCCTGCCTGGCATCCTCGGCCGCGGCGGAGGACGCGCCTGTATCAAGGGACACGCCGATCATCGCCCCGGCGCCGGCCACCGAGGAATGCTTCAAGGCGCCGACTTCGAGATGCCTGTTCGCGGATGCGCTCGCGTCCAGCAATTTGGGTCCAGCAGCGGCGGCTCATATTGGCGCAATGCTGGCGGACGCCGGCGAACGGGACACGGCCCGGATCATCCTGCGCCAGTCGGCAAGCCAAGCAAGCGCGGGCGACGAGAATTGGCAAGCTGGATTGTCTACCATCGCGGGCCTCCAAACCAAGGCCGGATTCGTCGAGGACGCCATGGAGACCATCGAGATGATGGAAAGACCGCCGACCACGGATCCTGATTATGCGCTCGAAGACACGGCAAAGGCCCTTGCAAACCAAGGTGACTTCGATCGTGCCCTGGGAATCGTGGCAACAATGACGAACCAGAAGGCCCGTATTCGCGCCCTCAGGCGAATCGCGTGGGAGCAGTGCAGGAAAGGGGATGAGGCTTCGGCATCCAGAACGGTGCAGCAGGCGGGGTTCGCTTTCCTGGAAAACATGTCTCGCTGCTCATTCATCGAGACGTACTTTGCGCCCGTCGAGCCGCAAGAATCGATTGATGAAAACGCGTTCGATCAAGTCGAGACGTTCGACTTCAAAACGGCACTGGAGCGCGGAAATTACGACCTGCCGGAGTTCAGGGACTTCGTGGCAGCGCAGGTTTCGGAGGGTGGTGTCGATCCAAGACTGATCGAGAAGGTCGCGACGATCGATGACTCGTACGTTCGGGACGCGGTCCTTCTCGTAATGGCCACGGGACAGGCGCTAGGCGGCGACACAGCAGGTGCCCTGGCCACCGCGTCGATGATCAAAGGCACATTGCTCTATAGCCACCCGACACTCCCATTGGAAGAGGGATTCATGTACGAGGGCGACGTGGATGGGATTACCGACGATGACCCGCCCCATGTCTGGGTGTTGGCGCGAATTGTCGACGCCTTGGCGAGCCGTGGCGACACCGCCAAGGCGCATGAAATAGCCGCGACGATCGATGTTCCTTGGGTACGTAAAGAAGCCCTATACAAGGTCGCGGTGGCGCAGGCAGCAGCGCGCGATTTCGCCGAGGCGATTGCGTCCGTTCGCGAGATGCCGCAGGACGGGCTACGCGCGGTCGCGACCGCGACCATCGCGCGCAATCTTGCCTGGGCGGAGAAACTGGGCGGCTACTACAAGCCGGTGGAGCAATGAGAAGCTATCGGGAAAAGGCGCCGTTCCCTTTCCAGCCAGCAACAGGAGCCGCGATGAGGTCGGTGTTTTTCATCGGCGCCCTGGCTTTGGCGGTTGGGGCGTTGCCGCGTCACGCGGCCTCCGATACCCTTGAGGTATCTTCGGCGGTCTTGAATGAGATCAATATCGTATCGGGTTCGACCCCAGGTTGGTTGCCAACGGAGGATCAACTGCGGCAGGCGATCGCCATCACCGAGGCGTTTCTAAACGCCATCGACGGCGGCCGCTACGATGTGGCCCATGGGCTTCTTGAAGAGGACTTCAAGCGCGGCCAGACCTTGGAGACTTTCACCCAGATCCAAACCAAGACGACCGAGAGATCGGGTCCTTCGAGCCACTGGAAAGTCACAAAAATCACCTGGGCCAAGAGTTCCACCGGTACCCGGCTTCCGGGGCCTTACGTGGCGATCGACCTCATCGGCAAGTATGAAAACGCGGATCGCAACTGCGGTTACATCGTTGTGTATCAACCTCCGTCGGGTGGAGATTTCACGGTGATGCGCAGGGAGATTCTGGTCCTCGACAACACATCCGCCCGTGAGATCGAGACGACGCGATCCAAGGCGGAACTGGACAGGATATGGGCTCAGGTTTCCAGCGTCTGTCCCAATTACGATCCCGCGCCGTAGGCGAGTGCGATTCCCCGGCGCGAGGAGGACGGTCCCCAGTTCGTCACGCCGCGATGACCGAAATGCGCGCCGCGGCTCGCGACCGCGGTTTCCCGCGGACCACGATCTCCACGTCCTGGTCGAGCGCGGTCAGGAAGGTCATCAGGCGCTCGACCGAGAAGCCGCCGAGCTTGTAGTTGGCCAGCGCCGAGATCTTCGGCTGGTTGACCCCGAGCTTCTCCGCCGCGGCGGCCTGGGCCAGGCGCCGGCGCGCGATCACGCCGTTGATGGCATGGGCGAGGCGCAGCTTCGTCTGCCGCTCGTCGGCGTCGGCATAGCCGAGGTCCGCGAACACGTTGCCCGTGCCGCGCGTGATAGCGTCCTCGGCTGCCTTCGTCGTCTCGGCGCTTCGATTTGCCATGGCGGGTCTCATAATCCTGAGGCAATGACTTCAGCAGGTAGTTTTAACTCTAACATGGGGCCCGACTTTCGTCGGGGCGACAGACAAAGAACGACTCCCGACCCCTTTTCCTGCTCATGGTTCGAGACGCGCCCTATGGGCGCTCCTCACCATGAGGTTATTCCGGGGCGCCCGCCGCTTTCTTCCGCCGGCTCCGGCGATCTGTTATAGGATGAACGAGCGCGCGTGGGGGAAGATCGAAAGAGGCTGCCATGTTTCTCCTGATCGATAACTACGACAGCTTCACCTACAACCTCTATCACTACCTCGGCCAGCTTGGCGCGGAGTTGGTGGTGCGGCGGAACGACGCGTTGTCGGCGGCGGACGCGCTCGCCTTGAAGCCGCAGGGCATCGTGCTCTCGCCGGGCCCGTGCGATCCCGACCGGGCCGGCATCTGCCTCGACCTCATTAAGGCGGCCGCCGGGGCGCGCGTTCCGGTTCCGCTGCTCGGGGTCTGCCTCGGGCATCAGGCGATCGGCCAGGCGTTCGGCGGGCGCATCGCGCGCGCGGCGCCGATGCACGGCAAGCTGAGCCGCGTCAAGCACACCGGCCGGGGCATCTTCGAGGGCATCCCCAGCCCGTTCACGGCGACGCGCTATCACTCACTGGTGGTCGAGCGCGCCACCTTCCCTTCCGCGCTCGAAATCACCGCCGAGAACGACGACGGCATCGTCATGGGCCTCGCCCACCGCAAGCTGCCGCTCTTTGGCGTGCAGTTCCATCCCGAAAGCATCGCCTCGGAGCATGGCCACGCTTTGCTGTCGAATTTCCTACGTCTAACCGGCTTCAATCCCATGCCGATTCCCATCCCCGCTGTCGCATGAACGCGCCTCCATCCGACTTGAAGCCGCTGATCGCGGCCGCGGCCGGGCGTTCGCTTTCAGAATCCGAGGCCGAGCAGGCGTTCGAGATCATGATGTCGGGCCACGCCACGCCGGCGCAAATCGGCGGCCTCTTGATGGCGCTGCGCGTGCGCGGCGAGACGGTGGACGAGATCGCCGGCGCGGTGCGGGCCATGCGCGCCAGGATGACGCGCCTCAAGGCCCCGCCGGACGCCATCGATACCTGCGGCACCGGCGGCGACGGCGCCGGCACGCTCAACATCTCGACCGCGGCGTCGCTGGCGGTGGCCGGCTGCGGCGTGGCGGTCGCCAAGCACGGCAACCGCGCCATGTCGTCGAAGGCCGGGGCGGCGGACGTGCTGGCGGCGCTCGGCGTCAATCTCGACGCCGATATGGCCGCGATCGAGCGCTGCATGGCCGAGGCCGGCATGGGCTTCATGCTGGCGCCGCGCCATCACGCCGCCATGCGCCATGTCGGCCCGGTGCGCGTCGAACTGGGCACCCGCACCGTCTTCAACCTGATGGGACCGCTTTCCAACCCGGCGGGCGCCAGGCGCCAGCTTGTCGGCGTGTTCTCGCGGGCCTGGATCGAACCTCTGGCCGCCGTGCTGGGGCGGCTCGGCGCCGAGCGTGCCTGGGTGGTGCATGGCTCGGACGGATTGGACGAGGTGACGACGACGGGGGCCACCTACGTGGCCGAACTGGCCCAAGGCAAGGTGCGTACGTTCGAGGTGACACCCGAGGACGCCGGCCTGCCCCGCGCCGCGCCGGAAGCGCTTAAGGGCGCCGACGCCGGGACCAACGCGCGGGCCTTGACCCAATTGCTCGACGGCGACAAGGGCGCCTATCGGGACATCGTGCTGATGAACGCGGGCGCGGCGCTGGTCGTCGCCGGCAAGGCGGCGGATTTGAAGGCCGGCGCCGGCCTCGCGGCCAAGGCCATCGACAGCGGCCGGGCCAAGGCCGTGCTGGCGCGCATGGTCGCGATCACCAACGAGCCATCGGGAGCCACCAATGCCTGACACACCCCCCTCACTGACGAAGGCGTCGCCGCTATCGATGAATCGACAGCCCTGTCGCCCCGGCGCAAGCCGGGGCCCATCGCGACGCGGCTCGATGGATTCCGGCTTTCGCCGGAATGACAGCCTATCTCTCCATGACGCGCCGCCTTCATGAGCGTACTCGATGAGATTTGCGCGGCGAAGCGGCTTTTTGTCGCCGAGCGTAGGCGCCGGCGCCCGCTGGCGGCGCTGGAGGATGCGGCGCGGGGCGCGGGCCGCCCTCGCGGATTCGCCGACGCGCTCGCCGCGGCCGCGGCCGCCGGGCGCCATGGCCTCATCGCCGAGATCAAGAAGGCGAGCCCGAGCAAGGGGCTGATCCGGGCCGATTTCGACCCGGCGGCGCTGGCGCGCGCCTATGCGGCGGGCGGCGCCACGTGCCTGTCGGTGTTGACCGACGAGCCCTATTTTCAGGGACGCGACGAGGACCTGATCCAGGCGCGGACGGCCGTTAGCCTGCCGGTGCTGCGCAAGGATTTTATTCTGGACCCTTACCAGGTCGTCGAGGCGCGCGCGATCGGCGCCGACGCCGTGCTACTGATCATGGCGGCCTTGAGCGACGGCGAGGCGGGCGAGCTGGAACGGATTGCGGCCGAGCATGGCATGGACGTGCTGGTCGAAATCCATGACGAGGCCGAGCTCGAACGCGCCCTGCGGTTGAAGGCGCGGCTCATCGGCATCAACAATCGCGACCTAAAGACCCTCAAGGTCGATCTCAAGACGGCGGAGCGGTTGGCGCCGATGGTGCCGTCCGGCCGTCTCGCGGTGGCCGAAAGCGGGCTTGCGACGCCGGACGATTTGGCGCGCATGGCCCTTGCCGGGGCGAGCCTCTTCCTCATCGGCGAAGCGCTGATGCGCCAGGCGGACGTGGCGGCGGCGACGCGGGCGATTCTCGCAAAGCCGCCGTCGCGCAAGAGCGCCTGAATGACGCGGCTCAGCCATATCGACAAGGCGGGGCGCGCGCGCATGGTGGACGTGTCGGCGAAGCCCCCGACCGCGAGGCAAGCGGTGGCCAAGGGCGCGGTCGTCATGGCGCCGGCGACGCTGGCGCTCATCGCCAAGGGCGGTATCGCCAAGGGCGAGGTGCTGGGGACCGCGCGGCTCGCCGGCATCATGGCGGCCAAGCGCACGGCGGAATTGATACCTCTTTGCCATCCCCTGGCGCTGACCTCGGTCGCCGTCGATCTCGCCATCGACCGGAAGAGGAAGGCCGTCATCATCACCGCCACCTGCAAGGTGAATGGCCCCACCGGCGTCGAGATGGAGGCGCTGACCGCCGTCGCCGTGGCGGCGCTCACGATCTACGACATGTGCAAGGCCGTCGACCGCGCCATGCGCATCACCGACATCCGCCTCGTCCACAAGAGCGGCGGCAGGTCGGGCACCTTCGAGGCCGATTGATGCTGTCCGTGGCGGAAGCAAGAGAGCGCATCCTGGCCGCGTTCCAGCCGCTGGGCGCCGAGCAGGTCGCGGTGGCGGATGCGCTAGGACGGGTGCTGGCCGAAGACGTGGCGGCGCGCGTAACCCAGCCGCCGGTCGCGGTCTCCGCCATGGATGGCTACGCCGTGCGCGCCGCCGACGTGGCGACGATCCCTTCGCGCCTTCAGGTTGTCGGCGAGGCGCCGGCGGGGCGCGAGCACAAGGGCGCGGTCAGGAGCGGCGAGGCGGTGCGGATCTTCACCGGCGCGCCGATCCCGCCCGGCGCCGATACCGTGGTCATCCAGGAGAACACCAGGCGCGAGGGCGACCGGGTGGTCGTGAACGCGACCGCGCCGGCGGGGCGCCATGTCCGGGCGCAAGGGCTCGACTTCAAGGCCGGCGAGATCGGGCTGAGGCACGGCCGGCGGCTGACCGCGCGGGACATCGGCCTTGCCGCGGCGATGAACCGCCCCTGGCTCAACGTGCGCCGGCGCCCGCGCATCGCCATCCTCTCCACCGGCGACGAGATCGTCATGCCGGGCGAGCTGGCGGGGCCGGGCCAGATCTACGCCTCCAACGGTCTGGCGCTGGCGGCATTCGTGGCCGCCTGGGGCGGCGAGGCGAACCACCTCGGCATCGCCCCGGACGACAGCGCGGCACTGCAGGCCATGGCTTCGGCCGCCAAGGGCGCGGACCTGCTGCTCACCTCCGGCGGTGCCTCGGTCGGCGACCGCGACCTGGTGCGCGCCGCGCTCGGCGAGCGCGGGATGGAACTCGATTTCTGGCGCATCGCCATGCGGCCGGGCAAGCCGCTTCTCTTCGGAAGGCTGGGCGATACCCCGGTGCTGGGCGTGCCCGGCAATCCGGTGTCGGCGCTGGTCTGCGCCACGATCTTCCTGCGCCCGGCGATGGAGCGGATGCTGGGCGTCGAGGAACCGGCCTATCCGTCGCCGACCGCGCTGCTCGGCCGCGATCTCGAGGAGAATGACAGCCGCGAGGACTACCTGCGCGCGACGCTCGATTTCGATGCCGAGGGCCGCGCCGTGGCGACGCCATTTCCGGTGCAGGACAGCTCGATGCTGTCGCGCCTGGCGCTGGCCGATTGCCTGGTCGTGCGCCCGCCCCACGCCCCGCCGGCCGACAAGGGAACACCGGTCCCGATCGTGCCGCTCTCCGGGGGCGCCATCAGCCAGTGATTTTTTTTGGATTGGCCTCTTGACCTTGCCAGGGAACCAAACTAGAACATGTGCCGAGTTGCAGTTTTGTTCCATGATTTGAGGGGCGGCGGCCCCCGGAAGGAAAAGCGGGCATGTTGACCAAGAAGCAGCACGAACTTCTCACCTTCATCAACCGGCGGCTGGCGGAATCGGGCATCTCGCCCTCTTTCGACGAGATGAAGGATGCGCTGGGCCTGAAGTCGAAATCCGGGATTCACCGGCTGATCACAGGGCTGGAGGAGCGCGGGTTCATCAAGCGCCTGGCGCACCGGGCGCGCGCGCTCGAAGTCCTGCGCCTGGCCGACGAGGCCGCGTTCGGAACCTCGCGCCAGATGGAAGGCGGGTTCACCCCCAATGTCATCCGCGGCGACTTCACCGGCACGCTCGCCGGCGCGACCGTCGACAAGGCCGGAACCGCCGAACTGCCGCTCTATGGCCGGATCGCCGCCGGCACGCCCATCGAGGCTCTGCGCGACGGCTCCGCCACCATCGGCGTGCCGGGCAGCCTGGTCGGAAAGGGCGAGCATTACGCGCTCGAAGTCGAAGGCGATTCGATGATCGGCGCCGGCATCCAGGACAACGACACGATCATCATCCAGCGCTGCGACACGGCCGACAACGGCGCCATCGTCGTGGCCCTCATCGACGGCGCCGAGGTGACGTTGAAGCGCCTGCGCCGCAAGGGCGATTCGATCGCGCTCGAACCGGCGAACCCGGCCTACGAGACGCGGATCTTCGGCCCCGACCGGATCAAGGTGCAGGGGCGGCTGGTGGGGCTGTTGCGGCGCTATTGACCAGCCGCTTGGGCCGCGGTCGCGGCTCCACGACCCAGGGCCTTACCCCACGGGTATCGCTCACCGCCAGGATCTCGATGCGCCCCTCGCTCAGCCACACGGCGTGGCCGCCCTTGCGCCACAGGTCGAAGCGATCGACGACCAGCGGCGCGGCGCAATCCCCGGACACGGGATCGAGGCTGAGCACAAGGTCGGCGACGGCGCAGTCTTCCTCCAGCGCCGCCTTCTGAAACGCCAGCGCGACGACCTGTCCGGCCCGGCGGTAGAGGCAGCCGAGCTCGTCGCAGGCGAGGCCGGCGGCGGCGGCAAGGTCTTGGTCCGGCCAGGCCAGGCGCTCATCCTGCCCGGAGCGCCGCAGCCAGAGATCGGCGTCGAAGCGCGCCGCGCGGGCGGAGGACAGCAGCAGCCTGCCATCCTCGCCGCGCACCGCCATCAACCGTCCGTCGCCAGACACCAGAATATCGGGGTGGTCTTGAAGCGGGATCGTGGCAAAGCCGATGGCGATCCCGGCCACGCCCAAGAGCCGCCAGCGCCGCTCCCACAGGCACAGCCACAGCCCGCCCAGCGTGACGGCGACGAGCCCCGCCATCGGCAGGGACGGGATGACGGCGACCGCGCCGGGCAGGCCGGCGATGCCATGGGCGATCGCCAGCATGAGGTCGATGCCCCAGCCCATGGGCGCGAGCGCCAGCGCTTCGAGCCCGAAGGGCATCAGCACGGAAGCGATGACCGCCCAGGGCATGATCCAAATTCCGGTGAGCGGCACCGCCAGCAGATTGGCGAGCAAGGCATAGTCGGCGAAGCGGTTGAAATGAAAGACGGCGTAAGGCGCCGTCGCCAGCATGGCGATGAGGCTGGTGAACGAAAGGTCGAGCAGGTAGTACCCGACCCGCAGCGTCCATCCGGCATCGACCATGCGCCGGCGGCGCCATTCGCGCGCCGCCTCGAACGCGGCGATGAGGGCGACGACCGCCGCGAACGACATCTGGAAGCTGGGGCCGATCAGGGCCTCGGGCCGCAGCAGCAGGAGCACGAGCGCCGCCCAGGCGACGAGGCGCATCGAGATGGCGCTGCGGTCGACGAGAACGGCGACCAGCACCAGTCCGGTCATGATGAAGGCGCGCTGCGCCGGCACCGGCGCGCCCGACAGCAACAGATAGAACAACGTGCCGAACAGGGCCGCGACCGCCGCCCATTTCTTGATCGGGTGGTTGAGCGCCAAGGGCGGGATCAGCGCCATGCCCGCGCGCAGTCCCACGAACAAAATACCGGCGAGGATCGCCATGTGCAGGCCCGAGATCGACAGCAGGTGGGCGAGGCCCGAATCGCGCATCGCCTGGAGATCGGCCTTTGGGATTGCCGACTGCGCGCCCGCGATCAAGGCCACGGCCACCGCGCCGGTGGCGCCCGGCAGGCGCGCCTGGATCCTCTCCGTCATCGCCAGCCTCAGCCCGTCGAACCATGAACCGAGCCTTGACGAGGCCGCCGGCCGTAGGACCACCGGCTTGCCATAGGCGAAACCGACGGCGCCGATGCCCTCGAAGAAGGCGTGGCGCTGGAAGTCGTAGACGCCCGGAACCGACGGCGGCGAGGGCGGCCCGAGGCTGGCGCGAACGCGGACATGATCGCCGAGGCGCAAGTCGGAGCCCGCGCCGACGACCCGCAGGCGCAGCTTGGCGGGCAATCGATCCTCGATGCCGGCGATGGAAGGCGAGGCAAGGACGATGCGCCGCGCGCCGGGAAGCGGTTCGAGCGCGACGATATCCCCGGCGACCTCGACGCCGTCGAGTTCGTAAGCGAGCATCGGCGCCGCCACGATCGCGGTGCGCGCCTGCCCGGCCGTAAATCCGGCGGCGAGCGCGGCGGCCGCGATCGCCGGCAACAGCACCGCCATGCGGCTTCGCCCAAACCATGCCAGCGCCCCCGCCCCAAACGCCATTGCCGGTCCGGCCCACAAGGGCGGCTCGACCGGCATGCCGAAATAGACGGCGACGCCAACGCCGATGGCGACCGGAACCCAGAGCGGCCACCGCTCGCGCTCTTGCAGCAAGGCGTCGGCGACGCGTCCAAGCAGGAATGCCATCGGACCTCTGCGTGCATTGACCCGGCGGTCGTGTTAAACCCCGTCGGTCGCTGTCGCGCAACCCGCCTAATAGATCCCTTGGCCGCCGATGACCGTGATCGTTCGATTCGCCCCCTCGCCCACCGGCTACCTGCACATCGGCGGAGCGCGCACCGCGCTGTTCAACTGGCTGTTCGCGCGCCACCACGGCGGCAAGTTCCTGCTGCGCATCGAGGACACCGACCGCGAGCGTTCGACCGCGGCGGCGGTCGCCGCCATCATCGACGGCTTGACGTGGCTCGAACTCGATTGGGACGGCGAGCCTGTCCTGCAATCGAAGCGCATCGAACGCCATCAAGCGGCCGCCCACCAGCTGCTGGCCGCCGGCAAGGCCTATCGCTGCTACTGCTCGCCCGAGGAATTGCAGGCGATGCGCGATGCGGCCAAGGCCGCCGGCCGGCCGGTCGGCTACGATGGGACGTGGCGCGATCGCGACCCCGCGCTGGCGCCGCCGGGCGTGGCTCCGGTCATACGCCTGAAGGCGCCGAGAAGCGGCGAGACGGCGGTGCATGACGCCGTGCAGGGCGAGGTGAAGACCGCCAACGAGCAGCTCGACGACATGGTGCTGCTGCGCGCCGACGGCACGCCCACCTACATGCTGTCGGTGGTGGTGGACGACCACGACATGGCCATCACCCATGTCATCCGCGGCGTCGATCACCTGACCAACACCTTTCGCCAGATCCATCTTTACCGCGCGCTCGGTTGGAGCGAGCCGGCGTTCGGGCATATCCCGCTCATTCACGGCCAAGACGGCGCGAAACTATCCAAGCGCCACGGGGCGCTCGGCCTCGATGCCTATCGCGATAGGGGCTATCTGCCGGAGGCGATGCGCAACTATCTGCTCCGCCTCGGTTGGGGGCATGGCGACGACGAGACCATCGACACCGCCCAGGCCATCGCCTGGTTCGACCTCGACGGCGTCGGGCGCTCGCCCGGACGTTTCGACAAGGGCAAGCTCGACAACCTCAACGCGCATTACCTGCGCCAGGCCGACGACCGGCGCCTGGTGGCGCTGCTCGGCCCCAGGCTCGCCAAGCGCCTCGGCTCCGCGCCGGCGGCGCCGGCCTTGGAGCGCTTGCGCCTGGGCATGCCCGGCCTCAAGGCGCGGGCCAAGACCCTCGAGGAGCTTGCCGACAACGCGCTCGTCTATGTCCGCTCGCGCCCGCTGCCGATCGAGCCCAAGGCAAAGGCGCTCTTGGATGACGCCGCGTGCCGGCGACTGCGGGCTTTGAGCGACTCATTCGCGGGATTGACGGATTGGCGGGCCGGCGAGATCGAGGCCGCGCTGCGGGCGTATGCCGAGCGAGAGGGTGCCAAGCTCGGCGAGATCGCCCAGCCGCTGCGCGCCGCGCTGACCGGCAGCACGGTTTCGCCCGGTATCTTCGAGGTCATGGAGGTTCTGGGGCGGGATGAGACGCTGGGCCGGATCGCCGAGGCGAGCGGAGCCCCCGGCCGCGGCCTGCCCCTTGGTAATTGAATCGTAAGGCGTTCCATCCTATTTTTCGATTTGGATGAAGACAGTCGCGGAGCGATCGGAAAGGACAAGAGAATCATGGCCAAGAAAATCGCCAAGAGCTTGCGGCGGCCCCTGCCCGCGAAGGCGGCGCCGGTACAGCCCGAGAAACCGCGAGCGACGGTGACCGTGACCGACAACCGCACCGGCAAGTCCTTCGACTTGCCGGTGATCGACGCGGTGATCGGGCCCAGCGTCATCGACGTGCGCAAGCTCTATGGCGACCATGACTTCTTCACCTACGATCCCGGATTCACCTCAACCGGCAGTTGCGAATCGAAGATCACCTTCATCGACGGCGAGGCCGGCGTGCTGCTGCACCGCGGCTATCCGATTCAGGAATTGGCCGAGCGCAGCACCTTCCTCGAGGTCTGCTATCTGCTGTTGCAAGGCGAGCTGCCGACCAGGACCCAGATCGAGGTCTTTCGGCACGACATCACCCATCACACGATGCTGCACGAGCAGATCGCGACGTTCTACCGCGGGTTCCGCCGCGACGCCCATCCGATGGCCGTCATGGTCGGCGTCGTGGGGGCGCTCTCGGCTTTCTATCACGACAGCACCGATATCCAGGATCCCCATCAGCGCGTCGTCGCCTCGCACCGCCTTATCGCCAAGATGCCGACGATCGCGGCCATGGCGTACAAGTACTCGACCGGTCAACCGTTCATCTATCCGCGCAACGATCTTGGCTACGCCGAGAACTTCTTGCGCATGACCTTCGCCGTGCCGGCCGAGGAGTACAAGATCAGCCCGGCCGTGGCCCGCGCGATCGACCGCATCTTCATCCTCCACGCCGATCACGAGCAGAACGCTTCCACCTCGACGGTGCGTATCGCCGGGTCGAGCGGCGCCAATCCGTTCGCCTGCGTCGCCGCCGGCATCGCCTCGCTCTGGGGCCCGGCGCATGGCGGCGCCAACGAAGCCGTGCTCGCCATGCTTCGCGAGATCGGCGACAAGAAGCGAATCCCGGAGTTCATCAAGCGCGCCAAGGACAAGAACGATTCGTTCCGCCTCATGGGCTTCGGCCACCGCGTGTACAAGAATCACGATCCGCGCGCATCGGTCCTGCGCCAATCGTGCCACGACGTGCTGGATTCGCTCGGCATACGCCACGAGCCGCTGCTCGACCTCGCCATGGAACTGGAGCGGATCGCCCTCGAGGACGACTACTTCGTGGAGCGGAAGCTGTTCCCGAACGTCGACTTCTATTCCGGCATCATCCTGCAGGCGATCGGGTTCCCCACCTCCATGTTCACCGTGCTCTTCGCCGTCGCACGGACGGTCGGCTGGGTCGCGCACTGGAACGAGATGATCGAGGATCCGGCCCAGCGCATCGGCCGGCCGCGCCAACTCTATACCGGGCACCTGCCGCGCCGCTACGTGCCGATGGGCAAGCGGGGTTGACCCAGCCGCCATGCTTCGAGACGCCGCTTCGCGGCTCCTCAGCATGAGGTAATATTCCTCATCCTGAGGAGCGTTCGAAGAACGCGTCTCGAAGGATGGGCCAAGGGTCTCGGGCACCCGAGATACGGGTTAGGCCCGCTGGATCAATTCGATCTTGTAACCGTCGGGATCCTCGATGAAGGCGATGACGCTGCCGCCGTGCTTCATCGGGCCCGGCGGGCGCGGAATCTTGACGCCATCCGCCGCGAGGCGATTGCAGGTCGCGTGGATGTCTTCAACCCCGATCGCAAGGTGCCCGAAGCCGGTGCCGATCGCATAGGGTTCCGTCTGTTTCCAATTGTGCGTCAGCTCGATGACGGCATTGTCGTCTTCGCCGCCATAACCGACGAACACAAGCGTAAATTCGCCCGTCGGATAGTCCTTGCGTCGAAGCAGCGTCATCCCGAGCAGGCGTGTGTAGAAATCGATCGATTTCTCGAGATCGAGTACGCGGATCATGGTGTGAAGAAAGCGCATGCGGTCTCCCCGACCCTTCTCAGTCGTCGCGGATCATGGCGGAAATCACCGCCTCGGCCACGAGCTTGCCATCGACCTTCGCCTCGCCGCGGAAGCGCCACACCGGACCGCGGTGGCGATCCTTGACCACATGGACGCGGAGCTGGTCGCCGGGCACGACGGGTTTACGGAAGCGCGCGTTGTCGATGGTCATGAAATAGACCAGCTTGCCTTCGAAGGCGGCGCCGAGCGTATGGACGACAAGAGCGGCCGCGGTCTGCGCCATCGCCTCGATGACGAGGACACCGGGCATCACCGCCCGGGCGGGAAAATGGCCCTGAAAGAATGGCTCGTTGATCGTGACGTTCTTGACGCCAACCGCGCTTTCCCCGGCGATCATGTCGACGACCTTGTCGATCATGAGAAAAGGGTAGCGGTGCGGGATAAGCTCTTGCAGCCGCGCATTGTCGGCTTCGACCGCCGCGGCTCGATTTTCGACCGCGCCGCTCATGACCTTGACCTTACCATCATGTCTTCGGCAGCGTCACCTTGGGCAGCGCCGCGTCCAACTTCTTCAGTGCCTCGGCGGTGATGTCCATCGAGGCACCGGGCCATACCACGATCGTCTTGTTCAAGACCAGGGTTATGCCCTTGGCCTTGGCGATTTCGCCGACCACCTTTACCAGGGCGTCGCGAATCTGATCGTTTCCGGCGCTCACCGCGTTTTCCATCTGATCGCGACGCGCCTGCGCGTTCTTTCTAAATTTGTCGGCTTGGCCCGCGATTTCCTGGCGTTTCTTCTGAAATTCCTCCGGCGACAGCGCCGCCTGCTGCGATTTCAACTTCTGATCGGCCGCTCGCAAGCCCTCCTCTTGCTTGGCGATCTCGGCTTGAAAGGCCGCGTGCTTTTTCTCGACCTCCGCTTGAATGCTCTTCGCGGCCTTGGATTCGCGAAAGATACGCGGAGCGTCCAGGACGGCAATGGCCGGCGCGCTTTGAGCCTCGGCTCCCCGCGGCGCCACGACCGCCAACGCAAGAAACGCGGCGATGAGCAAGATTCGCATCGATGAGATCATGATGATGCTCGATTCTCCTGACAAGAACGAAGGCGGGGATATCAGAATGTCGTGCCGGCGCTGAACCGGAAGAATTCCGTTTCGTCGTAGTCTTCCTTGAGGAGCGGGATCGCCACGTCGACTTGCAGCGGGCCGAACGGCGAGGCCCAGCTGAGCCCGGTACCGACCGAAGCGCGTAGCGACAACTCGTCCACGACATCGAGGCCTTTGGCGTCCGTGTCATAGAGCGTCCCGAAGTCGGTAAAGACACGGCCGCGTATCTGGTACTCCTCCGGCAACGGCAACGGGAACCCCAATTCGACCGACCCAATCGCGTACTGCTTGCCGCCCAATGCGTCGTCCGAGAGTTCATCGCGAGGACCGATACCGCCGCTCATGAAGCCCCTGAACGTGGTGCCCCCGATGAAGAAACTGTCGTTGATACGGATATCGTCGCCGATCCCGTGCAGGTATCCGAGCTCGCCGGTGACACTCGCCACCCATTCTTCCGCGATCGGCTGATAGTAGCCCGCGCCCAAACGCGTACTCAAATAGCGAACGTCGCCGCCGAGCCCGGCGGCGTCCTGGCGCAACCGCACATAGTGCCCTTCGGAGGTGTTGAACTTCGAATCGCGCTTGTCGTAGAGAATCTCGTGGCCGATGACGGACTGGATGGTGACCCCTTCCTCTTCGAGAACGGATGGCGAGGCGTCGGCGGACACGTTGGTAACGTCGGAGCGCGTCAGATTGTACTTGACGGTATGGCGCACGAATTCGGAAATGTCGTAACCGGTGCGAACGCCGGCGCCGATGCGTTCCTCGTCGAACGAACTTTCCTCCCGGCTCGTGACCGTCCGGTACACGTCGAAGCCGGCCGATACGTTCTTGTCGAGGAAATACGGCTCGGTGAAGCTCAACAGCAGCTGCGATTTCACGCCGGACAACGTAAAGTCCAGGCGTAAATCCTGGCCGCGGCCGAGCAGGTTGCGCTCCCGTACGCTGATGTTGCCGAGCGGTCCTTCCGACGTCGAAAAGCCGACGCCGAAGGTGATCTCGCCGGTCGCCCGCTCTTCGACGTCGACGACGATCTTGGTTCGATCCGGCGCGCTGCCTGGAACGTTCTTGACATCGACCCGGCTGAAGAAGCCGAGATTCTGAATCCGCTGGCGCGTGCGGCGTTCCTTGGTCGTGTTAAAGGCATCGCCCTCGACCAGACGGAATTCGCGGCGAATGACTTCGTCGAGCGTGCGGGTGTTGTTCTCGATGTCGATGCGTTCGACATAGACCCGCGGGCCCTCCTGCACTTCGTAAACGATATCGATGGTGAGAGTTTTCGGATCGCGGGTTATGCGGGGCGTCACTTCGACAAAGGCATAACCCAGCGTTCCGACCTCGAGCGTGATGTTGGCAATCGTCTTTTCGACCATGCCGGCGTCATACCAATCGCCTTCAACGGTGGTGATCCCGTCGCGCAAGGCCTCGACGTCGACATTCTTGATCGTGACGTCGATGTCGATCTTGCCGAACTTGTAGCGCTCGCCTTCCTCGACCGTGAAGGTGATGTAGAAACCGCTGCGGTCCGGCGCCAATTCCGCCACCGCCGACACGACACGGAAATCGGCGTAGCCTTCGCCCAGGTAGAAATTTCTCAGAGCCTCGCGATCGACGGTCAGGCGATCGGGGTCGTAGCGGTCGCTGACGATCAAGAACCGATACCAAGCGGTTTCCTGCGTGCTGATTTCATCCCGCAATTCGCCGTCGCCGAACACGGTGTTGCCGACGAAATCGATGCTGGCGACGCCCGTGACCGGCCCTTCGTCGATCTCGAAGACGAGGTCGATGCGGTTCTGCTCGAGCTTGATCACCTTGGGCTCGACGGTAACCGCGAAGCGGCCGCTCCGGCGGTAGACCTCGAGGATGCGCCGAACGTCGCTCTGAACCCGCGTCTGGGTATAGACGACACGCGGGCGCAATTGCACTTCAAGCTCGAGCGCCTCGTCCTCGATCGAGTCGTTGCCTTCGAATGCCACGCGATTGATGATCGGGTTCTCCACCACTTGAACGATCAGCGTATCCGCCTCGCGCTCGAACAGGACATCGGCGAACAAGCCGGTGGCGAAGAGATTCTTCAGGGCAAGGTTTATCTTTTCCGTGGTGAAGGTGTCGCCAGGCCCGATCTGCATGTAGGAGCGTACCGTTTCGGGATCGACGCGCTGGGTGCCTTCGACTTGAATTTGCGCGATCGGGTCGCCATTGAACATCTCTTGGGCGTTGGCGCGGCCGAGGCCGACCGCCGACCACGACAGGACGACGACCGCCACAAGAACCAACCACGCCTTCCAACCCCTCATCCGCATTCCCCCCTGCCGCCGCTCAGGTCATGAGCCGATCGATAAAATCGGCCACGACCGGAAACGACATCAGATCGTTTCTCGTGGCGAAGATAAACAACAAAATCACCAACGCAAAGCCGATGCGAAAACCCCATTCCTGGGCCATCCGCCCGAGCGGACGCCCGCGGATCGCCTCGACAAGGTAGAAGGCCAGGTGCCCGCCGTCCAGCATCGGCACCGGAAACAGGTTGATCAGGCCGAGGTTGACGGAAAGAACGGCCGCGAAGCCCATCATGGCCAGGATGCCGATGCCGGCCACGTCACCCGAAAGCTTGGCGATCCGAAGAACGCCGGCGATCTCGTCGGGCGAGCGGGCTCCGGAGACCATCTGGCCCAACGCCTTCAATGTCACCACGGTCATCCGATAGGTGTTCTCGATTGCCGCGCCCACGGCGCCAAGCGGACTGTATTCGACAATTGCCGTGGAGCCGCTGCTTCGCACGCCGAGGCGCCCCACCTGGTGAACGTTTCCGAACATGTCGGTATCGACGACAATCTCGGGTACCGCCGTTACACTTTCCAGAACGCCGTTTCGCTCGATTTCGATCACGACGGGCGCGCCCAATCCGAGCTGGATTTCGCGGGCCAGATCCTCGAAGCGCTCGATCGGCTGGCCGTTCAAGGTGACGATACGATCGCCCGCCTCCAGTCCCGCGGCGGCGGCGGCGCTGCCCGGCGTGACCTCGCCAACGATCGGCGCCGTCACCTGCTGACCGACCGCCATGTAAAGGCCCGCCAGCAAGACCGCGGCGAACAGGTAGTTGGCGGCCGGGCCCGCGGCCACGATCAACGACCGCCGGCCGACGCTCTTGGCATAGAACGCGACCGCCTCATCCTCGGCGGACATTCCCGGCTGGCCGCCACCCCCGGCGCTGGCGACATTCGTGTCGCCGAACATCTTGACGTAACCGCCGAGCGGCAAGACGCTCAGTTTCCAGCGCGTGCCGGATCGATCCGTATAGCCGAAGAGTTCCGGGCCGAATCCGATGGAGAACGTTTCGACGCGCACGCCGCACCACCGCGCGACTATGTAATGGCCGAACTCGTGAACGAAGACGAGAACGGACAAGATAACAACAAAACTGAGCAGATATTGCGGCAGCCCGACGATGAAATCGATCATTGGAACGTCCTCTGCCCGGCAATCTCAAACAAGCCCGAGGCGGAACCCGCCACCCCGTTCCGGCAACCACCCGGCATGGACCCCGGGTAACCGCCCTAGCTTTTGAAATTGCAGTGTATCTGGCGCTTTGGCGCCGGTCCAGTCCGCGTTCTTGAAATCTTCACGGCATGAAGGAGTCCAGGCCGGCCAGGCGCATGACGGCAACCACGAGTACGACCGCCACCAAGCCATCGACCCGATCGAGAACCCCGCCATGCCCCGGGATCAGATTGCTGCTGTCCTTGACGCCAAAGCGCCGTTTATAGGCCGATTCCAGGAGGTCGCCGGCCTGCTCGACCACCGCCAGGCCGCCACCAAGCGCGATCACCTCCCAGCCGCCCGGGGCCAATTCGAGCGCCCAAAAAGCCGCGCCGGCGGCGGTAGCCCCGGAAATCGCTCCGCCAAGCCCCGCCCAGGTCTTCTTGGGGCTCACCCTGGGCGCCAGGCGTGGACCGCCTAGCACGCGCCCGAACCCATAGGCGAAGGTGTCGGCCACCCAAACCAGGGCGAACACCCATAGAACAGTGACGAGACCCTCGGGTTCCGCGCGCAGCCACAGCAGGGATAGGCAAGGCAGCGTTGCATAGAAAACACCGAGCGCCGGCCACGGCCTTCGCCATACCGCCGCAATAGCCACGGCCCCGATCGCTCCCACGATCAGGCCGATCACCAACCACCCGAGGGCACCAAGCACCATGGCGGCCAGGGTGGCGGCGACCGCCGCGAAGCCGGATGGCCCCAACCGGCCTTCGTTGCAGATGATCGACCATTCGTAAGCCATCGCCATGCCGAAGAGGACGATGAGGATGGCGTAGGGCGCGCCGCCCGCGACCGTGGCGCCGAGCGCGACCGCGATGAGAACGACGGATGAGGCCACGCGCACAACAAGCGCGCGGGCGCTATTCGGCGGCACCGTAGCGCCGGTCGCGGCGATGAAACTCGGCGATGGCGCCTTCGAGATCGTCCTTGGTGAATTCAGGCCAAAGCCGATCGAGAAACACCAACTCCGCATAGGCCGATTGCCACAAAAGGAAGTTGCTCACGCGCTTTTCCCCGCTGGTGCGGATGACCAGGTCCGGGTCCGGTAGTCCGTCGGTCAGCAGGAAGCGCGCGAACGACCGCTCGTCGATGTCGCCGGCGTCGAGGCGCCCGGCGGCAACTGCCTCCAGGGCGCGCCGGGCAGCCTGGACGATCTCGGCCCGGCCGCCATAACCGAGCGCCACCGTCAGGGTGAGGCGCGAGTTGCGCTCGGTGAGCCGTTCGCTGTCCTCGATGAGGCGGACGATGTCGTCGCCGAAGCGCGACTGATCGCCGATGATCCTCAATCGCACGCCGTTGCGGTCGAGGTATCCGATCTCCTTGCGCAGATAGATCCGCAGCAGCGACTTGAGATCGTCGATCTCCGCCGGGGGCCGCTTCCAATTCTCGGACGAGAAGCCGTAGAGCGTCAGATACGAGATACCGAGATCGACCGCGCCTTCGACCGTGCGCCGTACCGCCTCGGCGCCGCGCCGATGGCCGGCGACGCGGGGCAGCCCGCGGGCCTTTGCCCACCGGCCGTTGCCGTCCATGATGATGGCGACATGGCGCGGCGGAGCAGGCGCCGGGCCGGCATGTCGAAGCACTTCCACCGACATCAGACTTGCATGATCTCCTTTTCCTTTTGCGCCAGCAGATCGTCCACCTTCTTGATGTGCAGGTCGGTCAGCTTCTGCACCTCGTCCGATTTCTGGCGATGCTCGTCCTCGGACATCTTGCCGTCCTTCTCCAGGCGCTTCAGGTGTTCCATGCCGTCGCGGCGCACGTTGCGCACGGCGATGCGGGCCTGTTCGGTGAATTTGTGCGCGATCTTGGAGATTTCGGCGCGGCGCTCCTGGCTCAGTTCCGGGATCGGGAGCCGCACCAGCTGGCCGTCGCTGTTCGGGTTGAGGCCGAGCCCGCTGTCGCGGATGGATTTCTCCACCGCGCCGACGAGCGAGCGGTCCCAGACCTGCACGGTGATGAGGCGAGGCTCGGGCGCGCTCACGGTCGCCACCTGAATGAGCGGCATGTCGCTGCCATAGGCCTTGACCACGATGGTATCGAGCAGATGCGTCGAGGCGCGGCCCGTGCGCAGGCCGGTGAATTCCCGGCGCAGCGCTTCGAGGGCACCGTCCATGCGGCGATTGACATCGGCGATCTGAAATTCAACCACGGGTCAGCTCCTGTCGGAAATGATGGTATGGACCCCTGCCCCCTTGACGACCTCGGCGAAGGCGCCCTCGGCATAGACCGAAAACACGATGATGGGGATTTGATTCTCGCGCGCGAGCGAAATGGCCGCGGCGTCCATCACCTTGAGATCGCGCGACAGAACGTCGAGATATGTCAGGCGATCGTACCGCTTTGCCTGGCGGTTCGTGACCGGATCGGAGTCGTAGACGCCATCCACCTTGGTGCCCTTCAGAAGGGCGTCGCAGCCCATTTCCGAGGCGCGGAGCGCGGCCGCCGTGTCGGTCGTGAAAAAAGGATTGCCGGTGCCGGCGGCGAAGATCACCACGCGGCCCTTTTCCATGTGCCGCTGCGCCCGCCGGCGGATATAGGGCTCGCACACCGTCTGCATCGGGATGGCCGATTGCACGCGCGTCCGGACGCCGATTCGTTCCAAGGCACTTTGCAAGGCAAGCGCATTGATGATCGTCGCCAGCATGCCCATGTAATCGGCCGACGCGCGCTGCATGCCGAATTCGGCGGCGGCGTTGCCGCGGAAGATGTTGCCGCCGCCGCTGACCAGGCAGATCTCCACGCCGAGCTCGTGGACCGCCTTCACTTCCCGCGCCAGCCGGTTGACGGTCGCGGGGTCGAGCCCGTACTCGCCCGATCCCATGAGCGCCTCGCCGGAAATCTTGAGCAAGACCCGGCGGTACAGCAGGGCCCCGGCGGTTGGATCCGGTTTCGGGGCAACCTTCGCGAAAGTGGGTTCAGGCATCGTCGTCACCTGGCGCTTGCGCCGGAGATCGCGGCGCCGGCATCATACACGAGGCCGCGAGTCGGGCCTCTATCCTTCGTCCCTCGACAGGCTCGGGATGAGGAGGGCCGCGCGCTAAGCGCGAAGCTGCGCCGCCACCTCGGCCGCGAAATCCTTTTGCTCGCGCTCGATCCCTTCGCCCAGCACCATGCGGGCAAAGCCGGCGACCTCGATCGGGGCGCCGACATCCTTGGCCACGGCCTCGATGGCGGCCTTGACCCGGGTCTCGCCGTCGATAACGAAGGTCTGTTCGAGCAGAATCACGTCCTCGTAATATTTGCGCAAGCGCCCCTCGACCATCTTGCCGATGATATCCTCGGCCTTGCCCGAGGCGCGCGCCTGTTCGGCCAGCACGGCGCGCTCGCGCTCGACCAGCGCCGGATCGAGATCGGCCACGGCCACGGCCTCGGGCTGCGCCGCCGCGACATGCATCGCCAGTTGCTTTGCCAATGACGCGAGTTTGTCCGCATTTCCCGTCGACTCCAGCGCCACGAGAACACCGATCCGGCCCATGCCCGCAGCGGCCGCGTTGTGGACATAGCCGGCGACGACGCCCGCCTTGGCTTCCAGCCGGACCAGGCGCCGCAGGCTCATGTTCTCGCCGATCGTCGCCACCAATTGCGTCAATTTTTCGGCGACCGTCGTCGTGCCGCCGGGATAGGGCCGCTTCGACAGATCGTCGAGCGTCGGGCCGTCGAGCGCCAGCCTCGCGACGTCGCGCACAAAACCTTGGAAACTCTCGTTGCGGGCAATGAAATCGGTCTCGGCATTCACCTCGACGAGCGCGCCGCGGGCACCGTCCACCGCCATGCCGACGAGGCCTTCGGCGGCGACGCGCCCGGCCTTCTTCGCCGCCGTCGCGAGCCCCTTCTTGCGCAGCCAATCGACCGCGGATTCGAGATCGCCCGCGGACTCGGCCAGCGCCTTCTTGCAATCCATCATGCCGGCGCCCGATTTCTCGCGCAGTTCCTTCACCAACGCCGCGGTGATTTCGGCCATGCTTGTCACTCCCGTCCGCTGGTTAGGCTATGGGCCGATCGGCGCCAGCGGGCATTTCGGAGAGGGTCTCGGCGGGCGCGGCTTCCGGCGGCACCTCGACCGGCACCTCCTCCGCCTCGCCCACGTCGCGGCCGGCCTTGGTCGCCTCCACCTGCAAGCCATCGAGCACCGCCGCCGTGACCAGATCGCAATAGAGCGCGATGGCGCGGACCGCGTCGTCGTTGCCCGGGACCGGGTAGGTGATCCGGCTCGGATCGGAATTGCTGTCGACCACGCCGACGACGGGGATGCCGAGCACCGCCGCCTCGGTGATGGCGATGGCTTCCTTGTTGGTGTCGATGACGAAGAGAAGATCCGGCTGCCCGCCCATTTCCTTGATGCCGCCAAGCGCGCGATCGAGCTTGTCGCGGTGGCGGTTCAATTGCAGCAATTCCTTCTTCGTGAAGCCGCCCTGGTCGCCGGCCAAGCGGTCATCCAGTTCGCGCAGCTTCTTGATCGAATGTGAGATCGTCTTCCAGTTGGTGAGCATGCCGCCGAGCCAGCGATGGTTGACGAAATGCTGGCCGCAGCGCTTGGCGGATTCGGCGATCTTCTCGCTCGCCTGGCGCTTGGTGCCAACGAAGAGAACCCGCCCGCCGCCGGCGACGATGGCGCGAATGGCCTCGAGCGCGCCGTGCAGCGCCGGCACCGTCTGGCCGAGGTCGATGATGTGGACGCCATTGCGCACGCCGAAGAGATAGGGCGCCATCTTGGGGTTCCAGCGCCGCGTGTGATGGCCGAAATGCGCGCCGGCTTCCAAGAGCTGACGCATGGTGAACGTTGGCAGAGCCATGGCCCGTGATCATCCTTTTCCGGTTGCACCGCCGCGGACGGGGAACCGGGGATTCCGGGGCGAAACGGCCCGGGATTCCCTGGCACCGGAACGGAAGGCGGGATGTCTCCCCGGCCGACCGCGAAGCCCGCGTGTGGATTAGTTAAGTGCGCCTGGATAGCGGTTTGGGGCGGTTATGGCAAGGGATTTCAGAACGAAACGGCGCGTTTCCAGTGTCAGGGCTCCGCCACCAGCTTGGTCGGCATTTCCAACAAGGAAAAGTCTCCGCCGTCGCAGGTCACATCGGGATTGGTAGGACTGAACATTCCCAGAGGGTTGTCCTTGAATAGCCACGCATGGAGATCGTAGTGGACAAACCCTTGGGGTATGAGCGGTTCGTGGCCTTCCATCGGGCCCTGGAAGGGCTGGCCGAAGAGACTTGGGCGCTCCTGGCCGGCAACCAGGGGCACCAGCCATTCGACCGCAACCAGCCGGAGCTTTCCGCCGTCCGGCTCATAGATCAGCACATTGGGCTTCATCGGATCGGGCGGCCCTTGCACGGTGAGGTTGACAAAGTGAACGCCCATGGCCCCTTTCGGATAATCCATATGCCCTTCCATCTTCGAACCGTCGTAGTGGACGCAGCCCACCGTCGACAGATAGAGATCGCGGACGGCGACATAGGGATCTTCGTACTTGGCAAACGCCTGCCGCATCGAGTCGAGCTGGGCGTTCAGCGCGTCATCGGCCTTCGCGGCGCCAATCCCCGAGCCCATGCCGATCAACGCAATCGCGACCGCGACACCAAGACGGGCAACACTGGAAATAGTCATCGTGCTTCCTCCCTGAGTTTTCAGCCGACACCAACCGACGGATCGGCCCACTGTAAACAATCCAACCGCTCCCCTCAAATCTCCCGCACGTCGGTCACGCCGGGGAGCGCCTGGATGGCGGCGCGGGTCGCGGCATGGATCGCCCAGGCGCCCGGCAGCGCCACCTCGAC
Organism: Rhodospirillales bacterium; assembly: GCA_009885795.1. Classification (GTDB taxonomy): domain Bacteria; phylum Pseudomonadota; class Alphaproteobacteria; order Dongiales; family Dongiaceae; genus VFKA01. Next base: position 35,416 of record VFKA01000032.1, on the reverse strand, counting down.
CTCCGAGCGGCCGTCGAGATCGAGCACCAGCTTGACGCGGCCCCTGCCCGGCTTCTCGCGGTCCAGAACCTGTTTCAGGCCGGCGATGGGTCCGGGGTCGCGCAAGTACACCTTGAGACCGATGGCGGCGCGGGCCACGGCCTCGTCCAGCGGCTCCACCTTCTGGGCAAAGAGCTTGAGGTCCTCGCCCTCCCGCCGCGTTTCGACGGTCGCAAGGACCAGACGTCCGGGCTCCAGCAGGTCGCGGGACGCGGCCAGCGCCTCGGCGAAGAACGTCATCTCGAAAACCCCGCTTGGGTCGGAGAGCTGGGCCACGGCGAAGCGGTTGCCGCGCGCCGAGGTGCGCTCGCGGCAGTCGATCACGATGCCCGCCACCTTGGCGCGGCTGCCCATGCGGCCGTCGAGCCATGAGTTGAGATCGGCGTATCGCACCGCCTCCAGGCGCCGCAGGCTGGCGCCATAAGTGTCGAGCGGATGCGCCGACATGTAGGAGCCGACGGCAAGAAATTCGCGGTGCAGCCGCTCCATGATCGGCCAATCCTCCACCGCCGGCAGTGGAATGGCGTCCGGCCCCAATCCGGCCCCCGATCCGGCATCGTCGCCGAACAGGCTGACCTGCCGGCTCTCCCGGTCGCTCGCCGCCAGCGCCGCGTGGCGCAGGATCGCCTCCGCGGCCTCATGGCATTGCCGGCGGTTGCGGTTGAGACTATCGAAGGCGCCGGCGGCGATAAGATTTTCAAGCTGCCCCTTGTTGAGCACCCGGGGGCCGAGGCGCCGCGCGAGATCGGTGAGATCCTTGAACGGGCCGCCGGCGCTCCGCTCCTCGACCACCGCATCGATGGCGGCGGCGCCCACCTTCTTGATCGCCGCCAGCGCGTAGCGCACGGCGAGCGCGCCGTCCTCGCAAGGCTCGACGGAAAAATCCGCGCGCGAGCGATTGATGTCGGGCGGAAGGAGCCGGATCTTCATGCGCTCGAGCTCCTGGCGGTAGAGCGCGAGCCGGTCGGTGTTGGCGAGGTCGAAGGACATGCTGGCGGCGAAGAATTCGACCGGGTGGTGGACCTTCATCCAGGCGGTCTGGTAGGCGACGAGGGCGTAGGCCGCGGCGTGGCTCTTGTTGAAGCCGTAGCCGGCGAACTTGTTGACTTGCTCGAAGATGAGGGCGGCGGTGTCCTCGGGAACATCGCGGGCGACCGCGCCGTCGATGAAATTTCGGCGCTGCGCTTCCATCTCCGACTTGATCTTCTTGCCCATGGCGCGGCGCAGCAGATCGGCGCCGCCGAGGCTGTAGCCCGACAGCACCTGGGCGATCTGCATCACCTGCTCCTGGTAGATCATGATGCCGAAGGTTTCCTTGAGGACGCCTTCGAGGGAGGGATGCAGGTAGTCGGGCCGTTCGACCCCATGCTTGCAGGCGATGTAACGCGGAATGTTGTCCATCGGCCCCGGGCGGTAAAGCGCCACGACCGCGATGATGTCTTCGAACCGGTCGGGCTTCAGTTTGCGCAGCGCGTCGCGCACGCCGCTGCTTTCCATCTGGAAGATGCCGATGGTATCGCCGTGGGCGATGACGCCGTAGGCGCCGGGGTCGTCCAAGGGCAGATGCTCGATATCGACCGCGACGCCGCGCTCGGCCAAAAGCGCCACCGCGCGCGCCAGGACCGAGAGGGTCTTGAGGCCGAGAAAGTCGAATTTCACCAGGCCGGCGAGCTCGACGTACTTCATGCTGAATTGCGTCACCGGCATGGTCGAACGCGGGTCGCGGTAGAGCGGCACCAGTTCATCGAGCGGCCGGTCGCCGATGACCACCCCGGCGGCGTGCGTCGAGGCATGGCGGTAGAGGCCTTCGAGCTTCATGGCGATGTCGAGGAGGCGGGCAACGGTTTCGTCCCCGTCGCGGGCATTGCGGAGCAGCGGCTCGCCCTCGATCGCCTGGGCCAGCGTCACCGGATTTGCCGGGTTGCTGGGGATCAGCTTGCACAGACGATCGACCTGGGCATACGGCATTTGCAGGACGCGCCCGACGTCGCGCAAGCAAGCGCGCGCCTGGAGCGTGCCGAAGGTGATGATCTGGGCGACGCGGTCGCGGCCGTATTTGTCCTGGACGTAGCGAATGACTTCGTCGCGGCGCTCCTGGCAGAAGTCGATGTCGAAATCGGGCATCGACACCCGTTCGGGATTGAGGAAGCGCTCGAACAGCAGGCCCCAGCGCAAGGGGTCGAGGTCGGTGATGGTGAGCGCCCAGGCGACGACCGAACCCGCGCCCGATCCGCGCCCCGGCCCGACCGGGATGCCCTGGCGCTTCGCCCATTGGATGAAATCGGCGACGATCAGGAAATAGCCGGCGTAACCCATCTGCGCGATGACTTCGAGTTCGAAGGCGAGGCGCTGGCGATGGGGCCTCGCGGCGCGGGCGAAGGCTTCGTCGTCCATGCCGGGCTTTCGCACATTCGCTCCCAACCGCGCTTCCAGGCCGGCGGCCGAGCGCAGGCGCAGTTCCTCGGCCTCGCTCCTGCCCGCCGGCACGGGGAATACGGGCAGGATGGGCTGGCGCGCCTGGGGCATGAAGGCACAGCGGCGGGCCACGGCGAGCGTGTTGTCGATGGCCTCCGGCAGGTCGGCGAAGAGTTTGCGCATCTCGGCGGCGGTCTTGAAGCGATGGTCGGGCGTGGCGTGCCTTCGGTCCTGGCGCTCGACCGTGACGCCGCCGGCGATGCACAGCAGCGCGTCGTGCGCTTCGTACTTCGACTCGTCGGCGAAAAAACATTCGTTCGTGGCGACCAAGGGCAGATCGCGGGCGTCGGCAAGATCGATGAGCCGGGCTTCGATCCGCGCTTCCTCGGGCAAGCCGTGGCGCATGAGTTCGACATAGAGCCGGCCGGGGAACAGAGTCTTCAGCCAACCAAGTGCCGCTTCGGCGGCATCGTCCTGGCCCTCGGCGAGCAACCGCCCGACCCGGCCCGACGGGCCGCCGGTGAACGCGATCAATCCATCGGTGGCGCCATCGAGCCAAGCCGGTGCCACTTGCGGCGCCGCGCCCGGCTCGCCGTCGAGGAACGAGCGGCTGACCAGATGCACGAGGTTGCGATAGCCGGTCTCGTCCTGAACCAGAAGCACGAGTTGATCCAGCCCCTGGGCATGGTTGCCGGGATGATCTTCGCGCGCGATTGCGATTTGGCAACCGATGATGGGTTGCACGCCGGCCTCGCTCGCGGCAATCGCAAACTCCAGCGCGCCGAAGAGATTGCCGGTATCGGTCACCGCCACCGCGGGCATGGCATGGCGCTGGCACAGCGCCACAAGCTCGTTCAGCTTGATGGCGCCCTCCGACAGCGAATAGGCGGAATGGACGCGAAGATGCACGAAGTCGGCGTGGGGCATGGCGCCGGAGCATTCCACGAGTCCGGCTGGTTAGGCTACCTCTGAATTCAATCGGAGGCGTCGCAGTGCGGGAAGCGCAGCTTGGTGCCAACCTCGGCAATTCCCAGCCACCGATCAGCGGTGGCTTATTCCGGCAACCCTGCCTTGCGCAGGCCGTCGGCAAATATGGCGAAGTCTTCCGGCTTGCGAAGTTCGGGAAGTTTTTCTTTGAGATCGGATATTCGCAACGAAGGATTGGATTGCAGCAAGCGAACCACGCGTTCCTTGGCCTCATCCAGCCGGCCGATGGCCGCGGCACTCGCCGCCGCCGTGCATTGCGGGAGCAGGAAATCCGGAAAGCCTCGCAGGGATTTCATCGCCCATTGCCGCGCTTCCGCGTAACGGCCGGTGCAGAAAAGCGCCATTGCCATGGCATCCTGCATTTCGGGCATTTGAAGATCGTATGGGCTTAAGCGCATCGCACGCTCAACGCGCTCAATGGCCAATTCGGATTCGCCTCTCCAAAGCTTCACCCAACTACTGAAGTACCACGCCCACGCCAAGTTCGGATTGAGATCAATGGCCATGTCGATGAGCTCATTTGCCTCATCAAGGTCGCCAACGACGTAACCAAGGGCCAATCCGGCTGTACACAATGCCAAGGCGTCGTCGCTGCCGAGTTCGACGGCTCGTCTAGCCAGTCGTGCGGTTTCGGCGGTTTCGTACGCAGCGTCCAAGACCCAACCGCCGGCTTTGCGCTGCGAATAGCAACGCGCGGCCAGCCCGTATGGCGAGGCGAACTTCGGATCGATCTCTATGGCCTTATAGAAGTGCGACAGCGCTGTGTCGATGCCGTCCCTGGTCCATAAGCGAATGCATGACATGCCACGCAAGTAATGATCGTATGCGTCCAGACTGTCGGTAGGTTTGTGTTTGATTCTTTCGATCTCGGCCAACTCCAATTTCGGCGCGATTGCTCCCACGACACTGGTCGTCATCTGGTCCTGCAAGTCGAATATGTCCTCAAGGTTCCCATCGAAACGATCCGCCCACAGGTGCGCGCTTGTCGAAGCATCGATGAGCTGACCCGTAATGCGCACTTTGTTGCCGGCTTTGCGGACGCTGCCTTCAAGCACATAACGCACCCCGAGCTCGCGGCCGACCTGCTTCACGTCCACGGCGCGACCCTTGTAGGTGAAGCTCGAATTGCGCGCGATTACGAACAGGCCACGAAACCGCGACAAGGCGGTGATGATCTCCTCCACGACGCCATCGGCGAAATATTCCTGCTCGGGATCGCCGCTCATGTTCTGGAAAGGAAGGACCGCGATTGACGGCTTGTCGGGCAATGTCAGAGCTGGTCCAGCCATGGCCCCTTCCTTCCCCGGCCGTACCCCATAGACGCGCACCGGCGATGCAATGTTCTTGAGCGACTTTTCACCGAGGTCATCAAAAACCAGATCGAGTTTACGGCCGATTTCGTCGCGCAGCTTGCCAGACACGCAAATACCGCCAGGATGGGCCAAAGCTTCGAGGCGCGCCGCGATGTTGACGCCGTCGCCGTATAGGTCGCCACCTTCGGCGATCACGTCACCGAGGTTGACGCCGATGCGGAGCACGATGTGGCGATCCTCGGGTTGACCGCTATTGGCGGCGGACATGCCTTGTTGGAGATCGACGGCGCATTGCACGGCGTTGACCGCGCTGCCGAACTCCACCAGCACGCCGTCCCCGGTGGTCTTGAATATCCGGCCCTGGTGCTTGCTGACCAACGGGTTCAGCACGCTTTTGCGCCGCGCCTTCAGGGCGGCCAGCGTGCCGGTTTCGTCGGCTTCCATCAGCCGGCTAGACCCAACCACGTCGGCGGCAAGGATCGCAGCAAGGCGGCGTTGAGTGCGTTCTTCGGCCATGTGGCATGTCGACTTATTGAACTGAGTAGAAGGCCGGATTGTATCGGCGTCTTGTTGAGGTGTCTATCGGGCCGGACTTTTGCTTCAAGTCAAACGAGAGACAGGACCAATCAGCCCGACTTTACCACGCCCTCGTCGATGGTGAGCTTCTCCTGTCCATGCGCCGGGCGATGTCGAGATTATGCGTGGCGATGAGCGCGGCGAGGCCGCCCTCGCGCACCAGGCGCTGAAGCAGGGTGAAGACCTCGTCGGCATTGCGATGGTCGAGGTTGCCGGTGGGCTCGTCGGCCAGCAGAAGCTTCGGCTCGTTGGCGAGCGAGCGGGCGATGGCGACGCGCTGCTGCTCGCCGCCAATGAGTCACCCCAGGGGTTCCAAGGCAGCCTGATTTTTCTGAACGCCGCCTCGTTCCGGCGGAAACGAGTTGCAATTCGTGAGTACCGTAATCAGGATGTCGATCGACAAATCGGGAGCGACCAGGATGGCTCTTACCGGCGGGTGTTTGTGCGGACGGGTTCGCTTTCGAGCCGATGCCGAGCCTTTGTGGATCTGCCATTGCCACTGTGAGAAATGTCGACGGCATAGTGGTGCCCCCGTCTCGACACACGTTGGATTTCCAGCGGGAACCGTGACGTGGCTCGACATGGAGCCAACGCGATACCGGTCGTCCAAGGACGTGGAACGGAGTTTCTGCCCGATTTGCGGTAGCTCGATAGGCTTCCATCGGGTCCATGAGACGAGTTTGTGCTTGGGCGGGTTCGACGCGCCCAACACCTTGCCCGTCACGACTATTTGGGCTGGGCATGTCTGGTTCAAGGAGCATATCCCGTGGTTCGACACTGCCGACGATTGGATCCGCCACCCCGAGTTTCCTCTTGAAAGGAGTCAAGAGCTAAACGCGCTGAGCGGCCAGGAGATCAAGGGCTAAGATCTAGGAACAGGCGGCTTCGTCAGCGGGCTACCCGATTTCCAGGTCATATCAAACCGAGACGATTCCAATCAGCCCGGCTTCACCACGCCCTCGTCGATCGTGAGCTTCCTGTCCATGCGCCTGGCGATGTCGAGATTGTGGGTGGCGATGAGGGCGGCCAGGCCGCCTTCGCGCACCAGGTGCTGTAGCAGCGCGAAGGCCTCGTCGGCATTGCGGTGGTCGAGGTTGCCGGTGGGCTCGTCCGCCAGAAGACCCAATGGAAACAACTACGAAAGCCGTCTTACAAGATCTGCAAAGTCCTGTGCCACGACGTCGAACTCCTTCGCAAAACCGGTATCCGTGTAGTCATCGCCGGGATCCTCAAGTCTGGGCATGACATAGGCCGAACGGTACCCCGCTGCCATACTGGCGCGGAGGTCGCTTGGGTGGGAGGCCACCATCATAATATCCCCGGGGGCACAATCGACTATCTCGGCTGCTCGCGAGTAGCATCGGGGATCGGGTTTGTAGATGCCGAGGATATCGCAGGACAGAATACTATCCCAGTTGATGTTGTTTTTCCGCGACGAGCCAACAGCCATCGACCAGCTTAGAATCGTCAACGGCGCGACGATGTAAGATTCTCTAAGCGAAGCAATTGCTTCACGCGCTCCAGGCCAAGCAGGCATTCGACGCCACGAATGCGCGAGATCGAGTTTGGCCTCGATCGTAAGTCTTGGCAATCCGGTCTGTTCCCATAAGTCTTCCATGACTGCTGCAAGTATCTGATCGGCGGTAAGCCATGACTTTTCACCCCGCATGATGGCGCCGTTCAATTCCATGAACCGGGCACGGCAGGCGAATGCAAAAGCCTGGCGGTCAGGCTTCGGCATACTTTGTGGGGGAACCAATCGGTCGAGGGTTTCGACAACCGCCGAGTTCCAATCGAATACCGTGCCGCCTATATCAAATATCAACACTTTCGCGGTCAACTTCTTTACTCCATCCGCTCCCATACCTGGAGCTTCACCGCTTCCCGTTTCACCTCAAACCGAGACGAATCCAATCAACCCGGCTTCACCACGCCGTCGTCGATGGTGAGCTTCCGGTCCATGCGCCGGGCGATGTCGAGGTTGTGGGTGGCGATGAGGGCGGCAAGACCGCCCTCGCGCACCAGGCGTTGAAGCAGCGCGAAGGTCTCGTCGGCGTTGCGATGGTCGAGGTTGCCGGTGGGCTCGTCGGCCAACAGCAGCTTCGGCTCGTTGGCGAGCGAGCGGGCAACGGCGACGCGCTGCTGCTCGCCGCCGGAGAGCTTCCCCGGCCGGTGGCTGGCGCGGTCCGTCAATCCGACCGCCGCCAGGAGCTGCTCGGCGCGCGCCGCCGCTTTCCGGCGCGGCTTGCCGGCGATCATCTGCGGAATGACGATGTTCTCCAGCGCGGAGAATTCCGGCAGCAGGTGGTGGTACTGGTAGACGAAGCCGATGGTGCCGCGCCGCAAAGCCGTCCGGCGGGCGTCGTTGAGCTTGGACGTGGCCTCGCCCGCCACGAAAATCTCGCCGCCATCGCCGCGCTCCAGGAGGCCGGCGATGTGTAGAAGCGTCGATTTTCCCGAGCCCGACGGCCCGACCAGCGCCACCATTTCGCCGGGGATGAGTTTCAGCGTCGCGTCGACAAGGACGTCGAGCCGTGCGCCGCCTTGCGCGAAGCCGCGCCGGACGTGATCGAGCCTCAGCACCTCACTCATAGCGCAGGGCCTCGACCGGATCGAGACGCGCCGCCCGCCAGGACGGGTAGATGGTTGCCAGCAGCGACAGCCCCAGCGCCATGGCGACGATGGATGCCACCTCGACCGGATCGACGATCGCCGGCAGCTTGGACAGGAAATAGATTTCCTCGGCGAAGAGTTTGGTGTTGGTGAGGCCTTCGAGCCACCGCCGGATGCCCTCGATGTTGTTGCAGAAGAGCAGCCCGATGAGGACGCCGGCGCCGGTTCCGACGATTCCGATCGAAGCGCCGCTCAGGAGAAAGATGCGCAAAATCATGCCGCGCGTCGCGCCCATGGTGCGCAAGATAGCGATGTCGCGGCCCTTGTCCTTCACCAGCATGATCTGGCCGGAGATGATGTTGAACGCCGCGACCAGGATGATGAGCGTCAGGATCAGGAACATGACGTTGCGTTCCACCTGAATCGCGGTGAAGAAGCTCGAATTGGCGCGCTGCCAGTCGAGCAGGCGGAAGCCCGTGCCCAGGCTTTCCTGAATCGCGCGCGCCACCGGCGTCACCTGTCCCGGATCGGCCACCATGATCTCGATGTCGGTGACGGCGTTCTTGTGCCTGAAGAAAAGCTGCGCCGCCTCGAGCGGCATGAAGACGAAACTGCTGTCGTATTCGAACATGCCGACCTCGAACACGGCCACCACTTCGTAGGTCTTCATGCGCGGCACCGTGCCGAGTACGGTCGTCGTCCCTTGCGGCGAGATCAGCGTGACCTTGCCGCCGATGGGCAGGTTCATCCGTTCGGCCATGCGCTGGCCGATCGCGACGACGTCGGGACCTTGAAAGCGATCCAGGCTTCCCGACCGGATATTGCCGGCGATGATCGCGCGCCCGCGAATGTCCTCGGGCCGCAGTCCCCGCACAAGGGCGCCCACCGCGTTGGTGCCGGCGGCGACCATGACCTGGCCGTCGACAATGGGGGTGACCGAGACGACGCCCTCCACGGCCTTCACCAGGCCGGCGATGTTGTCGAAATCGTCGAACGACGCGGCGTTCGCGCTCACGGTCAGATGGCCGTTGAGGCCGAGGATGCGCCCCATGAGCTCGTGGCGAAACCCGTTCATCACCGACATGACGATGATGAGCGTGGCGACGCCGAGTCCGATGCCAAGCAGCGAGAACCCGGCGATGACGGAGATGAACCCTTCCTGGCGGCGCGCCCGCAGATAGCGCATCGCCACCAGCCGTTCGAAAGCGGAGAACATGGGCGCGGCTATCCGTCAGCCGCCGCGATGAAGCTGTCATCGCCGGGCTCGACCCGGCGATCCATCGGCATCGCACGCCCGGCGTCGCACCCGACCGGCGCGATTCTGCCAGCGAAGGCGCCGGCCGCGCCATGGATCGCCGGGTCACGCCCGGCGATGACAAAGGGGAAGAATGCGATCTGCATCGCTTGCTGCCTAACAGGCCCTATCCGGCGAGCCGCGAGAGCGCGGCTTCGAGGCCAAGCTCCTGCTTCTCGCCGGTGCGGCGGCGCTTCAGTTCGATCTGGCCGCGCTCCAGGCCGCGCGGGCCGACAACGAGCTGCCAGGGCAGCCCGATGAGGTCCATGTCGGCGAACTTGGCTCCCGGACGCTCGTCGCGATCGTCATAGAGGACTTCGATCCCTTGCGCGCGCAGCTTGGCGTAGATGTCGTCGCAGGTTCCGGTCGTGCGCGGATCGCCTGCCTTCAAATTGACGAGGCCTACGGCGAAGGGCGCCACGGCGTCCGGCCAGACGATGCCGTTGTCGTCGTGGCTTGCTTCGATGATGGCGCCGACCAGCCGCGACACGCCGATGCCGTAGGAGCCCATGTGCACGGGCACCGGCTTTCCGTCCTGGGTCGAGACGGCGGCGCCCAGCGGCTCGGAATACTTGGTGCCGAAGTAGAAGATGTGTCCCACCTCGATGCCGCGCGCCTCGATCAGTTGGTCCTTGGGGCATTTGCCCGGATCGTGCTTTTGATCGGTGGCGGCATAGAGCGACGTCCAGCGCCGGACCATGGGCTCCAGGTCGGCGGCGAAATCGGGCTCGCTTTCGAGGACGTCGAAGGCCGGCAGGTCGCGGTGGCAGAAGACGGCGCTCTCGCCCGTCTCGGCCAGGATGATGAATTCATGGCTGAGATCGCCGCCGATCGGCCCGGCCTCGGCTTCCATCGGAATGGCCTTCAGGCCGAGGCGCGCGAAGGTGCGCAAATAGGCGACGAACATCTTGTTGTAGGCGCGCTTGGCGCCGGCGTAATCGAGGTCGAAGGAGTAGCTGTCCTTCATGAGGAACTCGCGCCCGCGCATGACCCCGAAACGCGGCCGCACTTCGTCGCGGAATTTCCATTGGATGTGATAGAGCAGCTTCGGGAGGTCGCGGTAACTTCTGCAGGCGGAGCGGAAGATGTCGGTGATCAGCTCCTCGTTGGTCGGACCATAGAGCATCTCGCGCTCGTGACGGTCCTGGATGCGCAGCATCTCCTTGCCGTAATCCTCGTACCGGCCCGATTGCTTCCACAGATCGGCCGACTGGATGGTCGGCATGAGAAGCTCTTGGGCTCCGGCGCGGTCCTGCTCCTCGCGGACGATTTGTTCGATCTTCTTCAAGACACGGAAGCCCAGCGGCAGCCACGAATAGATGCCGGCGCTGGCCTGGCGGATCATGCCGGCGCGCAGCATCAGCCGGTGCGAGACGATCTGCGCCTCGGACGGCACTTCCTTCAATGTCGGCATGAAGAAGCTGGAAAGACGCATGGCCCCATCCTCGTGCCAGGCGAACTGGCGGCGCGGACCTTAGGCAATGCGCGGCGGGCTGTCTACCGGGTGGGATCGGAGCAAGCAGCGGCGAGCGCGGCTTGTTCGGGATCGGTGAGGGGTGCGCCGTTGAAGCTCACGCTTCGATCGGCGAAGTCGAACTCGGCGACGCCGATATGCGCCTCCGGATCGAACAGGACCGAGTTCGCCGGAATGCCGAACCGGTCCTGGATCTCGACGGTGATGACGATGGCGATGGTCTCCGGCAGCACGATGCGGCTTTCCTCGAGGTCGGCGGGGACAACCGGCCGGCCATAGGCGTCGACGCCCGGCTGGTAGGCGACGCCCGCTTGCGCGCGGTGCTCGACCAGGCGCGAGCAATCCTCGCGCGAGACACGGACCGTCTCTTGCGCCGTCGCGGCCGAGGCGAGGCTGGCCAAGATCAAGAAAGTGAAGGCGCCGATGGTCGGCTTCATGGCGGAAAGTCTAGCCCCTTCCGGTTAAGATCGGGTGGACCCCGTCCGGGCAGCTGGGTTAATAGGCGTTGCTACGGTTTCAGGTGACTCTTAGGAAAAATGGGGATAGGTTTGTCTTGGCGACAAAAAAGCGACATCGGGTAACCGATGCGCGGCCCAAGTTCAGGGACGAACACAGATCGATCGCGGCGGCCAGGGACGGAAGCCGAGGGTCAAATCTGGAAAAGGCGCCAAAGCAGAGGCAGGCCCCCGCCGGGTCCTGCCTTTGTGCTTTAGAGAACCATCATAATTAATTGTTAAGGAACACTATTTCTCGGTCAACCAAGGCGGCCGGCGGCGGGCGATGCGGGGATAGACCGGGCAATCCTCGCGGTGGGCGCCGGGCAGATAGCCGATGCTCATTAGGAACTCGCCCACGATCTCGCCGCCGGTGAAGAGGAAGGTCTTCTTGAAGACCTTGACCCATTCGGCCTTGTCGCGGGGGTGGTGGGCGGCGATCCAGGCGGCGAAGGAGCCATGCTCGCGGCGCAGGAGCTTGACCCGGCGGGCGTTCTCGATGGCGGCGTTGACCTTGAGGCGATTCCTGATGATGCCGGCATCGCCGAGGAGCCGGGCACGGTCGCGCTCGCCGTAGCGCGCCACCCGATCCACCTCGAAGCCGTGATACGCTGCCCGGAACCCCTCGCGTTTCTTGAGGATGGTGAGCCAGCTCAGGCCCGCCTGGTTGATCTCCAGAATCAGACGCTCGAACAGCGCCGATTCGTCGTCGATGGGAAAACCGTATTCGCGGTCATGGTAGGGCCCATGCCAGGGATGGCCCGGCGCCACGTCGCAATAGGTCGTGGCGGCGTTCATGGCTGGCGGAACGACACGAGGCCGCTGGCGGCGATCCAATAGATCACGAGCCAGATCAGGAACGAAATGACGGTGGTTGCCCCGGCCTTGCGCCAGAGGTTCGGGTTCGCGGGCGCGCTCGTCGCGTGACCCGGCTCGGGGTTGTCGGGCACGCGCACGCCCCAGGGCAGAACCGCGAACAGCACCACCCACCAGATGAGAAAGTAGACGAAGATGCCGGCGAGCCAGCTCATCGCTTTATGCCTGCTCGATCTCGATGAGGGTGCCGCAGAAATCCTTGGGGTGCAGAAAGAGGACCGGCTTGCCATGCGCGCCGATCTTGGGTTCGCCGCCGCCCAGCACCCGCGCGCCGGCAGCCTTCAACCGATCCCGAGCGGCCTGGATGTCGGCGACCTCATAGCAGACGTGGTGAACGCCGCCCGAAGGGTTGCGTTCGAGGAAACCGGCGATTGGGGAGTTATCGCCCAAGGGATGAAGCAGCTCGATCTTGGTATTCGGGAGATCGACGAAGACCACGGTAACGCCGTGCTCCGGTTGGTCCAGCGGCGCCGATACCTTGGCGCCGAGCGTGTCGCGATAGAGACTCGATGCCGCTGCCAGGTTCGGCACGGCGATGGCGATGTGATTGAGACGCCCGATCATGGTCCAGCTTTTACCAACGGACCCCGATCGCAACTTGCGAGCGTCCCCCTCACCCTCCCATCGCCTTCGGCGATGGGGCCCTCCCTCTCCCGCGAAGCGGGCGAGGGTAAGCCGGTTCTTCTCCCTCGCCCCCGTCTTCGGGGGAGAGGGTCGGGGTGAGGGGGAGCGCGTCGGCGCATCGTATGAGTCAACATTTGCGACCGTTGGTATAGCACGCCGGGCCGGCCTCTTACACGCGGACGAGATGGACGAGGGTCACCGGTTTCTTGCCCGTCCGTTGGCGAACCGCGCGCCGGACCGCGCGCCGGACTGTTTCCTTGACCGCCGCGTCATCCCCACGCCGCGAGGCCGGCAGGCTCTTGAGCGCATCGCGGATTGCCGTCAGCGCCTCCCCGGTCAAGGCGTCATCGATTTCATCGACCAGGCCCGGCAGGTCCAGCTGCGGATCGGCCGCCAATTCGCCGGAACGATCGACCGCGATCGTCACCAGCGCCGCGCCGCTGAAGGCGAGGCGGTGGCGGTTCTTCAACCGGGCGCCGTTGAGCGACACCAGGGCATTGCCGTCGACGCCGAGGCGCCCCGACGTCACCTCCTCCACGACCGCCGCCGGTCCGGGAGCGAGCCGGATCAATTGACCGTTCAGCGGCACCAGCGCCTCCGGCACCTGACATTCCTTGGCGAGGGCGGCATGGGCCGTCAGGTGGCGAAGCTCGCCATGCACCGGCACGGCGATGCGCGGGCGTACCCATTGGTACATGGTGGCAAGCTCGTCGCGCGCCGGATGGCCGGACACGTGGACGAAGGCGTCCGGTTCGCTCACGACCTCGACGCCCTGGCGCACCAGCTCGTTCTGCATGGCGTAGATGACGTCCTCGTTGCCGGGAATGACCCGCGAGGAGAAGATGACCGTGTCGCCCGCCTCCAGCTCGACGTTCGGATGGTCGCGCCGGGCGATGCGGGCCAGCGCCGAACGCGGCTCGCCCTGGCTGCCGGTGCACACGATCAGGGCCCGGTCCCGGTCGAGATAGCCGACATCGTGTTCGGTGATGAAATCGGGAACGCCTTGCAGATAGCCGGTCTCGCGCGCCGCCTGCTCGATGCGCCACAGCGAGCGGCCGACCAGGGCGGCGTGGCGGCCGTTGGCGCCGGCGATATCCGACATGGTGCGCATACGCGCCACATTGCTGGCAAAGCACGTGACGACGACGCGCCGGCGCTTGGTACCGACGAGGCGTATCAGGCTTTCGCGCAGGGCCGCCTCCGAGCCGCTCGACCCGGCGACCAGCGCGTTGGTGGAATCGCACACCATCGCCAGGACCCCTTCCCGGCCGAGGCGGCGCAACGCGGCCTCGTCGCTCACCGGCCCTTCCAGCGGTTCCGGGTCGAGCTTCCAGTCGCCGGTGTGAAGCACAGTGCCGGCCGAGGTCCGAATGGCGATGGCGTTCGGCTCCGGGATCGAATGGGTGAGCGTGATCAGTTCCAGATCGAACGGCCCGACGGAAAAGCGCCCCGAGAGCGCGATCTCGGTGATGGGCGCCTCGTCCTGCAATCCGGCCTCGCGCAGCTTTCGGCGTAAGACCGAGGCCGCGAACGGCGTCGCGTAGATCGGACAGCGCAAGCGCGGCCACAGATGCGGCACCGCGCCCAGATGGTCTTCGTGCGCGTGCGTGATCACGAGCCCGGCGAGGTCGTCCCGGCGCTCGGTGATAAAAGCCGGATCGGGAACGATGAGTTCGATGCCGGGCGTGCGCTCGTCGCCGAACATGACGCCGAGATCGATCATCAGCCACTTCCCGGCATGGCCGTAGAGCGAGAGGTTCATGCCGATTTCGCCGGCGCCTCCAAGGGGCAGGAACAGCAGTTCGTCGGCCCCCGGGCGTCCGATCATGCGCGGGAATTGAGCGCGGCAACGATGGCAAGACCGCGCAGGGTAAGTTCTCCGTCCACATGATCGATCACGGCCGTGGCGCCCTGGAAGAGCGGCGCCAGGCCGCCGGTCGCCACCACGCGCATCGGCGCCCCGAACTCGGCGCGGATGCGCTGCACCATCCCTTCGATCAAGCCGATGTAGCCCCAGAAGATACCCGACTGCATGGCGGAGACGGTGCTCTTGCCGATCACCCGCGCCGGACGCCGGATGGCGACACCCGGCAACTTGGCTGTGGCCATCCGCAACGCCTCCAGCGACAGTTTGATGCCGGGCGCGATGGCGCCACCGCCATAGTTGCCGTCGTTGTCGACGACATTGAAAGTCGTGGCGGTGCCGAAATCGATCACGATCAAGGGCGCGCCATAGAGTTTTCGCGCGGCAACGGCGTCCACCAGCCGATCGGCGCCGACTTCATCGGGGCGGTCGATCGCCGCCTCGATGCCGAGCTCGACCCCCTCCTCGCCGACCACCAGCAGCTTGCAGCCGAAATAGCGCTTGGCGAGCGTGGAGAGCTCGAACAGTGCCTCGGGCACCACGGTGGCGATGATGGCGCGGGTTACCGCGGCGCGCTCGATGCCGGCGAGGTCCATAAGCTGGGTCAGCCACACGGCATACTCATCGGCCGTGCGGCGCGTATCGCTCGACGCCCGCCACGTGCCCTTGATGGTTTCGCCGTCGAAGACGGCGAAGACGACGTTGGTGTTGCCGCAATCGATGGCGAGCAGCATTCTAAAGTCCCGGATAGAACACGTCGCCGGCGGAAATATTCCTCCGGGCGTCATCGGGCAGATGGAGCATCAGCGCCCCGCTTTCGTCCAGCGCCTCGAACCGGCCTTCGAGCGTCTCGCGCTCGAGCCGCACGGTGATCGGCTGGCCCAGACCATGGGCGCGCTCCAGCCAGGCCTGGCGCACCGGGGCGAACCCTTCGGTTCGCCAACGCCCGAGCCATGCGTCCAGGCGCCAGGCGAAAGCGGCGAGAAGGTCATTCACGCCGACGGATACGCCTTCCGCCTCCAGGCACGTCGCCGGAAACGCCGTATCGGCCGGGAAGCTGGTGACATTGACGCCAAGTCCCAGGACGAGCCAGTCGAGCCCCGCGCCCTTCCCCGACGCTTCCAACAGCAGCCCCGCGGCCTTACGGCCATTGACCAGAAGATCGTTCGGCCATTTCAGCGTGACGGCGGCGCGCTCCGGCACCAGCTTCTCGACGGCCTCGGCCAGCGCCACCGCGGCCACGAAACCCGCCTGCCCGGCTTGCGCCGGCGAACCGGTCGGCCGCAGCAGCACCGAGAGATAGAGATTGCCCGGCGGCGATTGCCAGTCCCGCCCGCGCCGCCCGCGGCCGGCGGTCTGCTCCAGCGCCGTCACCGCCGTTCCCTCGGGCGCGCCGGCCAACGCCAACTCGCGAAGCTCGCGGTTCGTGCTGTCGACGCTGGCCAGAGCGATCAGCCGAAAGAAGGGCGGCAGGGCAGCCACGTTCATCCGGCGAACAAGGCCGCCGCCGCCGCCGCCGCCTCGCCAATGAAGGGTTCCGGTAGCACGAAGAACAGCAAGGCCGCCAACGCGGTCACGCCCACGATCGCCGCCATCTCCCAGCCGATCGGCCGGTCGAAGGCATCGCCCGGCTCGTCGAAATACATGACCTTCACGATGCGCACATAGTAAAACGCGGCAACGACGCTGGCCAGCACGCCGATGACGGCGAGCACATAAAGCTGGGCGTTGATGGCGGCCAGGAACACATAGAGCTTGCCGAAGAACCCGGCGAGCGGCGGTATGCCGGCGAGCGAGAACATGAAAACCGCCAGCGCCGCCGCCAGCAAGGGCTGGGTGCGCGACAACCCCGCCAGATCCTCGATGCCCTCGACCATCCGTCCCTTGACCCGCATGCAAAGGATGCAGGCGAAGGTGCCAATGTTGATGACGATATAGATCATCATGTAGACGAGCATGCCGCGCAACCCTTCCTCGGTCCCGGCGGCAAGCCCGACCAAGGCATAACCGACACTGCCGATGGAGCTGTAGGCCATCAGGCGCTTGATGTTGGTCTGGTTGATCGCGGCGTAGGCGCCCAGCACCATCGAGGCTATGGAAATGACCAGGACGATCTGCCGCCATTCGGCCACGAGATCGCCGAACGGTCCGACCAGGACCCGGGCGAAGAGGCCGATGGCGGCGAGCTTGGGCGCGGCGGCAAGGAACGCGGTCACCGGCGTCGGCGCGCCTTCATAGACGTCCGGAGTCCACATATGAAACGGCACCGCCGAAATCTTGAAGGCCAGACCCGCCACGAGAAACACCATTCCGACCAGCAGCCCGATCGAGGCGCTTTCGGCGGTCAACGACGCGGCAATGCCGGCGAACTGCGTCGTGCCGGCGAAGCCATAAATGAGCGAGCTGCCGTAGAGCAGCATCCCGGAGGACAGCGCCCCCAGGACAAAGTATTTCAGCCCGGCCTCGGTCGAGCGCGCGGAATCCCGGCGGAACGCAGCGACGACGTAGAGCGCAAGGCTTTGCAGTTCGAGGCCGATGTAAAGCGAGATGAGGTCGTTAGCCGAAACCATCATCAACATGCCGAGCGTGGCGAACAGCAGCAGCAGCGGAAATTCGTAGCGCGCCATCTGCTCGCGCTCGATATAGCTTTGCGACATCAGCACCGCCAGCGCCGAGGCCGCCAAGATCAATATCTTCAGGAACACGGCGAAACCATCGACGATGAACATGCCGCCGAACAGCGCTCCGTTCCCGGGCGTCTGCGACCCCGTTATGAAAAGGGCCACGACCAGAACCGCGATCACGCCCCAGCCGACCTCACGGGTAGGATTGCCGCGCCGGAAGGCGCCATAGATCAGCATCGCCATGCCCGATGCGGCGAGGAACAGTTCCGGCAATGCGAGGGTGTAGTTCATCGATCCTGCTCTACAACGCCGCCACGAGTTGGCCGAGGCTCCGGCTCGCCGTCCGCCACAAGACGTCCCAATCCAACATCGTGGCTTGTTCCATCGCGGCCGTGTGCCGGCGGATCAGATTCTCCACCGATGGCGCCACGACGTCGAGGAAGGCCTTCGGGTAGAATCCCATCCAGAACACAAGCACGACAAGCGGCGCGAACACCGCGATCTCGCGCAGGCTCAAATCCGGCATGTGCATGAGGTCGGGCTTGGTCAGCTTGCCGAAAATGACGCGCGCATAGAGAGAAAGCATGTAGGCCGCGCCCAAGATGATACCGGTCGTCATCAGCACCGCGAGCCAGGTGTTCACCTGATAGGCCCCGACGAGGCTCAGGAACTCGCCGACGAAGCCGCTGGTGCCGGGCAGGCCGACCGAGGCCAGCATGAAAACCATGAACACCGCGGCATAATTCGGCATGCGGTGAACCAGGCCGCCATAGCGGGCGATCTCGCGGCTGTGCAAACGGTCATAGACCACGCCGACGGCGAGGAACAGCGCCGCCGACACGATCCCGTGCGACAGCATCTGGAACAACGAACCCTCGATGCCCTGCTGGGTCAGCGTGAACATGCCGGCGGTCACGAAGCCCATATGCGCCACCGAGGAATAGGCGATGAGCTTTTTCATGTCGTCCTGGGCCAAGGCCACGAGCGAGGTGTAGACGACCGCGACCGCGCTCAAGCCGAAGACCAGGGGGGTAAAAAAGACCGTGGCCTCGGGCAGCATCGGGATCGAGAAACGAATGAACCCGTAGGCGCCAAGCTTTAGCAAGACCCCCGCCAGGATGACCGAGCCCGCCGTCGGCGCCTCGACATGCGCGTCGGGCAGCCAGGTGTGAACCGGCCACATCGGCACCTTCACCGCGAACGACGCGAAAAACGCGAGCCAAAGCCAAACCTGCATCTCGGCCGGGAAGCGGTAGTCGAGCAGCGCCGGGATGTCCGTGGTCCCGGCCTCGAAATAGACGGCCAGCAACGCCAGCAGCATCAGCACCGAGCCAAGCAGCGTGTAGAGGAAGAACTTGAACGCGGAATAGACGCGCCGGGCGCCGCCCCAGACGCCGATGATCAGGAACATCGGGATGAGAACGCCCTCGAAGAACATGTAGAAGACCACGAAGTCCAGCGCGCAGAACGTTCCCACCATCAACGTCTCGAGTACCAGGAAGGCGATCATGTATTCCTTGACGCTGGTCTGGATCGACCGCCAGCTGGCAACGATGCAGATCGGCGTCAGCAGCGTCGACAGCAGCACGAACAGCACCGAAATGCCGTCCACCCCCATGTGATACTCGATGCCGAACGCCGGCAACCATTGGGCGCGTTCGACGAATTGGAAGTCGGCGGAACCCCGGTCGAACCCGAACCACAGCGTCAGGGACAACAGGAAGGTCACCACCGACGTCCACAACGCGACGTTGCGTGCGTTGCGCGCCACCACCGCCGGCTCTCCGCGGATGATGAGGATCATCGCGGCGCCGACGATCGGCAGGAAGGCGATCAGGGAGAGGACCGGCAACCCGTTCATCATGTCCTCACAGCCGGCCGATCAGGTACCAGCTCACCAGCGCGACGACGCCGATCAGCATGGCGAACGCATAATGATAGACGTAGCCGCTTTGCAGCCGGCCGGCGCGGCGGGCCAGTTCGATGGTGTGCGCGGCGATGCCGTCCGGCCCGATGCCATCGATGATGACGCCATCGCCCGTTTTCCACAAATTGTAACCGAGGCGCCTGGCGGTGCGGACGAAGAGAAAATCATAGAGCTCGTCCACGTACCATTTGTTGAGCAGGAACAAGTACGGGCCGCGCAAAGCCCCGGCCAGCCGCCCTGGGAGCGAAGGCGTGGCGAGATAGAAGAGCGCCGCCACCGCTATGCCGAACAACCCAACGCCCAGCGCTAGAAATGCGACCCAGTGCGGCGCGTGGTGTGCCGCCTCGATCGAGGCGTGCCCCTCCAGCACAAAAATCGAGGCGCCCCAAAATGCGCTCATCTCGTCGCCGACGAAGTAAGGATAGCCGATGAAGCCGGCGACCAGCGCTCCCAGAGCCAGCACGATCAGCGGCGCCATCATCACCGGCGGCGATTCGTGCACATGCTCCATCGTGTGCTTGTCGGCCCGCGACTTGCCATGAAACGTCATGAAGATCAGGCGCCAGGAATAGAACCCCGTCATCACGGCGGCGCCGATGCCGACCCAGAACGCGAAATCGCCGGTCGCGGTGCCGGCGGCATAGGCGGCCTCCAGAACGATGTCCTTCGAATAGAATCCGGCGAAACCGAATACGCCCGGCAGCCCAATGCCGGCGAGCGCCAGGCTGCCGATCCACATGAGCGCGTAGGTGAGCCAGATCTTCCGCCACAGGCCGCCCATCTTGCGCATGTCCTGTTCGCCGGCGAGCGCGTGAATCACCGACCCCGAGGCCAGGAACAGCAGCGCCTTGAAGAAGGCGTGGGTGAAGAGATGGAAGATCGCCGCCCCATAGGCCGACACGCCGGCGGCAAAGAACATGTAGCCGAGCTGGCTGCACGTCGAATAGGCGATCACGCGCTTGATGTCGTTCTGGCAGAGCGCGACGGTACCGGCGAAGAAGGCCGTCAGCGCCCCCACCACGGCGACGACGCCGAGCGCGGTCGGCGCATACTCGAACATCGGCGACAGGCGCGCGACCATGAACACGCCCGCCGTCACCATGGTCGCGGCGTGGATGAGAGCGGAGACCGGCGTCGGGCCTTCCATGGCGTCGGGCAGCCAGGTATGGAGGCCGAGCTGCGCCGACTTGCCCATGGCGCCGATGAACAGCAAGAGGCATAGCAGCTCGAGAGTCGGCAGGGTTAACCCAAGAAACGGCACCGAAGTCTCGGCCAGACCGGGCGCGGCGGCGAAGACGGTGTCGAAATCGACGCTGCCGGCGGCAAGGAACACGCCCATGATTCCGAGCGCGAAGCCGAAATCGCCGACCCGATTGACGATGAACGCCTTGATGGCGGCGGCGTTAGCCGCGGGCCGGTCATACCAGAAGCCGATCAGCAGGTAAGAGCATACGCCCACCCCTTCCCAGCCGAAGAACAACTGCATGAAGTTGTCGGCCGTCACCAACGTCAACATGAAAAAGGTGAACAGGCTCAAATAGGCCATGAAGCGCGGGATCGACTTGTCATGGCTCATGTAGCCCACGGAATAGACGTGAATCATGGCCGAGACGACGTTCACCGTCAGCAGCATGACCGCGGTCAATTGATCGACGCGCAAGGACCACGCCGCCTCGAACGTACCGGAATCGATCCAGGTGAAAAGCTCGGTCGTACGCGTGTTTCCGCCGAGGGCCACGTCGGCGAACACCGCCACCGAGAGCGCGGCGGCGAGCAGCATGGCGCCGCAGGTCACGACTTGCGCCCCGCGATCGCCGATCTGGCGGCCGAACAGGCCCGCGATCAACGCGGCCGCCAGCGGCAGGAAGACGATGACCGCGTCCATGGCTAGTACCCGCCTTCACTAATTGACGATACGCGCCCGCGGTCCTCATGCTTCGACAAGCTCAGCATGAGGGCCTCGTCCCGAGCCTGTCGAAGGACGAGGCCAGTGTCAGGCATTTCCGATTCCAAGTACTAGCCTTTCATCAGATTGATGTCCTCGACCTCGATCGTCCCGCGGTTACGGAAATAGACGACCAGGATCGCGAGCCCGACCGCGGCCTCGGCGGCCGCGACGGTGAGGACGAACATGGCGAAGACCTGGCCGACCAGATCCCCCAGATGAGCCGAAAACGCGACCAGGTTGATGTTGACCGCGAGCAGCATGAGTTCGATCGACATCAGGATGATGATGACGTTCTTGCGATTGAGGAAGATGCCGAAGATGCCGACCGCGAACAGGATCGCCGCCACCGCCAGGTAGTGTTCGAGGCCGACAGCGCCGCTCATACCCCGCTCCCCGTCGTCACGTCCCTGATGTCGAGCGTATCCTCGCTCCGGCGGGCCAGCTGGCGGGCGGCGGATTGACGCCGGACCCCGGTGCGCTCGCGCAACGTCAGCACGATGGCGCCGATCATCGCCACCAGAAGCACGAGCCCGGCGGCCTGGAAGAGATAGATGTATTTCGTGTAGAGTACCGCGCCCAGCGCCGCGGCGTTGGTGACCTCGCCGGCCGGCGCGATCGGCACGCCCGCGCGTTCCAGCGCGCCCGGCGCCACCACCCAGGCGCCCAGCACCAGCAGCAATTCCAGCAGCAGCACCGCGCCGACCAGCGCGCCCACCGGAAGGTAGCGCGCGAACCCTTCGCGCAAAGCCACGAAGTTCACGTCGAGCATCATGACGACGAACAGGAACAGCACCGCCACGGCGCCGACATAGACGATGATCAGGATCATCGCCAGCAGCTCGGCTCCCAACAGGATGAACAGCCCGGCGGAATTGAAGAAGGCAAGGATCAGGAACAAGACCGAGTGCACGGGGTTGCGCGCGCCCACGACCATGATTCCGGACGCCACGGCCACCACGGCGAACAGGTAGAAGGCGAGGGTTTGAACGATCACGCTTGCACCGATTTTCGAGCCATCACCGATATGGCGCGTCGGCCGCCAGATTGGCCGCGATCTCGGCCTCCCAGCGGTCGCCATTGGCGAGCAGCTTGTCCTTGTCGTAGAGCAGCTCCTCGCGCGTCTCGGCGGCGAATTCGAAATTGGGACCCTCGACGATGGCATCGACCGGGCAGGCCTCCTGGCACAGGCCGCAATAGATGCATTTCGTCATGTCGATGTCGTAGCGCGTGGTGCGCCGGCTGCCGTCCTCGCGCGGCTCGGCCTCGATGGTAATGGCCTGGGCCGGGCAGACCGCCTCGCAGAGCTTGCAGGCGATACAGCGCTCCTCGCCGTTGGCATAGCGGCGCAACGCATGTTCGCCGCGGAAGCGCGGGCTAAGGGGTCCCTTCTCGTACGGGTAGTTCACCGTCACCTTCGGCCTGAACATGTAGCCCAAGGTGAGCCTCAGTCCCGACAGCAGCTCGACGAACAGCAGGCTGCGCACGCTTCGATCGAGCATTCCCATGGCCTACCTCCTCACGGCAACCAGCCGAACGCCAACAGGACGCCCGCCGTCACCACGACCCAGGCCATGGAGATCGGCAAGAACACCTTCCAGCCCAGGCGCATGAGCTGGTCATAGCGATAGCGCGGGAACGTCGCCCGCACCCACAAGAACAGGAACAGCACGCAGGCGACCTTCAACGCGAACCAGACCGGCCCCGGGACCAAGGTGAAGGGCCAGACGCCGAAGGGCGGCAGCCACCCGCCGAGGAACAGCACGGTCGTGGACGCGCTCATCAGAATCATGTTCGCGTATTCGCCGAGAAAGAAGAGCGCGAACGTCATCGCCGAGTACTCGGTAAAATAGCCCGCCACCAGTTCCGATTCCGCCTCGGGCAAATCGAAGGGCGTGCGGTTGGTTTCGGCCAGCGCCGAGACGAAGAAGATCGCGAACATCGGCAGCAACGGCACGGCGAACCAGATGCGCTCCTGCGCCCGCACGATGTCGCTCAGATTGAGCGAGCCGACGCAGAGCAGCACCGTGATCATGACGAAGCCGATGGAGACTTCGTACGACACCATCTGCGCCGCCGAGCGCAGCGCGCCGAGAAAGGGATATTTCGAGTTGCTCGCCCACCCGGCCATGATGATGCCGTAGACGCCCAGCGACGAGATGGCGAAGAGGTAGAGGATGCCGACATTCACGTCGGCGAGCACGATGCCGTCGCCGAAGGGAATCACCGCCCAGGCGACGAGGCTCAAGGCGAAGGTCAGCATCGGCGCCACCAGGAACACCACGCGGTTGGCGCCGCTCGGGATGATGGTTTCCTTGAACAGCAGCTTGAGGCCGTCGGCGATCGGCTGGAGCAGGCCGAAGGGACCGACGACGTTGGGTCCCCGGCGCATCTGCATGGCGGCGATGACCTTGCGCTCGGCATACGTCAGATAGGCCACCGCCAAGAGCAGCGGCACGACGATCGCGACGATCTGGGCGACGATGATCGCCGCCGGGATCACGTAACCGTCGAGAAAGGGATCGCCGAATGTCATCGAGATTGCGCCCTAGCAGAAACCCTGTCGCCCCGGCGCAAGCCGGGGCCCACGGTAACGCGGCTCGATGGATTCCGGCTTGCGCCGGAATGACAGCTTGAAGGAAGATCCCTAGCCATGCGTGCCGGTCCCGCGGCGGCCCAGCAACCGCTCGGTGCACGCCGCCATGGTTTCGGAGGCGCGGCCGATCGGATCGGTCATGTAGAAATTCTCGATCGGCGAGCGGAAGGGTTCGCCCGTCACCGCCGCCGTCTCCGCGCCAAAGGTTTGCCACGCCGCCGGTTCGATGGCGCGCAGGCGCCCCAAGCGCGGATAGGCCTCATGGATGCGCCGGCGAAGCTGCACCAGATTGTCGTAAGGGAGCCGCCGGCCGACCGCGTCGGAGAGCGCCCTAATAATGGTCCAGTCCTCCCGCGCCTCGCCCGGCGGATACGCGGCAAGCCGCGTCTGCTGCGGCCGGCCTTCCATGTTGACGTAGGTGGCGTCCTTCTCGGTATAGGCCGCGCCCGGCAGGATGGCGTCGGCCCGGTGCGCGCCGGCATCGCCATGATGGCCTTGATAGACCACGAAGGCGCGGCCGAGACGCGTCATGTCGATCTCGTCGGCCCCCAACAGATAGACGACCTCCATTTCGCCGGCTCCAGCCGCGGCGAGGATGCGCTGCAAGTCACGACCGCCGGCGCCTGGCGTGAATCCGATCTCGAGCCCGCCAACGCGCGCCGCCGCGGTATGGAGCAGATTGAAGCCGTTCCAGCCCTCGCGCACCATACCGCAACGCTCGGCGATTTCGCGCGCGAGACCGAGGACCGCCGCCCCGTCGGGCCGCGCCACCGCGCCGGCGCCAAGGATCAGCATGGGGTGGCTTGCCGCCTTCAACACCTCGGCGAAGCCCTGGCCGTCCGCCAAGTCCTTCAGCGTGCCAGGGCTGGCGCCCAACCATTCGACGCCATAGGTGAGATCGACCTTCGGACCGAGAGCCGCGACCTTGAAGCCGCCGCGCAAGAACCGCTTCCTCAGGCGCGCGTTCACGATCGGCGCTTCCCAGCGCGGATTGGAGCCGATGATCAGGCAGGCATCCGCCTGCTCGATGCCGGCGATCGTGGTGTTGAACAGCCAACTCGCCCGCGCGGCCGGGTCGAACGGCGCGTCGTCCTGCCGGCAATCGAGGTGCGGCGAGCCAAGCGCCTGCATCAGATCCTTCAACGCCATCATGGCCTCGACGTCGGCGAGATCGCCGGCAATGGCCGCGATCCGTTGCGGCGCCGACCCGGTCAGGCGCGCTCCGACCGCGGCAAGCGCCTCGGGCCAGCCGACCGGCGTCAGCTTGCCCTCTTTGCGCAAGTAGGGACGATCGAGGCGTTGGCGGCGAAGCCCATCGACGGCGAAGCGGGTCTTGTCCGAGATCCACTCTTCGTTGATCTCCTCGCACAGCCGCGGCAAGACGCGCATCACCTCGCGCCCGCGCGCGTCGATGCGGATGTGACAGCCCACCGCGTCGGATACGTCGATCGATTCCGTTTCCCGCAATTCCCAGGGTCGGGCGGCGAACGCATAGGGCTTCGAGGTCAGCGCGCCCACCGGGCAAAGATCGATAATGTTGCCCGACAGCTCCGAGGTGACCATCTTGTCGACATAAGTGACGACTTCCATGTGCTCGCCGCGGCCAATCGCACCGAGCTCTTCGACTCCGGCAACCTCGGTTGCAAACCGGATGCAGCGCGTGCAGTGGATGCAGCGCGTCATCACCGTCTTGATCAGAGGCCCGAATTCCTTGTCGGCCACCGCCCGCTTGTTCTCGTTGAACCGGCTGCGGTCGAAGCCATAGGCCATGGCCTGGTCTTGCAGGTCGCATTCCCCGCCTTGATCGCAGATCGGGCAGTCGAGCGGATGATTGATCAGCAGGAACTCCATCACCCCTTTTCGCGCCTTGCGTACGGTGGCGGTGTCGGTGTGGATCACCATGCCATCGGCCGCCGGCATCGCGCAGGACGCGATCGGCTTTGGCGACTTCTCCATCTCGACCAGGCACATGCGGCAATTGCTGGCGATCGAGAGGCGCTCGTGGTAGCAGAATCGCGGAATCTCCGCCCCCGCCAACTCGCAGGCCTGGAGGACGGTAAGACCGGCTTCGACCTCGATCGCCGTTCCGTCGATGGTGAGCTTCGGCATCGTCCTACTCCGCCGCTCTCGGCCGCGAGGATTCGTGGGCCGCGATGCGCCGCTCGAGCTCGGGGCGGAAATGGCGGATCAGGCCTTGGATCGGCCAGGCGGCGGCGTCGCCCAGCGCACAGATCGTGTGGCCCTCGATCTCGCGCGACACCTCGCAGAGATCGTCGATCTCGCCCAGACGGGCGTGTCCCAGCACCAGGCGCTTCATCACCCGATACATCCAGCCCGCTCCTTCCCGGCATGGCGTGCACTGGCCGCAACTCTCATGCATGTAGAAGTGCGAAAGGCGGGCGATGGCATCGACGATGTCGGTCGATTTGTCCATGACGATGACGGCCGCGGTCCCGAGCCCCGATTTCACCTCGCGCAAGCTGTCGAAATCCATCAGCACCGTGTCGCAGATCGGGCGCGGGAGGAGCGGCACCGAAGAGCCGCCGGGAATGACCGCCAGAAGATTGTCCCACCCTCCGCGCACGCCACCGGCGTGGCGCTCGATCAGCTCCTTCAGCGGAATACCCATCTCCTCTTCCACGTTGCACGGCCGGTTCACGTGGCCGGAGATGCAGAATATCTTGGTGCCGGTGTTCTTGGGCCGGCCGATCGCCGACCACCAGGAGGCGCCTCGGCGCAGGATCGTCGGCGCGACGGCAATGGTCTCGACATTGTTGACCGTCGTCGGACAGCCATAGAGCCCCACCGCCGCCGGGAAGGGCGGCTTCAGGCGCGGCATGCCCTTCTTGCCCTCGAGGCTTTCCAGCAGCGCCGTTTCCTCGCCGCAGATATAGGCGCCGGCGCCCCGGTGCACATAGAGGTCGAAATCCCACCCGGAGCCGCACGCGTCGCGCCCGAGCAGCCCGGCCGCATAGGCCTCGTCGATCGCGACCTGGAGATTCGCGGCCTCGTTGTAGAATTCGCCGCGGATGTAGATGTATCCCACATGCGCGCCCATCGCGAAGCCGGAGACGAGGCAGCCTTCGACCAGAAGATGCGGGTCGAAACGGAGAATATCGCGATCCTTGCACGTGCCGGGCTCGGACTCGTCGGCGTTCACCACCAGGTAGGACGGCCGCTCGCCCGGCTGCTTGGGCATGAACGACCATTTGAGGCCGGTCGGAAAGCCGGCCCCGCCGCGGCCGCGCAAATCGGATTTCTTGATCTCGTCGATGATGCCGTCACGCCCCAGGGCCAGCATCGCCTTGGTGCCGTCCCAGGCGCCGCGGCTGCGCGCGCCGGCGAGGCGCCAATCGTGCTCGCCATAAAGATTTCCGAAGACCCGATCCTCGACGCGCAGCATCTCTATTCTCCCGGCGCCGATGGGGTCGAGGCGGCACCTTGCGGCGCGGAGCCCTGGCGACCTACTTGCGAGCCGGCCCGCGGCCGCTCGCCCTTGGCAAGACCGTCCAGCACCGCTTCCAACCGCGCCGGATCCAGATCCTCGTAGAAATCGTCGTTGATCTGGACCACCGGCGCGTTCACGCATGCGCCAAGACATTCGACCTCGACCAGCGAGAAGAGGCCGTCGGCGGAGCGCCCGCCCGGCTCGATACCCAACTTCCGCTTGCACAGGGTTGCCAAGTCTTCCGATCCGCGCAGCCAGCAGGGCGTCGTGCGGCAGAGCTGAACGTGATACCGGCCGACCGGCCGCAGGTTAAACATGGTGTAGAACGTCGCCACCTCGTAGACGCGGATCGGCGCCATGCCGAGGATTTCCGCGACATGCTCCATGGCGGCGCGGGGCAGCCAGCCACCCGACTGCCGTTGGGCGAGGTCGAGCAAGGCCAGAATGGCGCTGGCCTGGCGGCCCTTCGGGAACTTGGCGATGGCGGCATCGGCCTTGGCCCGAATCTCGGGCGTGAAGGCGAAGCTCGCCGGTTGTTCGAAACCCCGGTCGACGCTCATCGGTCGACCTCGCCGAAGACGATGTCCATGGAGCCAAGGATCGCCACCGTGTCGGCCAGCATGTGGCCGCGGCTGCAAAATTCCATGGCCTGGAGATGGGCAAAGCCCGGCGCCCTGATCTTGCAGCGATAGGGGCGATTGCCGCCGTCGGAGACGAGGTAGACGCCGAACTCGCCCTTCGGCGCCTCCACGGCCGCGTAGACCTCGCCCGCCGGCACGTGAAAACCCTCGGTGTAGAGCTTGAAGTGATGGATGAGCGCCTCCATCGAATGCTTCATGTCCTCGCGCCTGGGCGGCGTGATCTTGCGGTCGTCCGAGGTCGCGGGCCCGCCCGGCATTTCGGCGATGCACTGGTTGACGATGCGCAGCGACTGGCGCATCTCCTCCATGCGCACGAGATACCGGTCGTAGCAATCGCCGTGCCGCCCGGTGGGTATGTCGAACTTCATGCGGTCGTAGACCATGTAGGGCTGGCTTTTTCGCAGATCCCACGGCACGCCCGAAGCGCGCAACATCGGCCCGGTGAAGCCCCAATCGGCGGCATCCTCGGCCGACACGATTCCGATGTCCACCAGGCGCTGCTTGAAGATACGGTTTTCGGTCAGCAGCCCGTCGATGTCGGCGATGACCTTCGGGAACTTTCCGGCCCAGGCGCCGATATCGTCCAAGAGGCCGGCCGGCAGATCCTGGTGCACGCCGCCCGGGCGGTAGTAGGACGCATGCATGCGCGCCCCGCTCACGCGCTCGTAGAACTCCATCAGCATCTCGCGCTGCTCGAAGCACCACAGGAACGGCGTCATCGCGCCCACGTCCATGGCATAGGCCGGGATGTTGAGCAGGTGATTGAGGATCCGCGTCAGCTCGTCGAACAGCACGCGGATGTACTGGCCGCGCAAGGGAACTTCGAGGCCGAGCAGCCTTTCGACGGCGATCACGAAGGCGTGCTCCTGGCACATCGGCGAGACGTAATCGAGCCGGTCGAAATAGGGGATCGCCTGGATATAGGTCTTGTGCTCGATCAGCTTCTCGGTGCCGCGGTGCAGCAGGCCGATATGCGGGTCGATGCGCTGGACCACCTCGCCGTCAAGCTCCATGACCAGGCGCAGCACGCCATGCGCCGCCGGGTGCTGCGGCCCGAAATTCATGGTGACCGGCTTGATCTGGACTTCGGTCATGACCGTTCCTTGCCGGCCTTCTCGTCGCCCGGCAACGACCGCGCCATGCCCTCCCACGGGCTGAGGAAATCGAAGCTGCGGAACTCCTGCACCAGCTTCACCGGCTCGTAGACCACGCGCTTCTGCTCGTCGTCGTAGCGCACCTCGACGTAACCGGTGAGAGGAAAGTCCTTGCGCATCGGATGGCCTTCGAAGCCGTAGTCGGTAAGAAGGCGCCGCAGATCCGGATGATCGGAAAAGAAAATGCCGTAAAGGTCCCAGGCCTCGCGCTCGAACCAGCCGGCCGCGTTGAAGAGGCCGGTCGCCGATGGCACGGCCTCGTCCTCGCCGATCTCGACCTTGACGCGGACCCTGTGATTGTGGCGCAGGCTCAACAGGTGATAGACGACCTCGAAGCGGGGCTGGCGATCGGGATAGTCGACGCCGCAGATGTCGATCAGGATTTTGAACAGGCAATTGCTGTCGTCGCGCAGGAAGCGCAGCACCTTCGGGATCGAAGGCGGCTTGGTCCGGAGCGTGAGCTCGCCCAACGCGACGCGATGTTCCACGACGTCGCCGGCCATCGCGCCCGCGACATAGTCGCCGAGCTCGCGCACGTCTTGATGGGTGATCGGGGCTGCCACTCTAGCTTGCTCGTTCGCGACTATTGCGTCACCGGGCGATCGTGCCGGTGCGCTTGATCTTCTTTTGCAGTTGCAGGATGCCGTAGACCAGCGCCTCGGCCGTCGGCGGACAGCCCGGCACGTATATATCGACCGGCACGATCCGGTCGCAGCCGCGGACCACCGCGTAGGAGTAATGATAGTAGCCGCCGCCATTGGCGCAGGAGCCCATCGAGATGACCCAGCGCGGCTCGGCCATCTGGTCGTAGACCTTGCGCAGCGCCGGCGCCATTTTGTTGGTGAGCGTCCCGGCCACGATCATCACGTCGGACTGGCGCGGGCTGCCGCGCGGCACGACGCCGAAGCGGTCGAGGTCGTAGCGCGCCATGTAGGCGTGCATCATCTCGACCGCGCAGCAGGCGAGCCCGAAGGTCATCGGCCACAGCGATCCGGTGCGCGCCCAGTTCACGAGCTTGTCGGCTTGCGTGACGACGAAGCCCTTGTCGGCGAGCTCGGCGCCGACGAGGCGGACCATCGGATCCTCGGCCGGCAAGGGTGTCGAAGCTCGGGTCACTCCCAATCCAGCGCCCCCTTCTTCCACTCGTAGACGAAGCCCACCGTGAGCACGCCCAGGAACAGCACCATGGACCAGAACCCGAGCACCCCGGTCTCCTTCAAGGTGATCGCCCACGGGAACAGAAACGCGATCTCGAGGTCGAAGATGATGAAGATGATCGCCACCAGGTAGAAGCGCACGTCGAATTTGCGCCTCGCGTCGTCGAAAGCCTCGAACCCGCATTCGTAAGGCGACAGTTTCTCCGGGTCGGGGCGCTGGCGGGCAAGCACGAGCGAGGCGCCCACAGCCGCCGCCGCGATCCCGGCGGCGATCCCGAGGAACATCAAGATCGGCAGATACTCCCGCAGTAGCGCGTCCATGGGCCTCTGACTTGGCTGCTCGAATCGCCCGGCGGGGCGCGAAGCCGCGACACTATAGGGCGGGTCAGTGAGGCGGAAAAGCACCAAATATCGCCGAAATCGATCGTTCGGCCAGGCGGCGAATGGCGGGAGTGACGGGACTCGAACCCGCGGCCTCCGGCGTGACAGGCCGGCGCTCTAACCAACTGAGCTACACCCCCGTTTTGGTACGTTCCCAGGCGGGGAAGCGCCTGTCTAGGTCAGGGGCCCCAGGGTGTCAAGGAATCGTGCCGGGGGCTGGGCCGACGGGGACAAAGTGGGCGCTGGGTGATCTGCATCCGTTGCCGGAAAAGCACTGAGGCTTGCCCGATCGTAAAGTAGCCTACTTGTCTTGAGCCTCATGAAAGCGCTGCAGCATTTTCTGCGGTTGCGCGCTTGGCGCGATATGAAGGATGTAGGTTTCGTCAAACTCCAAAGAGGGATGCATGGCCGCGTGGGTCGCGAACCAAAATGTATCCTCTAACGAGTCTTGTTCGTGCCAAGTTGTCATCACGAATTCGTCGTCGGGTATTTCCCCACACCCGAAGCAACGAAGACTTGCATAGTCGACACTATCGTCCCACTCACAGCACCTACGACCCCACGCCATCATGTAGCGACAGCCGCTGCGCACCAGCCAATCACTCACCGTGGCTTGCCACTCTGGCGTTACGGCGTCTTCAACAACGACTATGGCTTTGAAGGGACCGGGACGCTCGAGTCTCGGCGGTACTTCACCAGGAAGCAGATGCACGTAGGTAGGCGCCTCCATCCTCTCACCTCAGCTAGACACTCACGGTGCCAGTCTTGTCAAAACGTCATCGTCAAAGCCTCTTCTTGGCAAACGCTCTGCCGGATGGTGATTTTAGATACTTTTCAAATGCAAGTGCCTGCTTCTCGTCTGAGAACGCGACATAGGTCTGGATCTCCCACGGCGCATACTTAGAGGTATGAGACACCTCGCGCGCATTGTGTTTTTGCAACCGCGCGCGGAGATTGGCCGTGATCCCGACATAGTACCGTTCCAGCTGTTCCAAGCTTCGGAGAATGTACACATAGGTCATGCGAGTATCTCCCGGCTTGCCGAGCCGTAGCTGCGCGAGCCGAGACTCAGCCCGTCTTCGCGCTGGCGCGCTACGACGCGGCAGCCTCCGCTGCTGCGCAGCGAAGGCTGGTGGGCGATGACGGACTCGAACCGCCGACATCCTGCGTGTAAAACAGGCGCTCTACCAACTGAGCTAATCGCCCGCTCGTGGATCGGGTCCGACGCTTGCCTCCCACTATTGTGATGCCCGCGCTTGACGCGGGCATCCATCTCGTCGTTGCGCCATGGATCGCCGGGTCTAGCCCGGCGATGACAATGAGGGTGAAACGACCGGCGCCAGTTTCAACTACCGGTTCAAATCGTCCTTGAGGGTCTTGCTCGCCTTGAACTTGATCTGGCGGGAGGCCGCGATCTGGATTGCCGCGCCGGTGAGCGGGTTGCGGCCGGTGGACGCGGCGCGGTTATGAACGTGGTAGCTGCCGAATCCCGAAAGCCGCACCTCGCCGCCGCCTTTGAGCGTATCGGTAATGGCGCTCAAGACCGCGTCCACGACCTTGGCCGCATCGCTTTTCGAAAGGGCCGCCTTGTCGGCGACGGTGTCGATCAGATCGTTCTTGTTCATCGTTGATCCCCTTTTCAGTGAGTGACGATGCCCCCGCGATCCTCCTCGATGCCCGCGACCTTCTCCACCGGCGCCGGCTCCACCCACTCGATGGGTTCGGGCATCGAAACCAGTGCTTCCCTCAGTACGGCATCGACGGTCGCCACCGGTATGATCTTCATCCCGCGCTTCACGTTGTCGGGAATCTCGGCCAGATCCTTCTCGTTCTCGCTCGGGATGATGACCGTCACGATTCCCGCGCGCAAGGCCGCCAACAGTTTTTCCTTCAGCCCGCCGATCGGCAGCACGCGCCCGCGCAGCGTTATCTCGCCGGTCATCGCCACCTTGCGGCGGATGCGAATGCCCGTCAGCGCCGAGACGATCGACGTCACCATGGCGACGCCCGCCGAGGGTCCATCCTTGGGCGTCGCCCCTTCCGGGACGTGCACGTGGATGTCCTTCTTCTCGAAGATCGTCGGAACGATGCCGAACTCGGTCGAGCGCGATTTCACGTAGCTCTCGGCCGCCTGCACGGATTCGCGCATGACGTCGCCGAGCTTGCCGGTCGCGGTCACCTTGCCCTTGCCGGGAACCGTCACCGCCTCGATGGTGAGGATTTCGCCGCCGACCTCGGTCCAGGCGAGGCCATTGGTGACACCCACCAGATCCTCGAGCTCGGCCTCGCCGTAGCGGAAACGGCGCACGCCGGCATATTTACCGACCGTGCGGCGGGTGACGCTCACCTTTTGCAGGCCCTTCATCAGGATGTCCTTGATGGACTTCCGGGCCAGGTTGGCGATCTCGCGTTCGAGGTTGCGAACGCCTGCCTCGCGCGTGTGATAGCGGATGATCTCGCGCAGCGCGTCCTCGGAAATCTTCCATTCGCCTTTCTTCAGCCCGTGCTCCTTGATCTGCTTCGGGATCAGGTGGCGAACGGCGATCTGCACCTTCTCGTCCTCGGTGTAACCGGGGATGCGAATGACCTCCATGCGGTCGAGCAAGGGCTGGGGCATGCGCAGCGTATTGGCCGTGGTCACGAACAGCACGTCGGAGAGATCGTAATCGACCTCGAGATAGTGGTCGCTGAAGGTGGAATTCTGCTCCGGGTCCAGCACCTCCAAGAGCGCCGAGGACGGATCGCCGCGCCAATCCGCGCCGAGCTTGTCGACCTCGTCCAAAAGGAACAGCGGGTTGGACGACTTCGCCTTGCGCATGCCCTGCAGCACCTTCCCTGGCATGGAGCCGATATAGGTGCGCCGGTGACCCCGAATTTCGGCCTCGTCGCGCACGCCGCCCAGCGACATGCGCACGAAATTGCGGCCCGTCGCCCGCGCGATCGACTTGCCGAGCGACGTCTTGCCGACGCCGGGGGGACCGACGAGACACAGGATCGGCCCCTTCACCTTCTTCACGCGCTGCTGGACCGCGAGGTATTCGAGGATGCGTTCCTTGACCTTGTCGAGACCGTAATGGTCCGTGTTCAAGACCTTCTGGGCCAGCTTGATGTCGCGCTTGATCTTGGTCGGCTTCCTCCACGGAATGTTCAAGAGCCAATCCAGGTAGTTGCGCACGACCGTCGCTTCCGCCGACATCGGGCTCATGGAGCGCAGCTTCTTGATCTCGCCCTGGGCCTTCTCGCGCGCTTCCTTGCTGAACTTGGTCTTCTTGATGCGCTCGTCGATCTCGGCCAGCTCGTCTCGGCCTTCCTCGCCTTCGCCAAGTTCCTTTTGGATCGCCTTCATCTGTTCGTTCAGATAATACTCGCGCTGGGTCTTCTCCATCTGGCGCTTGACCCGGCCGCGGATGCGCTTCTCGACCTGCAGCACCCCGATCTCGCTCTCCATATACGCGTAGACGCGCTCCAGACGCTGCCCCACGGAGGCAATTTCCAGAAGCTCCTGCTTCTCGGCGATCTTCAACGACAGGTGCGAGGCGACCGTATCGGCGAGCTTGCTGGGTTCCTCGATCTGATTGATCGAGACCAGGACTTCGGGCGGAATCTTCTTGTTGAGCTTGATGTACTGTTCGAACTGCGAGACCACCGTGCGGGCCAGGGCCTCGATTTCGCGATCTTCGCCGACCGCTTCCGGGATGGCTTCCGCATGGGCCTGGAAGAAGGTCGGGTTCTCCGCGTACTGGGTGATCCTGGCCCGGCGGACGCCTTCGACCAGGACCTTCACGGTACCGTCGGGAAGCTTCAAGAGCTGTAGCACCGTGCCGACCGTGCCGACGCTATAGATGTCGGCGGTGGTGGGATCGTCCTGGGTCGCGTTCTTCTGGGTGACGAGAAGGATTTGCTTGTCGTCCTTCATCACGTCTTCCAGCGCCCGCACCGAGCGTTCGCGCCCGACGAAGAGCGGCACGATCATATGCGGGAAGACCACGATGTCCCGCAGCGGCAGCACGGGATAGAGAAAAGCGGGCACGGCTTCGGTCATGTTGCCTCGGTCCTATTCCGCCGCTGTTCAAGGGTCGGTCGCCAAGCCCGATTTGGCCCTGGCGCGCCGATACCCTATCGGCTCATTCAGCACATAGATTGGTTAAGATCGGGAGAGATTCAACCCCGACCCGCCTCGGGTACCGCTGCTTCGCGCCGGTCGGTGTAGATATAGAGTGGGCTGACGCGGCCCTCCACCACTTCCCGGCTGACGGCAATGGACTCCACGCCCTCCATGCTCGGCAACTCGAACATCGGGTGGAGAAGGATCGCCTCCATGATCGAACGCAAGCCCCGGGCGCCGGTCTTGCGTAGCACGGCTTTGACCGCAATGGCCTTGAGGGCGTCCTCGGTAAACTCCAGCCGGATATCTTCCATCTCAAACAGGCGCTGGTACTGCTTGACCAAGGCATTCTTCGGCTTGGTCAGGATATCGACGAGCGCCTGATCATCCAGATCGTCCAGGGTCGCCACGACCGGAAGCCGGCCGACGAACTCCGGAATGAGGCCGAAGCGGAGCAGATCCTCGGGCTCGACTTCGCGTAAGACCTCGCCCGGCCGCCGTTCGTCGGGCGAACGCACGTCGGCGCCAAAGCCGATGGACGAGCCCC
The DNA here is from genome assembly GCA_009885795.1 of Rhodospirillales bacterium. Taxonomy (GTDB): domain Bacteria; phylum Pseudomonadota; class Alphaproteobacteria; order Dongiales; family Dongiaceae; genus VFKA01. The sequence goes on along the minus strand of VFKA01000032.1, from coordinate 322 downwards.
GGCCGCGGGCCGCGATGAGTTTCTCCAGCCCCGAGAAGGCGCCGCCGCAGATGAACAGAATGTTGGTCGTATCGACCTGCAGGAACTCCTGCTGCGGATGCTTGCGGCCACCCTGCGGGGGCACGGAGGCCACGGTGCCCTCCATGATCTTCAGCAGGGCCTGCTGCACGCCCTCGCCCGACACATCGCGGGTGATCGAGGGATTGTCGGATTTGCGGGTGATCTTGTCGACCTCGTCGATATAGACGATGCCACGCTGCGCGCGCTCGACATTATAGTCCGCGGCCTGCAGCAGCTTAAGGATGATGTTCTCCACGTCCTC
>VFKA01000059.1 GCA_009885795.1 Rhodospirillales bacterium | reverse complement strand
CCGGCCGCCCCGGCCGCGGCCGGTCGCGCAGGCCGTCCACGCCCTCATCGTTGAAGCGGACCACCCAGTCCCGCAGCGTCTGGCGGTCCATGCCGGCAGCTCGCGCCGCTTCCGTGCGCGAGGCCCCTTCCATCACCAGCGCCAGCGCCAGAAGACGGCGCGCCTGACCGCTCTCCGTGGCTCGCCGCGCCGCCGCGCGTAGGTCCGCCGCCGAAAGGTCGGTCCGCGTAATCGCCAAAGCCATGCCCATTCTCCCCAGCGAATCAATCGCCTCAGAGAATCACATCAGCTCCGCTTTGTGAATCGCTAGCCCGAGTCATCACTTCAGTCGGTTGGTATTAGTGTCTCACCCGCCATGCGCCCAGGACCAATAGAGTTCGCGGGCGCGCATGGCGATCGGGCCGGGTTGCAGGTTTCGATCCTCGACCCGGTTCGCCGGCATGACCTTGCCGAAATTGCCGGTGGAGAAGATCTCGTCGGCTTCGAGTACGTCGGTCACCGTGAGCGTGCGTTCATGGACGCGCACGCCGTCGGCGCGTAGCAGCTTGATGATCCGCTGGCGGGTGATGCCGGCGAGGAACGTCCCGTTCGGGACCGGCGTGTGCGCCACGCCGTCCTTGGCGATCCACAGATTGGAGGCGCTGAACTCGGCGACGTTGCCGAGCATGTCCAGCATGATGCCCTCCTCGAACCCGCGCGCGCGCGCCTCGCCGCTGGCGCGGCCGGCCTGGGCGTAGAGACAGACGGCCTTGGCGTCGGTCGGCGCCGATTCGGGCGTCGGCCGGCGAAAGCGCGAAACCGTGGCGGAGAAACCCTTGGGCTCGGGCAGCGGCGCTTCGACCACGGAAATGGCGATCTTGGTGCTCTCGGCGGCCGGCGCCATCCAGCCGTCTTCCGACCACATGAAAGGACGCAGGTAGAGCGCCGTGCCCTTCGGGAACTTGGCGATCCCTTCGCGCAAGATCTCCTCGATCCGCCCCGCCGGCATCGGCGCCTTGAGACCGAGCGCGGCGGCCGAGCGCACGGCGCGCTGGCAATGGAGGTCGAGGTCGGGGGTGACGCCCTCGAAGGCGCGCGCGCCGTCGAAGATCGCGGCCCCCATCCAGGTGGCATGGTCCCACGCCCCCATGAGCGGCGGGTTGCCGGAGACCCAGGCGCCGTCGATGTAGTGCCAAGCGTTGAGCGTCGGTTTGACTGGGTGAGCCATGCTCGCCGTCCTCTGATCTCATTGAAAGGTCGCGCTGAAACGGCGGCGGCCACGGCCCGATCTCGCCTTGCGGCCGGTCCGTGTCAGTCCTGGCCGCGATTGTACCAGGACAACCCGGCCGCGCGATAGGCGAAGAGCCGGCCGCGATACTCGCGCGGATGGGGATCGCCCAACCGCCGGGCCGCCGCGGCTTGCGTTTCGTGGCGCGCGAGACGGTCAAGAAGCCGGCTGTTCGACCAGGCGGCATGAAGCCTGGCCCGGCGCGACCCGCCCTCCTCCAGCGCCGCCTCGACCGCCTCGGGCAGCGTCCCGTCGTAACGCCGTTCACATTCATCGCGATTCAGATGGTCCATCATGGCAAAATCATAGCACAATTTGCCGCCGGAACCTAGGCTAGGCTCTCCGTGGCCCGGCGCGGGCGCCGTTGCGAGGCGGCGCGCTTCGCATCCCATGCCCGAAATTTTTTGAGCTGAAAAAACACCCTTGTCGTCCCGGCGTAAAGCCGGGACCCATGGCGACGCGTCTCGGTGGATTCCGGTTTTCGCCGGAATGACAGCCTGATAGAATCGCAGCGAGCCTCATGCGCAACATTCAAATCCAAGAACGAGACGTGTGAATCCGATTGCGGATGGCACGGGATCGAATGCAATCCGAGGAACCATGACCGGGTGGGGCGAATGAGCGGCTTCTACGACCTGGTGCGTCCGCTGCTCTTGCGCCTGCCGCCGGAGGCGGCGCACCGGCTGACGTTGCGCGCGCTGGCCCTCGCCCCGCGCCGCCATGCCACGCCGGGCGACGCGCCCAGCCTTGCCACGCGGGTCTGGGGCATCGATTTTCCTAACCCCGTCGGCCTTGCGGCCGGCTTCGACAAGGATGCCGAGGTCTTCGATCCCGCCTTGCGCCTCGGTTTCGGCTTCGTCGAAATCGGCAGCGTGACGCCGCTCCCGCAGCCCGGAAATCCGCGTCCCAGGCTGTTCCGCCTCAAGGGGTCCGCCGCCGTCATCAATCGCCTCGGCTTCAACAGCGTCGGCGCCGCGCCGGCCGCGTCGCGGCTCAGGCTCCGGCCGCCGCCGGGCGATCCGGGCCGGGGCATCGTCGGCGTCAACCTCGGCAAGAACCGCGACAGCGCCGATGCCGCCGCCGATTACGTCGAAGGCGTCCGGGCTCTGGGGCCGTATGCGGATTACCTAGTGGTCAATATATCCTCGCCCAACACGCCGGGCCTGCGCGCCTTGCAGATGCGCGCCGTTCTTGCCCCCCTGCTCGACGCCGTGGAAACCGCCCGTCGCGCGCTGGGCCGGGCACCAGGGGTTCCGCCGCCGCCGCTGCTGGTGAAGATCGCACCCGATCTGTCGGAGGAAGAACGCGCCGATATCGCCGCCGTGGCGCTCGATCATGGCGTCGGCGGCCTCATCGTCTCCAACACCACGGTGTCGCGGCCTCCCGGCTTGGCGGGGCCCCATGCCGGCGAGGCGGGAGGACTGAGCGGCCGGCCTCTCTTCGCCCTGTCGACGGCGGTGCTGGCCGATATGTACCGGCTGACCGGCGGCCGCCTGCCCCTGGTGGGTGTGGGCGGCATCGCCGGCGGCGCCGATGCCTACGCCAAGATTCGCGCCGGCGCTTCTCTGGTCCAGCTCTATACCGGTCTCGTGTACCAGGGACCGGGGCTGGTCGGCGCCATCAAGCGCGACCTCGCCGCGGCACTTGCCGCCGACGGCTTTGCCCATGTCGCCGACGCGGTCGGGGCCGATCATCGGCCTCCGGCGACAATCCCTTAACCATATCTCAAGCTGTTTGGCCGAGTTTCGAGCCCTAACGCGAAAATCGTTCCGGATTGCCATGAATCTGGCTCCCCATCTGCGCTTTGTCGGCTATGCCGCGCTGCCGGCGCTGGTACTCGTGGCGATACTGCTCTGGCTGCTGCCGAGCGCCGCCACCGCGATTCTTTACGGCCTGGTGGCGCTCGCCGCGACCGTCCTCGCTCGCGAGGTCTTCTTGCGGCTGCGTCGCGACGAAAGAGTGTCCGCCCTCGAAGCCCGTATCGACCAACTGTCGCAAGCCGCCGAGACCGCTTCGGGCGGCAAGGACGTGGGCGCGGTGGTGGCCGAGGTGAAGATTCTGCAGTCTCTCATCGAGGAGCTCTATGGAAGCCGCGCTCCCGAGCCGCGCGCCGAGGCGCCCGTCCACGCCGCGCCGGCTTCGTGGTCCGCGCCCGGAGCAAACGGTCATGGCGACCGCATCGAGCCGAGGATGGCCGCCCGCCCACGCGCGGACGAGGAAGCGGTGCTGGAAGCGCTGCGCAGCGGCCTCAAGGAGGACCGCGTCGAAATCGCGCTGCAACCCATCGTCGGCCTGCCGCAGCGCAAGCGCCGTCATTTCGAATGCTTCTCCCGTATCCGTAAAGTCGACGGCAGCTATCTCTTGCCCGAGCAATACATCGCCCTCGCCGAGCGCACCGGCCTCGTCAACGCGCTCGACAACATGCTGCTCATCCGCTGCGTTCAGCTGTTGCGGAAAATGCGCCGCGCCAACCCGACGGCCGGCTTCTTCTGCAACATCTCGCCGCACACGCTCGCCGACCGGGCGTTCTTCCGCGACTTCGTCACCTTCATGCGCCAGAACGCCGAACTGGCCTCCAGCATCGTCTTCGAGTTTCCCCAACGCTTCATGCAAGCGAGCGATCCCGACCTGGGTCGCGACCTCGATGCGCTGGCCGCGCTCGGGTTCCGCTTCAGCCTCGACCAGGTGACCGACCTCGCGCTCGATCCGCACGCGCTGGTCAACCAGCACTTCGCCTTCGTGAAGATCGAAGTGGGGCGTCTCTTGGCCGGGGCGAACGGCGGCGAGGCGTTCGATTCGGGGCGCCTCAAGCGCCGGCTCGATTCCTATGGCCTCGATCTCATCGTCGAAAAGATCGAGGCCGAGTCCGATCTCCTCGAACTGCTTGATCTCAACATCGATTACGGCCAGGGATACCTGTTCGGCGAGCCGAAGCTGACCAGCGTCGAGGCTTAAGGCCGATCCTTCGAGACGGCCCTACGGGCCTCCTCAGGATGAGGGATACGACCTCATGCCGAGGAGCCGGCGAGCCTACTCCGCCGAAGCAGCCGCTTCGGCTGCGAAGGCTGGAAGCGGCGTCTCGAAGCATGGCGGCCGGGTCAAAATTTCCGAGAATAAATGGTGTTAGAACCCGCCTCGCTCCCCATACTGACCGGCCTTGGCGCCGTCGCCGACCGGTACGACGCCTACATCGTCGATCTCTGGGGCGTGCTGCATGACGGCGTCGCGGCCTATCCGGGCGCGGTCGCGTGCCTGGCCGAGCTCAGCCGAACGCGCAAGCGTGTGGCCATCCTCTCGAACGCCCCGCGCCGCGCCGCCGATGTCGCCCGCCGTACGACAGAGATCGGCGTGCCGCCGGACCTCTATGACGGGCTAGTCTCGTCGGGCGAGGAAGCCTGGCGCCACCTGAGCTCGCGGTCCGATCCCTGGTATCGCGCGCTAGGCCGGCGGGCCTATTGCTTCATGGCCGGGCGCGACCGCTCGATGCTGGAGGGGATCGACCTCGTGCGCGTCGAGGATGCCGGCGCCGCCGATTTCCTGCTCGCCCTCGGTGTCGAGGGGCCGGGGGAGAGCGTTGGCGACTTCGAGGCGACGCTCGCCGCGGCCGCCCGGCGCGGATTGCCCATGGTGTGCGCCAACCCGGACCTCGAAGTGGTGCGCGCCGAGATCCGCGAGATCTGCGCCGGCGCCATCGCCCGCCGGTACGAGGAACTGGGCGGCACGGTGCGCTATCATGGCAAGCCCTATGCGTCCGTCTACGAGCGGGCCTTCGAGATCATGGGCGCGCCATCGCCCGGCCGCGTTCTTGCCATCGGCGATTCGCTGCGCACCGACATCGCCGGCGCCGCCGGCGTGGGTATCGATTCCCTGCTGGTGACCGGCGGCATCCACCAGGAGGAACTGGGCGGAACGGGCGGGGCCGCGCCAGATGCGCAAGCGCTGGCGGCGCTTTGCCAACGCGCCGGCCACCATCCGACCGCCGCTATCGGTCGGTTGACTTGGTAGCGGACTCTAGTATTCACGATCGCTGAAACGCGAGTCGGGCCTCGCCCTTCGACAGGCTCAGGGTGAGGCCCTCATGGCTCGAGCTTGTCGAAGCATGAAGGTTGGGGGAGCGTATCCGCTTCTGTGAGTCTTACTCACTAGTCGGTAATTAAGACGACATTTCTGTTGCATTCGGCATCGTGTCATGCCATGATTGGGCATGAAGCGAGATGGCCGAGAATTAGATCATCAAACGCT
>VFKA01000043.1 GCA_009885795.1 Rhodospirillales bacterium | reverse complement strand
TGCGTGACCTTCAAAGGAGTCTTGCCCGTCATGATCAGACCTCCGAATCAATCCCAGAGATTGAATCACGCATTTCTCCCGTTGGCCAATCATTACAGGTCTGCTTAGCGGACGGGTTTTTCGACAACGGTTGTCTTAAGCTTACATACGAACTGAAAAGGAGAACCCGAACCATGGATACCAGCGGCGTTCGAACGGAAGTTTCCGGAACCGCCGGAAGATTTCCGGCAACGGAATGGGCTCGACTGATTCGCAGCTGGCTCGGCAATCGACTGGTCCTGGTCGGGCTCGCCGTCGCTGTGATCGGCGGGGGCGCTGCCTTGAACTGGGGCTGGTTGGTGGCGATCGGCGTTGCTCCGATCGTCTTGAGCATGGCGCCTTGCGCGGTCATGTGCGCCGTCGGACTCTGCGCCATGAAGCGCAAGGGCAAGGCCGCATGTGGCGGCGATGCGGCGACCGGCGAGGCCGCAAGCGACCGCGATGCGCCGCGATCCGCGAGCAAGCATGGACGCGGAACCGCGTAGGCGAGGGTCCATGCCTCGACCCACCGTGCTTTCACGCCGCGTCCTCCTGGGCCGTGCCATGGGAGTCGTCGGCCTCCTCGTAACGGGCGCGGGCACGCTGGCCGCGAACCGGGCCGCGCAAGCGCATTCCCTCAAGGAACTCGAGGACGAGCTCTACGCGCGCGAGCGCTATCTCCAGGTCGTGAACGCGCCGGCGCCCGATTTCGCGCTGCTCGACACCGACGGCCGCGCGGTCGGCTTGAGCGACCTCCGCGGCAAGGTGGTCGTCTTGAATTTCATTTATGCGAGCTGCCCCGATGTTTGCCCCGTTCACACCGAGTACCTCGCCCGAATCCAGGAGATGGTGAACGCCACGCCGATGCGGGACCTGGTCCGATTCGTCACGATCACGACCGATCCGGAACGCGACACGCCGGCGGTTCTGAAGGACTATGTCGCCGCGCATGGACTCGACCCGACGAACTGGCTGTTCCTGACCAGCGGGACGGACGAACCGGCGGCTACCCGCGAGCTGGCCCAGCGGTTCGGGCTCGAATTCACGCTGACCGGCGACGGTTATCAGATGCACGGTGTCGTGACGCATCTGATCGACAAGAGCGGTGTCTTACGCGCCCGCTACCACGGGATGAAACCTCATCCGACCAACCTCGTCGTCCATATCAATGCGCTGACCAACGATTTCCATTGAAAGCGGGAGAGTAAGGAATGACGTCCAATTCGATCAAGCGATGGTTCTTCGTCCTCTGGGCCTCGGTCATGGGCGTGACCGGCGCCATTGCAAGCGCGGCGGCCGAGGAAACGACCCTCGACGGGCTCGCCCGGAACACGCATTTCCACGGCATCGGCATCGACCCGGGCGATCCGGCGCGGATTCTCCTCGCCACGCATCACGGCTTCTACCGGGTCGCGGCGGACGGCGGGGCGGAGCTGGTGTCGAGCGTCAAGAACGACTTCATGGGTTTCTCGCCGCATCCGACGGACCCCGCGATCCTCTTTTCTAGCGGGCATCCGGCGGATGGCGGCAATCTCGGCTTCCTCGTCTCCAAGGATGGCGGCGCCACGTGGGAGCAGGTCTCGCCGGGCGCCTCGGGCACGGCCGATTTCCATTCGCTGGATGTCAGCCCCGCCGACCCCCAGACCATCTTCGGCTCCTATGGCGGGCTCCAGGTCAGCCGCGACGGCGGCCGGAGTTGGCAAATGGCCGGCCCGGCGCCGGACGGATTGATCGACATCGCCGCCTCCTCGGTCGATGCGAACCGCGTCTATGCGGCGACCCGTGTCGGGCTCGTCGTCAGCGGCGACGGCGGCGGGACATGGGAACCGGCTCACGCCGCAATCGAGCCCGTGAGCATGGTGGAGAGCCATGGCGGGCGACTCTACGCCTTCATTCTGGGGCAGGGGTTGATATCCATGGCGGAAAATAATCCCACCGTCTGGATCGCGCTTAACAACGCGTTCGCCGACCGCTACATCCTGCATCTCGCCATCGACCCGGCAAATCCCGAGCGGATGGTGGCGGTCACCCAGGAGAACGAGGTATTGACGAGCGCCGATGGCGGACGGACCTGGTCGGCATGGGGCGCCAAATAGGGTGCGGCCGGCCGTGACCGAAGAAGCGAAATTGCGCCGGCGGGGGCGCATCGCTTGGGCCGTGGGCAGCCTCCTGGTGGCGGCCGCCATCGCCGCCAGCTTCCTCTTGTGGTGGCGGCTGGAGACGGCCTCGCCCATGGGCGCCATCGATCCGGATGACTCGAGCCAAGCGGCCCTCGGCCTGGCGGTTTACGCGGCTGAGTGCGCGAGTTGCCACGGCGACAAACTGCAAGGCCAGCCGGAGTGGCGGTCTCGCCGCGCCGATGGCCGCCTTCCGGCGCCGCCCCATGACGAGACCGGCCACACCTGGCATCACCCGGACGCGGTGCTCTTCGGGATCACCAAGTTCGGCCTCGGCCCCTATGCGCCCCAGGGTTACGAGAGCGACATGCCGGTCTTCGAGGCCAAGTTGACGGACGAAAAGATTCGCGCCGTCCTCGCCTACATCAAGAGTACCTGGCCGGAGCGCATCCGGAAGCTTCAGGAGAGGGCGAATGTGGGGGCGCAACAGTGAGAAGATCGGCCGGACGGCCGGAAAGGAGACGAGAGACGAAGACGAGGATGAAGGTGCTTGCCGCCGCCGCCGCGATGCTCGCGGCGGGGATGATCGCGCTGGGTGCCGGCGCCCATGAGGCATCCGACCCCGCCATCAAGGCGCGGTTCGACTACCTGAGCACGAACGGCAATTCGAACTGTTCCGGCGCCTTCCTCCGGGCGATCCCCCGGATGACCCCCATCGCCCGGCTGCAAGGCTCCTGTTGCAGCCCAATGGACCTCGCCCGCTATGACGAGCAGATCCAGGGGTTGAAGGTCTTTGCGGCCATCGCCGAAATCCCACCCGATCCCTATGATATCGAAGCCGGCTTGGCGAAAAAGCTACTAGCGGTCTACGGCATCGCGCTCTCGCCCGAGGAGCAGGCTGCCTACGATTACGCCATGCTGAACGCGGACGAGAAGGGGCCGTGCTGCTGCCAATGCTGGCGCTGGCATGTCTATGGCGGATTGGGAAAGTTGCTGATCCGCGACCGTGGCTTTACCGGCGAGCAGCTGGCGGAGGTCTGGGACCTCTCGGACGGCTGCGGCGGCGCCGCGGACCATTCGCACTCTTGATCTCGACGGACGCGGTATTGCCTCTACGGCCACATGACGACCGGGGGCAGCGACATGAGAATGGCGTCCACGTTGCCGCTGGTCTTGAGGCCGAACGCCGTGCCGCGGTCGTAGAGCAGGTTGAATTCGACGTAGCGGCCCCGGCGCACGAGCTGGTCGCGGCGCTGTTCCTCGGTCCAAGTCTCGTTCATGTGCCGGCGCACGATCAGGGGATAGGTGTCGAGGAAGGTCGTCCCCACGTCGCGCACGAAGGCGAAGTCGCGCGGCCAATCGCCGGTGTTGAGGTTGTCGAAGAAGATGCCGCCGGCGCCGCGCGGCTCGCCCCGGTGCTTGATGAAGAAATACTCGTCGCACCACTGCTTGAAGCGCGGATAGTAGGCGCGGTCGTGCAGGTCGCAGGTGCGCCGCAGGGCGTCGTGGAACGCCTGCGCGTCCTCTGGGTTGGGAATCATCGGTGTCAGATCGGTGCCGCCGCCGAACCACGCCTGGGTGGTGACGATGTAGCGCGTGTTCATGTGCACGGCGGGCACCAGCGGCGAGTGCATGTGCGCGACCAGGCTGATGCCGCCGGCCCAGAAGCGTCCGTCCGCGGCGGCCCCGGGGATCTGCTTGCGGAATTCCTCGTTGAAGACGCCGTGCACGGCCGAGATGTTGACGCCGACCTTCTCGAACACCCTTCCGTGCATCATGGCCATGGTGCCGCCCCCGCCGCCCCTCTCCTGCCCCGGCTCCGCGGGGCGCTCCCAGCTCTTGCGCTCGAAGCGCCCGGCCGGCCGGTCGCCATGGGCACCCTGGTGCTCGTCTTCAAGCTTCTCGAAGGCCGTGCAGATGCGGTCGCGCAGCTGCGCGAACCAGTTGGCGGTTTCGTCGCGTCGCGTATCGGTCATGATATCTCCTTCGAAAGTCCCCCGGTCTGGCGCAGCGCCTCGGCCAAGACGATGGCCGCCGCGAGCGCCACATTAAGCGAGCGGCAACCCTCCCGCATCGGTACCTTGATTCGCGCTTCGGCCCGACGGTGGACCTCCTCCGGCGCGCCGGCGCTTTCGCGCCCCAATAGCAAGGTGTCCCCGCGGTCGAACCGAAACTCCGTGTAGACAACGTCGCCCTTGGTGGTGAGCAGCAGGCGCCGCCCGGCGGGCCGTTCCAGATAGGCTCGCCACGAGGAATGCCGAATCATATCGACCTTGCCCGCGTAGTCCATGGCCACGCGGGCGAGCCGCCGGTCGTCGAGGACGAAGCCGCAGGGCTCGATGATATCGACGCCCACACCCATGCATGCGGCCAGGCGCAGGATGGCGCCGGTGTTCTGGGGAATGTCGGGCTGGTAGAGGGCGAGGCGCATGCCGCGAATATTAACCGAGCGCCACTTTGCAAACATGGAGAATCCCTCTATACCGGCTGCGCCGAACGGGGGCGAAAGGGACGAGGGATGGCGGAAACGATGAAGCCGGCGCCGGATGGGCATGGGGACTCCGGGACGCGCCGGGATTTCCTCGACCTCGCGACCGTGGCGATTGGCGGCATGGGTGTCATCTCGCTCGCCTGGCCGTTCATCGACCAGATGAACCCCTCGGCCGATACGCTGGCGCTGAAGACGATCGAAGTGGACATCGCCGCGATCGAGGTCGGTCAAAGCGTCACCGTCGTCTGGCAAGGCAAACCGGTCTTCATCCGCCGGCGCACGGCGGAGGAAATCGCGACCGCCGGGTCGGTCGCCATCGACGATCTGCGCGATCCGCAAGCCGACATCGACCGCGCCCAGAAATCCGAATGGCTGATCCTGGTCGGTGTGTGCACGCACTTGGGTTGCATTCCGCTCGGCCAGAAGCCGACCGATGAGAAGGGCGCCTTCGGCGGCTGGTACTGCCCCTGCCATGGCTCGCATTACGACACCTCCGGGCGTATCCGCCGCGGGCCGGCGCCGGAGAATCTTCGGGTTCCGCCCTATATCTATCTCACCGACACGCTGGTTCTGATCGGCGAATCCAAGGCCCCGGCATGAGCGCGCCCGTGTTCAAGAACCCGATCGTGCGCTGGGTCGATTACCGGCTGCCGATCTTCAGCTTCATGCATCACGAGATGCATGAATACCCGGCGCCGCGGAACCTGAACTACTGGTGGAATTTCGGCTCGCTCTCCGGGATCGTCCTGATGGCGATGATCGTCACCGGCATCGTGCTCGCCATGCACTACACGCCGCACGCCGACATGGCCTTCGCCAGCGTCGAGCGGATCATGCGCGACGTCAACTACGGTTGGCTCATCCGCTACATCCACATGAACGGCGGCTCGATGTTCTTCCTGCTCGTCTATATCCACATCTTCCGCGGGCTCTATTACGGATCCTACAAGGCGCCGCGAGAACTCCTGTGGATCCTGGGCGTCGTCATCCTGCTACTGATGATGGCCACCGCGTTCATGGGCTACGTGCTGCCCTGGGGACAGATGAGCTTCTGGGGCGCCACCGTGATCACCAATTTGTTCTCGGCCATCCCTTGGGTCGGCGAGAGCGTCGTCGCCTGGCTGTGGGGCGGCTTCGCGGTCGACAATCCGACGCTCAATCGCTTCTATTCGCTGCACTACCTGCTGCCGTTCGCGATTCTGGGCGTGGTGTTTCTGCACATGTGGGCGCTGCACCGTTTCGGCTCCAACAATCCGCTCGGCATCGACACGAAAGGGCCGCAGGACACCATCCCGTTCCATCCCTACTACACCTACAAGGATCTCTATGGGCTCGGCGTGTTCCTCATCGTCTTCGCGATCTTCGTGTTTTTCGCGCCCAACTTCTTCGGCGAGCCCGACAACTACATCCAGGCCGACCCGCTGGTGACGCCGACCCACATCGTGCCGGAATGGTACCTGCTGCCCTACTACGCCATCCTGCGCGCCATCACCTTCGACATCTGGTTCCTCGAAGCCAAGCTCATCGGCGTCATCGCCATGTTCGCGTCGATCCTGCTGCTGATGTTCCTGCCCTGGCTCGACCGCTCGCCGGTCAGGAGCGCCAAGTTCCGCCCGATCTACAAATGGGTGTTCTGGGTCTTCGTGATCGACTGCGTGATCCTCGGCGTCGTTGGCGCGAATGCTCCGGGCGATCTCGTGTTCCCCAATCCGGAAGCCGTGCCCGACCCCGAAACCGGCGATCTTCCCGGCTTCAAGTATCTGCTCTTGGGCCAGATCGCGACCGCCTACTACTTCCTGCACTTGCTCGCGGTCATTCCGTTGCTCGGCCTGCTGGAGCGTCCGCTGCCGGTTCCCCACAGCATCAGCCGGCCGGTCGCCGCGGGCGCCGGGGTTCGGCGGATGGAGAAAGCCTGATGCGCCGCATCTCCATCGCCGTGTTCGCGGCTTGCCTTGGCGTCTTCGCGCCGGCCGGAGCCGAAGCCGAGGAAGGAGCCGAGCTTACCCATCAGTCCTGGTCCTTCGCCGGCATGTTCGGAACCTATGACCGCGCCGCGGCCCAGCGCGGGCTTCAAGTCTATACGGAAGTGTGCGCCGCCTGCCATTCGCTGTCGCTGCTCTCGTACCGGCATCTGTCGGGCATCGGCTTGGACGAGGACGCGATCGAGGCCATTGCCGCCGCCGTCACCGTGACCGACGGCCCCAACGACGAAGGCGACATGTTCGATCGCCCCGGGCGCCCCGCCGACCGCTTCGTGGCGCCCTTCGCCAACGACAAGGCGGCGCGCGCCGCCAACAACGGCGCATTCCCACCCGACCTGTCGCTGATCGTCAAGGCGCGCCCCGGCGGGGCCGACTACGTGTACGCGCTGCTGACCGGCTACGAGGAGCCGCCGGCCGGCTTCGAATTGCAGGACGGGATGAACTACAACGCGTATTTCACCGGCCACCAGATCGCCATGCCGGCGCCGCTGTCGGACGACGCGGTGACCTACGCCGATGGCACGCCGGCCACCGTCGCGCAAATGGCGCATGATCTGACGACTTTCTTCGCCTGGTCGGCGGAGCCGGAGGCCGAGGCGCGCAAGCGCATGGGGGTGAAGGTCGTGCTGTTCCTCATCGTGCTCACCTTCCTGTTCTATGCCGTGAAGCGCAAGGTCTGGCGCGGCCTGCACTGAGCGCGCCATTGCGCCCGATCGCCGGCATCGACCACACGCTAGTCGGCGTCCGCGACCTCGAAGCCGCCGGCGATCTCTGGCGGGATATGGGATTCACGCTGACGCCTCGCGGCCGCCATATCGGCTGGGGCACCGCGAATTATTGCATCATGTTCCAGCAAGGCTACGTCGAGCTCATCGGCGTCGTCGACGCCTCTAAATTCACCAACAACCTCGACGCCTTTTTGAAGGAGCGCGAGGGATTGATGGGCCTCGCCTACGCCAGTCCCGACGCGGACGCTTCGGCCGCTTGCTTGCGCGCCATGGGGCTTCACCTCGAAAGTCCGACGGATCTGAAGCGGGTGCTGGAACTGCCGGAAGGCGACGCCCTCCCGGCCTTCCGCCTTCTGCGCTTGCCGCCCGAGGAACTGCCCGGCTGCCCGGCCTTCATCTGCCAGCATCTGACGCCCGGCCTCATCCGCCGGCCGTCATGGCTCGGCCACGCCAATGGCGCCGAGGCACTGCTGGGCGTCACGATCGTCGGCGCCGCGCCGCTCGAACACGCGCCCGCCTACATCGCGCTGTTCGGCGACAGGGCCGTCGCCATCGATGACGGTGTGTTGCGCGTCGAAACCGGCGGTGGGTTCGTGAGATTCGTGGACGAAGCGTGCCTGGCGCGGCTCTATCCGGGATTGGGCCCGGCGCGGCAGCTGGCGCCGCCCTACATGGCCGGCATGACAATCGCCGTCGCCGATACGACGCGCGCCGAGGCCGAGCTCGTCCGCCACGGCCAACATCCGGCGCGGTCGCCGGGCGGCATCGCGCTCGCCTACGACGCCGCGGGCGCGATCCTCGAATTCGTGTCTCGGAACGGCGGCCCTAAACGTTGAACCGGAACAGGCAGACGTCGCCGTCCTTGACGACGTAATCGCGCCCTTCCGAGCGCATCTTGCCGGCGTCCTTGGCGCCCTGCTCGCCGCCGCAGGCAATGAAATCGTCATAGGCGATGACCTCGGCGCGGATGAACCCGCGCTCGAAATCGGTGTGGATGGTTCCGGCCGCTTCCGGCGCGCGGGCACCTCGCCGCACGGTCCAGGCGCGCGACTCCTTGGGGCCGGCGGTGAAGAAGGTGATGAGATCGAGGAGCGCGTAGCCGGCGCGGATGACGCGCGCCAAGCCGGTCTCGGCCAGCCCCAGGCTTTCCAGGAACTGGCGCCGCTCGGCCGCATCGGTGAGGAGCGCCACTTCGGCCTCGATGGCCGCCGAGATGACGACGATGCCCGACCCTTCCGCGGCGGCACGTTTCGCGACGGCGGCGGACCAGGCGTTGCCGGTGGCGGCGGCGCTCTCCTCGACATTGCAGACATAGAGCACGGGCTTGGCGGTCAGCAATTGCAGCCCGCGCAACTGCCCGCGTTTGTCGGCCGGCAAATCGGCTTCCCGGGCCGGCCGCCCGTCGCGTAACGCCGCCAGGATCGGCTCCATCAGCTGGGCGTCGGCTTTCGCCTGGGCCTCGCCGCCCTTGGCCTTCTTCGCCGCGGCGTCGAAGCGCCGCTCCAGGCTGTCGAGATCGGCCAGCATCAGCTCGGTCTCGACGATGTCGATGTCGCGGGAAGGATCGACCGCGCCCTCGACATGGGTGACCTCGCCGGGAAAGCAGCGCAGCAGGTGGATGACCGCGTCCACTTCGCGGATATGGGCGAGAAACTTGTTGCCGAGCCCTTCGCCTTGGCTCGCCCCTCGCACCAGCCCGGCGATGTCGACGAAGCCCAATTGCGTCGGCGTCACCTTGGCGGATTTGGCGACCGCCGCGATGCGCTCGAGGCGGTGATCGGGCACCGCCACGCGCCCGACATTGGGCTCGATGGTGCAGAACGGATAGTTCGCGGCCTCGGCCGCCGCCGTGGCGGTGAGCGCGTTGAAGAGCGTCGACTTGCCGACATTGGGCAGGCCGACGATGCCGCATTCGAACCCCATGATCTCGGTCTTATTCGGGCGGCGGCCCGCCGGCCGGCTCCGGCGGAGCTTTCGGCGGGCGCGGATGCACCAGCACATCGACCTTGCTCATGAAGGCGCTGTCCCGTCCTTCCAGCAGCAGCGGCAGGCCTTCCGCGATCGCCTCCACCATCTTGTCCATGAGCGCCAGTTCCTCGCGGGAAAAATCGTGCAGCACGAATCGTTCCACGAGGTCGCTATGGCCGGGGTGCCCGACGCCGACGCGCACGCGCCAATAGTCGGGTCCGACATGGGCGTCGATGCTCCGCAGGCCATTGTGGCCGCCGGCCCCGCCGTCCAGTTTGACCTTGAGCCGGCCGGGATCGAGATCGATCTCGTCATGGACGACGATGACCTGGCCCGGATCGAGCTTGTAGAACCCCATCGCCGCCGCGACCGCCCGGCCGGAGTCGTTCATGTAGGTTTCGGGCTTCAGCACCGTCACTTTTTCGCCGCCGATGACGCCTTCGCACGCGCGGCCGTGAAAGTGCTTGCGCGAAGGTCCAAGCCCGTGGCGGCGCGCGATCGCGTCGGCCGCCATGAAGCCGACATTGTGCCGGTGGCGCGCATAATCCGGGCCGGGGTTGCCGAGCCCGACGAGAAGACGCATGGCCGCGCGCCTTTCGGGGCGGCGATCAGCCTTTCTTCTCGGGCTTGCCGGAAGCACCCTTGCCTCCGGCCGGCGTGCCCTTGCCGGCGGCAGGTGCCGCGGCCGCGGCACCCGGAGCCGCCTTGGGACCCGCGCCTGGCGCGGCCCCCGGCACGGCGCCCGGCGCGGCTCCGGGCGCGGCCCCCGGCACGGCGCCCGCGACCGCTTCGCCCTCGGGTGGAATGCCGGCGGCGGCGGCGGCCGCGGCTGCGGCTGCGGCGGCCGCTGCTTCTTGCGCCTCGATCTTTTGCGCGGTCGGCGCGACGATGGTGGCGATGGTGAAGTCGCGGTCTTGGATGACGGTGCGCACATTCGGGGGCAGGCGCACCATGCTGATGTGCAAGGAGTCGCCGATGTCGAGTTCGGCAAGGTCGATGACGATCGAGGACGGGATATCCTCGGCCTTGCAGATGAGCTCGATGTCGTGGCGCACGAGGTTCAACACGCCGCCGCGCTTGATACCCGGCGAGGTTCCCTCGTTCGTGGCCACCACCGGCACATGCACGCGCACCGTGGTGCCGGCGCCGACGCGCAGGAAATCGACGTGAAGGGGCGCGTCGCTCACCGGGTCGAACTGGACGTCGCGCGCCAGCACGCGCTCGCGAGTCTCTCCAAGTTCGAGATCGTAGAGCGTCGCGAAGAATCCGGTTCGGTGGAGCTCGCGCGCGAGCGCCTTCGGTTCGACCGCGATCAACGTCGCCGGCCGATCTTCGCCATAGACGATTCCGGGCACTTGGCCGGCGCGCCTGGTGGCCCGGGCGGCCCCCTTGCCGGCCCGGTCGCGGCCAAGGGCGCGCAAGGATCGCACTTCGGTCATCGGAAAATTCCTTTCATCTCTCGTTCGAGGGCGCCGGCTTCCCGAACCGCGCCGCTCGTAATGTGGATCGCTCAGTCGAACAGGCTCGACACCGATTTCTCTTCGCTGATGCGCCGGATCGCCTCGGCCAGCAGCGGCGCGATGGACAACTGGCGCACCGAGCGCGACACCCTCACCGCCTCCGTCGCCATGATGCTGTCGGTGATCACCAGGCTGTCGATCGGCGAGGACGAAACCCGCGCCACCGCTCCGCCCGACAATACGCCGTGGGTGACGTAGGCGCTGATCGAGGCCGCGCCAGCCTCTTTCAGCGCCAAGGCCGCGTTACAGAGCGTGCCGGCGGAATCCACGATGTCGTCGACCAGGATGCAGTGCTGGCCCGCCACCTCGCCGATGATGTTCATGACCTCCGACACCCCGGCGCGTTCGCGGCGCTTATCGATGATCGCGAGGTCGGCGTCAAGGCGCTTCGCGAAATAGCGCGCCCGGACCACGCCGCCCACATCCGGCGAGACCAGGGTAAGATTGTTGGTCTTGAAGCGCTCCTTGATGTCCTTGATGAGGACCGGCGCGGCGAACAGATTGTCGGTCGGGATGTCGAAAAACCCCTGGATCTGGCCGGCGTGCAGATCGACGGTCAGCACCCGGCCGGCGCCGGCCACGGTGATGAGGTTGGCGACGAGCTTGGCCGAAATCGGCGTGCGCGGGCCGGATTTCCGGTCCTGGCGCGCATAGCCGTAATAAGGCAGGACCGCGGTCACCCGCCGCGCCGACCCGCGCGCCAGCGCGTCGAGGATGACCAGCAACTCCATGAGGTTGTCGTTGGCCGGAAACGAGGTGGACTGGACCACGAAGACGTCCTCGCCGCGCACGTTTTCGTTGATCTCGACGAACACCTCCATGTCGGAGAACCGCCGGATGCTGGCCTGCGTCAGCGGCAGGTCGAGACAGGCGGAGATCGCCTCCGCCAATGGCCGGTTGCTGTTGCCGGTCAGGATCCGCATGTCTCGAATGTCCCAAAATGCCGGGGCCGGGGAAGGCCAAGCCCGCCGGCAAGCCGTGAAGGCGAGCCGGACTGTAGCAACCCGTCACGGGACTGTAAACGGCTCAAACCCTCGGCCGAAGGGCAATCGCTTGAATGGCTCAGAACTTGATCCGCAACCCGCTTTCTTGGATGCAAGCTGGCAACGAAGCCTCGCCTGCCTACCTGAGATTGTCATTCCAACCGGA
>VFKA01000006.1 GCA_009885795.1 Rhodospirillales bacterium | reverse complement strand
TATCCAGTGGCCAGCTTGAATCACATCCGCCGTCCTTTGGGAATCCCCTTCCGACTCTACCTATCCGGAAACCGCTCTAGCACCGGGACTTGGCCGGCACGACGCGCGGTCCGAATTTTCCGCCGAGCCATCGAAATTCGCCACCCGGGCGCAGCTACCAACCCAAACCGAACATAGCACGGGCGGGGCGACGTCGGGGGGCGCCGCCACCCAAGGGGAATCAGATTCCGCCCTTGATGCAGATCAAAACCCAGCAATCACGCCGGTGATCCAGTGCATTTCATAGGGGCAAGCCGACGGGGCGACGGGCATGACCACGGAATCAACCGCAGCTGGCGTGATCGGCACGGGTAACCGTGCCCTGACCATGAGTACCCTATCTTTCACGGTTTGTTTCGCCGTGTGGACGATCTTTTCCATCATCGGCGTCCAGATAAAACAGGACCTTGGCCTCAACGACACCCAGTTCGGACTTCTGGTGGGGACACCCATTCTCACCGGATCGCTCATCCGCCTCATCCTGGGCATCTGGACCGATCAGTATGGCGGCCGGTTCGTCTTCACGGCGGTCATGGTGGCGGCCGCCATCGCCACCTGGCTGCTGTCCTACGCCGACAGCTACGCAACCTTCCTGCTGGCGGCGCTGGGGGTCGGCATCGCCGGCGGGTCCTTCGCGGTGGGCATCGCCTATGTCTCGCGCTGGTACCCGAAGGAGAAACAGGGCACCGCGCTCGGCATTTTCGGCATGGGCAACGTGGGGGCCGCGGTCACCAAGTTCCTGGCGCCCTTCGTCATGGTCGCCTTCGGCTGGGAGGAAGTGGCGCGCCTGTGGGCCGTGGCGCTCCTGCTCATGGCCGTCGCCTTCTACGTGCTGACGGAGGAGGATCCAAGTGTCCGCGCGCGCCGGCAGCGCCGTCTGCCGCCGGTGCCGCTGATGGCGCAACTTTCGCCCCTGCGCCATCTTCAGGTCTGGCGATTCTCGATCTACTACTTCTTCGTGTTCGGGGCGTTCGTGGCGCTGGCGCTGTGGCTGCCCCGCTACTATGTCGGCGTTTACGGCCTCGACATCGTGTCGGCCGGCATGCTGGGCGCCGCCTATTCGATCCCCGGCAGCATCTTCCGCGCGCTCGGCGGATTCCTCTCCGACAAATACGGCGCCCGCCGGGTCATGTACTGGACCTTCATCGCCTCGGTGATCTGCACGTTCTTCCTGTCCTATCCCGCGACCGATTACGTCGTGCATGGAATCGAGGGGCCGATCGCCTTCACCATCACGCTCGGCTTCGTGCCCTTCACGGTCCTCACCTTTATTCTCGGGTTCTTCATGTCGCTGGGCAAGGCCGCCGTCTACAAGCATATCCCAGTCTACTACCCCGACCGCGTCGGCTCGGTCGGCGGCATTGTCGGGCTCATCGGCGGGCTTGGCGGCTTCGTGCTGCCGATCGCGTTCGGGGCGATGAACGATCTCACCGGCGTGTGGACTAGTTGCTTCATGCTGCTGTTCGCGCTGGTGGCCACCGCGCTTGTCTGGATGCACTTCACGATCCGGCACCTGGAGCGGCGCGAGATCCCGGCGTTCCGTGGGCCCAAGGATCTGCCCGAACTCGCCGGCGCGCCGCCGCCCGGCGCCATGCCAACCAAGGGAGCCGCCCGATGAGCCCATCGATGCAACCTGCCGGCCCCGCTCTCGAGCGCTGGGACCCCGAGGACGAGACGTTCTGGCGGAACGTGGGACGGGCCGTCGCCTGGCGTACATTGGCGATCACCACGGCCAATCTCACGCTTGCCTTCATCGTCTGGTTCGTGGTGAGCGCGCTGGTCGTCCGCCTTCCCAATATCGGATTCCAGCTTTCGACTGGCCAGATCTTCTGGCTCGCGGCGTTGCCGGGGCTCGCCGGCGGGTCCTTGCGGATCGTGCATACGTTCCTCATCCCACTCTACGGCACGCGCAACGTCGTCACGGTCTCGACGTTGAGCCTACTCGTGCCGGCGGTGGGCTGGGTCATCGTGGTGCAGGACCCCGGAACGCCCTATTGGGTTCTGCTGACGCTCGCCTTTCTCGCCGGCCTGGGCGGCGGCAATTTCTCGTCGTTCATGCCGAGCACAAGCCTGTTCTTTCCCAAGCGCCTGCAGGGCACGGCGCTCGCCATCCAGGCCGGGATCGGCAATTTCGGCGTCAGCGTCGTGCAGTTCGTGACGCCCTGGATCATCGGCTTCGCGCTCCTGGGCTCGATCGCCGGGGCGCCGCAGACCTTCACCAAGGGGGAGATCGTCAAGGACATCTGGCTGCAGAACGCGGCGCTCATCTACATCCCGTTCATCCTCGTATGCACGGCGCTCGCCTGGGCATTCCTGCGGCGCGTGCCGGTCAAGGCGGCGTTCGCCGAGCAGCTCGACATCTTGAAGCTGAAGCACGGGCTGATCATGACGCTGCTCTACATCATGACCTTCGGTTCGTTCTCCGGTCTCTCGGCCACGTTCCCGCTGCTGATCAAGCAGATCTATGGCGGCTTCGAGGGCGCCCCGGATCCCTTGGCCTATGCCTTCCTCGGCCCGCTCGTCGGCTCGACGGCGCGGGTCATCGCCGGACCGGTGTCGGACCGTGTGGGAGGGGCCAAGGTGACGCAATTCGCCGGGATCGGCCTCATTGTCGCGGCGGTCGCGGTGCTGTTCTTCACGTCCCCGGCGACGGTGGACGAGTTTCCCTATTTCCTGCTCGCCATGCTGGGCCTGTTCCTGTTCGCCGGAATCGGCAACGCCTCCACTTTCAAGCAAATGCCGATGCTGTTTCCGCCGCGCCAGGCGGCCGGCGTCATCGGCTGGACCGGCGCCATGGCCGCCTATGGGCCCTTCGCCTGCGGCGTCATGCTCGGTTACTCCTTCGATTGGGTCGGATCGCCGGACTTGTTCTTCTACTGGGCGATCTTCTTCTACGGGGCCTGCGTAGCGCTCAACTGGTGGTACTACGCGCGCGCCGGCGCCGAGAAACCGTGCTGAAGGTCGGAGGAATATTCTCATGAGCCATTTTCTCGACCGCCTGATGTTCTTCAAGCGCAACGTCGAAACCTTCTCCGACGGCCACGGCGTCGTCACCAACGAACCGCGCGACTGGGAGGACGCCTATCGGCAGCGCTGGGCGCATGACCGCGTGGTGCGATCGACCCACGGCACGAACTGCACTGGCTCTTGCTCATGGAAAATCTACGTCAAGGGCGGGATCGTCACCTGGGAAACGCAGCAGACCGACTATCCGCGCACGCGCCCCGACATGCCGAATCACGAGCCGCGCGGCTGTTCGCGCGGCGCCAGCTACTCCTGGTATCTCTACAGCGCCAACCGCCTGAAATACCCGATGGTGCGGGGCCGCCTGCTGCGGATGTGGCGCGAGGCCAAGGCCAAGGCGGGCGATCCGGTCGCGGCCTGGGCATCGATCGTCGAGGACCCGGCGAAGGCGAAGTCCTACCGCTCGGTACGCGGCCTCGGCGGCTTCGTGCGCGCGAACTGGGCGGAAGCCGAGGAGATCGTCGCCGCCGCCAACGTCTATACCGCCAAGACCTTCGGCCCCGACCGCATCATCGGCTTCTCGCCCATTCCGGCGATGTCGATGGTCTCCTACGCCGCCGGCACGCGCTATTTGTCGCTCATCGGCGGGGTCGCCATGAGCTTCTACGACTGGTACTGCGACCTGCCGCCGTCATCGCCGCAGACTTGGGGCGAGCAGACCGACGTGCCCGAAAGCGCCGACTGGTACAATTCGACCTTCCTCATCATCTGGGGATCGAACGTTCCGCAAACGCGCACGCCGGACGCGCATTTCTACACCGAGGTCCGCTACAAGGGCACGAAGTCGGTGGTCATCACCCCCGATTACAGCGAAGCCTCCAAATTCGCCGATCTGTGGCTGTCGCCCAAGCAGGGCACCGACGCGGCGCTGGCCATGGCCATGGGCCACGTCATCCTGAAGGAGTTCCACGTCGCCGGGCGCAGCGACTATTTCCAGGATTATTGCCGGCGTTTCACCGACATGCCCTTCCTGGTCCGCCTGATCGAGAAGGACGGGCGCTACGTTCCCGACCGCTTCGTGCGCGCGTCGGATTTCGCCGACAATCGCGGCGAGACCAACAATCCCGACTGGAAACCGCTGGTCATCGACGACGCGACCGGCTGGGCAGTGGTGCCCACCGGCTCGGTCGGGTTCCGCTGGGGCGAACAGGGCAAGTGGAACCTCGAAATGCGCAACGCCGCCACCGGCGTCGAAGTGCACCCGAAGCTGACGCTGGTCGATGCGCATGACGACACCTTGGCCGTCGCATTCCCCTATTTCGGAAACCGCACGCACCCCTATTTCGCGGGCACGACCCACCCCGACGTGCTCATGCGCACCGTCCCCGTGAAGCGCCTCGCGCTCAAGGACGGAGAGACGCCGGTCGCCACCGTGTTCGATCTGCTGGCCGCCAATTACGGCGTCGATCGGGGGCTCGGCGGCGAGGCGGCCAGAAGCTACGACGACGACGTGCCCTACACGCCCGCCTGGCAGGAGCGCATCACCGGCGTGAAGCGCCAGCACGTAATCGCCACGGCGCGCGAGTTCGCGACGAACGCCGACAAGACCCGCGGCAAGTCCATGATCATTCTCGGGGCCGCGATCAATCACTGGTACCACGGCGACATGATCTATCGCGCCATCATCAACATGCTGGCGCTGTGCGGTTGCGTCGGCCAGTCGGGCGGCGGCTGGGCGCATTATGTCGGCCAGGAGAAGCTGCGCCCGCAGACCGGGTGGACGCCCTTGGCCTTCGCGCTCGATTGGCACCGGCCGCCGCGGCAGATGAATTCCACCTCGTTCTTCTATGCGCACACCGACCAGTGGCGCTACGAAAGCCTTGGCATCAAGGAGATCCTCTCGCCGCTGGCCGACAAGTCGATCGAGGGCAGCCTCATCGATTTCAACGTCCGTGCCGAGCGCATGGGTTGGCTGCCCTCGGCGCCCCAGTTCGACATCAACCCGCTGAAGGTGGCGGGCGACGCGGCCGCCGCGGGCAAGGAGCCGGCGGCCTATGTCGTCGAAGCCTTGAAATCGGGTCGTCTCAAGCTCGCCTGCGAGGATCCCGACAACCCCCGCAACTTCCCGCGCAATCTCTTCGTATGGCGCTCCAATCTGCTGGGCTCGAGCGGCAAGGGCCACGAGTATTTCCTGAAGCACCTTCTCGGCACCCAGCATGGCGTGCAGGGCAAGGATCTCGGCGCCGAAGGCGGCGTGAAACCCCAGGAGGTCGCCTGGCATGATCCGGCGCCGGAGGGGAAGCTCGACCTTCTCGTCACCATCGACTTCCGCATGTCGACGACCTGTCTCTATTCCGACATCGTGCTGCCGACCGCGACCTGGTACGAAAAACACGACCTCAACACCTCCGACATGCACCCCTTCATCCACCCGCTGTCGGCCGCGGTCGATCCGGTGTGGGAATCGCGCAGCGACTGGAACATCTTCAAGGGCATTGCGCGGCGTTTCTCCGAGCTTTGCCCGGGGCATCTCGGCGTCGAGAAGGATCTTGTGCTGACGCCGCTAATGCACGACGCGCCGGCGGAGCTGGGCCAGCCCTTCGGCCCCCGCGACTGGCGCAAGGGCGAATGCGAACCGGTGCCGGGCAAGACCATGCCGGCGATCGCGGTGGTCGAGCGCGACTATCCCAACACCTACAAGAAATTCACGGCCTTGGGCCCGCTCATGGTCAAGGTCGGCAATGGCGGCAAGGGCATCGCCTGGAACACGGAAGCCGAGGTCAAGCACCTGGCCGAGTTGAACGGCACCGTCGCCGAGCCCGGCCCGAGCCAGGGATGCCCGCGCATCGAAACCGATATCGACGCCGCCGAAATCATCCTCACTCTCGCCCCCGAAACCAACGGCCATGTGGCGGTGAAGGCGTGGGCGGCGCTGGGCAAGGCAACGGGGCGCGAACACACGCACCTTGCCCGCGCGCGCGAGGACGAACAGTTGCGTTTCCGTGACCTGCAGGCCCAACCGCGCAAGATCATCTCCTCGCCCACTTGGAGCGGCATTGAATCGGAGAAAGTGAGTTACACCGCCGGTTACACCAACGTGCACGAGTTTATCCCCTGGCGCACGCTCACGGGCCGCCAGCAGCTTTACCAGGACCATGCCTGGATGCTGGCCTTCGGCGAGGGGCTCTGCCTCTACAAGCCGCCCGTCGATACCAAGACGATCGAGCCGATGATGAACCGGCGGAGCAATGGCGAGCCGGAGATCGCGCTCAATTTCATCACCCCGCACCAAAAGTGGGGCATCCACAGCACCTACACCGACAATCTCATCATGCTGACGATGTCGCGCGGCGGACCGATCGTGTGGCTGAGCGAGAAGGATGCCGCCAAGATCGGCGTCGAGGACAATGACTGGATCGAGGCCTTCAACGTGAACGGCGCGCTGGTCGCCCGCGCGGTCGTGAGCCAGCGCGTGAAGGAGGGCATGGTACTCATGTACCACGCGCAGGAGAAGATCGTGAACGTGCCCGGCAGCGAGATCACCGGCGCCAGGGGCGGCATTCACAATTCCGTCACCCGCACCTGCCCGAAGCCCACGCACATGATCGGCGGCTACGCGCAGCAGAGCTGGGGTTTCAATTATCACGGCACCATCGGCACGAACCGCGACGAGTTTGTGATCGTGCGCAAGATGGCAAAGGTCGACTGGCTCGAAGGGCCGGCGGCCGCCGCCGCGGCCGAATAGGGACCATGCCCATGAAAGTCCGTGCCCAGATCGCGATGGTGCTGAACCTCGACAAGTGCATCGGCTGCCACACCTGTTCGGTCACCTGCAAGAACGTGTGGACCAGCCGCGAGGGCGTCGAATACGTGTGGTTCAACAATGTCGAGACCAAGCCCGGCATCGGTTATCCGAAGGAATGGGAAAACCAGGACCGTTGGAAGGGCGGCTGGGTACGCAAAGGGAATGGCCGCATCGAGCCCCGCATCGGGCCCAAATGGCGAGTGCTGGCCAAGATCTTCGCCAATCCCGACATGCCGGAAATCGACGACTATTACGAGCCCTTCACCTTCGACTACGAGCACCTGCACACGGCCGGCGAATCGCGGGCCGCGCCCGTGGCCCGTCCGGTTTCGCTCATCACCGGCGAGCGCATGGAGAAAATCGAGTGGGGTCCAAACTGGGAGGAACTTCTGGGAACCGAGTTCGCCAAGCGCTCCAAGGACAAGAACTTCGAGCGGGTCGAGAAGGAGATCTACGGCCAGTTCGAGAACACCTTCATGTTCTACCTGCCGCGGCTGTGCGAGCACTGCTTGAATCCGTCTTGCGTCGCCGCCTGCCCGTCCGGCTCGATCTACAAGCGCGAGGAGGACGGGATCGTCCTCGTCGACCAGGACAAGTGCCGCGGCTGGCGCATGTGCGTATCGGCCTGCCCGTACAAGAAGATCTATTTCAACTGGCAGTCGGGCAAGGCCGAGAAATGCATCTTCTGCTACCCGCGCATCGAGGCCGGCGAGCCCACCGTGTGCTCGGAGACCTGCGTCGGGCGCATCCGCTATCTGGGCGTGCTGCTCTATGACGCCGACCGCATCGAAGAGGCGGCGAGCGTCGAGCGCGAGTACGACCTTTACGGAGCCCAACTCGACATCTTCCTCGACCCCCATGACCCGGCGGTGAAGGCCCAGGCGCGCGCCGACGGCGTGCCCGAGGCCTGGCTGACGGCGGCCGAGCGCTCGCCCGCCTACAAGCTCGCCATCGACTGGAAGGTGGCCTTCCCGCTGCACCCGGAATACCGGACCCTGCCCATGGTGTGGTACGTGCCGCCGCTCTCGCCTATCCAGGCGGCGGCGGAAGCCGGCCACATCGGATTCGACGGCGAGCTGCCCGATGTGCGCTCCTTGCGCATTCCGGTGCGCTATCTCGCGAACCTTCTCACCGCCGGCGACGAAGCGCCGATCGTGCGGGCGCTGGAGCGCATGATGGCGATGCGCATCCACATGCGCGCCCGCCACGTCGAGGGCCGCGTCGAGACCGCGGTGCTGGAGCGCGTCGGGCTCACCCGCGCGCAGGTCGAGGACATGTACCGCACCATGGCGATCGCAAATTACGAGGATCGTTATGTCATCCCGACGACCCACCGCGAATATGCCGAGAACGCCTTCGACCTGAAGAGCGCCTGCGGCTTCAGTTTCGGCAATGGCTGTTCGGACGGGGCGAGCAAGGCGAGCCTGTTCGGACGAGCCGCAAGCCCGGCGCAAAAGGCGCGGGCGGGTGGGCAATGAGACCGGCGCTCAAGGTGATGGCGCTGCTGCTCGCCTATCCGGACGAGAAGGTTCGCCGCATGCTGCCCGAGGCCGCCAATGCGCTCCGCCGGTCGAATGCCCTGAGGCCGCCGATGCGCGCCGGGATCGAGGCGTTCATCGGCGATCTCTTGACCGTGGACCCGTTGGAGGCGGAGGCGCGCTATGTCGACCTCTTCGACCGCATGCGCTCGCTGTCGCTGCATCTCTTCGAGCATGTGCACGGCGATTCGCGCGCCCGCGGCCAGGCCATGGTCGATCTCGGCGCGCTCTACCGGCGCCATGGGCTGGAGATCGCCGCCAACGAGCTTCCCGATTACCTGCCGCTGTTCCTGGAATTCCTCGCGCTCATCCCGGAGGACGAGGCGCGGGAGCATCTGGTGGATTCCGCCGAGATACTGGCCGCCATCCACGGCCGCCTCGCCAAGCGCCAAAGCCCCTATGCCGGTCTCTTCGCCGCGCTCCTGGCATTGGCGGGCCGACAGACCGGGGCCGTTGACGCTATCGAGAACGATGACGACAGCCCCGAGGCTATCGACCGCGCCTGGGAAGAGGCGCCCGTCAGCTTCGGGCCCGAGGGAGCGCCCAATGAGGGCGGGTCTTGCGCCAAGGCGGCGGCGATGCTCTCGCGCATGCACGCCACGAAGGACATGGTGCCATGAACGCCTATCTCAATCAGTTGGTCTTCGGATTCTTTCCCTATTTCTGCCTGTCGGTGTTCCTGGTCGGCAGCCTCATCCGCTTCGACCGCGAGCAATACGGCTGGCGCAGCGGCTCGAGCCAATTGCTGCGCCGGCGCCAGCTGCGCTGGGGCAGCAACCTGTTCCATGTCGGGATCCTGTTCCTGCTCTTCGGGCATTTCGTCGGACTGCTGACACCCCATGCGGTCTATGAGCCCTTCATCGGCCCGCCCGCGAAGCAGATGCTGGCGATCTTGTCGGGCGGCGTGGCCGGTATCTTGTGTTTCATCGGCTTGACGCTGCTCGTGCATCGGCGCCTGACCGACCCGCGCATCCGGGCGACCAGCGGCGCCATGGACATCGCGATCCTTCTTCTACTGTGGGTCCAGCTGGTGCTCGGCCTCGTCACCATCCCCTACTCGCTCCAGCATGCCGACGGCAGCGTGATGCTGCTGCTGTCCGAGTGGGCGCAGCGCATCGTGACGTTCCGCGCCGGCGCCGCCGAGCTGGTCGCCCCCGTGGCCTGGCCCTACAAGGCGCACATCGTGCTGGGGCTCACCGTCTTCCTGCTGTTTCCGTTCAGCCGCCTCGTTCACATCTGGAGCGCGCCGGTCGGGTATCTATTCCGCCGCACGCAGGTCGTTCGCCGCCGGGGCGGGGCGTCGAAGGCGCTCCCATGAGCGTCAGCGTCAACGGCCTGGAGATCGCCGAGGCCGCCATCCTCGCCGAGGTGCAGTATCACCCGGCGCCCGATCTCGATGCGGCGCGGCGGGAAGCGGCGACGGCGCTAGTCTTGCGCGAACTCTTGCTGCGGGAAGCGCGGACCGGAGGATTGCTCGGCGACGCCGACGAACCGGAGACGCAAGACGCCGCCATCGATCGTCTGCTATCAACAGCGGTGCGAGTCCCTACCGCCGACGAAGCCACGTGTCGGCGCTATTACGAGAACAACCGCCGCCGCTTCCGCTCCTCCGATCTCGCCGAGGCGCAGCATATCCTGATCGCGGCGCCGCCCGACGACGCGCCCGCGCGGGCGGCGGCGCGGGCTCAGGCACAGGAATTGCTTTCGGCGGTGGAGCGCGACCCGGCGGCTTTCGGCGCGCTCGCGCGCGCGAACTCGGATTGCCCCTCGGCGGCGAATGACGGTCATCTAGGGCAGATCGCGCGCGGCTCCAGCGTGCCGGAGTTCGAGACTTACCTGTTCAGCCTGGGGGAAGGCGAAGTCTGCGCCACGCTGGTCGAGACCCGCTATGGCTTCCACGTCCTGCGGTTATTGCGGCGCATCGAGGGCCGGGAACTCCCGTTCGACGCCGTGCGCGAGACCATCGCCCACAATCTAAGCGTCGCCGCCCGGGAAACCGCCACCCGCCAGTACCTTCGGCTGCTGGTGGGGCAGGCCCGGATCAACGGCCTCGACCTCAAAGGCGCCGATTCACCTTTGGTGCAATAGAAAGCCGAACGTTCCCGAGGACTGGAGGGGCCGGCTAAATGCCGCCGCCTAGAGCGGTTTCCGATTAGGTAGACTATAGCCGGCGCTGGCGAAGTAATTGGCGCATTCGTCGGGTTGGAATCGCGGGAGGAGGTCACCGATCGTGTTCCACAGTGTCTCGACAGATCGAGCCGAGGCTTTACGGAGGAGAGCTTTGAGTTTCGAGAAGGCCTGCTCGATGGGATTGAGATCGGGGCTATAAGGCGGCAGATAGAATAGAACGGCGCCGCGCGCGACAATCGCTTCGCGCACACCGGCGACTTTGTGAGAGCTCAGATTGTCCATGATGACGATGTCGCCCGGCGCGAGGGTTGGCGCCAGCACCTGCTCGATATAAGCGTGGAATATCTCGCCGTTCATGGCGCCATCGACGACGAGCGGGGCGGTGAGGGCGCTGGCGCGCAAGCCGGCGACGAACGTCGAGGTCTTCCAGTGCCCGTGTGGAACGGCCGCGATCAGTCGCTCGCCCCGCCGACAGCGACCGAAGCGGCGTGCCATGTTGGTCGTTGCCCATGTTTCATCGATGAATACCAGCTGCTCTGGGTTTAGGGTCGCCTGCCACCTGCGCCAGGCCTCGCGGGCCGCCGCGACGTCCGGCCGGCCCTGCTCGGCAGCATGGAGTGTCTTTTTTTAAGTGTCAGCCCCAGCGCAGCCAGGAAACGCCAGATCGACGTGCGTCCGACACGAATACCCTCCCGCCCTAGCTGGTCACGAAGCTCGTCGAGCGTCAGGTCGGCCTGACCTGCCACCAGCGCTCGCACCCGCCCCTCGTGCGGCGCCAAGGCATAATCCTTCCAACCGCCCATCTGGCCCGGGGCCAGCGTCCCTGTCTTCCGCCAGCGCTGCATCAGCTTGATCGCGCAGCTCTCGCTGATCGAAAACCGCCGCGCCGCGGCCCGGCACGACGACCCAGCCTCAACCGCCTGCTTGATCCGCTTGCGAAGATCCTCCGAAACCGGTGATGGCATCCATGCTGGCCTCCTATCCAGTGGCCAGCTTGAATCACATCCGCCGTCCTTTGGGAATCCCCTTCCGACTCTACCTATCCGGAAACCGCGCTAGAGCTCTATGGCGAGTTCGCGGAGAGCGAGAACCGCCTGATGAGCCAGTTCCTGCGCCCCGGCGACGTCGCCCTCGACGTGGGCGCCAACATCGGCACCTGCACGCTCGCCATGGCGCGGGCGGTCGGCGCCAAAGGCAGGGTGCACGCCTTCGAGCCGCAGGCCCTGGTGTTTCAGACCTTGTGCGCCAATCTGGCGATGAACGGGTTGACGCAGGTCCGCGCCTGGCCGTGGGCGGTGGGAGAGACGCCGGGCACGGCGCGGATTCCGGTTCCGGCCATCGATACCGATAGCAACCTCGGCGCCGTGCGGGTGCAGACGGAGGGGCGTACCGAGCCCGTGCCACTCGTGCGATTGGATGGCCTCGGTATCGAGCGCGCGGCGCTTCTCAAGATCGACGTCGAAGGGATGGAGCTCGCGGTGCTGCGCGGAGCGGCCGCGTTGTTGCGACGGTTTCGGCCGGCGGTGTATTTCGAGGCCAAAAAGGTTCTCGGCGGCACCGTCGAATGCCTGAAGCTGCTGTGCGATCAGGACTATCGCCTGTGGTGGCATTTCGCCCGCTTCTACGACTCCGGGAACATGCGCGGGAACCTCAAGAACGTGTTCCCCAATATGGGCGACATCGACGCTCTGGCGGTGCCAGCGGAGAAGGTGCCCGCCACGCTTCCGCGCCTGCCGACGATCAACGACCCCGAAGCGGATTGGGAGGAGGATTACAAGCGATTCCTGGCCGCCGGCGGCGAGGCGTGAGGCGGCGCCCCGCGACCCACGGGAGTTCCCATGATCTGCCGCTTCTGGTGCGAAATCGCCGCCCGCCGGGTCGCCGGTTGCTGCCGCGCTTCGACGCCCGCTCGGCGCATTACGAGGCGATCGAGAAGCCCGCCTTCGTTAACCCTTGAACGGTGGACAGGAATCTTGGCATCTTGTAGGTTATTGCCCGAAACAACGGATTCTGACAAATGTCCGATGAGTTGGCACGTATCGGCCAGAATGGCCGGCTGGTGATCCCCGTCCGTTACCGCCGGGCGCTTGGCATCGAGCCGGGCGACGAGGTGTTGCTTCGATTGGAGGAAGGCTCGCTTCGAATCGTCAGCCGCACCGAAGCGCTGCGCCGGGCCCAGCGACGAGTCCGCGAGATCGTCGGCAAGGGCGCGAGTTTGTCCGACGAATTGATCGCAATGCGCCGAGCAGAGCGCCGACGTGGCTGACAGCGTCCTCGACGCCTCGGCCCTGCTTGCCTTCCTGAACGACGAGCCGGGCTCGGCGACGGTCGAGGCGGCGCTGCCTCGGGCGGCGGTTTCGGCCGTCAACCTTTCGGAAGCCGCCACGGTTCTCGTGGAACATGGCGCCGATCCGGTCGAGGTACGGGCGCTCCTCGAAGGGCTTGGGCTCGACGTGGTCCCCTTCGATGCGCTCCTGGCCTATCGGGCCGCGGCCTTGCGTCCCGCCACGCGGGCCTTCGGGTTGTCGCTCGGCGACCGCGCCTGCCTTGCGCTGGCCGGGCAACTCGACGTGGTGGCGCTGACCGCCGACAGGAGTTGGGGGCGGATCAAGATTCCCGTGGAGATTCGGCTCATCCGCTGAATCGCGCGGCCGGCCTTACTCCACCACCCTCACCGTGCCGCGCATGGATTTGTGGCGGGCGCAGGAATAGGCGTATTCGCCGGGCTTGTCGAAGGCGATGCTGAATGTCTGCCCTTGCGTGAAGAAGCCGGAATCGAACGTGCCCGCCGTCACCGAATGCTCGATAGCGTCGCGATTGGTCCAGGTGACCGTCGTGCCGGCCTTCACCTCGACGGCCTTCGGCTGGAACCGGAAGGTCTTGATCTCGGCGCCGACCTGCTCGGCCGCCGCCGCGCCGGCGAGCGCCAAGCCCAAGGTCGCAAGGCCGAACAACGTTACATGATTCATGGTTCGTCTCCTCGCGCCGCGAACCGGCGGCGAGACTTGCTCCCGCCGCCGGTGTCGCATCGCATAAGTTCCTACGACGCGAACTTGTCGGGGAACTGGGCGACGATGGCCTGGGCCAGCGCCTCGGCGATCGTCGCCATGTGGCTGTAAGCGACGCGCAGCGCCTCTTGCGCCTTGACGTAGTCGCGCGTGGCTTGCGCGTCGATCACGGCCTTCAGCGTCACCGCGTGGTGCTTCACCAGGTCGGCGACGGCGTCCTTCGGCAGGTTCGGATTGGCCGAATTCAGGAACGCGCCGAAATCCTGCGTGTATCCCATCAGGTCGTTGACGGCCTTGTCCTGCTTCATCTTGTCCATGGCGGCGGTGCCGGCCGTGTACTCGACCACCATGCCGATGTGCGAGCGCCACAGCGGCAGGAACGCCTCGCCGGCTTCCTTGCCATAGATCGAGCCGATGGCGTTGGCGATGTCGACCGAATTGGCGTCGAGCGCGCCTGCCGCCGCCTTGAATTCGCTGTCGCGGCCCTTGAGCGCGGCGCCGGTCGCGGTGGCCGCGAGCTGCACGTGCTCGCCAAGGAGCCCGTCGAGCGCCGAACGGAGATCGGAGGCGCCATTGTCGGCCGAAGGTCCGGCCGCGTACTGCAAGGACGCGGGTGCTTGCGTCGCGGCATGGTCGGCGACAGCCGAGCCGATGAAGGCGCCGGCCGAGACGATAACAGCGGCGACGCCGTTCAGAAGTGTCGTCTTCATGATTCAATCTTCCTTCTTGCGATTGCGATGGGAACTGTCTTGCAGACGGACCGTCGGCCCGTCATGCCGCCTTTACGAAATCGCCATCGCGCCGGATGCGGGGGTGAACGGGATTCTTGTCGGCCGCGCGGTCGAGATCGCCGCGCACGAATCCGATATCGCCCAGCATCCGGTTGTCGAATATGTCCGGCGATTCCGAGGCCAGCGCGGGAATCTCGACCCTGGTCAGGCCGACATCGCGCAACACGCGGGCGTCGAGCCGCATCAACTCTTCGTGAGTCGAACACTCGCGATATCGAGTCACGAAATTATGCGGATGCGGCGGCGGAGATTACGGTTCGGCTACCAGCACGCCTTGATAGAGGACCGGGCCGGTCGGCGCGCCGGTCGGCGAACCGCCTTCGGGCTCCAGGCTGACCGCGAGCGCACCACCGGCGAACGGCACGTCCGCGCCCTTGATCGGCAGCACCGCCGGCCAGTCCCCGATGAGCCCGAGCGAAACCGGCGCCCCGCCTTCGGGCACGAGCCACAGTTCTTGCGAATAGCCGGGCGCGACATCGGGCTCGGTCAATCCGATGAGGACGATGCGGCCGGCTTGCGGCTCGACGCGGGCGACCAGCACCGGCTTTGCGTCCTCGGCGCTCAACACCGCCACCTGCGCCGGGGCGGTCGAAGGCGAAGGCTGGACCGCGACATAGAGGATGAGCGCCAAGGCCGTCGCGGCGCTCGCCAGCCCGAAACCGCGCCACAGGGCGAGGCTCCGCCACAAGGACGGCCGGCGTTCCTCGGCGCTGTCTTCGATCCAACCGAGCTCGCCGGCGATTCGCCGCCACACGCTCTCGGGCGGCCTCAAACCGGGCAGGACCTCGATCAATCCGGCCAACCGCAACTCCCAATCTTCGGCCAGGCGCCGAAGATCGTCGTCGTCTTGCATCAGCCGCTCGAACCTGCGGCGCGCGCGCGGGGCCAAGACGCCGAGCGCAAATTCGGCGGCCAGATGCTGACGCAATTCGGGATCGCGGTACTTCATCGCTCCAAGCAACTCCTCAACCGCATCAGGCTGCGGCGCACCCAAGACTTGACCGTGCCGATCGGCGCGGCCAGACGCGCCGATGCCTCCTCGAAGGTGGCGCCGGTGTAATAGACCAGCAGGACCGCGCGCCGCGGCGCCGTCTCGATCTCGCCCAGGCAGCGCCGCAAGCGCCGGGCGGACTCCGTTGCCTCCGCCGCCGCCGCCGGATCGGGTTCGCCATCGGGAATGGCTTCCAGCATCTCGGGATCCAATGGCGCCTCGCGGCCGCGGCGGCGCAGGTGGTCGATCGCCAGGTTGCGGACGATGCGCCCGAGCCATGCCGCCGCCGACCCGCGCTCGGGATCGAAGCTCGACTTATGGCGCCAGGCCGCGACCATCGCCGCCTGCAGCACGTCCTCGGCCACGTCGCGCCTGATGACGATACGGCAGGCCAAGCCAAACAGTTGCGGCGCGGCCAGCCGATAGAGCCGCTCGAACGCCGCGCGGTCGCCGCGCGCCGCCGCCTGAAGCATGCGGTCGCGCTCGTCCGCGATATCCGTCGTCATGCCTGGACCGGCCATGAACGGCATGGCACGCCAGTCATCCCCTTGCTGTCAAGGGCGGACGAGATCGGATAAAGTGGAACTCGATCATGCGCCTCTTGCACCATTTCATCCTGCAACCCGATTCCCGCAAGGTGCGCCTGCTTCTCGGCGAGAAGGATGCGAGTTTCGAGACCCGGAACGAGCACCCCTGGGCCTTGTCCCAAACCGTCCTCGATCTCAATCCGGCCGGCGATCTGCCGGTCATGATCGAACCGGATGGCGCCGTCATCGCCGATTCGCATGCGATCTGCGAGTTCATCGAAGAGACGTGCCCGCACCCGCCTCTCATCGGCCACGGCGCCACGGCGCGGGCCGAGGTGCGCCGCCTTGCCGGATGGTTCGATACCAAGTTCGCGCGCGAAGTCTCCGCCCCCTTGCTGCATGAGCGGCTCATCAAGCGTCTCGGCCACGGCGGCTCGCCCGATTCGCAGGCGATCCGCGAGAGCCTCGCGAGCTTGCGCCGGCATCTCGACCATATCGGCTATCTCGTCAACCACCGGCGCTGGCTCGCCGGGGATTCGTTTTCGCTGGCCGACATCGCGGCCGCGGCGCATCTCTCGGTCATCGACTACCTGGGCGACGTGCCCTGGGACGGCTATCCCGACGCCAAGAACTGGTACGCCAGCATCAAGTCGCGCCCGACCTTCCGGCCGTTGCTGCTCGACCAGGTGCCCGGCATTCCGCCAGCCGCCCACTACACCAACCTCGATTTCTGATCAGCGCCGCAGTTCGGGCCGGTCGCGGTAGAGGTCGAGGGCTTCCGGGTTGGCGAGCGCCTCGCGGTTCTTCACCGCCCGCCCATGCACCACGTCGCGCACGGCGAGTTCGACAATCTTGCCGCTCCTGGTGCGCGGAATGTCGGCGATCTGAACGATCTTGGCCGGAACGTGGCGCGGCGTGGTATTGGCGCGGATTTGCGCCTTGATCCTGGCCACGAGGGCATCGTCGAGACCGTCACCGGCGCGCAGGCGCACGAACAACACGACGCGCACGTCGCCCTGCCAATCCTGGCCGATGACCAGGCTTTCCTCGATTTCCGGCAGCTGCTCGACCTGGCGATAGATCTCGGCCGTGCCGATGCGAACGCCGCCGGGATTCAAGACCGCGTCGGAGCGGCCATGGATCACGATGCCGCCATGGCGGGTCGCCGTCGCGAAGTCGCCGTGGTACCAGACATTCGGGAAGCGTTCGAAATAGGCGGCGCGATACTTGGCGCCACCGGCATCGTTCCAGAACCCCACCGGCATCGAGGGAAACGGCGCCGCGCAGACCAGTTCGCCCTTCTCAGCCACGACCGGCCGGCCGGATTCGTCCCAAACCTCGACCTTCATGCCGAGGCCCGGCGCCTGGATTTCGCCGCGCCACACCGGGCCGATGGGATTGCCGAGCACGAAGCAGGACACGATGTCGGTGCCGCCCGAGATCGAGGACAGGCACAAATCGCGCTTTATCTTGGCATAGACGTAATCGAAACCTTCGGGGCTCAGCGGCGAACCGGTCGAGGCGATGGTGCGCAGATTCGAGAGATCATGGGTCTCGATAGGCGCCGCGCCGGCCTTGGCGCACGCATCGATGAACTTGGCCGAGACGCCGAGGAACGCGCAGCGCCGACTTTCCGCGAAATCGAAGAGGATGTGCGGGCCGGGATGGAACGGCGAGCCGTCATAGAGCAGCAGCGTCGCGCCCGAGGCCAGGCCCGAGACCAGCCAGTTCCACATCATCCAGCCGCAGGTGGTGAAAAAGAACATGTGGTCGCCGGGCTTGATGTCGCAATGCAGGCGATGTTCCTTCAAATGCTGCAGCAGCGTGCCCCCGGCGCCGTGGACGATGCATTTGGGAACCCCGGTCGTGCCCGAGGAGTAGAGGATGTAGAGCGGGTGCGCGAACGGCAGACTCTCGAAGGCGATGGGGCCGGCGGTGTGCGGGGCGATGAAGTCTTCCAGCATGACGGCGTTCGCCACGCCTTCGAGCGGGGGTTGCGCGCGGGTGTAGGGGAAGACGACGACGCGCTCGACCGAGGGCAGCTCGGGCAGGAACTCGATTACCCGGGCGAGCGAATCATGGGTCTTGCCGGCGTAGTAATAGCCGTCGGCCACGAACAGCAGCCGGGGCGCGATCTGGCCGAAGCGGTCGACGACGCCGCGCGGCCCGAAATCGGGCGAGCAGGACGACCACACCGCCCCGATGCTGGCCGCCGCCAGGGCCGCCGCGATGCTTTCCGGCAGGTTCGGGACGAAGCCGGCGACGCGCTCGCCGGGCCGCAAGCCCATGGCGCGCATGGCCTGGGCGAGGCGGGAGACCAGGGCGTAGAGCTCGTCGTGGCTCATCCGGCGCTTCACCTTGTCCTCGCCCCAGAATACGAGCGCATCGCCGGACCCTCGATGGCGGAGCAGGTTCTCGGCGAAGTTCAGGCGGGCATTGGGGAAGAAGCTGGCGCCCGGCATCGCGCCGGCGTCACGCAGCGCAACCGGCCCTTGCGTCTCGGCGATCACGCCGCAGAACGACCAGACCTCGCGCCAGAACGCCTCCGGCTGCTCGACCGACCAGCGGTGCAGCGCCGCGTAGTCCTGGAACCTGCCGGCCATGAAGGCTGTGAGGTTGGCGGCGGCGACGCGCTCGGGCGCGGGGCTCCACAACGGCCGGTCGTCGGATGGCATGACGGTCACATGAGTAATGCGCGGGGGCGCCGAATCTTTGGCATTGGTGCCGACCAAGGCAAGGGCTTATACCGAATCTCGATAACCGAGTCCTATGGCCCATCCTTCGAGACGCGTTCTTCGAACGCTCCTCAGGATGAGGTAGGCGCTCTATATCAAAGCGTTACCTCATGCCGGGGAGCCGCGAGCCTACTCCGCCGAAGCAGCCGCTTCGGCTGCGAAGGCTGGAAGCGGCGTCTCGAAGCATGGCGGCTGGGTTAGAGTTTCCGAGACTTCGTATTGGTAGAGACCATGCCCGCGTTCCTTCGCCGACTCCCACTTCCCCCGTCCGTGCAGGCCGCGCTGTGGATGATGGGGGCGGCGTTCTTCTTCGCCGCGCTCAGCGCCATTATCCGCTATCTCGGGCGGGACGAAGGCATGCATCCCTTCGAGACCGCCTTCTTTCGCAACCTGTTCGGCCTCGCCTTCATGCTGCCGTTCCTGGCGCGCGCCGGGCTGGGCACGCTGAGGACGGGGCGTATCCTGCTGTACGGCTGGCGGTCGGCGTTGGGGCTTACCTCCATGCTGTGCTGGTTCGCGGCACTCGCCTTGATCCCCTTCGCCGAGGCGGTCGCGTTGAGCTTCACCACGCCGCTCTTCGCCACCATCGGCGCCGCGCTGGTGCTGGGCGAGAGGGTGCGGGCGCGGCGCTGGACGGCGACGCTGGTCGGGTTCGCGGGCGTGCTCGTGATCCTGCGGCCGGGATCGGTGGCGCTCGATTGGGGCGCGGCGCTGGCCATCGCCTCGACGGCGCTGATGGCGGTAACCACCCTCATCGTCAAGAACCTGACCCGCACCGAGCACCCCGACGCCATCGCCACCTACATGGTGCTGATGATGACACCGATGTCGCTGGTGCCGGCGCTCTTCGTATGGAGCTGGCCGGAGCCGGCACTATGGCCGTGGCTGGTCGCCATGGGGGCGATGGGGTCCTTCGGGCATATGTGTTTCCTCAGGTCCTTCGCGCTCGCCGACGCCTCGGCGGTGATGCCCTATGACTACACCAGGATGATTTTCGCCGCCGCCATCGGCTATCTCGCCTTCGCCGAGGTGCCCGACGAATGGACCTGGGTGGGGGCCGCCATCATCGCCGGGGCCGCCGTCTACATCGCGCGGCGCGAGGCGGTCTTGCGGCAATCGGCGGTTCAAACGCCCGAGAGTCGCTGAATCGTCGAGGCGGCGAGGTTCCGGTGGCTGTCCTTCACATGCGGGGCGACGGCGCGGAAGGCCCCGAGCAGCACCGCCGCATCGTCGGTGAAGCCGAGCATGGGGAGAAAGTCGGGCAGCATGTCGGCCGGAACCACGAAGTAGGCGAGCGCCGCCATCAGCACGGCCTTGACCCGCCAGGGCGTCGCCGGATCGAGGGCGCAGTAATAGGCGGCGACGGCCTCCTTCAAGAAGGGGATGCGCGGGCCATGGCGGCGAATCTTGTCCCAGAAGCCGCGCCCGACGCGCCGGCTGTCGCGGCGGTATTTGCGCTCCTGGCGCAGGACTAGATCGGTGCCGGGCATCGGGGAAACATGGGGGCGCCGGACGACCGGTGCAAGCGGCGGGCTTGTCTGCTAATGAACGCCCGCCAATAGCAAGAAGGGCGGAAACCATGGACGTGAAGGGTCATGCGGCGCTGGTGACGGGCGCCGGGTCGGGCATCGGCGCGGAGACGGCACGCGCGCTGGCGCGGGCCGGGGCGAGGGTGGCGGTGCTCGACCTGAACCGGGAGGCCGCCCTGGCCGTCGCCAAGGAGATCGGCGGGCTCGGTGTCGAGTGCGACGTGAGCGACGCCAAGAGCGGCGAGACCGCGGTCGCCGCCGCGCGGGCCGCGCACGGGCCTTCGCGAATTCTCGTCAACGTCGCCGGCATCCTCATTCCCGGCCGGATCGTGGGGCGCGACGGGGCGTTGCCGCTGGAAAAATTCGCCCGTGTCATCGAGGTGAATCTCATCGGCACCTTCAACATGATGCGCCTCGCCGCCGCCGACATGGCCGGGCTGGAGCCGCTGGCCGACGGCGAGCGCGGCGTCATCGTCAACACGTCGTCCGTCGCGGCTTACGAAGGCCAGATCGGACAGGTGGCCTATGCCGCCTCGAAGGCCGGCATCGCGGGCTTAACCCTGGCGGCGGCGCGCGACCTGGCGCGGCTTGGGATCAGGGTGCTGACCATCGCGCCGGGTCTCATCGCCACGCCGATGATGCTGACCCTGCCCGCCGACGTGCAGAAGAGCCTGACCGACCAGGTGCCGTTTCCGAGCCGGCTTGGCCACGCCGAGGAGTATGCCAGGCTTGCGCTCCACATGATCGGCAACGTGATGTTGAACGGGGAGACGGTGCGGTTGGACGGCGCCCTCCGCATGGGGCCGAAATAGCTATCGGTTATCGGTTGCCGGTTCTCGGTCGTCGGTTGGGAAAGGGTACCCCAGGGTAATATTCGGAGGTTCAATTCGGGTTCCGCGCCGGTGTCGGCAAAGGGCTGGAATCGAACCGGGACCGCATCCCCCGCGGGGCGCGAATGAGCGTTCTGGCAGTCCTATTCACGATGTCAAAGAACGACGGCGGCCCCACCGAGATGGGGTTAAGAACATTACAGGAACGCGCCCGGAAAAGTCAAGAGAAAGTAATCGACTCCGACCCTATTTATCCTCAATGCCCGGCCGCGTGGTTCCATTGGGGCAGCAGGACGATGCAGTTGGGGTTGAAGCCGTCGTTCTTGAGCGTGTCCATGCTGGCGATGGCGGCGCCCTTCTCGAAGTCCACGACCGTGACCGAACCGTCGCTCAGGCCCGGCAGGTTGAGGAGCGAGTTCTGGACGAAGCCCAGCTTCATGTCCTTGGTGAAGGCCACGTGGTGCGCGCCCTCGGCGGTTGGAATCGATTGGAGCAGGCGCGGCTTGCCCGGCTCGCCGGTGAGGTCGAAGACGTGGACATGGCCCGGCTTGCCTGTCGTCACATAGAGACGCGTCGCCGCATCGTCGAAATAGATTTCGAGCGGCACGCCGGCGCCGATTTCGGCGAAATCGAACGCCTTGGCCGCGTCGAAGCCGCCCGTGGCGGGGTTCCACGTCACCGCCCACAGCGTGCCGCCATACATGTTGGTGACGAAGGCGAGCGGCGGATTGCTGCCCGGCATGAACACGACCTCGACCGGCGCCTCGCCCGCCGGCGACGGCTTGTCGGACACCTTGAGGGTGCCGAGCACTTCGCCGGTCGAGGCCTTCACGACCGATAGCTCCTCGCCGGCGTCGCCGAGGTCGGAACCTCGCACGGTGTTGGTCGTGAGCAGGCGGTCGATGCCTTCGTGCAGCGCGATGCCATGCGGATAGGGAAGTGGCAGGTCGATCGAGCGGATGACGGCGCCGGTCGCGGCGTCGCCGACGATGACCTTGCCCGAGCCCATGCAGGTCAGGTACCAGGTGCCGTTGTCCTCGGAGAACACGACGTCCTCGGCCAGTACGCAGCCATCGGTCTTGACCACGGTGACCGGCAGCGCCGGGTCGGTCATGTCGATGATCCTGAGCTCGTTGCCCCGGCCCAGCGCCGTCACATAGGCCTTGGTCTGGTCGCGGTTGTAGAAGATGTGATGCGCCACCAGATCGGGCGGCAGCTCGATGTTGCGCACGACCTTGCCGAAAGCGGGCGAGGACGGATCGACGTCGATGACGGCGAAGCCTTCCTGGCGCGTCATGCCCGGCACCGGGTTCGGGTAGGCCGCGAGCGCTTCGGCCGATTTGCTCTCGTAGTTGACGAGGGCGAGGATTTCGGCCGAGGCCGGCGCGGCGGCGGCCAGCATCGCAGCCGATGCCAGGGCAAGCGATTTCGTCAGCGACATGGCTGTCCTCCCTTGACGTTGGTTCGATTGTTCCGATGCGCGAATACTATCAAACCGGGTGCGTCTTTCGCCATGCGGAAATTCGGCGCCGGCGTCGGCAGCCCGGTCGTCAGGACGACGCTATCGAACTTTCGGACCATGGCGCCCTCCTCGCCGCCGGACGCGCGATGACGGCACGTCCTGGGGCAACTTCTCGATACGATTGCCGCGGCCGGCGCGAATGCTCGCGCGCGCCTGATCGATGCGGCGCAGGAAGCGCGCATCATGCTCTATCCGGTAATCGAACCAGTCATCCTCGGAGGCAAACCCGACCAGCACGCCGGCCGGCCGGCCGTGGCGCGTGATCATGATCGTCTCCCGCGCGGCTAACCGAAGGAACTTCGAAAGATCGTCCTTGACCTCAGACAGCGCCACTTCCTTCATCGGATACTCCTGATCTTGCCAGCCACGAAGCGGCCTCGGCTTTCGATACGATGGCGAGAATCTCTACCGTATCCGCCGTAACATCATAGAACACACGCAGGTCGTCGACACGCATTCGATATTGCGGGCGAGACACTCCGCTCAGCCGCTTTATGCGGCTCTTGCTCGTCCTCGTCGGCGCAAGGCGCAAGTAGCGTTCGATCGAATCGCGCACCATGGACCGGATTCCAGCCCCGGAAAGCGTGGAGGTCCATTATGGCCTCCGGCGCCATGCGGACGGCGGCGCTTGCCTGCCCGGCCGTGCCATGTTATAGCACGACTAGTCTGACTAGTCTAAAGCAAGGAAACAGCGATGAACAAGCCTAGCAGGGAACGCAACGCGGCAAGGGACGCGCGCCCGCTGGCCTCCGCCACGGTCTTGGGTGAGTGGCAATTGCAGGACGCCAAGGCCCGGTTCAGTCAGCTCTTTCGTCGCGCCCGCGACGAGGGTCCGCAGCGCGTCACCCGGCACGGCAAGGATGCGGTCGTCGTCTTGTCGGCCGAGCAGTACGATCGGCTGGCCGCGCGCCAGCGCGGCTCCCTTGTCGAGTTCTTTGCCCGCTCGCCGTTGCGGGGCGTCAAGCTCGACCTTACCCGCGCCAAGGATTACGGGCGGGACGTCGAGTTGTGAACGGCTATCTGCTCGACACCAACGTCGTCTCGGAGTTTATTCGCCCTCGCCCGGAGCCCCGCGTCGTCGAATGGATGCGCGGCATCGACGAGGACGGCACCTTTCTCAGCGTGCTGACCTTGGGCGAACTCGCCAAGGGCATCGCTCTGTTGGCGGACGAACAGGCGAGGCGGCGCGAACGGCTCCGGCGCTGGCTCGACGGCGAGTTGCGCCCGCGTTTCGCGGGCCGAATCATTCCGGTCGACGAGAACGTGGCCGAGCAATGGGGTACGATTTCCGCGGCCGCCGAGCGCGCGGGCGCCCCGGTTCCGGTTGTGGACGGCATCATGGCCGCGACAGCGCTGGCGTATGACCTCGTGTTCGTCACGCGCAACGTTCGCGACGTGGCGCGCACGGGCGCCGCCATGTTCGATCCGTGGGGGGATTAAGCCCGCCACGAAAAAACGTCTCCGACCCCACCAAATGCTGACATTGCTCGTCCGTCTCACCAGAGCAGAAAAGTCGGTCAGTTACCCTTGGTCATCAGGACGGAGTCGAGCTGATCGCCCGCGGTCCTTGTGCCGATGACCTTATCATTGTCCCGCCGCTGGAACACGAAGACCACCTGTCCCCAGCTAAAGTTGATTTCGTCGTCCTTGAACTCGGCGTTTTCGGGCAACGGCGAGCACCCAGCACTAAAGTTTGAGCCGGCCGCCCAGCAATAGAAGCCGGTCACCCGGCCGCCCGATTCGATGTTCGTCACGATGAACCGGGAGTGAAGTTGCCCACCCCACTTCCCCTGCCACTCCCCGAAGAGGGAACCGATCGAGGGATCGACGCCGTCGGTCGAGGCGATCACAACACTTTCATCCGGAAGCGGCGCGTCCTCGGCAGAGACCGGAGCCGTCGTCGAGACCACGACGATGAAGAACATGGCAAACCACCATGACACAGCTTTGCTGAGTTTACACATCATGGGAATAACCTCCTTTCCAGGTTTCGGTTGTCCGCTATCTGAGTGCATGCAAATTGATATCTCCCATCGCCGAAAGCGAATCTCGATTCAACCGCATGCCTATTGAATAACGGGAGACAGTCCTACCCCCTGTTCATGCGGTTGTTGACGAGGTCGTCGACGACCGTGGGGTCGGCCAATGTCGAGATGTCGCCGAGCGCGCCGTACTCGTTCTCGGCGATCTTGCGCAAGATGCGGCGCATGATCTTGCCGGACCTCGTCTTAGGGAGGCCCGGCGCCCATTGCAGCAGGTCGGGCTGGGCGATGGGGCCGATTTCCTTCCGCACCCATTGGATGAGTTCCTTCCGGAGCGCCTCGGTCGGCTCGATGCCGGCCTTCAGGGTCACATAGGCATAGATGCCCTGGCCCTTGATCTCGTGCGGGTAGCCCACGACCGCGGCCTCGGCCACCTGTTTGTGGGCGACCAGCGCGCTTTCGACCTCGGCGGTGCCGAGGCGGTGGCCGGCGACGTTGATCACGTCATCGACGCGCCCCGTGATCCAGTAATAGCCGTCGGCGTCGCGCCGGCACCCGTCGCCGGTGAAATACTTGCCCGGATAGGTCTTGAAGTAGGTGTCGATGAAGCGCTGGTGGTCGCCATGGACGGTGCGCATCTGCCCCGGCCAGGAATCGGCGATGCAGAGATTGCCGGAGGCCTCGCCCTCGAGAACCTTGCCGGCGCCATCGACGACGACCGGCCGGATGCCGAAGAAGGGCCGCGTGGCCGAGCCCGGCTTCAGCGGCGTGGCGCCAGGCAGCGGCGTGATGAGGATGCCGCCGGTCTCGGTCTGCCACCAGGTATCGACGATGGGGCAGCGCCCGTCGCCGACGACGCGCTGGTACCAGAGCCAGGCTTCCGGATTGATGGGCTCGCCCACCGTGCCCAAGAGGCGCAAGCTGGCGCGCGAGGTCTTCGCCACCGGCGCCTCGCCCTCGCGCATCAGCGCGCGGATCGCGGTCGGCGCGGTATAGAAGATGTTCACCTTGTGCTTGTCGCAGACCTGCCAGAAGCGCGAGGCGTCGGGGTAATTGGGCACGCCTTCGAACATCAGCGTGGTCGCGCCATTGGCGAGCGGGCCGTAGACGATGTAGCTGTGACCCGTCACCCAACCGACATCGGCGGTGCACCAGTAGATGTCGCCGTCGTGGTAGTCGAACACGTATTGGTGCGTCATCGCCGCGTAGACGAGGTAGCCGCCGGTGGTGTGCAGCACGCCCTTGGGTTTTCCGGTCGAACCCGAGGTGTAGAGGATGAAGAGCGGATCCTCGGCGCCCATCTCCTCGGGCGGGCATTCGGGCGCGGCCTTGGCGCAGGCGTCGTGATACCAGACGTCGCGGCCCTCGACCCAGCCGATTTGGCCGCCGGTGC
This sequence comes from Rhodospirillales bacterium, assembly GCA_009885795.1. Taxonomy (GTDB): domain Bacteria; phylum Pseudomonadota; class Alphaproteobacteria; order Dongiales; family Dongiaceae; genus VFKA01. Next base: position 21,592 of record VFKA01000006.1, on the reverse strand, counting down.
GGCGCACGACGATGCAGGTCTTGACGCCGGGGCAGCGCGCCAGCGCCTCGTCGGTGTTGGCTTTCAAGGGGATCTTGCGGCCGCCGCGCAGGCCTTCGTCGGCGGTGATGACGCAGGTGGAGTCGCAATCCTGGATGCGCCCCACCAGGCTTTCCGGCGAGAAACCGCCGAAGACGACCGAATGGACGGCGCCGATGCGGGCGCATGCCAGCATGGCATAGGCCGCCTCCGGAATCATCGGCATGTAGATGGTGACGCGGTCGCCCTTCTTGACGCCGCGCGCCTTCAGCGCGTTCGCCAGCCGGCAGACGTGTTCGAGAAGCTCGGCGTAGCTGACGTGCTTCTGGTCATGCGGGCTGTCGCCTTCCCAGACGATGGCGGTGCGGTCGGGGAATGTGGCGGCATGGCGGTCGATGCAATTCACCGAGGCGTTCAGCGTCCCGTCCTCGTACCAGCGGATGCGGACCTGGCCGGTGAAGTCCACGTCCTTCACCTTGGTGTAGGGCTTCATCCAGTGGAGGCGCTTGCCCTGCTCGCGCCAGAAGCCATCCGGGTCGGCGAGCGAGCGGTCATACATCTTGAAATAGCCGGGCTCGTCGATCCAGGCCGACTCGGCAAGGGCATCGGGCACGGGAAACAAGGTGGTCGAGCTCATCGTCGGTGTCCCCAATTTTTTGCGCCGCCGGCCGGATTCATGGCGTAAAATCGTAGGGCGGACAAGAGAACGGGAACGGCCATGAACAAGATCGATGTACCGAACCTGCGGCCGGAGGGCGCCACCATGCCGCGCCTGCCGGTGCGGGAATTGAAGCTGGTCGAGGGAACGGCGGCTTCGCTCGAGGGTTATGGCGAGATCGTCGACGATCCCAGCAGCCACCGGATCGAGATCGTGCGCTGGCCCGCCCCGGGCCGGCGTCCGGTCGATTCGAACAGCGGCGACGAAGGCGGCACGACGGAGGGGATCTTCGCCTGTACCTGGCACGGCGACGTGCTGCGGGCGCGGAACCATGCGGTGGGCGGCGACTACGTGCTGGGGTGGAGCCGGCTTCCGCCCGACGCGGCCGAGGATCGGGCGACGACCCCGCGGCGCCAGGCGCTGCTGTGGCGCGCCAACTACCATCCCGATGGCGGGCAGATGTTCCATCCCATGGACAAAGGGCCGTTCGTGGTGCCGCTGGCGCCGCCGGGCGATGATGTGAAGCCGGAGGATTTCACCGCCTTCTGGTTCGACGGCGGCAAGGGCCTCTATATCCATCCCAATATCTGGCATGACGGCGTTTATCCGGTCGGCGATTCGGGGCGCTTCCTCGACCGCCAGGGCAAGGTCCATGCCCGCGTGAGCGTCAATTTTCCGGCCGAGTTCGGCTGCTATATCGCGGCGCCGCTGGCGACGGCGCTTTAGTACGCGCTCGACAGGGACGGCAAAACTCCATAGTCTTGATCGCGTGATCGATCGTCGTGCGGGAACCGAGGGGGAAACCATGGGATTTCGTTATTTTCCGATAGCCGAGTACGAAGCCCGCTGGCAAAAGGTCCATGACGCGATGAAGCGCCGCGGCCACCAGGCGGCCGTGGTGTTCGGCAAGACGTCGGGCGTCTACGAGCGCGCCGGCGACATGATCTACCTCACCAACTTCTTCTCGACCCATTCGGGCCAGGAACCGGACACCGTGCTGTGGAACGGGCGCGGCTATTCGGCCGTCATCATGCAGCCGGGACAAACGCCCGAGCTCATCACCGACGAGGCCGAGGCGCGCTACGACATCATCGCCACCGACCGCTTCCAGGGCCTCTACGATCCCTTCAAGGGCGTCGCCGACGCGCTGAAAGCGCGCGGGCTCACCGGCAAGGTCGCCTTCGTCGGCAGCGATTTCGTGCCGGTGAAATACGCGCGCCAGCTGGAAAAGGCGGCGCCGGGCATCCAGTTCGTTCCCGATGACGACCTGGTGCGCGAGGTGCGGCGCATCAAGAGCAAGCGCGAGATCGCCTGCTTCCGCGAAGCGGGCGAGATCGTCACCAAGGCCCACACCGCGTTGATGAAGGCGCTGGTATCGGGCAAGTCGGAATCCGAGGCGGCGGCCGCGGGCGGCGGCTCTCTGTTGAAGCAGGGCGGCGCCTGGCACCGGATCGCCATCTCGCACGGCAAGTACAGCCGCTATCTCGAAAGCGATCCGCTGGTCGGGTTCAGCACGCTGACGCCCAAGCAAGGCCAGATCGTGCACGGGTTCATCTATGGCCCGATTTTCCAGGGCTATTGGCTCGACCCCGGCCGCACGGCGGTGGTCGGGCGCAAGCCCAACAAAGGCCAACAGAAACTGATCGAGTCGCTCGTCGACATGATGCATCAGCTGATGGCCGCCATCAAACCCGGCGTCAAGGTTATCGACGTGGCCCGGCTGGGCGACAAGCTGTCGGCGGCGTCGGGCTACAGCTCGGAGGTCCTCAAGACCAACTGGCCCTATTACGGCCACTCCAACGGCTGCATGTGGGAGCACCCGTACATCGAGACGCGGCTCTTAAAGGGCGACGAGATCTTCGAACCGAACATGGTGGCGAGCGTCGAGGGGTTCTTCGACGCCAAGGGCGTCGGCACCGCGGCGTTCGAGACCAATTACATCGTTACCTCGAAGGGGATCGAGGAAATCACACCGGTTCCGCATCTGTGGTGGTAGGCGCCGGGGGCGTTAAGACGTGAGCCGGGCCTCTATCCTTCGACAGGCTCGGGATGAGGCCCTCATGTCGAGCCTGTCGAAACATGAGGGCTCGCGCCGCGTACCACGCTTCGATGATTCCTGGTACCAAGCGCCGCCGGAACCGGACTGGAACCAACCAATTAGGGGGGCACGACAATGACCATCACGGCTGACACGGGCGGCGACAAGCGGATCTTCCTCAGGAAGGCATCGGGGCTCATCCGCACTGCCTCGATGTTCGACACCTTCGTCTTCAACATCGGGCTGGTGAGCGTCGGTCTCGGCATCGCCACCATGATGTTCTACGGGCCCGCCTTCTATCCCGGCGGTAATCTGATCCTGGGCTGCATCCTCGTCGCCGTCGCCATGGCGCTCGTTTCCTGGGGCATGATCACCTGGTCGGTGGTGCTGCCGCGTTCGGGCGGCACCTACGTCTTCGCCTCGCGCATTTTGCCGCCGTGGCTGGCGTTCATGATCAGCGTCGGCGACATCGTGCCGCCGCTGTTCTATGCCGGTATCGCCGCCTATTGGATCATCTTGCTCGGCATCGCCCCCACCTTCTCCATGATCGGCATCGCGTTCGGCGCCGAATGGGCCACGAACCTCGCGGGAACCATCACCCAGCCCTGGTGGCTGTTCATCATCGGCACCGTCATCCTCGTCCTTTGCGCCTGGCTGCTGGCGTCGGGGATGCGGCTTTTCCTGCTGGTCCACAAGTTCGTGTTCATCCTGGCCATGCTCGGCACGGTGACGATGATCGTGGTGCTGGCAAGCTATTCGAACGCGGAGTTCATCGCCCAATTCAACCTTCTCATGGGGACCGCGGTGGGCGTGCCCGACGCCTATAACGCCATCATCGAATCGGGCAAGTCGTTGGGCTGGAGCACCGAGGGGGCCACCTTCGGCACCACGCTCGGCGTCTCCAACTGGGCGTGGCTGCCGCTGATCGGCGCCGCGTACTCCTTTTGCCTCGGCGGCGAGATCAAGTCGGTCGAGAAGTCGCAGGTGTGGGGCATGCTGGGCGCGGTGATCGTCCCGACGGTGCTGTGGATCGTCATGATCTGGCTTTCCAACCGCACCATCGGCTACGATTTCCTCGGCACCGCCGTCTACAACTACTTCCAGTTGGGCGGCGAGGGCGGGCTGACCACGCCGGTCGATCCGTCGATCACGCTGTTGACGGGCATGCTCACCGGCTCCGCCTTCTGGACCGCGATCATCGGGCTCGGCGTGGTGTTGTGGATGTGGATGTGGCTGCCGGGCATCCAGACCTTCGCGGTCAGGGCCATGGTGGCGTGGTCCTTCGACCGGGTGGCGCCGGCGGCACTGGGCACCGTGTCGACGACGCGCCACACGCCGACGACGGCGATCCTGGTCAGCCTGGCGATCCAGGTCTTGTTCCTGGCGTTCTTCTGCTTCTGGTCGTACTTCTCGAAGATCGTCATCCTGATCGAGGCGCAAGTTCTCGCCTGGGTGCTGACGCTGCTGGCCGGCGTTTTCTTCCCGTACTACAGGCCGCACATCTATCAGAAGTCGCCGCTGGCCGACCGCAAGCTGTTCGGCCTGCCGGTGATGACGGTGGCTTGCGGGCTCGGGTTCCTCGCCAGCACCGCCTATCTGTTGATCCTGTTCTTCGACGACGTGGCCGCCGGCCACGCGCCGGATCAGCTCGCGATCGTCGTCGGCATCTTCGTGGTCGCGGCGATCTTCTTCTTCGCCATGAAGGCGTACCGCGCGAGCCAAGGCATCGACATCAACCTCGCGTTCAAGGAAATACCGATCGAGTAGCCTAGCCGAACTTTAGACCCCGCCCATGCGGCCGATGAGGGCCCATGAGGCGGGGTCGATCGGCACGACGGAGAGGCGCCCCTGGCGCAGCAGGGCCAAGTCTTTCAGGGCCGCATTCGCCTTGATCTTGGCGAGCGGCACCGGCGCCGCCAGCGCCTTCACCGGCTTCACATCGACCATGACGAAGCGCCCGGCCGGATCGCTCGGGTCCGGGTAGCCGGCCTTGACGATTTCGACGATGCCGACGACGGCCGGGGCGGCGCCGGAGTGATAGAAGAAGGCGTGGTCGCCCCGCTTCATCGCCTTCAGATTGTTGGCCGCCTGATGGTTGCGCACGCCGTTCCAGCCGGTGCGCCCTTCCTTCACCAGGCGATCCCAGGAATAAGTGCCGGGTTCGGATTTCAGCAGCCAGTACGCCATGATCGTCACGGCAGCGTCTGGCGCCAGGGCGTCATCGCGACCGTCTCGAACAACCCGGTCTTGCGGTAAGGGTCGCCCTTGGCGAACGCCTCGGCGCCGGCGCGGTCGGGAAATTCCATCAGCAGCAGGCTGCCGATCATGCCGGCGCCATCCTCGGTCAGAAGCGGCCCGGCGGCGACGACCTGGCCGGCGAAATTCTTCAGGTAGTCGAGATGCGCCGCGCGGGTGGCGGCGCGCAAGGAAGCGGCCCCCGGCTTGTCGAGGCAATAGATCATGAACTTCATCGGCATCGTTCCTTCCATTCGAGTTTCAAGTCTAGCGCAGGGCCGCGCCTTGCGTCACGCCTTCACCCCGGCGCCGGCCGCCGGGGCCGCATGCGGGTCGAGCGGCCAGCGCGGCCGGGGCGCGAAATCGAGGCCATCGACGAGGCGCAAGCGCAGGCGTTCGATACCGGCCCAGGCGATCATGGCGCCATTGTCCGTGCACAAGGCCTGCGGCGGGGCAACGAGGGCGAGGCCGCCGGAATCGGCCACCAGGGCGAGGCGTCGGCGCAGCGCCAGATTCGCGGCGACGCCGCCCGCGACCACCAGCGTGGCGAGCCCCGGATGGGCGGCGCGGGCCACCGCGATCGCGGCCCGCGTCCTGTCGGCGAGGCTGTCGGCGACGGCCGCCTGAAACGAGGCCGCGATGTCGGCCCGGACGCGGTCGTCGAGACTCGCGCCAAGCCCCGCCACCAGGTGGCGCACGGCCGTCTTCAGGCCCGAAAAAGAGAGATCGCAGCCAGGGCGGCCGGCCATCGGGCGCGGCAGCTTGTAGCGCTCGGGGTCGCCGCTCCCGGCCAGGCGCTCGATCGCGGGCCCTCCCGGATAGCCGAGGCCGATCAGCTTCGCGACCTTGTCGAAGGCTTCGCCCACGGCGTCGTCCAACGTGGTGCCGAGACGGCGATAGCGGCCGACGCCCGCGACAATCAGCAGTTGGCTGTGGCCGCCGGAGACGAGCAACAGCAGATAGGGAAAGGGGACATCGGCGACCAGCCGGACGCTCAAGGCATGGCCTTCGAGGTGATTGACGGCGAGGAATGGCCGGCGCGAGACGGCGGCCAGCGCCTTGCCCATGGTGAGGCCGACCGCGAGCCCGCCGATGAGGCCGGGCCCGGCGGTGGCGGCGATACCGTCCAGATCGGTCACGGCCAGCCCCGCTTCACGCAAGCTCGCCGCGATGAGGCGGTCCAAGTGATCGATATGGCGGCGCGCGGCGATTTCCGGGACGATGCCGCCATAGGGCCGATGGTCGTCCTCTTGCGAGCGCACCCGTTCGGCGCGGATGCGCCGGTCGCCATCGACGATCGCCACCGCGGTTTCGTCGCAACTCGTCTCCAGCCCCAAAACCAGCATGGCGGCGAGTGTACGTCGGCCAGGGTAGGGAGTCAGCCTTGCGCGGCCGGAGCCGAGGACGTAAAGAATTGCCATGGCGGCCGCGGCAAGGGAGGCGTTGCGCATCGGCACGAGGGGCAGCCGGCTGGCGCTGGTTCAAACCGCCGAGGTCGAGCGCCGACTGCGAATCGTCCATGCCGGAATCGAGATCGACCGCCATGTCATCAAGACGACCGGCGACACCGTGCAGGATCGCACCCTTGCCACCATCGGCGGCAAGGGGTTGTTCACCAAGGAACTGGATGAGGCACTCATCGCCGGGCGCATCGACATGGCGGTTCATTCGATGAAGGACATGGAGACGTGGTTGCGCGAGGGCATCGCCATCGCTTGCGTGCTGCCGCGCGAGGATCCGCGCGACGTCCTTATCGCGCGCGAGGGAACCAGCCTAGCGACGCTGCGCGCGGGCGCCGTGCTCGGCACCGCCTCGCTGCGCCGGCAGGCTTTGGCCCTGGCGCGGCGGCCCGATCTCAAGATCGTGCCGCTGCGCGGCAATGTGGAAACGCGGCTGCGGAAGGTGGCCGAGGGCGAGGTCGATGCGACGTTGCTGGCGCTCGCGGGATTGCGGCGCCTCGGGCTTGGCCATCGCGCGACGGCGATCCTCGATCCCGAGGACATGCTGCCGGCGGCGGGGCAAGGCGCCATCGCGGTGACGATCCGCGCCGGAGACGAGGCGATGCGCGCGGCGCTGGCGCCGATGAACGACGAACCGTCGGCCTTGCGCGTGCGCGCCGAGCGCGCGTGCCTGGCCGAGCTCGACGGCTCGTGCCGCACGCCGATCGGCGCCTTGGCCGAGATCGACGGCGATGTCCTCAGGCTTCGCGCGCTCATCGCCCTGCCGGACGGCAGCGCGGTCTTACGCGAGGAGCGACGCGGGAAGGCGGCCGACGCCGCCGCGATCGGGCGCGACGCCGGCGCGGCCCTCAAACGGCGCGCGCCGCCGGCCTTTTTCGTGCCGGCGGCCGGGGCGTAGATCGCGTAAGATGAAGAGGAATCCCATGCGTGTCCTAGTCACCCGGCCGGAAGAGGACGCCGCTCCCTTGGCCGACGCGTTGCGCCAGCGCGGCGTCGAAGTCGAGATCGAGCCGCTGTTGAGCGTGCGCCCCATCGCCGGCGCCGCCGTCGAACTTGCCGGCGTGCAGGCGATCCTGTTCACGTCGGCGAACGGCGTGCGCGCCTTTGCGCAGCTTTCGGCGCGGCGCGATTTGCGCGCCTTGGCCGTCGGGGAGGGAAGTGCCGCGGCACTTCGCGCCGCCGGCTTTACCGAGGTGACAAGCGCGCAAGGTAATGTCGAGGATCTGGCGCGGCTGGCGGCCGAACGATTGAAGCCCGCGGACGGCGGGCTGCTGCACGTCGCGGGCAGCGTCGTCGCGGGCGATCTCGCCGGGCGGCTGGGCGAGGCCGGGTTTACCGTGCAACGCGCCGTTCTCTACGAGGCCAAGCCCGCCGAGCGGCTGGCCGCCGGCGTGCGCGAGCGGTTGGCGGCCAAGCGATTCGACGCGGTGCTGTTCTTTTCGCCGCGCACCGCGACGACCTTCGCCGAATTGGCGCGGATCGAGGATTCCGGACCTAGCGCCGACGCGCTGATCGACGGCTGCCGGCAAGCGGTCGCCCTTTGCCTCAGCCCCGCCGTCGCCAAGGCCGCCGGCGCGCTGCCCTGGCGCGAGGTTCGCGGCGCCGGGCGGCCCGACCTCGCCGGCATGCTGGAGCTGATCGACAGCGAGCTTGCGGGGTCCGCGCGGCCCGTCGAGGCGCCGGCGCGGGCGCAAGCGGCGCCGGCGAAGCGAGGCGGATTCAAGGCCGCCCTTGCCGTGGCCCTGATTGTCTTGGCCGGCGTCGTGGCGGCGATCGCGGCCAGCCAGCTCGATTGGTTCGCAAGCCCGCCGCCCGCCGCCGACCCGGCCTTGCAGGTCGCGATCAACGATCTGCGCGCCGAGCTGCGGGGGCTTGACGAGCGCGTGGCGGCGCTCGAATCGGCGCCGAAGGAAACGCCCGCCGGCGATGAGATCGCGGCGCTTGGCGCGCGCATCGACGAGACCGCGAAGGAGATCGAGAATCTGCGCGAACAGGTGAATGAGGTATACACCGCGCCGCCGCCGACGGTGCCCGATGACATCATGGCGCGGCTGAACGCGCTCGAACGCCGGCCGGCCGAGCCGGCGCCGGAAGCGCCCGACTCGCCGCCGCCGATGCCGAACGTGGACCCGGCGCTGATGGAACGCCTGGAGCGCGAGAACCAAACGCTGCGGACCGAGATGGCGGCGCTGCAGGGCGACCTCACCGTCCTGCAATCGACGGTCGCCGGATTGCGTGCCCAAAGCCCGGTCAAGGCCGCCCTGGTGCTGGCGGTCGGACAGTTGCGCGCGGCGTTGGCGGCCGATCGCCCGTTTGCCGGCGAGCTTGACACGGTGCGCGATCTCGCGCGCTCCGACGCGGCGCTGGGGGCGATCGTGGAACGCCTGGCGCCATGGGCGGAGCGCGGCGCCAGGACGCCGGGCGAGCTGCAGGCAAGTTTCCCGGCGGGGATCGCCGCGGCCGGCCCGGACTCGGCGCCGCCCCCGGCCGATTGGTATCGGCGTCTGTGGGTGCGCCTGACCGGCCTCGTCAGCGTGCGGCGCGTCGGTTCGGATGTGCCGGGCGAGGACATTGCCGCCCGCATCGCACGGGCCGAGGCGAAGCTGGGCGAGGGCGACCTTTCCGGCGCGGTCATGGAGTTCGATGGCGCCGCCCCGCTGCCGCCGGCGCTCGCCGCATGGATCGCGGAAGCGCGCGGCCGCTTGACCGCGGACGAGGCCGGCTCCGAGCTTGCCGCGGCGGCTTCATCCGCGCTGGCCGGCGGCGGCTGACACCCCATGCTTCGAGCGCTGCTCTTCTTCGTAAAGCTCGCCATCGTCGTGGCGGCGGCCGTATGGGTGGCCGAACGGCCCGGGGCGGTCAGCCTGGAATGGCTCGGCTATCGCATCGACACCGCGATCGGGGTGCTGCTTGCGGCGGTGCTGATCGTCGCGGTGGCGGCGGCGATCCTCTACCGGGTCTGGCGCCTGGTGGCGCGCTCGCCGCTCGATGTATCGCGCGCCCGGCGCGAGGGACGCCGGCGCAAGGGCTATCGCGCGCTTGCCCAGGGCATGGTCGCGGTGGCGGCCGGGGACGCCGCCGACGCCAAGCGAATGGCGGCCCGCGCGCGCGGGCTGTTGGACGAGCCGGCGCTGACGATGCTGCTGGCGGCGCAAGCCGCGCAGCTCAACGGCGACGAGATGGCGGCGGCGAAATATTTCGAGGCCATGCTGAAGCGGCCCGACAGCGCGCTTCTGGGCATGCGCGGCCTGCTCATGCAGGCGTTGCGCGCGGGCAATGACAGCCGAGCCTTGGAGCTTGCCCGACTCGCCAGCGACCACCGGCCCGGCACGGCCTGGGCGGTCAAGACCCTGCTCGATCTGCAACTCAAGAAGGGAGATTGGATCGCCGCCGAGGCGAGCCTGAAGGAGGCGGTCAAGCTGAAGGCCGTGGACGGCGGCGCCGCCAGGCGAATTCGCGCGTGCATCCTGACCGAGCGCGCCAATGGCGTAGGCGTGCCCGAGGATTTGCTGCCGCTGGCCGAGGAGGCGGCGAGGCTTGTTCCCGATCTCGTTCCGGCCCGGGCCGCGATTGCGCGCCTCATGGCCGCTTCCGGCCGCGTCAAGGCGGCGGCAAAGGCGATCGAGCAGCTTTGGCCCTCGATGCCGCATCCGGATCTGGCCGATATCCTTGGCGGGCTGGTTGCGAACGAGACGCCGATCGAGCGCGCGCGCCGGTACGAAAGATTGGCCCAGCGCAACCCCGATTCGCGCGCGAGCTGGCTGGCGCTGGGACAAGCCGCGCTCGATGCGCGGATGTGGGGCGAGGCGCGCGTCAACCTCGAACGCGCGGCCGCGGACAATGAGTCGCCGATGACCGCCGGCCTGGCGCGGCTGCTGGCCCGGCTGGAAGAGGGCGAGCGCGGCGATTCGCCCGCCGCCCGGCGCTGGTGGCGGGAAGCCGGCGACGCCCCGCCCGACGCGGCCTGGCTATGCGAACAATGCGGAACACCGTCGGCGCCGTGGCGCGCGGTGTGCGGCAATTGCGGCGCGTTCGACAGCCTGACTTGGCGCCAGCCGGCGCGCATGGCCGCGAAAGCGCTGCCGATACTCAAATTGGAGAGCGCGCCGACGCCCTTGAAAGAGCCCGAGGACGCTCCGCCGCCGCCCCCGCCCGTCGCGGCCAATCGGGCCGTCGCGTCGCCAGACGACAGCCCCGGCGGAGCGCCGGTTGACGCTGCCCGGCTCGTCAATTAGCTTCGCCGTGATCGCGTATTTGCTATCGCGCGTAGCCAAGTCGGCCCTCGTCCTTCGTCCCTCGACAGGCTCGGGATGAGGAGGCTCGGGATGAGGGCCTCATGTCGAGCCTGTCGAGACATGAGCAAGCATCGCCGCCGTAGCTCAGGGGTAGAGCAACGCATTCGTAATGCGTGGGTCGGGGGTTCAAATCCCTCCGGCGGCACCATAAAATCAATAGGTTAACGCCGATCCTCTTGTCGAGAAGGTTACGCCGCCGCCTTCCATTGGCCGCGCGTCCGCTCGAATTCCATTCGCGCGCGCTCGGCCGGGCCGCGACTGCCGATCCGCTTAATCAGCGCCATGATCGCCGTATCGCCTTCATCGGCTTCCCGATACAGGAGCCGAAGCAGACGCTCCGCCGGCTTCGCAACGCGGCTCTTGCCCTTCTCCCAACGGGCGAGGGCCTGAACATTGCAACCGAGGTAGTCGGCAAGATTCTCCTGCGACAATTCGAGTTCCTTGCGCAGGAAGCGAAATTCGCGTCCCGCCAGCGTTCGGGGCAGGCGAACGAGCCGGCGAGCGATGACTCGATGCAGACCGTCCAGGTTCCGGATGGCGACGCCCTCCCCATAGGGCGTCCGCTGCATCCCGTAACCGTTCACCAGCCACACGTTCCGCAGGCCGCATTCGGTATAGTGGTACATGTCGCTTGCCCTTGTCAGTACGCGGTCACGATGACCAATGTCGAATCGCGGATCGCCACGGTTACGCTCACGTCCTCGCCGGCCGCGAAGCGCCGCATCGTGCAGCGCCAGCAGCCTTGCAAGTCAAACGCCGGTCCTTCGGCAATGGCGCCCTTGCGCAACGTGTTCAGCACCTCAAGCAGCGTGATATTGCGTTTGCGCATCCGCGACTTGGCGTGAAGGGACAACACCACGTTCGCCGAATCGCCGGCCAGGGCCGCGATGCGTTGTCGTGCTTCGGCGGGCGTCATCGGTCTTGGCTCGTCCCCACCGCGCGCAACCTATTAAATTGATAGTACGCCAAATCGAGACAAAAGGAAAGGGCGCCGCTCACGGCCGGCCCGATCAGGGACCGATTCGCCGTTCCTTGATGCGCGGATCCTCGATGCCAATGCAATAGGCAAGCCGGTCCTGGGCATCGCCAAGCGGAAACTTGGCCCAGTCGTAAGGCACGATCGATTTGTCGCGCGATTCATATTCGCCGATACCGTAGAGGGGATGTCCGGTTTCGATCAGGCGCCGATACTGGTCCACCAGATCGCCGAACAGGGTCGTCTCGAATACCGACTGGTCCAAGAACTTGCCGGTCAAGTCGAACTCGTTGAAGCGAACGAGCTCGGTTCCGGTCAAACGATAGCGCACGCGGAGCGGTTCCCGCTGCTCGATCTCGGCGATGAAGATGTTCGGCAGCAGGCGCTTTATCTCGGCGGGGTCGATATCCGATTTGGCCGGGAACGCCCGCCCGGCGAGCTTGCCGTGCCAGTAGCCGTCGAGCTCCCGCACCAAGGGCGACTCGATATCGGCTCGTGCCAGGTTTCGCTTCATCGCACTTTAACAATAACCTTTGTTTCCTTCTCCTGAAACCCCGTTCCGCGAAGATGAACGGCGCATGAATTTCGCGCTCAGACTTGGTTCAGCGCGGCGCTCCTAGAAATGCGCGCGAGGGAACGACCCGGCGAGTTTCCCCGGGGGGATCAACATTCGAGGAGAGACGGCCATGAAAATCGCGAAGCTCTTGTTGGCGACCGGCTTGGCGCTATCCCTCGCCGCATGCGGCGGCGGGCGTTATGGATCCGGATACAGCGACTATGGACCGAAGGAGACGGTGGGCACGCTTGCCGGCGCGGCGCTCGGCGGATTGGCCGGTTCGCAGTTCGGCCACGGCAAGGGGCGGTTGGCCGCCACGGCGGTTGGGGTGGTTCTTGGCGGATTGGTCGGCAATCAGATCGGGCGCTCGCTCGACCGCCAGGACCTGCAGTATGCGAGGCGCGCCGAGCAGGACGCGCTGGAGAGTTACCCCGACGGCGAGCCGTCCAGTTGGGAGAATCCGAACAACGGCAATCGCGGCTACACCACGCCGACCCGCACCTACGAGCCGGAACCGCAAACCTACTGCCGCGAATACCAGACGACCATCGTCGTCGGCGGCCGGGCCCAGACCGGTTATGGCACCGCCTGCCGCCAGCCGGACGGCAGCTGGCAGATCGCCGGTTGAGGCGGGCGATGCGCGCGCCGGCGCATGAGCGCCCGGTCGTGTCCCCGCCGCGCGCTTTCTGGCTTGTCGCCGGCGGCGTCGCGGCGGGCGCGCTGATGATAGCGGCGGTTGGCGTCGCGCTGACCGAGCGCGTCGTTGCCGGCTACGAGGAAGGCGCCACGGCCTTCAACTGGCGGGACTACCCGACCGCGCTGGCGGAGCTCGAACCGCTGGCCCAACAGGGCGACTGGCGGGCCCAGGCGTTGCTTGGACGGATGTACCGTGACGGAGAAGGCGTGGCGCAAGACAACGTCCGCGCCTACCATTGGTTCGACCGCGCGGCCGCGGGCGGCGACGCGGAATCGGCCGTGGCGCGCGAAGCGCTGGCCGAGCGCATGACCGCGGCCGAGATCGACAAGGCAAAGGGTCTCGACGACGCCATGCCCGTGGCCGGCCGTCGCGTGCCGCCGGCAGCGGCGAGCCCGCCGACTCTCGAACCGCCGGCCGGTCCCGCGCCATTCGAACCCGCGCATGGCCGACTCGCCCAGTCGAGCGGCCGGCTCGACCGGGCCACGATCATGGACCTGCAATGGCAGCTTGCCGTGCATGGCTATGACCCGGGACCGGCGGATGGCGTGGCCGGCGCCGGCACACGCGCCGCCATCCGCGACTATCAGGCGGATGCCGGTTTGCCGGCCGACGGCCAGCCAACACGCGAACTGCTCGACCATCTACAGTACGCGGCGCCAAGCGTGCGCAACGGCGATCCGGACTGGGAGCCGTCGACCGAGGCCTTGGCGGGCCTCGGGGACGAGCCGGAGATGCTGTCCTGGCCGGCCGGCGAAGACATAGCGGACGAGGCCCCCTTGGCCGGGGATCTTATGGCCGCCTACACCATCGCCGTACAGGAGGAGCTGGCGGCGCGGGGCTATGAAGTCGGTTCCGTCGACGGCGTCGCCGGCGCGCATACCAGTAGGTCTATCCGGCGCTATCAATCGGATGCCGGCCTTGCCGTCGATGGCGAGGTGTCGCTCGACCTGGTCAATCACCTACGCCTGATCGCCGCCAACTGACCCCTTGACCGGGGCCGCCGAAGCGCGGCATCAAGAGTCGCATCGATTCGGGGTATTCATGCGGCTGGGAACGGCGGTTCTGGCGGCGATTTTCCTGGGCGGGCTCGGCGGCTGCGCGGCGAGCCTGCCGGAGCCGGAGCCCGCGCCGGACCAGGCGGCCCTGGTTTCACCGGCTCCACAACAATGCGTACCCTACGCGCGGGAAGTTTCCGGCATCGAAATCCGTGGCGATGCCTGGACCTGGTGGGCAAGCGCCGCCGGCCGCTACCAGCGGGGCAGCCACCCGTTGCCGGGTTCGGTTCTGGTCTTGGCCCGGAGCAAAAAGCTGAGGCTGGGCCATCTCGCCGTGGTTACCGCCATCGACGGCCCGCGCCGGATTCGTATCACCCACGCCAATTGGGGCAGCGACCCGGAGACCCGGCGCCGGGTCTATCGCGACATGACGGCCATCGACGTATCGCCCGGCAACCGCTGGACCGAGATCCGGTTCTGGAACAGCGACGCCGGCGCCTTCGGCGGCGCCTACAAGGCCCAGGGCTTCATTTACCGCCGCGCGGACACCATTTAGAGCGTAATCGACCCGGATGACCGCCGACCAGCGTGCGGTTGCGTCGTTAACTATTTGTATTTACTGGGTTTAATTTATTCAACCCGCGATCTATTGGCGGGGAATAAGTTGGTGTCCGAGTTCGTTATCAGGTTGGGTCGGGAGGCAGGCGGCTTGAACGAAGCTTTTCAAAGAGACCTGGTAGCGCTGGTGCCCCGGCTTCGCCGTTTCGCCTATGGCCTGACCGGATCGGTGGATGACGGCGACGATCTGGTCCAGCATGCCTGCGAGCGCGCACTGTCACGCTCGCACCAATGGCAACCCGGTACGAAGCTCGATAGCTGGATGTACCGGATCGTGCAAAACCTATGGTTCGATCACTGCCGCGCCGGCCGGCATCGCGAGATGGCGGTCGACGACAATGTCCTGGCGGCGGTGCCGGGCGGCGATCTTTCGGCCGAAGTGGAAAACCGTCTGGCGTTGGCGGCGGTGCGCCGGATCGTGGCGAATTTGCCCGAGGACCAGCGCTCGGTGCTGATGCTGGTGACGGTGGAAGGAGCCTCCTACAAGGAGGCCGCGAAGATACTCGATGTGCCGATCGGCACGGTCATGAGCCGCCTGGCGCGGGCGAGATTGGCCGTCGGCAGGGTTCTTAACGAAGAAAAAGATTCATCGCGCGTGACGAGTGTGGCGGGCTCCGGCCCGAGAGGAGAAGGATCATGGTAACGAATTCGAACGGCGATTTCGATGACGCCTTGCTGGTTGCCTATGTCGATGGCGAGCTCGATGCCATGCGCGCGGCGACGGTGGCGGCGCGGATCGCGGCCGACTCCAATCTGCAGGCAAAGGCGGACATGATGCGCCGCAGCGCCATCCATGTGCGCGAGGCGTTTTCCGACGTTGCCTTGGGCCCGGCGCCGGCGCGCCTCGCGGCGCTGCTGGCCGGCGGCGAGGGCGCCAATGTGGTGCCATTGCAACGCCGCGCCCGGCAAGGGTGGCGTCCGGATTTGCGGCGCCTGGCGTTGTCGGCGGCCGCGTGTTTCGTTTTCCTGCTTATCGGCGTCGGCGGCGGCCAGTTGTTGAACCGGCCGGGCGAGGATGATGGCCTGAGGCTGGCCGGCGCCAGCGTGGGCGGAGCGGCCGAAGCGGCCTATTTCGGCGCTCTGTCGCGCGCTCTCGAGGAGGGTGCGGCCGGCGCGCGCGTCGAGTACCGGCATGAGGCGAGCGGCGCCGAGGGAACGGTGATTGTCCTTGGCGAGGTGGCGACAGCGACGCTGCGGCTGTGCCGCGAGTTCAGGCATGAAGCCCGACAGGGTACGGATGCATCGGTTGAAACCGGCCTTGCCTGCCGCTCGGCGGATGGCGGCTGGCAACTCCTGACTCTGCCGGTGGGACGATGACTCCGGCGCGGCGCCCGAAGCGTCGGATGGCCGGCCTGGCGAAGCCGTCGCTGTCGGCCCTGCTGCGCGGCTCGGTGGCCGCGATCGCGCTCGGCGCCGCGGGAATCGCGGTGGCGCCTTATGTTCCCGAGGATTCGATGCTGTCGTACGTCGTCGACGATGATTGGGCTTCGGCCAGCGAGGGTGGCACCGATGGCGGCGGCGATGATAGCGGCGGCGATACCGGTGGCGGCGATGATGGCGGCAGCGGTTCCGATGGCGGCAGCGGTTCCGACGGCAGCAGCGGTTCGGATTCAGGCAGCGATGATTCGAGCGGCGAAGGCGCCGACGATTCGAGCGGCGAAAGCGCCGACGATTCGAGCGACGAGGATGCCGATGACAGCGAAGCATCGCCCGCGCCGGCCGTGACGACCGCGTCGGCCGAGAGTTCCAGTGCATCGGCCAACGCCAGCAACGACCGCTTCATCGCCAACGAGATGGTCGTCGCCAACGGCGATGACCAGTTTGCCGCGGCCGTGCGCCAGATGGGCTACCGGATCGTTGCCGAACGCGTGTTGCCCTCGCTCGGGATCACCGTCACCCGGCTTCAGCTGCCCGAGAACACGGATGCGCCGACGGCGCGCACGCAGTTGGCCGCCGCCTTTCCCGACATCGTCACCGACGTGCACAGCGTCTATGCGCCCTATCTGCCGCAAGGCATGGCCGCCATTCCGGCGCCGGATTATGCCCGCGGTCTTACCGGTTGGGGAGAAGTCGGCGGCGCGTGCGGCGCCGGGGTCCGCATGGGAATCATCGATTCCGGGATCGACAAGTCCAACGCGGCCCTTGCCGATGCCGCCATCGTCCAGAAGGTCTTCCTGGCCGGCGGGGCCAAGACGGCGGCGAGCGACCACGGCACGGCGATCGCGACCATCCTGGTGGGCGGCGCCACGCCTGGCGCGCTCTCGGGCGGCCCCACCGGCCTGTTGCCAGGGGCCGAGCTCAGCGCCGCCGCGATCTTCGAGCGCGACGATACCGGAGCGCCCATCGCCTCGGTCGTTTCGATCGCCGAGGCGCTCGATTGGCTTTTGTCGCGCGATATCAGACTCGTCAATTTGAGCCTGTCGGGCGGCGACAACAAGCTTCTGCGGCTTGCCATATCGACCGCGACCAAACGCGGCATGGTGTTGATCGCGGCGGCGGGCAACGAGGGTCCGGAGGCGCCGCCGGCATTTCCGGCGGCCTATGAGGGCGTGATCGCGGTCACCGCCATCGATCGGGAAAAGAATCCCTATGAGATGTCCAACCAGGGCGCCTATGTCGATTTCGCGGCGCCGGGGGTCAGCGTATGGGCGGCGGCGGCCGGCGAGGGCGGCGGGTTCTATTCCGGCAGCTCGTTCGCGGCGCCCTTTGTCACCGCGGCCGCGGCCTCGGCGCTGCTTGACGATTCCGGCGCGGGTCTCGAACAAATCGAGGCGCGGCTGAGAGGATTGGCCGTCGATCTCGGCGAACCCGGCCGCGATCCGGTCTTCGGCTGGGGTCTCGTTCGCATGAAGGCCCCTTGCGACCCGGCCGGATAATCGGCCTTCCGCTATGCCGCCGGAGCGACCGCCGGTTCCGATAGCTTGAACTTGGCCAAGAGGACATAGGCCGCCGGAACGACATAGAGCGTCAGCAGCGTGCCGAACAGCATGCCGCCGACGATGACCCAGCCGATCTGCCGGCGGCTTTCGGCGCCGGCGCCGGTCGCGAGCGCCAGCGGCACGGCGCCCAGCACCATCGCCCCCGTGGTCATGAGAATGGGGCGCAGGCGCAAGACCGCCGCTTCCATCACCGCGTCGCGCGCGTGTCGGCCATCGGCGCGAAGCTGGTTGGCGAAGGCGACGATCAGGATGCCGTGCTTGGTGATGAGCCCGACCAGCGTCACGAGGCCGATCTGGCTGTAGACGTTGAGCGTGCCGCCGGCGAGAAGGAGCGCGGCGAGCGCCCCGGTCATGGCCAGCGGGACCGTGAGCATGATGGCGAAGGGATCGATGAAGCTCTCGAACTGCGCCGCCAGGACCAGGTAGATGAACGCGAGCGCCAACAGGAAGGTGACATAGAGCGTGGCGCTCGAACGCTTGAACTCCCGGCTGACGCCGTTGTAATCGATCTGGACCGCGTCGGTGGCGACGCGCCCGACCGTTTCCTCGAGATAGTCGAGCGCCTCGCCAAGCGTGTAGCCGGCGGCCAGATTGGCGGCGAGCGTCACCGCGCGCAGCTTGTTGAAGTGGTTGAGCTCCTTCGGCGCCACGCCTTCGGCGACACTGACCAAGTTCGAGAGCGGGACCATCGTGTCATCGGAACCGCGAACATAGATCGCCGTTACGTCGCGCGGGTTGGCCCGCTCGACATCGGCAACGCGCACGATGACGTCATATTGCTCGCCGCGCTGCTTGAAGCGCGTCACCTGGCGCCCCCCCAACATGGTTTCGAGCGTCCGGCCGATCGCCTCGATCCCAACGCCGAGATCGGCCGCCTTGTCGCGATCGACGTCGACCTTGATCTCGGGCAGGTTGAGCTTGAGATCGGTATCGAAGGCCTCGAGGCCGGGGTTGGACTTCGCCTCGGCGATCACGCGCGCGACGAGCGCGTCCAACTCCTCGAAGGTCCCCGAGGTTTGCAGGACCATCTGCACCGGCGTCGCGCGTACGCTCTGCCCGAGCGATTGGGGATTGCGCGCGGACACCATCAGCCCCGTTACCCCGAACAGTCGAGGCTTGAGCGCGGCGGCGATGTCATAGGATTTGCGCTCGCGTTCCGCCCAATCCTCGAAGCGCAGGAAACCGATCGATTCCGATACGGTGGGGGAACCGGCGACGATGAGATAGCGCGCCTTTTCCGGCACCGTTTCGAAGATGGCTTCGACTTGGCGAAGATATTCGTCGCTATAGCCGATGGTCGCGCCGTCCGGCGCGATCCCCCTGACGGTAATGAATCCGCGATCCTCGAGCGGCGCCAATTCGCGGTCGAGATCGGCGAAAAGCGCGTAGCCGGCGAGCGCCACCACCGGCACCAGCATGAGCACGGCCGGCCAGATCGCGAGAACGCCGCCCAGGCTTCGCCGGTATCCTAGGACCATCGCATCGATCAGGCGCTCGATGGCATTGTAGACGGCATTGTGATGGGCGCTGTGCTTCAACATGCGCGAGCACATCATGGGCGAGAGCGTCAACGCCACGAAGCCGGAGATGAGGACCGAGCCGGCGAGCGTCAGGGCGAACTCGGCGAAGAGCTGGCCGGTGCGCCCGGTGGCGAACCCGATGGGCGCGAAGACGGCGGCGAGTGTCAGGGTCATGGCGACGACGGCGAAGCCAATCTCGCGGATGCTCTTCACCGCGGCCGCGACGGGGCGCATCCCCGCCTCGATATGACGGAAGGTGTTCTCCAGCACCACGATGGCGTCGTCGACCACGAGGCCGATGGCAAGAACGACGGCCAAGAGCGTCAGCGTATTGATCGAGAAGCCCATGGCATAGACGAGCGCGGCGCAGCCGATGAGCGACACCGGGATCGTCACCAGGGGAATGAGCGTCGCCCGCGCCGAGCGCAAGAACACGAAAATGACGGCGACGACCAGCGCGACCGCCTCGGCGATAGTGCGAAAAACTTCCTCGATCGACCGCTCGATGAAGATCGAGGTGTCGTTGGCGATCTCGACGCGCATGCCATCGGGCAGGCTGGCTTCGATTCCCGGCAGCGCGGCCCCGACCGCGGTCGAGACCTCGAGCGGGTTGGCGGTCGATTGCTTCACCACGCCCAGCGACACCGCGCTCTGGCCGTTGAAGCGGGTGATGACGCGATCGTCGGCGGCGGCGATCTCGGCCCGGCCGATGTCCTTGAGGCGCACCATGTAGCCGTCGGATTCGCGCAACACGATGTTCTCGAACTGCTCGGGGGTCTGGAGATCGGTCTCGGTCACCACGGTGAATTCGCGATCGGTGCTTTCGATCCGCCCCGACGGCACCTCGACATTCTGCCGGCGAAGCGCGTCCTCGATGTCCTGCGGCGTCAGGCGATAGGCCGAGAGGCGGGCGCGGTCGAGCCAGATGCGCATGGCATAGCGCCGCTCGCCGAAGATGCGCACGTCGGCGACGCCGGAGAGGACCTGCAGGCGATCCTTCACCACCCGGTCGGCGAAATCGGTGACCTCGAGCTGGCTGTGGCGGTCGCTCGAGAAGGCGAGAAAGATGATGGGCTGGGCGTCGGCCTCGACCTTGGCGACGGTCGGCGTGTCGATGTCGTTCGGCAGGCGCCCGAGCGAGCGCCCGACGCGGTCGCGCACGTCGTTGGCCGCCGCGTCGGCGTCGCGGTCGAGACGAAAACGCAGGGTGATCTGGCTTTCCTCGGCGCGGCTGATAGAGGTCAAGAGCTCGATGCCCTCGATGCCGGACAGCACCTCCTCGAGCGGTTTGGTGACCTGCGATTCGATGATCTCGGCGCTGGCGCCGCGATAATCGGTGCGGACGTTGACGACGGGCTCGTCGATGTTCGGGTATTCGCGCACGGTGAGGCGCTGGTAAGCGATGAGCCCGACCAGCAGCACCGCCAGATTGATGACGGTGGCAAAGACGGGCCGGCGGATGCAGAATTCGGATACGACCATCGGCTTCCTGCCTCAGCCTCCGCCGGGCGGCAGTACCGTGACGGCCTTGCCATCTTCCAGTTTCATCTGCCCGGCGGTCACCACCTGGTCGCCGGGCGTAAGCCCCTCGACGATTTCGACCCGCGCGCCCTTGCGTTCGCCGGTTTTGACCTCGGTCAGCATCGCCTTGCCCTCGACGACGCGAAAGACGAAGTTGCGCTCGCCCCGCGGCACCAGCGCCTGCTCGGGCACCAGGATGGCGTTCTCGCGTACTTCGTAGACGAGATCGACGCGGGCGAAGAGGCCCGGGCGCAGGCGGCGGTCGGCGTTGGGCACGCGCGCGCGCACGACGATGGCGCGACCCTCGACGTCGATCAAGGGATCGATGGCGTAGACTTCGCCGTGGAAGACCTCGCCGGCGAAGGCGTCGATGGTCAAGGCCACGCTCCGGCCGACGGCCACCTTCGAAAAATCGATCTCCGGCAGGCGGAAATCCGCCTTCAGCGGGTCGATCGATTCGAGATTGATGATGGGATCGCCGGCATCCACGTACTGGCCGGCGCTCATCCGCCGCAGCCCGAGCACGCCTTCGAAGGGGGCCACGATGCGGGTCTTGGCCAGCCGCGCCCGCGCCAGCGTCACCGACGCCTCGTCGGCCCGCAAGGCTGCCACCGCCTCGTCGCGCGCCCGCTCCGTGCCGGCGCCGCGTTGCAGAAGCTCCGTCGCCCGCTTGTGGTTGGTCTGGCTGAGCGCGAGCCTTGCCTCGATCTGTGCCAGCTCGGCGCGGTAGACGTCCTGGTCGAGGCTGACGATCAGCGTGCCCTTGGCGATGCTTTGGCCCTCTTCCACCGGGATCGCCTCGATGCGCCCGGCGATCTCGGTGCTAACCACCACGGATTCGTTCGAACGCAGGCTGCCGACGGTGGGGATGGTCCGCTCCAGGCGCTCAGGCGCGAGGGTGACGGCCTCGACTGGAATCGCGGCGTCCTTGGCTCCACCGCCAGCCGGCGTCTCTTCCGGCGGACGGGTGAGATACCAAGCGACCCCGACCGCCGTTGCCAGCGCAATGACGAGAGCCGCGAGAGCCGTCCGCTTGGATTGGCTGGGCATGTCTTCTTCGGAATGC
>VFKA01000051.1 GCA_009885795.1 Rhodospirillales bacterium | reverse complement strand
GCTACGGCATGCACACATTTCAAATTTTCTTGGTTCGGGATTGAAGACATGATTCTCTCTGATGGTGAACATCGGTGGAGGATGGGCGATGGAACAGGCTATTTTGGGGTCGTTCGGCGACGAACGGCTCAAAAAAGGGGGGCCGATTTTCTGGCCGCGTTGGTCGGAAAGCAGACGACGTGCTTGCGCAAGCTGGGCGGCGATCGCGCGGGCGAAGTACGGTTCGGCCGGTTTCTGCGCAATTCGGGCGTGACCAAGGAAGAGATGCTGGCCGAAGCGGGCCTGGCGACGGGGTCGCGGGTCGGCGGTCGGCACGTTTTGGTCATTCAGGATACGACCGAGTTGAACTTTTCCGGCCATGTCGAAAGCAAGCGTGGTTTTGGGACCGTCGGCAACGGGCTCGATATCGGCTTTTTTCTCCATCCGCAGGTGACGCTCGACGCGCAGACCGGGGGCATAATCGGGCTTGCCGGGGCCACGGTGCTCAATCGCACGCAGCGCTCCAAGACGCATCGCCGATCTCGGCCAATAACCGAGAAAGAATCGCGGCGCTGGCTCGACGGGGTCGAGACGGCGGGCCGTGTTCTGGCCGAGGCGCTGGAGATCACGGTCGTCGCCGACCGGGAGAGCGATATTTACGAGGAATTTGCCCGTCGTCCGACGAACGTGCATCTGCTGACCCGGGCGGCGCAGGATCGCGCGCTGACCGGTGGCGGGCGTCTGTTCGGGTTTGCCGCCGCGCTTGCCGAGCGCGCTCGTTATACGGTCGACGTGCCGGCGAAGGGCGGCCATCCTGCCCGCAAGGCCTTGGTTGCCCTTGGTTTCGGCACGGTGTCGATCGAACGCCCGCGCAACGGAGCCGATCAGACGCTGCCGCCCCAGATCGCGCTTGATGTCGTCGATGTGCGCGAGCTCGATCCGCCGCGTGGGGAGCAGCCGGTGCACTGGTGCTTGCTCACCACCCATCGCGTGACCAGCGTTACCGACGCCCATCGCATCGTCGGTTGGTACCGGCGGCGTTGGACCATCGAGCAGGTGTTCCGAACCCTCAAGGGTCAAGGATTCGCCATCGAGGAGAGCCAGATCGTCGACGTTGCAACCCTGGCCAAACTGGCAACCGCGGCGTTGATCGCGGCGGTTCGGGTGATGCAATTGGTTCATGCCCGCGACGGCGCCACCGCGCAAAAGCTCGCCGATGCTTTCCAGATCGAGGACGAACCGCTGATCGAGGCCTTGGTCCGAAAGCTTGAAGGGAAAACCGAGAAACAGAAAAATCCCCATCCGACTGGGACTCTCGCCCGCGTCGCCTGGGTGATCGGCCGCCTTGGTGGATGGTCCGGTTACGTCGGCGGCGGTTACAAACCGGCCGGACCAAAAACCATGCACTACGGTCTCACACAGTTCGATTCTATAAAACACGGCTGGAGCCTGGCTCAAAATGTGTGACTCCCGTAGGATCGGGGGGAGAGGGTTGCGAAGGGTTGGCGCGGGCGTGCTTGCCCGCGCTTACCCGAAGCTGGGTGAGGGGGGCGCGGTCCACTCGATTGGATAGCGCTTGGCCTTGCCTCGATGGCCGGGCGCGGGCGGCGCTCGAGCCTTACGTGGAAGCAACGGAGTAATCGACGAACATGGAAACGGAAATATCCGGCACCGTCCTGGCCGGTTCGGTGGAGGCGATGGATTTCTCCATCTGGGGGCTGTTCCTGTCGGCCGACTGGGTGGTGAAGACCGTCATCGTGCTGTTGGTGGCGGCCTCGTTCTGGACCTGGACGATCATCTTCGAAAAATGGATCCGCCTGCGCCGTTTGCGTTCGCAGGCCCGCCAGTTCGAGGAATCGTTTTGGTCGGGCGGCTCCTTGGAAGAGCTGTTCGACCGTATCGCCAATCGGCCGCCCGACCCGATGACCTCGGTGTTCGTGGCCGCCATGCGCGAATGGCGCCGCTCGGCGGCGAAGGGCCTCTTGGGCAGCGACCAGCTTCGCGCCAACCTTCAGGACCGCATCGAGCGGGTCATGGACATCACGCTCGGGCGAGAGATGGAAAGCCTCGAGCGCCACATGATCTATCTCGCCTCGGTCGGCTCCTCGGCGCCGTTCATCGGCCTCTTCGGTACGGTATGGGGCATCATGAACAGCTTCGCTTCGATCGCGGCCTCGAAGAACACCAGCCTCGCGGTCGTGGCGCCGGGCATCGCCGAGGCATTGTTCGCGACCGCGCTCGGCCTGGTGGCGGCGATCCCGGCGGTGCTCGCCTACAACAAGCTCTCGGGCGAAATCGGGCGCTACGGCAACCGGCTCGACGCCTTCGCCGGCGAGTTCGGCGCCATCCTGTCGCGCCAGCTCGAGGAGCGCCACTGACATGGCCGTCTCCCTGACCGCCGCGAAATCCGCGCATCGGCGGCGCTGGCGCCGCGGCGGCTTTAAGCCGATGAGCGACATCAACGTGACGCCCTTCGTCGACGTCATGCTGGTGCTGCTCATCGTCTTCATGGTGACGGCGCCGCTCCTCACCGTCGGCATCCCGGTCAATCTCCCGAAGACCCAGGCCGAGGCGCTGCACAATCCGGTCGAGCCCCTCGTCGTCACCATCGATCCCGAGGGCCGGATCTTCCTGCAGGAGACGCCGGTCGATCTCGAAAGCCTGGCCCCGCGCCTCATGGCCATCACCCGGAACAAGACCGACACGCGCGTCTTCGTGCGCGGCGACCGCGACATCGCCTATGGCCGCGTCATGGAAGTCATGGGCCGCCTCACCAGCGCCGGCTTCACCGAGGTGGCCTTGATCGCCGAACTGCCGGAAACGGGTACGCCCGTTCCGGCTCCCGAAACCGAAGGTAGCGAGTAAGGGTTTGTCAGGCAGCGAGTGATGAAAATCCTATTCTCTTCGATTCACGTTGTTGCCCGCGCCGCCCCCCGTTTGTCGTCGCCGGGCTCGACCCGGCGATCCATGGTGCAAGCCGGCGACGTCGCCGGAGGGATCGCGCCGAACGTCATTGCCATCGGGTGCGACATCTCGCGTGCGACTCCGATGGATCGCCGGGTCAAGCCCGGCGATGACGGATTTACTTGGCCCCCCCTCGGCTCGGATCGATTCACCTATTGCCTGACGAGTCCTGATCGATGACGCGCGGCGCTATCCTGTCGGCCTTGCTGCATGTGACGATCGTCCTCCTCGTCATCGTCGGCCTGCCCTCGTGGTACGACGTCGAGGAAATCCAGTACGCGATTCCGGTCCGGCTCGTGACGCTGGCCGAACTTACGACCGCGCCCGAGAAGGCGGAACCCCTGCCGCGAAAGCCGGAACCCCCGAAACCGGCGGAACCGGAGGAGGCCAAGGTCCAGCCCCCGCCGCCCCCGCCGCCGCCCTTGCCGGTGGAACCGGAGCCCGAGCCCGAACCAGAACCGGTCGTGCTGCCGGAACCCGAGCCGGAGCCCGAGCCCGAGCCGGAACCCGAGCCTGTCGTGGTGCCGGAACCCGAACCCCTGCCCGAACCGGTCCTGATTCCCGAGCCCGAGCCGGTCGTGATTCCCGAGCCCGATCCGGTGCCCGATCCGGTGCCGCCGCCGCCCTCGGAGACGGCGCTGCTGGCGCCCCCGAAGCCGACGGAAGAACCGAAGATCGTACCGGCCAAGAAGCCCAAGCCGCCCAAGAAGGCCGAGCCGGACCCGCCGCCGCCGGAGGAAGAGACGCCCGAACCGGTCGAGAGCGACTTCACCTCGGTGCTGAAGAACGTCGAGAAGCTGAAGCAGCAGGCCTCGGCCGCTTCGCCGGAAGAGGCGCCCGAGCCGACGCCCGAAAGCCCGAGCCTCGTCGGCAATCCGCTTTCGGCGAGCGAGATCGACATCATCCGCCAGCAGGTGGCGGGGTGTTGGTACGTCGATCCCGGCATGCGCGGCATCGAGGACTTCGTGGCCGAGGTCAATGTGCAGTTGAACCCCGACGGCAGCGTCAATCGCGCCCAGGTCGATCCCGCGACGGCCGCCGCGGACCCCAATTGGCGCATCTTCGCCGAAAGCGCGCTCAGGGCCGTCATGAAATGCAGCCCGCTGCGCATGCCGCCGACCAAGCCTTACGCGGCCTGGAAACAAATGACGTTGGTCTTTAACGCAAGGGAGATGTTAGGCCTATGACACATCCAATCCGGTTCGGGTTCGGGGCAATCGCAATTTCGAGCTGCCTCACCCTGAGGAGCCGCCCGAAGGGCGGCGTCTCGAAGGGCGAGGCCGCCACGCGCGCCTGGGGCGCGCTGACGGCGGTTCTTCTGCTGTTGGCCAGTCCGGCGGCGGCGGAGCTGCGCATCGACATCACGAGCGGCAACGTCGAACCCATGCCCATCGCCGTCACCGATTTCTGGGGCGCGGTGGCGCCGGACATCGAGGTCGGCCGCGAGGTGGCGCGCGTGGTGGCCGCCGACCTCGAGCGATCGGGCCTGTTCAGCCCGATCGATTCCAGGGCCTTCATCCAGACGCCGGAATCGCTCCAGGCCGCCCCACGCTTCGGCGATTGGCGCGTCATCAATGCCCAGGCGCTCATCGGCGGCAAGGCCGAGCGCCAAGCCGACGGGCGCCTCAAGGTGGAGTTCCGCCTGTGGGACGTCTATGCCGGCCAGCAGATGGCGGGGCTCGCCTATTTCACCACGCCCGACAACTGGCGCCGCGTCGCCCACATCGTCGCCGACGCCATCTACAAACGTCTCACCGGCGAGGAAGGCTATTTCGATTCCCGCATCGTCTACATCGCCGAATCGGGACCGAAGGACAAGCGCGTCAAACGCCTCGCCATCATGGATCAGGATGGCGAAAATCACCGCTACCTGACCGATGGCCGCAATCTCGTGCTGACGCCGCGCTTCTCTCCGAGCACGCAGGAGATCACTTATCTTTCCTATTACGGGAAGCGTCCGCGCGTCTATCTCTTCAACATCGACACCGGGCAGCAGGAAGTGCTCGGCGATTTTCCCGGCATGACCTTCGCGCCGCGATTCTCGCCCGACGGCAACCGCGTGATCATGAGCATGGCGCACAATGGCAATTCCGACATCTACTCGATGGATTTGCGCACGCGCAAACAGACGCGGCTCACCAACGACCCGTCGATCGATACCTCGCCCAGCTATTCGCCGGACGGCAAGATGGTCGCCTTCAATTCCGACCGCGGCGGCTCGCAGCAGCTCTATGTCATGAACGCCAACGGTTCCGGGGTGACCCGCGTGAGCTTCGGCAAGGGCCGCTACGGCACGCCCGTGTGGTCGCCGCGCGGCGATCTCATCGCCTTCACGCGCATGGCCGACGGGCAATTCTACATCGGCGTCATGCGCCCGGACGGCAGCGGCGAGCGCCTGCTCACCGAGGGCTACCTGGTCGAGGGCCCGACCTGGGCCCCCAATGGCCGGGTGCTGTCGTTTTTCCGCCAGGCCTCGGGCGGGGGCGCCACCCGGGTCTATACGATCGATCTCACCGGCTACAACGAACGCGAGGTGATCACGCCGCTCGATGCCTCCGATCCGGCCTGGTCGCCCTTGATTCCCTGAAGCAGGGTTCGTATAGTCGCTCCTCGCTCTAAAGACGACATTCAAGGGGTTTTAGAGGCATCTCCCAAACAACCGAAAAGAACGAGAGGATACCGATCATGCGTTTCATTTCCGCGCCCATCTCGGCCACCCTGTTTGCCGTGGGCCTGTTGCTGGCGGCGTGTTCGTCGGATCCGGAAGTCGCGGCAACCGCCGATACCGGCGGTACCACCACGACCGCCGCGACGACGGAGACGGGCCAGGTTACGCCGGGTTCCAGCGAAGACTTCGTCATCAATGTCGGCGATCGGGTCTTCTTCGGCTATGACCAGTACGACCTGACGCCAGAGGCGCAGGCGCAGCTCGAAAAGCAGGCGGCCTGGATGCAGCAGTTTCCGGCCGTGACCCTCTCGGTCGAGGGCCATTGCGACGAGCGCGGCACGCGCGAGTACAACCTGGCGCTGGGCGAGCGGCGCGCCAACGCCGTCACCAACTACCTGGTGGCGCTGGGCGTCGATCCGAACCGGCTGCAGACCATCTCTTACGGCAAGGAACGGCCGGAGATGCTGGGCTCGGATGAGTCGGCCTGGGCGCAGAACCGCCGCGCGGTCTCGGTCGTCAACTAGCTTTTTGGGGCCGGGGCGGCTTCCTGCTTGGAGGCCGCCCCCCATCTAAGTTGTCCAGACCGGCCGGCCGCCGCCGGAGGGCGCCATAATTTCGCCCACAATCGGGGCCATCCTCCAGGCTGGATCAAGCGGGAGCCTCGCCATGTCGAACCGCCGGCCGCGGCTGTTGCTAGCCGCCATCTTGTTCTCGGGCCTCGGTGTCGCCGCGGTCCCAAGCGCTCCGCCGGCTTTGGCGCAGGACGCCGATGTCGAGCAGATGCGCGGCCAGATCGAGCGCCTCCAGCAGGATGTCTATGACCTCCAGAACCAGGTCTATGCCGGCGGTGTGCCGGCCGCCGGCGGCACGCCTTCGTCGGGCAGCCTCGCCAGCCAGGAGGTCCGCATCCAGGAACTCGACGGCCAGCAGCGCGGCCTGACCGGCAAGATCGAGGAGCTGACCTTCGAGGTTCAACGGATCGCCCAGCGCCTGGACAAATTGACGGCCGATTTCGAATTCCGCCTCCAGGCGCTCGAGCAGGGCCAGGGCCAAACGGGTGGGCTGGTCGGCCTCCAGCCGGGCCTGGCGCCGGCAACCGCGATCGGCTCGCAAGCCGGCACGCTCGGCGACCCGGACATCATCGGCGCCGTCGGTGCCGGCACCGCCGAACCCCCGCCGCCCGCCCCGGCGCAAAGCCTCGGCACCCTCACGCAAGACCAGTTCCAGGCGACGCAATCGGGTGCCGCCGCTCCGGCCTCGACGCAAAGCTCGTCGCTTTCGGGCGGCGTGGTCGAGCTTCCGGCCGGTTCGCCCGAGGAGCAGTACAATTTCGCCTTCGGCCTCCTTAGGCAGGGGGCTTACGACGACGCCGAGGTGGCGCTTCGCGCCTTCGTGGTTCAGAACCCGGACGACAAGCTCGCCGGCAACGCGCTCTATTGGCTGGGCGAGACCTACTACGTGCGCGGCAATTATTCCGATGCGGCGGTGACCTTCGCCGACGGCTATCAGCGCTTCCCCAAGAGCAGCAAGGCGCCGGACAACCTCTTGAAGCTCGGCATGTCGCTGGCCCAGCTCGGCCAGACCGCCGATGCGTGCAAGAGCCTTCGCGAGCTCGCCCAGCAGTTCCCGACGGCACCCCCGAATGTCCAAGAGCGCGCCTCGCGCGAGCGCCAGGCCAACGGCTGCCCGTAAGTCCGGCTCCGCTCCTTTGTCGGCCGGCGAGTTCGGCCGACTCTTGGATGCCCTGGGACCGTTCGAGGCGCGGCCCTTGCTGGCGGTGGCGGTATCGGGTGGCGCCGACAGCATGGCGCTGGCCCTCCTCGCCGATAGCTGGGCCAGGCGCCGGGGCGGGAAAATTCTCGGGCTGACGGTGGATCATGGCCTGCGGCCCGACTCCGCGTCCGAAGCGCGTCGCGTCCGAAGCTGGCTTGGAGGCCGCGGCATCGGGCACCGCACGCTCCGCTGGCGCGACCCCTCGCGCCGGGCCCGCCAGGCCGATGCCCGCGCCGCGCGCCATGGCCTGTTGGCCGGGGCTTGCGCCAAGGCCGGCATCCTCCATCTTCTGTTTGCCCATCATCTTGAAGATCAGGCCGAGACCGTGCTGCTTCGCCTGGGCCGTGGCAGCGGTCCCGACGGCCTCGCCGCCATGGCGGCGATCGGCGCGGTCCCGGGGCCCGAGCGCGGAGCGCGACTGCTGCGGCCATTGCTAGGCATCCCCAAGGCCCGATTGACCGCGACCCTCCGGCACTTCCGCCAGCCCTGGATCGAGGATCCCTCCAACCGCGATCCGGCTTATGCCCGCGTGCGGATGCGGGCGCTGATGCCGGCGCTCGCGCGCGAGGGCTTAACGGCGGCGCGCCTCGCCGGCGCGGCCCGTCTTCTGGGCCGGGCGCGCGGCTTGGCCGACGATGCCGTCGCCGAATTGCTGGCGCGCGCGGCCGCCGTTCATGCCGCCGGCTACGTCGTTCTCGACCGCGCGTTGCTGATGGCGGCGGCGCCGGACCTTGGCACCCGCGCCCTGGCGCGATGTTTGGCCGTGGCCGGCGCCAGCACCTTCCCGCCGCGCACGGAGCGGCTGGAGCGCCTTTACGGTGCGCTTCAAGCGGGTCTCGGCGGCGGACGCACTCTCGCCGGCTGCCGCATCCTGCCATGGGATGGGGCCTTGCTGATCTGCCGGGAGCGGTCGGCGCCGCCGGTTCGGCTGCCTCGGGCGGGCATGGTTGCGTGGGACGGCAGGTTCCGCGTGGAAATCCGCGGCCGCCGCGCCCTCGCCGTGGGCGCTCTCGTAGGCGCGCTCGGCGACCAGGGCTGGGCCGAGGCGGTACGGGCCGATCCGCGCTTGCGCCAAGCCGCCATTCCAAGGCCGGCGCGCGCCCATCTGCCGGCGGTCTTCGATGCGGCCGGTGTCGTGGCGGTGCCGCATTTGGGGTACTTTCGCCAGGGCGAGGCGGCGCTCCCGGTCACGATCGCGTTCACGCCGGGCTTTGCCTTGGCCGGCCAGCGCTTTACAGTTGTTTAAGGCCGGCGCAACACTATCTATGGAGTATGGTTGGGCCGGGAAGGCTCCGCGGGAAAGGCGGTGTTGCTTTGAATTTCGCCAAGAACTTCGCCGTTTGGATCGTCATCGCGCTGCTGCTGATCGCGCTCTTCAACCTGTTCGGGGGCACGTCCGGCACCGGCCCGCAGACGCAGTTGGCCTATTCCGACTTCCTGCGCGAGGTCGAGGACGGCCGGGTCGCCAGCGTCACGATCCAGGGCCCGAACATCGGCGGCACTCTCGCCGACGGGCGCGCCTTCACGTCTTACGCCCCGGATGACCCGCAGCTGGTCGCCAAGCTGACCGAGCGCGGCGTCAACATCACGGCGGCGCCATTGAGCGAATCCCTGCATCCGCTGCTCGGCATCCTCATCAACTGGTTCCCGATGCTGCTGCTGATCGGCGTCTGGGTGTTCTTCATGCGCCAGATGCAGTCGGGCGGCGGCAAGGCCATGGGCTTCGGCAAGTCGCGGGCGCGCCTGCTGACCGAAAAGACCGGCCGCGTCACCTTCGACGACGTGGCCGGCATCGACGAGGCCAAGCAGGAGCTCGAGGAAATCGTCGAGTACCTCAAGGACCCGCAGAAATTCCAGCGCCTGGGCGGCAAGATCCCGAAGGGCTGTCTCTTGGTGGGCCCGCCCGGCACCGGCAAGACGCTGCTCGCGCGCGCCATCGCCGGCGAGGCGAACGTGCCCTTCTTCACCATCTCCGGCTCGGATTTCGTCGAGATGTTCGTCGGCGTCGGCGCCAGCCGCGTGCGCGACATGTTCGAGCAGGGCAAGAAGAACGCGCCCTGCATCATCTTCATCGAC
Organism: Rhodospirillales bacterium; assembly: GCA_009885795.1. Taxonomy (GTDB): domain Bacteria; phylum Pseudomonadota; class Alphaproteobacteria; order Dongiales; family Dongiaceae; genus VFKA01. The sequence continues at coordinate 67,933 of VFKA01000051.1, read as the reverse complement.
GAAATCGACGCGGTGGGCCGCCACCGCGGCGCGGGCTTGGGCGGCGGCAATGACGAGCGCGAACAGACCCTCAATCAGCTCCTGGTCGAGATGGACGGCTTCGAATCGAACGAAGGCGTCATCCTCGTCGCCGCCACCAACCGCCCCGACGTGCTCGATCCGGCGCTGCTGCGCCCCGGCCGCTTCGACCGTCAGGTCGTGGTCCCGTCGCCCGACATCCTGGGCCGGGAAAAGATTCTTAAAGTTCACATGCGCAAGGTTCCGCTGGCGCCCGACGTGGACGCCAGGGTCATTGCGCGCGGCACGCCCGGCTTTTCCGGCGCCGACCTCGCCAATCTCGTGAACGAGGCGGCGCTTCTGGCCGCGCGCAACGGCAGGCGCGTCGTCACCATGTCGGAATTCGAATCCGCCAAGGACAAGGTGATGATGGGCGCCGAGCGCCGCTCGATGGTGATGACCGAGGAGGAGAAGGCGATGACCGCCTATCACGAGGCCGGTCATGCCATCGTCAATCTCAACCTGGCGGCCTGCGATCCGCTGCACAAGGTGACGATCATCCCGCGCGGCCGGACGCTCGGCGTGACCTGGAGCCTGCCCGAGCGCGACCGGCTCAGCATGTCGATGGCGTGGATGAAGGGCAAGATCGCCATGTGCTTCGGCGGCCGGCTCGCCGAACAGATCGTCTACGGCGAGACGCATTTGAACAGCGGCGCGTCCAGCGACCTGCGCACCGCGACCGTGCTCGCCCGCTCCATGGTGACGGAATTCGGCATGAGCGAAAAACTCGGCCCCTTGCGCTACAACGACAACGAGGAGGAAGTCTTCCTCGGCCACTCGGTAACCCAGCGCAAGAACGTCTCCGACGCGACCGCGCAGCTGATCGACGAGGAGGTGCGCCGCCTGGTCGAGGAAGGCGAAGCCACCGCGAGGGCCATCCTGACCGAGAAGGTCGCCGACCTCCATGCCGTGGCGAAAGCGCTCCTTGAATACGAGACGCTCTCGGGCGAAGAGGCGATGGCCGTGATCAAGGGCGAGCGCATCCGCGTGATGCCGGAGGATGGCGAGCCCGCCAAGCCCCGCTCCTCGGTGCCCCCCAGCGGCGCCACGACCAGCGGCGCCACCACCGGCGCCGGCGCGATGCCGGGCGGCCTCGAACCCGAACCCCAACCCGGAAGCTAATTCCCGCTGATAGGAATCCTCATCCTGAGGAGGCCGCGAAGCGGCCGTCTCGAAGGATGCGGGCCGAAATAGCGAGTACTAGAGACTGGCAACATTCCGCCTGCCGGCCTATGACCCAACCGATCCGGGAACGCGCCTCTACCTGCGGCCCGTCGGCCTCGTCTCCGGACCGGCCGCCGCTTCCGCCATTGAAGCCGGCGAGGCGAGGCCGCTTGCCGGCGGTCCCATCGCCTTCATGGCCTGCGAGATCGCGGTGCGCGAGCCGGCGCGCATCCGCCGCGCCGTCGCGTCCTTGGCATCGCTGGCGCGTTGGGCTCGCCGGCACCGCGCCGAAGCCGCGGTCGAGGAACGCCTCGCGATCCTGAGCGGCCCGCGCCCGCCTTTCGCCGGCCTCTCGGCCAGCCGGCCGCTCATCATGGGCGTGGTGAACGTGACCCCGGACAGCTTCTCCGACGGCGGCGACCATGCCGAGCCTGCGTCCGCGCTGGCCCATGGCCTGCGGCTTCTCGAAGAGGGCGCCGACATCCTCGACGTCGGCGGCGAATCGACGCGGCCCGGCTCGGAAACCCTCGCGCCCGAGGCCGAGGCCGCGCGGGTTCTCCCGGTGGTGCGCGGATTGGCCGAGCGCGGCGCGGTCGTCTCCATCGACACCAGCCGCGCGTCCGTGATGGCCCAGGCGCTCGCCGCCGGCGCCCGCATCGTCAATGACGTGACCGCGCTCGCCGGCGACCCCGGCAGCTTGGCGGTCGTCGCGCGCTCCAACGCCAGCGTCGTCCTCATGCACATGCTGGGCGAGCCGCGAACGATGCAGCAAGACCCTCGCTACGAGGACGCCCCGCTCGACATATACGATTTCCTGGAGGCACGGGCCGACGCCTGCAAGGCCGCCGGCATCGGGCCGGAGCGCGTCGCCGTCGATCCCGGCATCGGCTTCGGCAAGACGCTGGTGCATAACCTCGAGATCCTGGATGCGTTGGCGCTCTATCAGGGAATCGGCGCCCAGGTGCTTCTCGGCGCCTCGCGCAAAAGCTTCATCGCCAGGCTGTCCCGGAACGAGCCGCCGAAGGAGCGCCTTCCGGGCTCGCTCGCGGCGGCGCAACTAGGCCTCGACCGCGGCGTGCAAATCCTGCGCGTCCACGACGTCGCCGCAACCGTCCAGGCGGTGAAGCTATGGCGGGTAACGTCTCTCGACCGGCTGACCTCATGGTGAGGAGGCCGCGCCAGCGGCCGTCTCGAACCATCAATAAAGGGGTCGGGAGTCGTTATTTGCCTGCGCGCGCGACCGCCATGAAGGCGTCGTAGAGCGCCCTCGCCCCGGCGTTGAAGCGCGCCATCTCGCCGAGGGCGGCGCGCTCCAGCGCGGCCAGCGCACCCTTACCCATCGTGTCGTCGAGCGCGCAAGCGTAGGCCGGCACCTCGCCCCACTCGCGCACCGTGCGCGCCGTCAGCTCCACATGGTACTGGATGCCCCAGGCGCTGGCGCCGACGCGCATGGCCTGCACCGCGCAAACCGGCGAGCGGGCGAGTACGACCGCGCCCGGCGGCGGCTCGGCCACCTCGGCGCCATGCCATTGCAGCGCCTTGAACCGGTTCGGCAGCTTGGCGAAGAGCGCGTCCGTTCCGGCCGCCTCGGTCAGCTCGACATCGAGCACGCCCACCTCGGCCGCCGGCATCTTGCCGACCCGGCCGCCCAGCGCCGCGCCGAGGAGCTGGTGCCCGAGGCAGAGGCCGAGATAGGGCATGCGCCGTTCGGCGACGGCCTCCCTGATCGCGTGGCTCTCGGCAACGAGCCAGGGATGGCGGTCCTCCTCCCACACGTCCATCGGCCCGCCCATGACCCAGAGCGCGTCGTAGCCGTCGAGCGCCGGGATGGCCTCGCCAGCGTCCAGTTCGACGGCATCCCAGGCAATGCCGTCGGCGGCGAGGAAGTCGCGCAAGATGCCCGGGTGCTCGATGGCGATGTGCTGAAAGACCAGGATGCGCATGGAACGTCTCCGGTTCGAAGGCTCGGGGGAGAAGACTACCGGATTCCCGCTGCCGGGTCGCCGGGCCCTCGCGAACGCGAACTTGCTTGTCGAGGGCGATCCGGGCGGCTAGGTTACATGTAACCGAGGGAGGAAACCGCCATGCCGTCCACATCGAAGCGCAAGTCGCGCGAGAAGGTCCAAGCTCATCGCGACCGCCTGCGCGCGCAAGGATTGCGGCCGATCCAGATATGGGTGCCGGACACGCGCTCGGCTAAATTTGCCGCCGAGGCGCGCCGGCAATCGCGCCTCGTGGCGGCGAGTCCGGACGACGCCGAGGACCAAGCCTTCATCGACGCCGTTTCGGAGCTTGGCTTCGAATGAACCGCGGCGAGATATGGACCGCTTCGGGCGGCGGCGCCTGTGTCGGCGGCCCGCGGCCCGTCGTGGTAGTCCAAGACGACCGCGTCGCGGACACTGGTTCGGTCACCATCTGCGCGTTCACGACCTTTATCGCGGACGCCCCGCTGTTCCGTATCGACGTTGCCCCGAACGCGCAAAACGGGCTCGACCGGCCGTCGCAGATGATGGTCGACAAATTGACCACGGTGCCCAAGGCCAGGCTCCACCGGCGCCTCGGACGGCTCGGCGACAAGGACACGGTGCGGCTCAATCGCGCGATCCTCGTCTTTCTCGGCCTCGCCGGGTGAGGGGGAGGCCGCGCTCGGAATATTTTCCTCACCCTGAGGAGGCCGCGCTAGCGGCCGTCTCGAAGGGTGAGTCCCAAAAGCACGATTTCTCGGGAGCCCGCTAATCGCGCTTGAACCGCCAGCGCGGCGCGAACAGGAAGACGGCCACGAGGGCGATACCGAGTACGCTTTGCGCCGCTACGGAGGGCGTGTCTCGAAGAGAGGTCGCGGTGAATAAATTCCCTCACCCTGAGGAGGGCCGAAGGCCCGTCTCGAAGGGTGAGGCCCGAAAAGCGGATCATCGGACACCCCGCTAATCGCGCCGAAAGCGCCAGCGCAGCGCGAACAGGAAGAGCGCCACGAGGGCGATACCGAGCACGCTTTGCACCGCTGCGATCGAGGCCAGTAGCAGCGATGGATGGCGGAAAACCTCTATGGCGAAGCCCGCTCCATCGTACTTCGTGCCGAACGCGGCGAACGGCTGGACCAGTTGCACGAGTGTGAACCGCAGCGTCTCGCAGAGCGTCGCCGGCTCGAATTCGAAATTACGGGACGGCCAGGGGACGAACCCGAAAAGATAGAGGTGAAAGAACGCGACAATGACTCCAGCGAGCCAGCCTATCGGACGGCTGACGCTGCGCCCATAACCGCTGGTCTTGTCGTGAATCCACGACAGGACTTTGAGCGACAAAGGCGTATCGGGCAGCCTGCGCCGGCACTCCTGTTCCAACGCGTTGAACAGGCCCTGCTCGTCCCGCGCCCTCATCTCCTCCATGGCCAACTTGAGCGTCCGGTAGGCCGGCGCCGCCGCGCCGCTTCGATCCAGAAAGCGCGCGCCCTGGAAGTTCGTGCCTTGATGCAGCTTGCTGCCGTGGAACAAGGGTGCCCGAACGAACCTTGCGCCGGAAAAATCCGCAGCCACCTTGAATACACGGTTGCTGAAATCGGGCGCATGTTCGTCGTTGGCGAAGTCGCATCCAGAGAAATTTACGCCGCTGAAGCTACCGGCATTCCCTGGAACGCGTCCGGAAAATATCGCAGGGCCAGCAAACGTGGCTCCCTCGAAAAAAGCAAACTCGGTGAACGTAACAGCGTCGAATCTTGCTTCGCCCGAGAATCTGGCTTTGCTAATCGATGCAATACCGCAGAATGTGGCGCTTGGGAATATCGCGTCACCTAAGAATGCTGCCTCGTGAAAAAATGTGTTGCCGGAGAAGTTCGCCCCCTCAAAATTCGCAGTGCCAGCAAACACGGCTCTTTCAAACGACGCGCTACCGGCGAATCTAGCCTTATGGAACTGTGCGTCGCCGTCGAAACTGACCCCGTCGAACCGCGTGTCGCCGTCAAATTTAGCCTTGTCAAACCGCGCATCGCTGGAGAATGCGATTTTATAGAACCGCACACCGCCAGGGAACTTCGCATCATTGAATTGCGCACCGCCGGGAAACTCCGTCCTGAAAAATCTCGTTTCACCGTGAAATGTGGCGCCTTGGAAGGACGCATCGGCGCCGAATTTTGTTGCGTCGAACTTCGCAAGCCTGTGGAACGTCGCCCCATCGAAATACACATTCTTGGTGAACTTAACCGCGTCGAACCATGCATTGCTTCCGAATCTAGCCTTCTGGAAATTGGCGTCGGCGGAGAACATGGCGCCGTCGAACCGCACTTCGCCGGAGAAATTAGTTTCGTGGAATGATGCATCACCGAGGAACGTCGCCGAACCGAACAACGCACTTCCTGAGAACGTGGCCCGGTCGAACAGTGCTTCGCCGACGAATTCGACTCCGTCAAATGACGTATCGTTCCCGAACCGGACGTCGCGAAAATCAACTTTGCCAGGGAAAACGGCCCTGTCGAATCGTGCGCCGCGTTCGAACGGTACGAACGGCACGGCGTGGAACGAGAAATCGGCGGGGAATGTGACGCCCGTGAGATCAGTGATCGCGCCAGATGCTAGTTTTTGCGACCATCTAACCATCTCCCTACTGAATTCCCCAGTCCGCACTGAAGTCCAATCTTTCTTGGTGACTCCCGTTCGGTCGGTTGCGCCCAATGGCGCGTGAAACAGGCAGAACTGGCGCCCTCCCATATTCAAGAGAATGCCGTCAGGCAGCATGCCGAACTGGCAAGGCGCACCACCCTCCCTCTCATAGCTGCATGGCATTGGCTGACAGCCTCCTGAATCGGCCGCGTAGTCCCGGGCCTATGGCCCATTGAACCCGCATCAATATGCTCCAGCCTCCCGGCAGCGTTCAATCGGAGAACATCTTGACCGGCTTGACGATTCGAAATCGCGGAAGTCCTATCGTCCGGGGACGTTCCGTAGTGATGCCTACGACGTAAGGATCGTGGACTACCACTGATGGAGCGAGGCATGGCAAGGAACGAGTTCGCGCCCGTGACGCCGGGCGAGATGCTGAGGGATGAATTCCTCGCCGAGTACGGCTTGTCTCGGAACCGGCTCGCCAAGGCCATCGGCATTTCGCCCAATCGCATTGCCGACATCGTCAACAACCGCCGGCGCATCACCGCCGATACGGCCCTTCGCCTGGCGCTCTATTTCGGCAACAGCCCGGAATTCTGGATGAACTTGCAGGCCCATTACGATCTGAAGATGGCGCGCCGAGCGCTGAAACCCCAAATCATGAGACGCATCGCGGCCAATCGCGCGGCCTAGGCTCGGAAGCCTGTCACGAGTCCGATCCGGCGCGGGAACGTTCCTCGTTCCGGCTTGGCGTCGCGGGCCCTCGATAACGCCTGGCGCGTCCGTTCCTGGTGCCGGCGGCTTCTCATCCTATTGTAGGCACCGCGCCATAGGCGCCGGACATGTATTTCCGATGGAAATTGTCGATGCGCCTGACGCCCTCGACCTCTTGCAACGGGTAAATCCGGGTTCGACCGAAGCCGTCCTTCTCGCAGAGGACGATCTCCTCCTTGTCGAGTTCTTCCATGAGGGCCGCATTCTGACAGCCGATCCACAGCCCCGCGTTCAGAGGGTTGCGCTCCGGGTCGTGGAACCAGCGAACCAGCTCGGCGAGAATCGTGGGATGCAGCGCGGAATCGAATCGATCGATGACGGCCAACCCGCCGGATTCGAGCGCGGCGGCGACAAGGGGAAAGGTGCGGATAAAGCACCGCGTTCCGGCGCTTTCCAGATGCCAGGGGATCGGATTGATCAGGCCTCGATGGTTGATCTGCGCGCCTGGACCTCGCGGCCCGGCGCCCGGCCGCAGGCTCCGGATACCAAGGCCGACGCGCGGGATTTCCCGATTGAGCGCTTCCAGCAGGCTTGGATTGGCCGCGAGCGCCGTCAGCAGGCGATTGTCGCTGGAATCGTCTTGATCGACGATGGATAGGTTCGATACCACCGATCGGGCGGCATCGCGCAGTTCAACCGACGGCGCGTGATCGAACGACGCCAGGGTCGAGATGACGCTGGCGTTGGGTCGCGGCTTGTCGATGACCGGACGGTACCCCGCGAGCGGGAAATGCTCGCCCTCCAGGACTTCGCCGTTCTCGTTGCGTTCGAAGACCCGAACCGGCCGCCTTGTGCCGTGCCGGCGATGCCTGAGGGATTCGCGCATGATTTTGTTGGTCCGATCCCCAGAGCCGATGACGATCTCAAAATCATACGTCCCGAAGCCTTCCTCCGGTCCGCTCCCTTGGCCAAGGTTGGTCGGCCCTCCAAACGAAAGCGCCAGGCGGGTCTGCCGAAGCGGTCCATCCTGATCGTTGAAGGGGACGACCGGAAGGGCGGCCTCCGGGGGCTGCTGGAAGCTGTCCCTCATGAACCATGCGACGAAGGCAAGGGCGCGCAGCAGGGTGGTCTTGCCGGCGCCGTTGGCGCCAAATGCCGCGATGACCTTCGGGACCCGCGTGGGCGATCCCGGGTGGATCTCGGCGAACCTCTCGGGATTGCGCCGGACCTTTTCCGATACGGTCAGGTCGAGAACCTGACGCTCCTTGATCGAATGGAAGTTCTCGATCTCCAGCCGATAGATCATGGGTCACGGCTCCGCCGCGGTTTCACAGGATAACCGGCTAAAGTTAATTATAGGCATATTAATGTCGATACTCGCTTGTAATAGATATTAATTATACCTTATATATCATATACAAACATAAATTTGCTTGAATACTTTGTTGACCCTGTCTCGTGATTCCGGTATGTTCCTAGTTTGTTCTGGAAAAGACAAGAGGCCAAAGACCATGCTCTCCCAAGGAACCACCCCGACCCCCGATGGATTCGCGCCCCTGCTGCGCACCGAAGCCGTCCACGCCCACGTCGCCATGATGCGCGCCGCCGGCCTCGCCAACGGCCTGCTCGACCGCTCCAACACCGCCAACGACCCCGACACGCGCTCGAAGGCGGGCCGGGCCGCGCTTGGCCTCGCCAATCTCTCGGCGCGGATGATGCATGTCTTCTTGGACGCCACCGTCGTTCTCGGCCGGCTCGATGGCCAAGTGGTCGCGCCCGCATTTGCCCCGGCGCCCGCGCGAGATAATGCCGCGCCTCTCCGCCCCAGGCTCCATGCCGCGCCCGGTCTCGCCCGCGGTCGTCTCAACAACGGCAACCCGTCCGGCGACTACCTCGCCGCTCCCCGCTGCGGCGCCCGGTCTCGCGCCGGCTGCCCGTGCCGCCAGCCCGGCATGAGGAACGGCCGCTGCCGCTTCCATGGCGGCAAGAGCACCGGCGCCCGCACGCCCCAAGGCCTCGCCCGCTGCCGCGCCAACCGGCTCGTCCATGGCGGCCGGACCTCAGCCGTCATCGCGCTCCGCTCCGGCGCCTGCCACTCCGCCCGGCGCCTTCGCCGGCTCACCCGGATGACCCGCGCCCGCCCACTTCCCGCTGGACATGGGGTGGATCGCTCGGTTTTCCATTTCTCCGCCCGGTTGCGCCCCGACAGGGAGCGTGTAGTCTCCCCGCCATGATCCGCCTCTTCGGCACCGACGGCATCCGAGGCCTCGCGAACCAGGATCCGATCACGCCGGAAACGGTGTTGAAGGTGGCGCTCGCGGCCGGCGCCGAGTTCACCAAGGGCCCGCGTCTCCACCGCGTCGTCATCGGCAAGGACACGCGCCTCTCCGGCTACATGCTGGAACCGGCGCTCACCGCCGGCTTCATCGCCATGGGCATGGACGTGATGCTCTTGGGGCCGCTGCCCACCCCGGCCGTCGCCATGCTGACGCGCTCGCTCCGCGCCGATCTCGGCGTCATGATCTCCGCCTCCCACAATCCCTACCAGGACAACGGCATCAAGCTGTTCGGGCCGGACGGCTACAAGCTGTCGCAAACCGTCGAGCAGTCGATCGAGCATCGCGTCGCTGCCGGCTCTCCGGCGCTCGCCGCCCCCGACCGCCTCGGCCGCGCCCGGCGCCTCGACGATGCGCCCGGCCGCTACATCGAATGGGTCAAGGCGACCTTCCCCAAGGGCCTGACGCTCGAGGGTCTCAAGATCGTGGTCGATTGCGCCCACGGCGCCGCCTACAAGGTGGCGCCGACCGTGCTGTGGGAGCTTGGCGCGGACGTTATTCCCATGGGCGTCGCCCCCGACGGCTTCAACATCAACCGCGACAGCGGCGCGCTGGCCACCGCGGCGATGCAACGGAAAGTGGTGGAGGAAGGCGCCCATCTCGGCCTCGCCCTCGACGGCGACGCCGACCGCCTCATCGTCGCCGACGAGAAGGGCGGCCTCATCGACGGCGACCAGTTGATGGCCCTCGTCGCCCGTACCTTCGCCGCCGAGGGCCGCTTGAAGGGCGGCGGCGTGGTCGCGACGGTGATGTCCAATCTGGGTCTCGAAAAATATCTCGCCACCCTCGGCCTCGGCCTCGTGCGCGCCTCGGTCGGCGACCGCCACGTGGTCGAACACATGCGCGCCCACGGCTACAACGTCGGCGGCGAGCAGTCGGGTCATCTCATCCTCGCCGACCATGCCACCACCGGCGACGGCCTCATCGCCGCCCTGCAGGTGCTGGCCGTGGTGCAGCGCGCGCGCCGGCCCGTCAGCGAATGCTGCCGCCTGTTCGATTCCATGCCGCAGATTTTGAAGAGCTGCCGGGGCGACGGCCCGCTTCTGGAGGACGCCCGCGTGCAGGAATCTATTCGTACGGCCGAGAAAGCGCTGGGCGGGAAGGGGCGCATTCTCGTTCGCAAATCCGGCACCGAACCGGTCTTGCGGGTGATGGCGGAAGGCGAGGACGAGGCGCTGGTCGCGCGAATCGTCGACGATGTCATCGGCGCCATGGAACGGGCAGCCAACCGCTGACCGCGAGCAGCCCCGCGAGGATGAGGCCGAGCCCGAGGAAACTGTTCCAGGCAAGCCGCTCGCCGAGCAGGACGTAGCCCATGAGGATGGCGCTCGCCGGAATCATGAAGGTGACCAGCAGCAAATTCGTCGCTCCGGCGGCGGCGAGTACACGGAAAAAAATCACATAGGCGAGCGCCGTGCCGAGGAGTGCCAGGCCGACGAGGGCGGCCAGGGACTCGATGCCGGGCAAGCCGACGGTCCACGGCCGATCGACCAGGATCGCCACCGGTACCATCAGCAACGTGCTGGCGCTCAATTGACCGGTCGCGGTGACGAGCGGCGTCTCGCCGCGGAACCGCCTTCCGTAGATTCCGGCGAGGCCGTAGACCAAGGCGGCCAGCAGCACCGAGACCTCGGCGGCGGCATGAAGTCCTAATCCGCCCAGCGCGTCGATGCCGATCATCACGGCCGCCCCGGCGATGCCGAGGACGACGCCCATGACTCGCCCCGCGCTCAGGCGCTCGTCCTTGGTCAGCCAATGCGCGAGCAGGACCGTGAACACCGGCGTCATGGCGTTGAGGATCGAGGCCAGGCCGGCGGTGATCTGGGTCTGGCCCCAGAAGATGAGGCTGAACGGGATCGCGTTGTTGAGCGTGCCCATGACCAGGAACCTTCGCCATGAAGCAAGATCGCAGGGCATGCGCCGGCCGGTCGCCAGGATCAGCAGATTGAGCGCCAGCGCGGCGATGGCGACGCGCCCCGCCACGATCGTGAAGGGCCGCATGTCCCGGAGCGCCACCTCGGCGAAGAAGAACGTCCCTCCCCACACCACCGAGAGCAGAAGCAGCAGCACCCATTCGGTCGGGCCGAGGCGCAAGGCGCGGGCGGAGCTCATGACGAGGAGGCTATGGCCTGGCGCGCATCGCCGCTACCCGACTCTTGCGCCCGATTGCTAGGTCACCGAATCGTGCAGCCCCGGCTCGCCTTCCAGCAGATCGCGCAGGGTCGCGAGCCCGCGCTGCAATTCCTCGCGCCCGCGCGCGCCGCCGAGGGCAAGGCGCACGGCTTCCGGCGCCGGCCGGCTGACGGCAAAGGCCTCGCTCGGCGTCACCAGGACGCCGCGCTCGCGCGCCTCGGCGGCGAAGGCCTCCGCCCGCCATTGCGCCGGCAGCGTCAGCCAGGCATGAAAGCTACGCTTGTGGCCGGAGACATCGAACCCGGCCAGCGCGGCCATCGTCAGCGCCTGGCGCGCCTCGGCTTCGGCGCGCCGACGGCGCGCCAATCGCTCGCTGGTGCCATCCTCGATCCACAGCCGCGCGATTTCCGCCGAGATCGGCGGCGCCATCCACATACTGGCGCGCACCGGCGCCGAGAAACGGGCGACGGCGTTGGGCGGCACCGCCAGATAACCGATGCGCAGGCCCGGTACCATCGACTTCGAGGTGCTGGCGATGTAGTGGCCGAGCTCCGGCGCCAGCGCGGTCAGTGTCGTTGGCGGCGTCTCCAACAGGAAACCGTAAACATCGTCTTCAATGACCGGCAGCGCGTGCCGGCGCAAGACATCCACGATCTCGTGCCGGCGCGAATCGGGCATGACGCCGCCGGTCGGATTCTGGAGATTGGGCACGCAGAAAAACGCCTTGGGCGCGTGTGTCGCGCAAGCCCGGTCGAGCGCCTCGGGAAGAACGCCGTTCTCGTCCATGGCGACGCCCACGAGCCGCAGGCGCAGCATCTTCGCCATCTGCTTCAAGCCGGCATAGGTGAGGGCCTCGGCGAGAACCGTATCGCCCGGCATTGTCAGCGCCGACAGCGCCACCCATATGGCGTGTCGTCCGCCGGCGTTGACGATGATTTGGTCCGGCGACACGGACAATCCGTCGCGGCCGATGAGCGTCGCTCCCGCCTCGCGATGCGCCGGCAGGCCGCGGTGGGGTTGATAGTGAAGAAGATCGTCGAGCGATTTTCGCTTTGCCAGCGTCGCTAGTGCCTGCGCCAGCAGCTCACCCTCGTCCTCGAGCGGCGGTAGATTGAATCCCAGGTCGATCGCCGCGGACGTGGAACCGGCGGGTTCCGCTTGCGCGAACGGGACCGGCGCGCCCCCGGCAACGAAGGTGCCGCGGCCGACGGTGCTGTCGATGAGTCCGCGGCGCAGGGCCTCCTGATAGGCGCGCGTCACCGTGCCGATCGTGACGCCCAATCGATAGGCCAGGTCGCGATGCGTGGGCAGGCGATCGCCCGGGCGCAACCGCCCCTCGGCGATGTCGGAAGCCAAGCCCTCGGCGATCGCCTTGTAGCGCGATCCGCCATTCTGCCCAGCCCGGGGAATCCAATTTGTCATGGTGACAATGTAATCATTGACGATGACATTACAGCGCACAATACTGGCAATGTAGTCAAGTAAAAACACATGTTCGTTTCACCTCAGCATAAATTGTATGGAGACAATCATGAAGGGCTCCCCCCTAGTTGGCGACCTGGTCGGTCGATCGGTTCCGTCTAATTTCCATTGGCACCGTCACATTGCAGCCGTGCTGACGCAGGCCAGCGATAGTCTGGCGACTTGGTTGGAGCGCAACCGGCAGCGCGGCGATCTGATGGCCCTGAGCGACGATGTACTGCACGACATCGGGCTCAGCCGGTTCGAGGCCGAGCGCGAATCCCGCAAGTGGTTCTGGCAGGGTTGAGGACTTTCCCATGACCCTTCCGCTCTACCAGGTCGATGCCTTCACTTCCCGTGTCTTCGCCGGCAATCCCGCAGGCGTGGTGCCGCTCGAACGCTGGCTGCCCGACGCGACGATGCAGGCGATCGCGGCCGAGAACAATCTGGCCGAGACGGCGTTCTTCGTGGCCAACGGCGCCGGCTACGATCTGCGCTGGTTCACGCCCACGGTGGAAGTCGATCTCTGCGGCCACGCGACGCTCGCATCGGCCTACGTCGTCGCCACATTCCTGAAACCGGGCGCCGCCGACATCGCCTTCGAGTCGCGCAGCGGCCGCCTCGCGGTGACGCGCGAGGGCGACCTCTACACCCTCGATTTCCCGGCCCGGCCGGCCAAGGCGGTGGCCCCGAACCAAGCCGTGGCCGCGGCGCTTGGTCGGGCGCCTGCCCAGTTGCTGGCGGCCGAGCGCGACTATCTGGCGATCTTCGAGGACGAGGCGGCGGTCCGTGCCTTACGGCCCGACATGACGCGGCTCGCTTCCCTCGACCGCCCATGCGTCATCGCCAGCGCGCCCGGGGCCAAGGTCGATTTCGTCTCGCGCTTCTTCGCGCCTTCCATCGGCATTCCGGAGGATCCGGTCACCGGCGCCGCGCATTGCGTGCTCATCCCCTATTGGTCGGAGCGTCTCGGCAAACGCGTACTCGTGGCGCGCCAGGTTTCGGCGCGAGGCGGCGAGCTGGCTTGCGAGGATCGGGGAACCAGAGTCGGCATCGGCGGCCGGGCCGCGCTCTATCTCGAGGGCCGCATCCACGTCTAACTTCGGCGCGCCTTGCCGCAAGGCGGCAAACCCGCTACTAACCGCCGGGATTTCCCCGACGGATGGATCGCCGATGCCCGCCGCCTCCTGGCTGCTGCCTGCCGGGCTTGCCGACATCCTGCCGCCCGATGCCGCCTTCGAGGCCGCCACGGTCGAGCGGCTGATGGCGGTCTTCGCCGCGCGCGGCTATCGCCGGGTGAAGCCGCCGCTGTTGGAATACGAGGACACGCTTCTTGCCGGACCGGGCGCCGCCATGACCGGCATGACCTTCCGCCTCATGGACCCGGTGTCGCGGCGGATGATGGGTTTGCGCGCCGACATGACCTTGCAGGTGGCGCGCATCGCCGCCTCGCGGCTCAGGAACGCGCCGCGCCCGTTGCGGCTCTCCTATGCCGGGCAGGTACTCCGCGTGAAAGGCTCGGCGCTGCATCCGGAGCGCCAGCTCGGGCAATGCGGCGTGGAACTCATCGGTAGCGACGCGCCCGAGGCGGATGCCGAGGCGATCGTGCTGGCGGCCGAAGCAGTGGGCGCGGTCGGGCTCGCCGACGTGACCATCGACCTGACGATGCCGGCGCTGGTGCCGGCAATCGCCGCCGGGCTTGGGCTATCGGCCGAGGCGACGACCGCGCTCGTGGCGGCGCTCGACCGCAAGGACGTGACGCGCGTCGATCGGATCGCCGGATCACGGGCGCCCGTGTTCCGCGCGCTGTTGCGGGCAAGCGGACCGGCCAAGCCCGCGCTCGCCCGTCTCGCCAGCATCGACCTGCCGGAGGGGACCCGAGCCGAGCTCGCGCGACTTCGCGACGTCGCATCCCGCGTCGGGGCAGGCCGGCCGCGTCTCGCCCTCACCATCGATCCGGCCGAGCATCGCGGTTTCGAGTATCATACCGGCGTCAGCTTCACGCTCTATGCCAGGCGGGCAAGGGCCGAGCTCGGCCGCGGTGGCCGCTACGTGAGTACGATGGGCGAGCCTTCGACGGGGTTCACCCTCTACACCGATACGCTGCTGCGGGCGCTTGTGGCGCCAAAGCCCGAGCGCGTCCTCTTCGTGCCGCGGGGGACACCGGCGGCGACGGCGCGGCGCTTTCGCGCCGAGGGGTGGTTCACGGTCGCGGGCCTCGAAGCCGTCGATAATGTCCGCGCCGAGGCGCGGCGGCTTTTCTGCACGCATGCGCTCATCGGCAAGTCCGTGAAACCGGTGGGGCGCGGGCGATGAGCAACGTGGTGGTCATCGGCGCCCAATGGGGCGACGAAGGCAAGGGCAAGGTCGTCGACTGGCTGTCGGAGCGCGCCGACGTGATCGTCCGATTCCAGGGCGGCCACAACGCCGGCCACACGCTCGTCATCGGCGACACCACGTTCAAGCTCAGCCTGCTGCCCTCCGGGGTGGTGCGCCCGGGAAAGCTCTCGATCATCGGCAACGGCGTCGTCGTCGATCCGTGGGCGCTTCTGGCCGAGATCGAGACCGTGAAGGGGCAGGGGGTCGCCGTCACGCCCGAGACGCTCCGGATCGCGGAAAACGTTCCGCTCATCCTGCCGCTGCATGGCGCGCTCGATCGCCTGCGCGAGGAGGGGCGGGGAGCGGCGAAGCTCGGCACCACCGGGCGCGGCATCGGCCCGGCTTACGAGGACAAGGTCGCGCGGCGCGCGATTCGACTCTGCGATCTCGGCGATCTCGGCACGCTCGGCGACCGGGTGGACGGGCTGCTGCTGCACCACAACGCGCTGTTGCGTGGCATGGGAGCGCCCGAAGTGGACGGCAAGGCGTTGCTGGATGCGCTCGGTGCCGTCGCGCCGAAGGTGCTGCCCTTCGCTTCCTGCGTCTGGCAACGGCTCGATGAGGCGCGCCGAGGGGGCGAGCGTATCCTCTTCGAGGGCGCGCAAGGGGTGATGCTCGACATCGACCACGGCACCTATCCTTACGTCACCTCCTCGAACACGGTGGGCGCCCAAGCGGCGGCGGGCAGCGGGCTCGGGGTCGGCGCCATCGATTACGTGCTCGGCATTACCAAGGCCTATACGACGCGCGTCGGCGGCGGGCCGTTCCCGACCGAACTAGACAACGAAACCGGGCGGCTCTTAGGCGAGCGCGGCCGCGAATTCGGCACCGTCACCGGGCGGCGCCGGCGCTGCGGCTGGTTCGACGCGGTGCTGGTGCGCCAGGCCATTCGCCTGGGCGGCATCGACGGCATCGCGCTCACCAAGCTCGACGTGCTCGACGGCATGGAGAAGCTCATGGTCTGCACCGGCTACCGGATAGGCAAGGACACCTATGACCGACTGCCGGCATCGCCGGCCTTGCAAGCCAAGGCGCGGCCGATCTACGAGACGCTGGAGGGATGGAAGGACTCGACGCGCGGCGCGCGCTCCTGGGCCCAGCTTCCGGCGACCGCGGTCAAGTACATCCGCCGCATCGAGGAACTGATCGAGACGCCGGTGGCGCTACTCTCCACCAGCCCGGAGCGCGAGGACACGGTGTTGGTACGCGATCCCTTCGCGGCAAGGTAGAATCTAGTCGGGCGATTTCAGAGGTGGATGACTCGCCGCATGACATCATCCTTCGAGATGGCCCTACGGGCCTCCTCAGGATGAGGGCGTTGTTGGGAGAAAGTATTCCTCGCCCTGAGGAGCGACCCCGAGCTTGGCGAGGGGGAGCGTCTCGAAGGGCCGCTTCCGTCCGCCATTGTCGAGCCGGGCCATGACAGCGGTTTGAGCTAACTCGTCGTCAGCTTCTGCTCGATGGCGGCGTTGCGGATCGCCTTTTGCAGCTTGTCGAAGGCGCGGACCTCGATCTGGCGCACGCGCTCGCGGCTGATGTCGTAGACCTTGCTCAAATCCTCGAGCGTCGCCGGCTCGTCCTTGAGGCGCCGTTCGGTCAGGATGTGCCGCTCGCGCTCGTTCAGGGCTTTCAGCGCCTGGCGAAGAAGCTGGCCGCGCTGTCGCGATTCCTGGTGCTCGGCCAGCAGCACTTCCTGGCTATCGGTCTCGTCGACCAGCCAATCCATCCATTCGCCCTCGCCATCGACGCGCATGGGCGCATTCAGCGAATTGTCGGGGCTGGCGAGGCGGCGGTTCATGTTCACCACGTCGTCCTCGCTGACGCCGAGCTGGGTGGCGATGGTCTTGACGTTTTCCGGCGACAAATCGCCTTCCTCGAGCGCCGCCAGATGGCCCTTGATCCGGCGCAAATTGAAGAACAACTTCTTCTGCGCCGCGGTGGTGCCCATCTTCACCAGCGACCAGGAATGCAGAATGTATTCCTGGATCGCGGCGCGGATCCACCACATCGCGTAGGTGGCGAGCCTGAAGCCGCGCTCCGGGTCGAAGCGCTTCACCGCCTGCATCATGCCGATGTTGCCTTCCGAAATGAGCTCGGACACCGGCAGGCCGTAGCCGCGATAGCCCATGGCGATCTTGGCCACCAGGCGCAGATGGCTGGTGACGAGCTTGTGCGCGGCCTCGACGTCGTCATGCTCGCGCCAATTCTTGGCCAGCATGTACTCCTCGCCCGGCTCCAGCATCGGGAAGCGCCGGATTTCCTGGAGGTAGCGCGACAGGCCGCTGTCGCCGACAAGGCTCGGCAGGTTGCGTGCGGTGGTGGCGGTCAAGGCTATGGTGTCCCCTATTTCTTGGTCCCGGTATTATACATGTCCGATTGTGTCTTTTTGAGGCAATTTGCCAACTCTCTGATATCTAACGGCAAATTTGACTGCCATCGCAGCGGTTCCAAGGTTTTCGGGTGGCGAAGTCCCAATACATAGGCATGGAGCGCCTGGCGTCTAAGGGCCTTGATGGCGTCGGCGACATCGGGCGCGAGGCCTTCCATGCGCGCCCGCCCGGCCCGGCCATAGACCGGGTCGCCGATCACCGGATGGCCGATCGAGGCCATGTGGACCCGGATCTGATGGGTGCGGCCGGTGGCGAGCCGGCATTCGACCATGCTTGCCTGCGTGCCGTAGTTTTCGACGACACGGTAACGCGTCAGCGCCGTCCTGCCGCCGGCCTTAAGCACGGCCATGCGCTTGCGGTCGCTCCTCGACCGGCCGATGCGGCCTTCGACCGCGCCGGCGAGCGGATGGGGCACGCCCCAGACCAGGGCGAGATAGGCGCGCTCGGCGGTGCGCTCGGCGAAGGCCGCGCTCAAGGCGGCGTGGGCGGCGTCGTTCTTGGCGGCGACGATGAGGCCGCTGGTGTCCTTGTCGAGGCGATGCACGATGCCCGGCCGGCGCACGCCGCCGATGCCGGAGAGCGACGCGCCGCAATGGGCGATGAGCGCGTTCACCAGCGTCGCGTCCGGGTTGCCGGGCGCCGGATGCACGACCATGCCGGCGGGCTTGTCGACCACGATCATGTCGGCGTCTTCGTAAACGATGTCGAGCGCGATCGATTGCGCCTCGGGAATCGCGGGTTCGGCCTCCGGCACGACGATGGTGAAATCCTGGCCCGGTTTGACCCTGTGCGAGGGGTCGGTTATGGTCGCGCCGCCGCAAGCGACCCGTCCATCCTCGATCAAGTTCTTGAGGCGGCTGCGGGATAGCCCTTCGACGCGGCGCGCGAGAAACCGGTCGAGCCGTTCGCCCGCGGCGGCGGGATCGGCGGCGACGCGAATGGCGTCAGTGCGCGGTTGGTGCGGCATGGCGCGGAGACTGGACCCAAATCATGCGAGCACTCAAGGTTCTGGTCGTGGTCATGGGCATCGTCATCATAGCCGGATTGGCGGTGGTGGCGGTCACCGTCGTCAAGCGCATGGGCGGCGCGGCGGAAAAACCGGGAACATTCGAAACCGCGACGCTCTCCGTGCCGTCCGGCTGCCGCGTGGTCGAGATGGTGCCGGCGGGCGAGCGGCTGGTGCTGCGGCTGGGCGAGGGCGAACGCTGCCGGGGGATTCTCGTCGTCGATCTTAAGACCGGCGCGCTGCTCGGCCGCCTCGATCCGGTCGAAGCGCCATGAGCCGCCCGGCGCGCAATTTCCGCAGCGACAACGTGACCGGCGTGGCGCCGGCGATCATGGCGGCGCTCGGCGAGGCCAATCGCGGCCCGGCCATGCCCTATGGCGGCGATCCCTGGACCGAACGCGTGACGGCCAAGGCGGCGCAGTTGTTCGAGCACGAGGTGACGGTCTTCCCCGTGGCGACCGGCACGGCGGCGAACAGTTTGGCGCTTGCGTCCATCGTGCCGCCGTTCGGCGCCATCTATTGCCACGAAGCGGCCCATATCGCGACCGACGAATGCGGCGCGCCGGAATTCTATAGCGGCGGGGCGAAGGTCGTCGGCCTAGAGGGCGCCCACGGCAAGATCGCGGCCGATGATCTCGCGGCGGCCTTGGCGGTGGGCGGCGCCGGCGTGGTGCATCACGTGCAGCCGGCGGCGTTGAGCCTGTCGCAGTTGACCGAGGCGGGCACGCTCTACCGGCCTGAGGAATTGCGCGCGTTGACCGCGCTCGCCCGCCGCCACGGCCTCAAGGTTCACATGGACGGCGCCAGATTCGCCAATGCCGTCGCCCGCCTCGATTGCGCGCCGGCCGAGCTCACCTGGCGCGCCGGCATCGACGTGCTGTCGCTGGGCGCCACCAAGAACGGCGCGCTCGCCGCCGAGGCCGTGCTGTTCTTCGACGCGAGCCTCGCGCGCGAATTCGCGTTTCGGCGCAAGCGCGCGGGGCACCTCTTTTCGAAGATGCGGTTCCTATCGGCGCAGCTCGAGGCCTATCTCACCGACGGGCTCTGGCTCGCCAACGCGCGCCACGCCAACCGGATGGCCGATCATCTAGCCGAGGGCCTGGCGCTTCTGCCCGGCTGCAAGCTGTTGCACCCGGTGGAGGGCAACGAGATCTTCGCCAAGTTTCCGCCGTGCCTGGCCGAGGCGCTGGTCGGAGACGGATTCCTCGTCGAGCCGTGGGACGCCAGCGGCACGGCGCGCATGGTGACCGCGTTCGATACCGAGGTTCGTGACGTGGACGAGCTTCTGGCGGCGATTCGGCGGCGCTGGCCGGACGGGAAAAAGCGAGAGGGGAAGATTAAGGGGTGAGGGTGTGCGCCGGATCGAGTTCCGCCTAGTGCAGTGACTACGACAAGTTGCACCGCCACCCTGTCATGCGCGGGCTTGACCCGCGCATCCAGAAGTCATTGTTGCAGCGCTGGATGGCCGGGTCTTCGCCCGGCCATGACTAAGGAGGGAGCAGTGACTGAACGGGAACCATGTTTTCGCTTCAATTCATTGACGAAAATCGCCCCTCAGTACTTGGACCATCGGCCGAGATTCTCTTCAGCCAACGCCTTCTCGAATCTGCGATCTAGCTTACCGCACTCCCGCGCGAGGCGACCGCGGTCGAGACGTTCCAGCTTCTCGACGACGGCAGCCTCGACGGCCCGACTGCGGTTGGGATAGATGCCCGCCGCGACAAGCTCGTCGATCCGGGCGACCGTGAAGCCATCGAGGCTGATCGCGATCCTGATCTTCGACATAGAGCGCGTCCTTTCGGCATCACATTTTGTCATACCGAGGCGAAACGCAAGCGCGTTGGCAAGCCGTCATCCGTCGTCACGCCTTGCGGTTGACTCTGCGGCCGGTCCCGGAGCATGATGTCTTACTTCAATCTTACCGGAGCAGGATGATGGCGCGGACGAGGCTATCCAGCAAGGGCCAGGTGATCATCCCGAAGCCGGTGCGCGACCGGCACGGCTGGCGGCCCGGGGTCGAGCTCGAGGTCGAGGATCGGGGCGACAGCGTGGTCTTGCGCGCCTGCGAGCCATTTCCGCGCACCACGATCGGCGACGTGCGCGGTTGCCTGAAGTACAAGGGGAAGCGGGTCACGCTCAAGCAAATGAACGATGCCGTCCGCGCCGAGGCGCTGCGGCGGCGATGATCGCGGTCGATACCAACGTCGTCGTCCGGTTTCTGGCCGAGGACGACAAGAAGCAGGCCGACCGCGCACAATCCGTATTGCGCGGGGAAGGCGTTCTTCTGCCCAAGACCGTACTGTTGGAGACCGAATGGGTGTTGCGCGGCGCCTACGGCATCGCCGGCGCCGACATCGCGGCGGCCTTTCGCCGGCTTCTGGGCCTTGCCGGCGTGGCGGCCGAGGACGCGCCGGCGGTGGCGCGGGCGTTGGACTGGTACGAGGGCGGCCTCGACTTCGCCGACGCGCTGCATCTGGCGTCCTGCGGCAGGGCGGACCGGTTCGCCACCTTCGACCGGGCGCTGATCCGCCGCGCCAAGCGGCTCGACCGTGCCCCGGCCGCGTTCGAACCGTGAGACCGCGTTCGGCCGGAACTACGGCTTCTTACGCGGATATTTTTCTCGCCACTCGCGAGCGAGGCGTTCGGACTCGGACAACTCAGAAGGAGTCATTTTGCCGGCCAACAAATTGCGGTTCTTCGCGGCGTCCGGCCAACGTTCGATGGCAGCCAGGCTGAACCACATATGCGCCTGAATGTTGTCTTGCGGCACGGTTCGGCCCTCCATGTGCAACAGCCCTAGATTGTATTCGGCCTCCCCGAACCGCTGCTCCGCCGCCTTACGCCACCACTTCAGAGCCTCGGCATCGTCCCGAGGGACGCCCCGGCCGTCGCGATACATGTTGCCGAGCGCACTCTGGGCCTCGGCATGCCCCTGCTCAGCAGCCAAGTGACACCATTTCGTCGCCTCGGCATTGTCGCGCTGGCCATCGCTCCAAATGCACTTAAGCAACGAAGAAAGCTGTAGCGTTACGTATCTCAGCAGTGCCTCGGTATCGCCCAATTCGGCCAGCCGCTTGCAAGCGGCGGAAACTGGGGCGATGTCAGTCACGGCCAATTCGCCGGAATCTTTGAAGCAATCTGCCCGATCGTCCGCCCGCGCCGGCGCCGCCAGCAGCAAAGCGAAAATGACGAAAGCCGGGGGCAGCGTCCGTTTCATGCGCCAATCATATGCCGAAACAGGCGCGCGACAAATCGCGAGTTGCCGGCGACGCAGACGGAATGGAGAATGAAGGCGCCTAGGGAAGCTTCGCCGGCCAGGGCACCAGGCCGCTCGCCTTGGCGCCTTGCCATAGCTCCCGGTCGTATGTCGCTAGCGTCACCGGCTCGTTTAGCGTCTCGTACCAAAAAAGCGCGGACGCCAGATGCACCGCATCGTAGCCGCGAAGACCCCGATCCCAGGCGAGCGCCGAGGCGCGGGCCACGATGGCTTCGCCGAGCTGCAGGCGGATGAGATCGTTCCAGTCCTCGGCAAAGGCCGCCAGCGCCGCCGCCGCGCGGTCTCTCTCGACCAGCTTCATGCGCGCGGCCTTGGCCAACGCGGCGGCGACCTCGGCGCGGCTGATGACGGCGGTGCCGATGGCCGCGGCGTCCCGGACAAGCGCCGCCACTTCCGCCGTACCGGCCTCCGCGACGTAGCGTTTCACCAGCGCACTGGCGTCCAGGTAGACGATCATTCCCGGTCGGCGACGAGCAAGTCCGCGACGCTACGCCGCCCGCGCGTCTTCGCCCCCGGCTTGGCGGGCTTGAGCTTGTGCCCGCTCCACCGCGTTTGGCCGGCCGCCTGCATGGCGGCCAGCCGCTGGTCGAGCCCGGGGCCGATCGGCACGATGCGCCCAATCGGTACGCCGCGGCTGGTGATGGTCACCGTCCCGCCGGTCCCGGCGATACGGAGATAGCGCCCGAGCCTCGCCTTCAACTCCCGAACGCCGATATGCGGTTGGCGCATGGCAGTGCCCTCATCTGCTCAATCCAGTGTGGTCACATTTTACCATAATGTAGTCACATTGAAAACGGCCTATCGCGCCGACGCCAATCATGCGCAGCGCGACTTGCTGGCGTCCCCTAGGGGATTCGAACCCCTGTTCCCGCCGTGAGAGGGCGGTGTCCTGGGCCTCTAGACGAAGGGGACTTCGCGAAGGCCGCGAGGCCACTCCAATAGTGGAAGTGCATGGACCGATCAAGGGCGAAGGCGCCGGCCCTTGCCAGGCACCCTTGTCCCGATAGACTGCGGGCCGGGGGGCGATTCCGAGAATGACAATGAGCGTGCCGCTGCTCGAAGCCGTCGGCGTCACCAAGCGTTTCGGCGAGCTCGTCGCCAACGATGCCGTCGATCTGGCGATCCGGTCCGGCGAGATCCACGCGCTGCTGGGCGAGAACGGCGCCGGCAAATCGACGCTGGTGAAGATCGTCTATGGCGCGCTGCGGCCGGACGTTGGCGGCTTGCGATGGCAGGGGCGCCCGGTCGAGATCGCCAATCCGGCGGTCGCGCGCGGCCTCGGGCTCGCCATGGTGTTCCAGCAATTCTCGCTCTTCGAGGCGCTGACCGTGACCGAGAACGTGGCCCTGGCGCTCCCCGGGCGCCTCGACCTTCCGGCGCTGTCGCGCCGCATCGCGCAAGTGTCCGCCGAGTACGGGCTTGCGCTGGAGCCATCCTCGCTGGTCGCCGATCTTTCGGTCGGCTTGCGCCAGCGCATCGAGATCGTCCGCTGCCTGTTGCAGAACCCGCGCCTGCTGATCATGGACGAGCCCACTTCGGTGCTGACGCCCCAGGAGGCGGACCAGCTCTTCGTAACCTTGCGGCGCCTCGCGGGCGAGGGTTGCGCCATCCTCTACATCAGCCACCGGCTGGAAGAGGTGAAGCGGTTGTGCGGCGCCGCCACCATCCTGCGCCACGGCCGGGTCGTCGCCAGGCTCGATCCCAGAACCGAGACCGCGGCCGGCCTCGCCAGGCTGATGGTGGGCGCCGACATACATGTTCTGAAGCCCGCCGTCATGACGGCGGGCGCGGTGCGGCTGCGGCTCGACAAACTCGGCCAGCGCGCGGACGGCCCGTTCGCCGTGGCGCTCGAGGACATCGATCTCGAGGTGCGCGGCGGCGAGGTCGTCTGCATCGCCGGTGTCGCCGGCAACGGCCAAAGCGAGCTGTTCGACGCGCTCTCGGGCGAGCGGATGAACCCGCGCGCCGACGCGGTGTCGATCGATGGCCGGCCGGCCGGCCGGCTCGGCGTCACCGAACGGCGCCGTCTGGGCGCGGCCTTCGTGCCGGAGGAGCGGCTGGGCCACGGCACGGTGCCCGATCTGGCGCTTTCCGAGAATATAATCCTGACGCGCCATGGCGGCGCCGACAGCCTCGTGCGCCAGGGCTTCCTCGATCGCGGCCGGGCGCGGGATATCGGCCGGCGCGTCACCGAGCGCTTCGACGTCCGCAAGGGCCGCCCCGACCCCGAGGCCCGGACCTTGTCCGGCGGCAACCTCCAGAAATTCGTGGTCGGGCGCGAACTCGACCGCAAGCCGGCGGTGCTGGTCATCCATCAGCCGAGCTGGGGGCTGGACGCGGGCGCCTCGGCGACCATCCGCCAGGCCCTGGTCGATCTGGCGCGCGGCGGATCGGCCGTCCTCGCCGTCAGCCAGGACCTGGACGAGATTTTCGAGATCGCCGACCGCATCGCCGTCATCTCGCGCGGGCGCCTGTCGGCGGCCCGGCCGGCCGGCGAGTTGACGATGGAGCGCATCGGGCTGCTGATGGCCGGCGTCGGCGAGGGCGGCCAGGGCGGCGTGACGGAGGAGCGCGATGCGGCTCGTGCTTGAACGGCGCACCGAAAGCTCGCCGCGCATGCTGCTGCTGTCGCCGCTCCTCGCCATCGGCCTCACGCTCGCATCCGGCGCCGTCATCTTTTCCTCGCTCGGGCTCGATCCGCTGCTGGCGCTCGCCGTCTATTTCGTCGAGCCGCTGTCCTCGCTTTGGTCGATCGAGGAACTGATCGTCAAGGCGGCGCCGCTGGTCTTGATCGGCGCCGGGCTCGCGGTTTGCTATCTCGCCAACGTCTGGAACATCGGCGCCGAAGGCCAGTTCACGGCCGGCGCGATCGCCGGCTCGATCATCCCGGTGATGTTTCACGGCTGGCAGTCGCCGGCGGTCCTTCCCGCCATGCTGCTGCTGGGCGCGGCGGGCGGCATGGCCTATGGCGCGATCCCGGCCTTCCTGAAGAACCGGTTCGGCGCCAACGAGATTCTGACCAGCCTCATGCTGGTCTACGTGGCGCAGCTGGGCCTCGACTGGCTGGTACGCGGGCCCTGGCGCGATCCGGCCGGATTCAACTTTCCCCAGTCGGTCGCCTTCGAGGGCTGGCAGGCGCTGCCGACCTGGGGTGGGGGCCGCGTGCATCTGGGCGCGCTCCTAGCGCTCGTCGCCGTCGCGGTCCTCGCGGTCGTACTCTCGCGCACGCTCAGGGGATTCGAGATCCGCGTGCTCGGGCGGGCGCCGCGCGCCGGGGGGTTCGCCGGCTTCGGGCGCGAACGCGCCGTCAGGTTCTGCTTCCTCGTCTCCGGCGGTCTCGCCGGGCTTGCGGGGATCTGCGAGGTGGCGGGCCCGAGCGGCCAATTGCAGCCGACGATCTCGCCCGGCTACGGTTTCACCGCGATCATCGTGGCGTTCCTGGGCCGGCTCAATCCGGTCGGAGTCCTCTTGGCGGGGCTGCTGCTGGGCGTGAGCTATCTCGGCGGCGAGGCCGCGCAGGCGACGCTCGGCGTCTCCGACAAGATCGTCCGGGTGTTCCAGGGCATCCTGCTCGTCTCGATCCTCGCCTGCGACACGTTGATCGTTTATCGAATTCGCATCGTCGCCCGTATCGGCCGGACGTAAACCCATGGGCGCGCTCGAAGCCGTCATCCTCACCATCATCACGGCCTCGACGCCGCTCCTCATCGCCGCGATCGGCGAGCTGGTGGCGGAGCGCTCGGGCGTCCTCAATCTCGGGGTCGAGGGCATGATGGCGATCGGCGCCGTGTCGGGCTTCGGCGCCGCTCTGGTGACGGGTTCGCCCGGCCTCGGAATCCTCGCCGGGATCGGCGCCGGAGCAGGTCTCTCCCTGCTGTTCGCGTTCCTCACCCTGACCTTGGCGGCCAATCAAGTGGCGACGGGCCTGGCGCTGACGCTCCTTGGCCTCGGGCTGGCGGGGCTCATCGGCGAGCCCCTGGTCGGGCAGCCGGGCGTGAAGCTGGCGCCCGTCGTTCTCGGGCTGGACGTGCTGGTCTTCGCCTCGTTCCTGCTGACCGCGGCGGTCGCCTACGTTCTTTTCCGCACCCGCCTCGGCCTCGTCATCCGCGCCGTCGGCACGTCGCACCATTCCGCCCATGCGCTCGGGCATGGCGTCATCGCCGTGCGCTACGGCTGCGTGATGTTCGGGGGTGCCTGCGCGGGCCTCGCCGGCGCCTATCTGTCGCTCGCCTATACCCCGCAATGGATCGAGACCATGACCGCCGGGCGCGGCTGGATCGCGCTGGCGCTGGTCGTGTTCGCCTCGTGGCGGCCCTGGCGGGTCGCCATCGGCGCCTATCTCTTCGGCACGGTGACGATTCTCGGATTCTACGTCCAGGCCTCGGGCATCGGCATCCCATCGCAGTTCTTGTCTTCCTTGCCGTATCTGGTGACAATCGCGGCGCTCGTGGCGCTCTCGGGCAAGGGCACGTTCACGCGCATCAACACGCCGGCCTGTCTCGGACAAAGCTTCGTGCCGGACCGGTGAATAAAAGGGGAGGAAGGATTCCATGAAGAAGCTGCTGGGCGGGTTTCTCGCCCTCGCGATGGGCCTGGCGATCGCCGGCGCCTCGGCCGAGGACAAGCTCAAGGTCGGATTCATCTATGTCGGTCCGGTCGGCGACCATGGCTGGACCTACCAGCACGACCAGGGACGCCTGGCGTTGGAACAGGCGCTGGGCGACAAGGTGACGACGACCTTCATCGAAAGCGTGAGCGAGGGCCCCGATGCCGAGCGCGCGATCGAACGCCTCGCCCGCGACGGTCACGGTCTCATTTTCACGACCTCCTTCGGCTTCATGGAATCGACCTTGAAGGTGGCGGAGCGGTTTCCCGAGGTGAAATTCGAGCACGCGACCGGCTATAAGCAAGCGCCGAACGTCGCCACCTATTCGGCGCGGTTCTACGAAGGCCGCTACGTCATCGGCCAGATCGCGGCGCGCACCTCGAAGACCGGAATCGCCGGCTACATCGCCTCCTTCCCGATCCCCGAGGTGGTGTCCGGGATCAACGCCTTCATGCTCGGCGCCCAATCCGTCAATCCCGAGTTCAAGCTCAAGGTCGTCTGGGTGAATTCCTGGTACGATCCCGGCAAGGAAGCCGACGCCGCCAAGGTGCTGATCGGCCAGGGCGCCGACATCATCACCCAGCACACCGATTCGAGCGCGCCCTTGCAGATCGCCGAGGCGCAAGGCGCGCACGGCTTCGGCCAGGCCTCCGACATGATCAAGTTCGCGCCCAAGGCGCAGCTCACGTCCATTCTCGACAACTGGGCGGACTACTACGTCGAACGCACCAAGGCCGTCCTCGACGGCACCTGGGCCAGCGGCGACGTTTGGGGCGGGATGGCGGCGGGCATGGTGCGGATGGCGACCTATACGAACCTGCCCGAGGACGTGGCCAAGGCCGCGGCCGAGACCGAAGCCAGGATCAAGTCGGGCGAGCTTCTGGTCTTCGCCGGGCCGATTAAGAAGCAGGACGGCTCGGTGGCGGTCGAAGCCGGGAAGTCCCTGCCCGATCCGGACATCCTCGGGATGAACTGGTACGTGGCGGGCGTGGACGACACGCTGCCGCAATAGCTTTTCCAGGGAGATTTCGCCATGCCCATGGTCGAGCCGGCCGGCGCCGACAGCGCCTTCATGCAATTGGCGCTGGCCGAGGCGCGCAAGAGTCTTACGCTGGGCAGCATCCCGGTGGGCTCGATCATGGTGCGCGGCGACCGGGTCTTCGCCTCGGGCCGCAACCGCTCCGTCGAGACCAACGATCCGACCTCGCACGCCGAGGTCGATTGCATCCGCAATGGCGGGTTGCAGCCGAACTATGTCGGTGTCTCTCTCTACACCACGCTCAGCCCCTGCTTCATGTGCTCGGGCGCCATGCTGTTCCTCGGCATAGCCAAGGTGGTGATCGCCGAATGCGAGAACGCCGCGGGCGATATCGACTTCCTGTTGGCGAAGGGCATGGAGGTGACGCTGCTCGACGATCCCGACTGCATCGCCCTCGTGAAGCGCTTCGTCGCCGAACGCGCGGCGCTGTGGCAAAGCGTTGGCGCCGGTAACCAGCGATGACCGATCCGGAAAACCTGAAACGGATTCGCAACGGCGCGAAGGTCCGGCATACCTTCGCGGACTCGGAATATGCGGCGCGCCAGGCCTCCTTGCGCGGCGTCATGGCGGCGATGAAGGTGGACAGCGTCCTCTTCACCTCCATCCACAACATCAATTACTACAGCGATTTCCTCTACACCTCGTTCGGCCGTCCCTACGGGTTGGTCGTGACCGGCGACAAGGTGGTCTCGATCAGCGCCAACATCGACGGCGGCCAGCCCTGGCGGCGCACCGCCGGCACCGACAACGTCGTCTATACCGATTGGCGGCGCGACAATTATTTCCGCGCCATCCAGCAGGAGGTGGCGAACAAGGGCCGGGTCGGTATCGAATTCGATCACATGAACCTCGAAACGGAAAAGAAACTTCGCGCGGCGCTCCCGAACGCGGAGCTCATCGATATCGCCAAGGCGGCGATGGGCTTGCGCATGGTGAAATCGGCGGCGGAGATCGCGCTCATCAAGGAGGGCGCGCGCATCGCCGACATCGGGGGTGCTGCTTGCGTCGAGGCGATCGGCGAGGGCGTGCCGGAACACGAGGTGGCGCTGAACGCGACCCGCGCCATGGTGCGCGAGATCGCCAAGACTTTCCCGCACGGGGAATTGATGGACAGCTGGACCTGGTTCCAGTCGGGGATCAACACCGACGGCGCCCACAACCCGGTGACCTCGAGAAAGATCCGCAAGGGCGACATTCTGTCGCTCAACTGCTTTCCGATGATCGCGGGGTATTACACCGCGCTGGAGCGCACGCTGTTCCTGGATCACGCCAGCCCGCGGGCCCTGGAGCTATGGGAGATCAACTGCAAGGTCCACCGCCATGGCTTGACGCTGATCCGCCCGGGCAAACGCTGTTGCGACATCGCCGACGAACTGAACGGAATCTACACGGACCACGGGCTGCTGAAGTACCGCACCTTCGGTTACGGCCATTCCTTCGGCGTGCTCTGCCATTATTACGGGCGCGAGGCCGGGCTCGAATTGCGCGAGGACATCGAGACGGTGCTGGCGCCCGGCATGGTGGTGTCGATGGAGCCGATGATCACGCTGCCGGAAGGCGAGCCGGGAGCCGGCGGCTACCGCGAGCACGACATCCTGGTCGTGACCGAGAACGGCGCCGAGGACATCACGCGATTCCCCTTCGGCCCGGAGCACAATATCGTCAAGGCGTGACTATCGATCTGGAAAGGAGTGCTGCCCCCATGAAGGGTTTTCTAAAGGAGTTCCGTGATTTCGCGATGCGCGGCAACGTGGTCGACCTCGCGATCGGCATCATCATCGGCGCCGCGTTCGGCAAGATCGTATCCTCGCTGGTGGGCGACATGATCATGCCGCCGCTCGGGTTGGCCATGGGCCAGGTCGATTTTACGGACCTCTATATCAATCTCGGCGGCGTCGACTATCCTTCGCTCGCGGCGGCCCGAGAAGCTGGCGCGCCAACCATCAATTATGGTGTTTTCATCAACACGGTGATCGACTTCGTCATCGTCGCGTTCGCCATCTTTATTCTGATCCACTTCATGAACAAGATGAAGCGCAAGCAGGAAGCCGCGCCGGCGCCGCCCACCCGCGACCAGGAACTGCTGTCCGAGATCCGCGATCTCTTGAAGCAGCGCGCCTAGCGCAGGATCGGCGAGATGGCGATGATTCGGGGAAACTGAATCGCCACGCGCTCGTCGGTGACGCGAATGACCCTGCCCTCGACGGGTCCGATGCCGGTGATCGTGACGCTGATGGTGGCGCCGACCGCGATTCCGTGCGTGCCGCCGATGAGCACACCGCCCTCGGAGACGTTCACCAGCCGGCAACGCCGGACCTTGCCGGCGACGACGATCCCGACCGGCAGGTCGACGGCGATGCGTGGCGCGCGCCGGCGTTCGCTTTGCTTGATTTCGGTTTTCCGCAAGGCGCTCCCCCATAGTCGCGAAGCGTTACCACTGTTGCCTTGTTGGCGTTAAGGGTTGGTGAACGGTGGCTTGCCTTCAGTCGCAGCAAAAGACGCGGGCGTCGCGGCTAAGCGCCTCCCTCATCGTGGTTCGGCGCTGGCGGCCGGGCGCCGCGCCGGACCCAGGCGCCACCAGGTCGAGCGGCCCGGCCGCGCCGCACGGGGCTTGCGCATAGATGCCATCCGCCCGCCATGAACACGGGCCGAACATCGGCACCTCGCCGTGAACGAGGCCCGCCTCGCGTTCGATGCGAAGGATGGTGGCTTGGCGCCGGTCGCGGGTCGGGAACACCGCGCCTGGCGCGGCGATGAGAAGCAAGTCGAATCCCTCGCTCATCCTCTCTCAGCGGCCCGTCATGACGTAATCGCGCAGCGCCTCGGCTTCGTGCAGGGTTTCCTCGAGACGCCATTTCACCACGTCGCCGATGCTGACGATCCCGATCAAGCGGCCATCCTCGATGACCGGCACATGGCGAATCCGCCGCTCCGTCATGGTCGTCATGACCGAGCCGATGGTGGCATCGGGCGCGCAATGCTGCACGTCGCGGGTCATCAGATCGGCCACTGTCTTGGCGACCGCCGCGGTGCCGTGTCGCGCTAGGGCATTGACAATGTCCCGCTCGGACAGGATGCCGGCGACGGCACCGGCCGCGTCGACGACGACCACGGCGCCGATCTTGTTCTCGGCCAAGAGCCGCGCGGTTTCACCGATGCCGATTTCGGGCCGCACCGTCACCACGCGCGTGCCCTTCATTTTGAGGATCGATCGTACCTGCATGAACGCCTCCCGATTCTTTTGAAGACGAAGCCGCGGTCGAATTCCACGCCGTTGCGGCCATGATAGCTTAGATGCGCGGCTTCACAAATACCTAGTTGGGGTTGACCCACGCGCGCCGCCGTCGCTACTGTCGCGATCATCCCGATTGCGAAATACGCGACAATGGAGGTACCCATGGCCATTCCGACCGTCTACGGCCCCGCCTACAGCACCTACGCGAGAACCGTGCGCCTGGCGCTGGAAGAAAAAGGGGCCGCCTACAAGCTGGAAGAGGTCGATCTGTTCAAGGGCGAGACTCAGGCGCCCGGCCATGTGGCCCGGCATCCCTTCGGCAAGGTGCCGGCCTTCAGTCATGACGGATTTTCGATCTACGAGACCGACGCCATCGCGCGTTATATCGACGAGGCGCTGCCGGGGCCGAAGCTGCAGCCGACCGATGCCAAGGCGCGCGCGCGGATGAATCAGATCATCGGCGTCATCGATTCCTATGCCTACGGCACCATCGTCGGCAAGATCGTGATCGAACGCCTGGTGGCGCCGATCATGGGCCGCCCCGCCGACGAAGCGGCCGTGGCCGCCGCCATGCCGGTCGCGGAAAAAAGCATCGCCGCGCTGGAAGCGCTTTCGTCGGGCGAAGGTCCGTTCCTGGTGGGCGCGCAGCTGAGCCTTGCCGATCTCTATCTGGTGCCGGTGTTCGGCTACCTGATGGGGACGCCGGAAGCGGGCAAGCTGCTGAAGGACGCGCCGCGGCTGAAGCGTTGGTGGGACAACATCTCCAAGCGCCCGAGCGTCGCCAAGACTCAGCCGTCGCTGGGATAGCAGGCCGGAGTCTTCAGCGGTCGCCCATCCGGCGGCGTAAAGTTTGCACGCGGGCGGCGAACAGCAGCGAGAGCACCGGCGCGAGGACGCTGGCGGCATAGACGGCGCCGACCGCCGCCGCCACGCGAGACGGATCGACACCGGCCGCCAGTCCGTTCGCATTGGCGACGACGCCGGCCGCCGCCGCGCCGAAGGCGATGCCGAGTGAGCGCATCGTCGGTACCGATGACGCCGTGAGGCTCTCTTCGCCGGGCGCGGCAAGGCGCATGGCGTTGGCCATCAGATGAATGTTGCTGGCGCCGATGCCGATTCCGATCAGCGCCGACAATACGGCAAGAGCGATCGGTGGCGCGGATACGGCGCCGATCGCCAGACCGATGGAGCCGAGACTGGTGAGCGCGAGGCCGCCAAGGATGGCGGCGTCCTCGGCCCGGCCGCGCCAATTTTGGGTCACAAGGGATCCCAACGTCCAGCCGACAGCCAACGCGGCATTGAAGTATCCGGCGACCAGCGGTGTCACGCCGTGAACCTGCTGGACCAGCAAGGGCAGGAAAATGCCGATCGCCACATGCGTCATCGAATGGAGGAAGAACACGCAATTGGAAGCGCCGACGGGCGATCGCCACGACAAGGGGCGGGATGGGAACAAGGGGTTGGCGGCGCCGGCATCGAGCTTCAGCGTGACGCCCACCAGCATCGCGGCGGCCACGATGAGGGCAATCTGTACCGCCATCATCTGCAGATGGCCGGCGAGCCCGACCCCCATCACCCCCAGCGCCAGCAGCCCCAACCGGCGAATCGGAAAACGTGGGATTTCGCCGCCTTGCGCGAAAGAAGGCAAGACGTGCCAGGCAGCCAGCCCAAATCCGGCGATGACCGGCAAGGGACCGATGAAAGCGCCGCGCCACCACCCGATCTCGGCGAACACGCCGCCGACCAGGGGACCGAGGAGTGCCGCCACCGCCCACACGCCCGAAATGATCGTCAGCATGCGCACGCGCTGGTGTCCCGGATAGTACTCGCCCACAAGACCCAGCGATTGGGCCATGATGAGGCCGCCGCCATACCCTTGCACCAGGCGGCCGAGCAGCAGGAATGCCATCGTCGGCGCCACGCCGCAGAGCAACGTTCCGATGAAGAACAGCGCCGCCGCGACCACGAAGCCCTTGCGGTTGCCGAGGATGACCTTGACCGGGCCGCCCGAGGCCGCGCCCATGATGGAAGCGATCATGTAGGTCATCGCCGACCAGGTGTAAAAGCCGGCACCGCCGAGCTCGGCCACGACCGTCGGCAGCACGGTCGAAACGATGAAGATGTCGATGGCATGCAGGCTGATGCCGAGACAGATCACGGCGGTGATGATGCCGCGCTTGGCCGCGATGGGCGGCGGGTCGTTCGATGCGTCCAAGTGTGGCCTCGGTCCCGGCCGTGAATGGCAAGCGCAACATGACCTGGAATTGACGACGGGGAAAGGACGCCGTGCAAGTCCCGTTCTTCTCGATTCATGATGACCCGCGCCACCCCCCCCCTTTGTCATCGCCGAGCCCGACCCGGCGATCCATGGTACGGTCGGCGACGTCGCCGGAAGAATCGCGCCGATCGCGCGTGGGACGCCGATGGATCGTCGGGTCAAGCCCGACGATGACAGCTTTACTTGGCGTCCCACGGCTCGGATCGATTCACCTATTTCCAGACAAGCCCTAAACGCCACTGGCGCCATCGCGGCCGTTGCGATAACGTCCTCCCGCCAAGACAGGGAAGCCGGTGAAGCCCTAAAGGCCACCCCGGCGCTGCCCCCGCAACTGTGAGCGGTTAGATCGCCGGCGACCCATCGAGGGTCAACTAAGGTGCCACTGGCCATTCGGCCGGGAAGGCGCCGGCGGTCGATGACCCCGAGCCAGGAGACCTCCTCGGCGTGTACTTCGCATGGCTTTTCGCTCCTCGGAGGGAGGAACGCGGCTTATGGATTCCGCTCCACACGGCCGATCGTCGCTCCATGCCGCGGCCGCGCTTGCGCCGGTGACGCTCGTTCTTGGCGGCGCGCGTTCGGGCAAGAGCGCGTTTGCCGAGCAACTGATCGCGAATCATCCGGGCGCCCGCGTCTATCTGGCGACGGCGGTTGCCGGCGACGATGAGATGAGGGCGCGCATCGCCGAACATCGCCGCCGGCGCGATCCGGCCTGGCGCACGGTCGAGGAGCCTTACGAATTGGCCGAGGCGCTCGTGTCGGCCGCGTCGGGAGCCGCGGTCCTGGTCGATTGCCTGACGCTGTGGCTGAGCAATCTCCTTCTTGCCAAGCGCGACGCGAAAGCGGCCGTGGCGGCGCTCCTCGAAACGCTGCCGCGTCTCGACTCTCCCGTCGTCTTCGTCGGCAATGAAGTCGGTGCCGGCATCGTGCCCGACAATCCGCTCGCCCGCGCCTTCCGCGATGAAGCCGGATGGCTCAATCAGCGCGCCGCCGCGGCCGCCTCGCGCGTCTATCTCGTCACCGCCGGCCTGCCGCTCATGCTCAAGGATGAAACGAAATGACCGCGCGCATTCCCGCCACCGTCATCACCGGCTTTCTCGGCTCCGGCAAGACGACGATGATCCAGCATCTGTTGCGTAACGCCGGCGGCAGGCGTCTTGCCCTCGTCATCAACGAGTTCGGCGAGATCGGCGTCGATGGCGACATCCTGAAATCCTGCGGCATCGCCGATTGCGAGGACAACATCGTCGAGCTCGCCAATGGCTGCATCTGCTGCACCGTCGCCGACGACTTCGTGCCGACGATCTCGGCCCTCATCGACCGCCCCCGGCCGCCCGATCACATCGTCATCGAGACCTCGGGCCTGGCGCTCCCGAAGCCCCTGGTCCAGGCCTTCAACTGGCCCGAGATTCGCACCCGCGTCACCGTCGATGGCGTGATCGCCGTCGTCGATGGGCCGGCACTGGCCGCCGGGCGTTTCGCCGAGGATCCGGCGGCGCTAGCAAGCCAGCGCGCCGCCGACGCGGCGCTCGATCACGACTCGCCGCTGGCCGAGCTATTCGAGGACCAGATCGCCTGCGCCGACCTCGTGGTGCTGAACAAGATCGATCGAATGAGTGACGCCGAGCGTAAGAAAGCGACGGCCGCCATCGCCGCCCGGCCGCGCGCCGTGAAGATGGTGACCGCCGCGTTCGGAGCGATAGACCTTTCGATTCTGTTGGGCCTGGGCGCGGAGTCCGAGAGCGATCTCGCCGCGCGGCCCTCCCATCACGACGGCGAGGATGGACACGACCACGACGATTTCGAGAGCTTCACCGTCGAAGTGCCGCCGGTCGCCTCGC
The DNA here is from genome assembly GCA_009885795.1 of Rhodospirillales bacterium. Lineage (GTDB taxonomy): Bacteria > Pseudomonadota > Alphaproteobacteria > Dongiales > Dongiaceae > VFKA01. The sequence continues at coordinate 33,425 of VFKA01000051.1, read as the reverse complement.
CCGATGCGATTGCCGATCGCCTGCGATCCGTCGCCGAACGTCACGACATCCTGCGCATCAAGGGATTCCTCGCCGTCGCCGGGCGCGACATGCGGTTGCTGTTGCAAGGCGTCGGCGCCAGGCTGAACCACCACTACGATCGGGCGTGGGGGCCGGGCGAACCGCGCGTCGGACGTCTCGTCGTCATCGGCCAGAAGGGCCTCGACCGCGCCGCCATCGCCGCTTCCATCGCCGCAGGCTCGTATAGTGGATCAATCGGATGATTCCTGCTTCCGCCTCCCTTGTCATGCCCGGACTTGATCCGGGCATCCAGGCTTTTCACCGATTCCTGGATGGCCGGGTCAGGCCCGGCCATGACATCGGTGGGTTCGAAGCGTCGGCGTCGCTACACTAGGCCGATATGCATCTTCTCGCCACCAAACCCGGTCTCATTTCCGACGGCGGCACGCCGGTGACATTGGCGCAATCGCCGGGCGATATCCTGATTCTCTCGGCCGCCGACACCGAAATTAGCTGCCTCGCCTCGGCCCGCAACCGCCTCGGCCCCGCGCCCACGTTGCGCCTTGCCAATCTGATGGCGCTCCATCATCCCTTCACCGTCGATCGCTACATCGACGACGTCGTCGCCCATGCCCGGCTCGTCGTCGTGCGCCTGTTGGGCGGCGTGCGTTATTGGTCGTTCGGGATCGAGCGGGTGGCGGAGACCTGCCGCCGGCTGAAGATTCCGCTGGCGGCGCTGCCCGGCGACGACCAGCCGGATTCCGAGCTCATGGCGCTGTCGACCCTGCCGGGCGAAGCATGCCACCGGTTATGGCGCTATGCGGTCGAAGGCGGGGTGGAGAACGCGGCGAATCTGCTCGCCTACGCCGCCAATCTGATAGGCCACGTCACGCCATGGGCCGAGCCGAGGCCGCTTGCGCGCGCCGGATTTTATTCTCCCGCGATCGCCGACCCGACGCTGGCCGATCTGATGCGTGGATTGCGCGGGCGGCCGGTGGCGCTGGTGATCTTCTATCGGGCGCTGGTGCAGTCCGGCGCCACCAAGCCGGTCGATGCCCTCATCGACGCCCTCGACGCAGCCGGCATGGACGCGCTGCCGATCCATGTCGCCAGCCTCAAGGATCCCTTCGCCGGCGCGCTTCTCGACGATGCCATCGTGGCCGTCGCCCCGTCGGTCGTACTGAACGCCACCGCGTTTGCCGCCGGCCGGACCTTCGGTCCGTGCCCGGTGCTGCAGGTCGTATTGTCGAGCGGCACGGAGGAAGCCTGGCGCGCCGGCACGTCGGGTCTCGCGGCGCGCGACATCGCCATGCATGTGGCGCTGCCGGAACTCGACGGCCGGATCCTGTCCCGCGCCGTCTCTTTCAAGGCCGAGGCGCGCTTCGACGAGGCGACCGAGTGCGCCATCATCGATCACCGCGCGGTCCCCGACCGCGCCGCCTTCGTGGCCGAGATGGCCGCCGGCTGGGCGCGGCTTCGCGCGACACCGGCCGGCGAGCGGCGCATCGCCATCGTGTTTGCCAACTATCCCAATCGCGATGGGCGCATCGGCAACGGCGTCGGGCTCGACACCCCGGCGGGCGCCGTCGAGGTCTTGCGCGCGCTGGCGGCCGCCGGCTATGCCGTCGATGCCATGCCCGCCGATGGCGCCGCCCTGATGGCGCGGCTGCTCGCCGGCCCGACCAACGCCCTTCGCAACCCTCTCCCCCCGATTGAGGGGAGGGGGAAGGGCGAGGGGGGCGAGATCCTGCCACTCGCCGAATACCAGGCGTTCCTAGGTTCGCTGGCGGAGAGCGTCCGGGCCGAGGTCACGGCACGCTGGGGGCCGCCGGACGCCGATCCGTTCTTCGCCGATGGCGCCTTCCGTCTGCCGATCCACCGTCTCGGCAACGTCATGCTCGGCGTGCAGCCGGCGCGCGGCTACAACATCGACCCGGCCGGCAGCTATCACGACCCGGCGCTGGTTCCCCCGCACGGCTATTTCGCCTTCTACGCCTGGGCACGCCGGGTCTTCGGCGCGCACGCCATCGTGCACATGGGCAAGCACGGCAATCTCGAATGGCTGCCCGGCAAGGCCCTGGCGCTGTCGAGCGGCTGCTATCCCGAGGCGGCGATGGGCGCCTTGCCGCATCTCTATCCCTTCATCGTCAACGATCCGGGCGAGGGCGCCCAGGCCAAGCGCCGCGCCGGCGCCGTCATCGTCGATCACCTGACCCCGCCGCTCACCCGCGCCGAAACCTACGGGCCGCTCGCGGAACTCGAGCGTCTGGTGGACGAGCACTACGAGGCGGCCGGCCTGGATCCCCGTCGCTGCAAACTGTTGCGCGGGGAGATTCTCGATCTCTCCCGTTCGATCGGGCTCGACAAGGACATGGGCATCGCCGGCGGCGAGGACGAGGGAGTAGCGCTGGCCAAGCTCGACAATCATCTGTGCGAGCTTAAAGAGATGCAGATCCGCGACGGGCTGCACGTGTTCGGCCGCTCGCCCGAGGGCGATCGGTTGACCGATCTTCTGGTGGCGCTGACGCGGGCGCCGCGCGGGGCGGGCGAGGGCGGCCATGCCTCGATCACCCGGGCGCTCGCCGCCGATCTCGGGCTCGACGGCTTCGATCCGCTGACGGCGGAGATGGGCGCGCAGTGGACCTTGGCCCGGCCGGCGGCGTTGGCTTCCGGCGATCCCTGGCGCACCGCCGGCGATACCGTCGAACGGCTGGAGGCGTTGGCGCGAAGTCTCGTGGCCGGCACCGCGCCTTGCGATCCGGCGTGGAGCCGGAGCGCCGCGGTCCTGGATTATATTCACGACACCTTGCGCCCGACCGTCGCCGCCTGCGGCGCGGCCGAGTTGAAGGGCCTGCTCACCGGCCTCGATGGAAGGTTCGTGGCGCCGGGGCCCTCGGGCGCGCCGACGCGCGGGCGCCTCGACGTGCTGCCCACGGGCCGCAACTTCTATTCGCTGGATACGCGCACCGTGCCGACGCAAAGTGCCTGGCGGCTCGGCTGGCAGTCGGCGTCGCTGCTCCTCGAACGCCATGTCCAGGATCACGGACGTTGGCCGACCGCGATGGCGCTCTCGGCCTGGGGCACCGCCAACATGCGCACCGGCGGCGACGATCTGGCGCAGGCGCTGGCGCTGATGGGCGTTCGCCCGACCTGGGACCAGGGCTCGGCGCGGGTATCGGGGTTCGAGATTTTGCCGGTGTCGGCGCTCGGGCGGCCCCGGGTCGATGTGACGCTCCGGGTTTCCGGCTTCTTCCGCGATGCGTTCCCGGCGCAGATCGACTTGATCGACAGCGCCGCCCGCGCGGTGGCGGCGTTGGACGAAACCGAGGACGAAAATCCCATGGCGGCGCGGGTGCGCCGCGAGGCCGAAGCACTCATGAAGGCTGGCCTCGACCGGAAAGAGGCCGAGCGGCGCGCGGGGTTTCGGGTCTTCGGCTCCAAGCCGGGCGCCTATGGCGCCGGCCTCCAGGCCTTGATCGACGAGCGCGGCTGGGAGAGCGCCGAAGACTTGGCGCGGGCCTACGTGGCCTGGGGCGGCTATGCCTATGGCGCCGGGGCGGCGGGCGAGAGCGCCACGGGCCTCTTCGAGCGCCGGCTCGCCGCGGTCGAGGGCGTCATCCACAACCAGGACAACCGCGAGCACGACCTTCTCGACAGCGATGACTACTACCAGTTCGAGGGCGGCATGGCCGCGGCGGTCGCGGCGCTCTCGGGGCGCCGGCCGGCGATCTACCACAACGATCATTCGCTGGTCGAACGCGCGCGCATACGCACCCTCGAGGAGGAAATCGCCCGCGTGGTGCGCGCCCGCGTCGTCAACCCGAAATGGATCGCCGGCGTCATGCGCCACGGCTACAAGGGCGCCGCGGAAATGGCGGCGACGGTCGATTACATGTTCGCCTTCGCCGCCACCACCGGCGCCGTCAAGGATCATCATTTCGACGCGGTGTACGAGGCCTACGTGGCCGACGAGCGCGTGCGCGGCTTTCTCCTCGACTGCAACCCGAACGCGGGCGCGGAAATGGCGGCGCGCCTGCTCGAGGCCGAGGCCCGCGGCCTGTGGCGACCGCGCGCCAACGCCGCGCACGTCCAGCTCGCGGCCTTGGCGGAGCGACTTCCATGACCGAACTCGACGACGATGACGTGAACCGCCGCGCCAACGAGAAGGCCGCCTTGCGCAAGGCGGCGAAGGCGAAGATCCTCGCCACCAAGACCATCGAGAAGGGGCTGCTCATCGTCCACACCGGCACCGGCAAGGGCAAGTCCACCGCCGCCTTCGGCCTGGTCTTGCGCGCGCTCGGCCACGGGTTTCCGGTCGGCATCGTGCAGTTCGTCAAGGGCAAGTGGCAAACCGGCGAGCGCCAATCCCTGGAGCGCTTCGCCGATCTGGTGCGCTATCGCACGATGGGCGAGGGCTTCACCTGGGAAACCCAGGACCGCGCCCGCGACATCAAGGCGGCCGGCGCCGCCTGGGACGAGGCGAAGGCGATGCTGGCGGATTCGAGCCTCAAGCTCGTGCTTCTGGACGAGCTCAACATCGTGCTGCGCTACGATTACTTGCCGGTGGAGGACGTGGTGCGCGTGCTTGTCGCCCGCCGCCCGGATCTGCACGTCATCGTCACCGGCCGCAACGCCAAGCCGGAGCTGATCGAGGCCGCCGACCTCGTCACCGAGATGACGCTGGTGAAGCATCCGTTCCGCGCCGGCGTGAAGGCGCAAGCCGGAATCGAGTTCTGATCCCATGGCCGCCGCGATCATGATTCAGGGCACGGGATCCTCCGTCGGCAAGTCGCTGTTGGTCGCCGGCCTTGGCCGCGCCTATGCCCGCCGCGGCCTTGCCGTGCGGCCGTTCAAGCCGCAGAACATGTCGAACAACGCCGCCGTGACCGCGGATGGCGGCGAGATCGGCCGCGCCCAGGCGTTGCAGGCGCGGGCCTGCGGCGTGGCGCCAAGCCGGCACATGAACCCGGTGCTGCTGAAACCGCAAAGCGAGGTCGGCGCGCAACTGATCGTGCAGGGCCGCGTGCGCGGCAACGCGGACGCCGCCGCCTATCACCGCCTGAAGCCCGACCTCATGCCGGCGGTCTTGCAAAGCTTCGCGCATGTTGGCGCCGAGGCCGACCTCGTCCTGGTCGAGGGCGCGGGCAGTCCCGCCGAGGTCAATTTGCGCGACGGCGACATCGCCAACATGGGCTTCGCCGAGGCGGCCGATGTTCCCGTCCTTCTGGTCGGCGACATCGAACGCGGCGGCGTCATCGCCGGCATCGTCGGCACCTGGGTCCTGCTCGGGGAGAGCGAAAGAGCGCGGCTCAAGGGCTACATCGTCAACAAGTTCCGCGGCGATCCGCGCCTGTTCGACGGCGCCTTGCCGATCCTCAACCAGGCGACCGGCCTTCGCTGCCTTGGAATCGTGCCCTATCTGGAGGCGGCCCGCGCGCTCCCCGCCGAGGACGCGATGGAACTGGAGCGGCCCGTTCGCGCCGCCGCCAACGGCCACATCCGTATCGTCGTGCCAAGGCTGCCGCGCATCGCCAATTTCGACGATCTCGATCCGCTGCTTGCCGAGCCGGACGTAACGCTCGACATCGTCGAGCCGGGCCGGCCGCTGCCGCCCGCCGATCTCATTCTCCTGCCCGGTTCGAAATCGACTATCGCCGATCTGGGCGCGCTGCGCGGCCAAGGCTGGGACATCGACATCGCCGCCCACCGCCGCCAGGGCGGTTTCGTGTTGGGGTTGTGCGCCGGCTATCAGATGCTGGGCCGGCGCGTCGCCGATCCCCTCGGAATCGAAGGGCCGCCCGGCACGGTCGATGGCCTCGGGCATCTCGATGTCGTCACCGAACTGACGCCCGAGAAGATTCTCGCCGAAGCGCGGGGGCGCGATGGGGTGCGCGGCTATGAGATGCACATGGGGCGGACCAGCGGCGCCGACACGTCGCGGCCGATGCTGTGGCTGGATGATGCAAGGCCCGAGGGCGCGACATCGGCCGACGGCCGCGTGCAAGGCTGTTACCTGCACGGCTTGTTCGCCGGCGACGACTTTCGCCATGCCTATCTCTCTCGCCTCAAGGCGCGGCCGGCCGGCGGCGCCGCCTACGAGGCCGGAATCGAGGCTGCCTTGGACGAACTCGCCGACCGCCTCGCCGCGCATCTCGATCTCGATCGAATCCTGGAGATCGCCCGTGGCGGCTGAGCGATCACGCCAGCGCCAGGACCGCGATCGCGCCCGCGCCGATCGCGCAGGCGATCGCATAGAGCCCCAGCCCTCGGCGGATGTCGGCGGCCGTGCATTCGGCGCGCCCGTCGCCCATCCAGGCATCCTCTGCGTCCACGCCGTGATAACGGCGCGGGCCGGCGAGTGCCAAGCCCAAGGCGCCCGCCAGCGCCGCCTCGGGCCAGCCGGCATTGGGCGAGCGGTGGCGGGGCGCATCGCGCATCATGGCGGCGAGGGCCGTCCTCGCCGAAGCGCCCGGCACGAGCAACGCCGCGCCGGCGATCATCAGCCCGGCCAGTCGCGCCGGCAGGAAATTCGCCCCATCGTCCGCCTTCGCCGCCGCCCAGCCGAAATCGCGGTAGCGGGGGGTCATGTGGCCGATCATACTGTCGGCGGTGTTGATCGCCTTATAGGCGGCGATTCCCGGCAGTCCCAGGATCGCGCCCCAGAACAGCGGCGCCACGACGCCGTCGGCGAAATTCTCGGCGAGCGATTCGAGGCCCCCGCGCGCCACGCCGCCCTCGTCGAGATCGGCGGTCTCGCGCCCGACGATCTTGGCGACCGCCGCCCGCGCCGCGCCGAGATCGCCGCGTTCGAGCGCCCGGCCGACTTCGGCCACGTGCTGATAGAGCCCGCGCCCGGCGATGAGCGTGCTCATGACCAGCGCCTCGGCCGCCCAGCCATAAGGGATGGCGGAGAGCAGCCAATGGATGACGGCTCCGGCCGTTACCGCGAGCGCCACGACGGCGCCAAGCGCGATCGCGCCGGCCGCGCGCGTGCCCCGGCCATCCCGGTTCAACCGAAAGTCGAACCAGTTGACGGCGCGCCCGAGGAGCGCCACCGGATGCGGCCAGGCGCGGTAGAGCCACGCCGGGTCGCCGATGACGGCATCCGCCAGAATCGCCAGAAGCAGGACAGCCGTATCGGGACCGATCACCATGGTGCCGAGCCTGGACCGGCGCAAGCCGGAGCGTCAACGAAAGAGGTTGTGAAAGAATGCTAGATCGCGGTTCCTGTGTGCTTCGAGACGGCCGCTGCGCGGCCTCCTCGGCATGAGGTCTTTTCTTTGTGCCATAAAGGCTTAGCCTCATCCTGAGGAGCGCCCCGAAGGGACGCGTCTCGAAGGACGCAACCAAGCCGATGCAATTTTTTCAAAGCCTCGAAGGATGATGGAACGACCATGAGCAACGATATCGGCGTGATGGTGTGCGGGCACGGTAGCCGCGACGACGAGGCCATTGCCGAGTTCGCGGCGGTGGCGGACGGCATCGCCCGGCGCCTGCCGCACTATCCGGTGCGCGGCGGCTTCCTCGAATTCGCGCGCCCCATCATCCGCGACGGGCTGGATGAGCTGCGCCAGCTCGGCGTCACCCGCATCCTCGCCGTGCCCGGCATGCTGTTCGCGGCCGGCCACGCCAAGAACGACATCCCGTCGGTCTTGAACACCTACCAGGCCCGGCATGCCGGCCTGACGATCGAGTATGGCCGCGAACTTGGCGTCGACTTGAAGCTCTTGCGCGTGGCGGCCGAGCGCATCGAAGCGGCCGAGGCCGGTGCCGCTTACGTGCCACGGCAGGAGACGTTGCTGGTCGTCGTCGGGCGCGGCTCGTCCGACCCGGACGCCAACTCGAACGTCGCCAAGGTGGCGCGGATGCTATGGGAGGGCATGGGTTTCGGCTGGGTCGAGACCTGCTACAGCGGCGTCACCTTCCCGCTGATCGAGCCCGCGCTCGAGCAGGCGGTGAAGCTCGGTTACCGCCGCATCGTCGTGTTCCCGTATTTCCTGTTCACCGGCGTGCTGGTGAAGCGCATCTACGCCGCGGCGGACGCGTTTGCCCGGCGCCACCCCGGGATCGAATTCCTGAAGGCGCCCTATTTGAACGATCATCCCCTCGTGCTCGATGTCTTCGCCGAGCGCGTGCAAGAAATTCTCGCCGGCCGGAACAACATGAACTGCCATATGTGCAAGTACCGCGAGCAGGTTCTGGGCTTCGAGGACGAGGTCGGCCAGGCGCAATCCAGCCACCATCATCACGTCGAGGGCATCGGCACCGAGTCCGGCCACCACCATCGTCATCGGCGCGGCGACTAGTACATCGTTTCCGAGAATCGAATCATATGCTCAAACCCACCGCCGGGACCACAGAGGCACAGAGGCACAGAGATGCCGTGGTTCTGCCTCTGTGTCTCTGTGTCTCTGTGGTAAGTCCTTGCTTGGGGGCCGGCCATGACGTCGGTGGGTTCGAAATGTCAAAGTCGCTACACTAGGAAAGAGTGCTGGCCAATGCCGCAAGACTATTTGCGCGATCCCCAGGCGATCTATCGCCAATCCTTCGCGCTCATTCGGGCCGAGGCGCGGCTGGACCGGCTCGGCGAACTCGATGCCGGCGTCGCGGTGCGCCTCATCCATGCCTGCGGCATGCCCGACATCGCCGACGATCTGGTCTTCGAGGGCAATGTGGTCGAGGCCGCGCGCGCCGCCTTGGCCGCGGGCGCCGCGATCTTCTGCGATGCCCAGATGGTGGTGGCGGGAATCCAGAAAAAGCGGCTGCCGGCGGAAAACGATATCCGATGCCTGATCGACGATCCGCGCCTGCCGCGGATGGCCTCGCTCTTGAACACCACGCGCTCGGCGGCGGCGGTCGATTTCTGGGGCGACGACTTGAAGGGCGCCATCGTCGTCATCGGCAACGCGCCCACCGCGCTCTTCCGGCTGATCGAGATCGTCGAACAGGGCGGGCCGCGCCCGGCCGCCATCCTCGCTTTCCCGGTGGGTTTCGTCGGCGCCGCCGAATCGAAGCAGGCGCTGATCGATGCCGGGCTTGGCGTTCCCTTCGTCACCCTCAAAGGAAGGCGCGGCGGCAGCGCCATGGCGGCGGCGGCGGTCAATGCCATGATCGACGCAGGCTGGGGCGAGACATGACGCGCTGGCTCTGCGTTATCGGTATCGGCGAGGACGGCTATGCGGCGTTGCCGGCGGCCACGCGCGCGCTCGTCGACCGGGCGGAGTTCCTGGTGGGGGGCGAGCGCCATCTCGCCATGGTGCCGGCGGGCAAGGCGGCGCGCATCGAATGGGAATCGCCGCTGCGGTTGACCGTGGAACGAATTCTTTCCTGGCGCGGGCGGCGCGTCGTGGTCCTCGCCACCGGCGATCCCCTGTGGTTCGGCGTCGGCGTGACGCTCGCGCGGTCCGTCGGCATGGACGAGATGTCGATCCTGCCCGCGCCCTCGGCCTTCCAGCTTGCGGCCGCTCGCCTTGGCTGGGCGCTCGCCGAGGTGGATTGCCTGACGCTGCATGGGCGCCCGCTGGATTCGCTGAACGAGGCGGCGCAGCCGGGTCGGCGCCTCCTTCTCCTCGCCCACGACGGCGCCACGCCCGCCGCGGTCGCCCGCCGCCTTGTCGAACTTAGGCTCGGTCCCAGCCGCGTCGTCGTGCTGGAGCATATGGGCGGGCCTGACGAGCGGCTCGTCGAGGCCACGGCCGAGACCTTCGCCGTGGCCCGCGCCGCCGACCTCAACACCATCGCGGTCGAGGTGCGCGCGCAAAAAGACGCGCGCGCCCGCGCGCGCGTGGCCGGCCTGCCGGACGACGCCTTCCGCCATGACGGCCAGATCACCAAGCGCGAGGTGCGCGCGGCGACGATTGCCCTGCTGGCGCCGCTGCCGGGTGAATTGCTGTGGGATGTGGGCGCCGGATCGGGCTCGATCGCCATCGAATGGCTGCGCGCGGATCGCTCGCTGCAAGCCATCGCCATCGAGCGCGAGGCCTCGCGCGCCGCCGCCATCGAGGCCAACGCGTCGGCACTGGGCGTGCCGCGCCTCGACATCCGCGTGGGCGAGGCGCCGGCATGTCTCGCCGGCTTGCCGGCGCCCGATGCGGTCTTCATCGGCGGCGGGCTTTCCCGGCCGGGCCTCGTCGAGGCTTGTTGGCAGGCTTTGAAGTCCGGCGGGCGGCTGGTCGCCAATGCCGTCACCCTCGATGGCGAAGCGCGCCTCGCGCGCCTCCAAGCCGAAATCGGCGGCGAGCTCGCGCGCATCGCCGTCGCCCGCGCCGAGAAGATGGGCGCGCATGTCGGCTGGCGCGCGCTCGCCCCCGTGACCCAGTTCGTCGGCGTGAAACCATGACCGCCGTCACGTCTTTCAAGCTGTCATTCCGGCGAAAGAGGCTGAGAAAAAATTGCATCGGCTTGGTTGCGTCCTTCGAGACGCGCCCCCTCGGGGCGCTCCTCAGGATGAGGTTAAACCTTTGTGGCACAAAGAAAAAACCTCATGTTGAGGAGGCCGCGCAGCGGCCGTCTCGAAGCATGCAAGAACCGCGATCCAGCATTCTTTCACAACTTCGAAAGCCGTGGCCGGGGCGACAGGGCTTTGTCTCAAGCGGGAAGCCATGACCTCGGGAACGGTGTGGGGACTGGGCGTGGGGCCGGGCGATCCGGAGCTGTTGACGCTGAAGGCGCTGCGCATCCTTCGCGCCGTGCCGGTCATCGCCTATCCGGCGCCCGACACCGGCGAAAGCTTCGCGCGTGCGGTCGCGGCGCCGCACCTGCCCGGCGGGCAGACCGAGATCGCCATCCGCATGCCTCTCGGCGACGGACAGTTTCCGAAAGCCGAGATCTACGACGCCGCCGCGGCCGAGATCCTTTCGCATATCGAAGAGCGGCGCGACGTGGCCGTGCTGTGCGAAGGCGATCCCTTCTTCTATGGCTCCTTCATGTATCTCTACGAGCGCCTGGCGCCGCGCTGTCCGGTCCACGTGGTGCCGGGCGTCTCCTCGCTGATGGCATGCGCGGGCGCCGCCGGGTCGCCGTTGGCCGCGCGCAACGACGTGCTGACAATCATCCCGGCGCCGTTGCCGGAAGAAGAACTGAGGGCCCGACTCGCCGGCGCGGAAGCCGCCGCCTTCGTCAAGGTCGGCCGGCACTTCGCCAAGCTGAAGCGCGTGATCGCGGCCGAGGGCCTGACCGCCACGGCCCATTACGTCGAGCGCGCGAGCCTGGCCGCCGAGCGCGTCCTGCCGCTCGCCGACGTGCAAGAAGACCGGGCGCCCTATTTCTCCATGGTGCTGGTTCACCGGCGTGGGCGCGCCTGGCGATGACGGCGCCGGCAATCCTCGTCTTGAGCGCGGGCGGGCTGGCAACCGCGCGTGCGATCGCGGCGGCGCTGCCGGGCGCCACGCTGCATGGCCTCGCGTCGCGCGTCGAAACCCCGCATCCCGTCACCGATGTGGGCGCGCATGCGCGCGAGCTTTTCCGCGACGGCGTGCCCTTGATCGGAGTCTGCGCCGCCGGCGTACTCATCCGCGCCTTGGCGCCGGTACTCGCCGACAAGTCGAGCGAGCCGCCGGTCGTCGCCGTGGCCGAGGACGGCAGCGTTGCCGTGCCGCTCCTTGGCGGCCACCACGGCGCCAACGCGCTGGCGCGGACCATCGCGCGGGCGCTGGGCGGCGTCGCGGCGCTGACCACGGCGGGCGAGGTGCGGCTCGGCCTTGCCCTCGACGATCCCCCGCCGGGCTGGCGCGTCGGCAATCCAACGGCCGCGAAATCCGTCATGGCGGCGCTTCTCGCCGGCGAAAAAGTGCGGCTCCACATCGACGCGGCCGAGGAGGATTGCGGGTGGCTTGTAGCGGTTGAGGCCCTCATGCCGAGCTTGTCGAAGCATGAGGGCGGCGCCCACGACGTGCTCGTGACCGACCGCGCGGGGCCAAGCGGCGAAAAAACCCTCGTGCTTCACCCGGGAACCTTGGCCTTGGGCGTGGGTTGCGAGCGCGGCGCGCCACCCGAGGGCCTGATCGCGCTGGCGCGCCGGGCGCTGGCCGACCAAGGCTTCGCGCCCGAATCGGTCGCCTGCGTCGCCTCGATCGCGCTCAAAGCCGCGGAGCCGGCGGTGCATGCCCTGGCGCACGCGCTTGGCGTGAAGGCGCGATTCTTCGAAGCCGCCGCGCTGCTGGCGGAGACGCCGCGCCTCGCCAACCCATCCGACATCGTCTTTCGCGAAACCGGCTGCCATGGCGTGGCCGAGGGCGCGGCGCTCGCTGCCGCCGGGCCGCTGGCCGCGCTCGTTGTCCCGAAGCGCGCCGGCGACCGCTCGACCGTGGCGCTTGCCCGAAGCCCCCGAATCATCGACGTAGTTTCCGTCGGCCGCGCGCGCGGGCATCTGATGCTGGTGGGCATCGGGCCGGGGAACGCCTCGGGGCGCACCCACGAAGCCAGCGCGGCCATCGCGCGGGCCACCGATCTCGTCGGCTATGGGCTCTATCTCGATCTCGCCGGCGATCTGGCCGCCGGCAAGACGCGCCACGACTTCGCGCTGGGCGAGGAACAGGCGCGGGTGCGCCATGCGCTCGACCTCGCCGCCTCGGGCCGCGACGTGGCGCTGCTGTCCTCGGGCGACATAGGTATTTATGCCATGGCGGCGCTGGCGTTCGAGGAGATCGAGCGCGCGGGCGACGGCGCCTGGGCGCGGGTTGAAATCGGCGTCGTTCCCGGCGTCTCGGCGATGCAAGTCGCGGCGGCGCGGGCAGGCGCGCCGCTGGGGCATGATTTCTGCGCCATCTCCTTGAGCGATCTCATGACCCCCTGGCCGGTCATCGAGGCGCGGCTGCGCGCCGCCGCCGCCGGCGATTTCGTGGTCGCGCTTTATAATCCAGCGTCGGGCCGAAGGCGGGACGGATTCCTCAAGGCCATCGCGATTCTGGCCGAGGCCCGCGCGCCCACGACTCCGGTGGTGATCGCGCGCAACCTCGGGCGCCCGGGCGAAACGACCACGACCGTCACGCTGGCCGAGATGCCGCAAGACATCGACATGATGACGCTGGTCATCGTCGGCAGCAGCACGACGCGAATCCTGGCGCGGCCCGACGGAACGTCCTCGATCTACACGCCGCGCGGCTACGCTTCCAAGGACACCGGCTCGTGACCGCGGGGCTAACAGGGTTTCCTCATCCTGAGGAGGCCCGTAGGGCCGTCTCGAAGGATGAGGAGCGCCCGCGAGGGCGCGTCTCGATGGGCGAGGAAACCCATAACGCTCGAACGCGATTGTCCCACCCGTGACCGTGCACTTCATCGGCGCCGGGCCGGGCGACCCGGACCTTCTCACAATTCGCGGGCGCGACTTGATCGCCAAGGCCGGCCTCGTGCTCTACGCGGGTTCGCTGGTGCCGCCGGCCGTGGTCGCCCATGCGCGAAGCGACGCCCGTGTCATCGACACCGCGCCGCTGACGCTCGACGAGATCGTGGCGCTGATGGAAGAAGCCCATGCCAAGGGCGAGGACGTGGCCCGGGTCCATTCGGGCGACCCCTCGCTCTATGGGGCGATCGCCGAGCAGATGCGCAAATTGGATGCAGCTGCCATCGCCTATGACGTGACGCCGGGCGTGCCGGCCTACGCCGCCGCCGCGGCCTGGCTGAAGACCGAGCTGACGCTTCCCGAAGTGAGCCAGACCGTGATCCTGACGCGGGTCGGCGGCAAGGCGTCGCCGATGCCGGACGGCGAGTCGCTGGCCATGCTGGGGCAAAGCCGGGCGACGCTTGCCATCCATCTCTCGATCCGCAACATCCGTTCCGTGGTTCGGGACTTGATCCCGCATTACGGCGCCGATTGCCCGGTCGTCGTCGTCCATCGCGTCGGCTGGCCCGACGCGCGCTGCTTGCGCGGCACGCTCGCCGACATCGCCGGCCTTGTCCGCGAGGCCAAGATCACGCGCACCGCCCTCATCCTCGTCGGGCGCGTCCTCGGCAATGCCCGGTTTTCCGACAGCCGACTTTACGATGCCGGCCACCGTCACTTGCTGCGGCCCAAACGCCGGTGAGTTTGAGCGGCGAGCCAAGCGAGCGCGTCGCTTGCCGTCGGCACCGACGGGTGCGGGCCGGGCGGCGAGGCTGGGCGCCGGACCATGATCACGGGCAGCCCGAGCTCGCGCGCCGCCGCGATCTTGGCGGAGGTGAGATCGCCGCCGCTGTTCTTCGACACAACGGCATCGATGCGATGGCGCCGAAGGAGATCGGCCTCGCCCAGTTCCGTGAAGGGACCGCGGCCGATGACAAGCTCGTGGCGCGCGAGCGGCAACACCTCGCCCGGCGCTTCGATGAGGCGCACCAGGAACCAGGTTTTCCGGTCGGCCGCGAAATTCCGAAGCTCGGTGCGCCCGACGGTGAGGAAGGCGCGGGCGCCATGTGTGGGCACGGCACGCGCCGCCGCCGCCACGTCCTCCACGTCGATCCAACGATCGCCAGGAACCGAGTCCCATGCCGGCCGCTCGAGGCGCAGAAGCGGCGCCCCTGATCGGGCGGCGGCCTCGATGGCGTGGCGCGTCATTTGCTCGGCGAAGGGATGCGTCGCGTCGATGAGGGCGTCGATGCCCTCGGCCTCGACATAGCGCACGAGGCCGTCGATGCCGCCGAACCCGCCGCGCCGGACCTTTCCGGGGAGCGGCGCCGGCGCGCGTGTCAAGCCGGCGAGCGAGGTCGTCGCCTCGAACTCGGGCCGCGCCGCCAGCAGCGCCGCCAATTCCTCGGCCTCCGCCGTGCCGCCGAGGATGAGCACGCGAAAGGGATCAGAACCCGGCACGGCCGACGAGCCTTCCATCGCGGGCGAAGACCGCGACCTCGATCGCGACTTTGTTATCCGAGATCGCCAGGGCAGCCACGCGCGCCAGCCCGGCCACGTGGCCGGCCAGGCCGATGCCGGCGGCTTCGGCCTCGGAGAGAATTTCGCTCGCGGTGTTGGCGCCCGCGGCCTTGGCGACGAGCGGCGCCGGCGCGCCAAGCTCGGCGAGCCATCGGCCAAGCTGGCCGCGATCGATCTCGCTGCGCCCCGAATGGAGGTCGAGCGCGCCGCCGGCGAGCTTCGAGAGCTTGGCGAAGCCGCCGCCGATGGTGAGGCGGGGCAGCGGATGGCGGCGGAGATATTTGAGCGTGCCGCCGGCGAAGTCGCCCATGTCGATGAAGGCGATGTCGGGAAGATCGTAGAGCTTCTTGACCCCTTCCTCCGACGATGTTCCGGTGCAGGCGGCGGCGTGCTCCAGATGGTTGGCGCGGGCGACGTCGATGCCGCTGTGGATTGAGGCGATCCAGGCCGAGCAGGAATAGGGATGGACGATGCCCGTGGTGCCGAGGATCGAGATGCCGCCGACGATGCCTAGGCGCGGATTCCATGTGCGTTTGGCGATCTCGGCGCCGCCGGGCACCGAGATCGTGATCTCCGCATCGGCGCCGACGCCATGCGCGGCGGCGATGGCCGCGATGGCTTCGCTCATCATGCGCCGGGGCACCGGGTTGATCGCGGGCTCGCCCACCGCCACCGGCAGGCCGGGCTTGGTGACCGTGCCGACGCCTTCGCCGGCCTTAAACACGACACCGCCGCCGGCGGGCAGGCGGCGCACGCTTGCGATCACCAGGGCGCCGTGCGTCACGTCGGGATCGTCGCCCGCGTCCTTGACGATGCCGGCGCTGGCGATCCCGCCTTCGATCGCATGGCGCGCCAAGGCGAAGGACGGCCGCTCGCCCTTGGGCAGTACGATCGATACAGGGTCCGGGAATTCACCGGTCAGAAGCGCTGCGTAGGCGGCGGTCGTGGCTGCGGTGGCGCAGGCGCCCGTCGTCCATCCGCGCCGCAGCACCGCCCGCTTCTTCCGGCTCATGGCGGGGATTGTAGAGGCCGGGGTTTCGGCTTGGCTAGTACCCGGTTTCCCGAATGTGCGCCATGAGAAGCCGCCCTTCGAGACGCTCACTTCGCTCGCTCCTCAGGGCGAGGATTTTTTTTCGAAGCAACGACCTCATCCTGAGGAGGCCGCGAAGCGGCCGTCTCGAAGGATGATGTCATCCAGCGAGTCATCCGCTTCTGAAATCGCGTAGTAGGGTGTTGCCCGGCCCGCCGATCGGGCGCGGCATGAAGGTCAACACCATGACCACGGTCACGATCCTAGGCGGCACGGGATTCCTCGGCCGACGCGCTGCTCGTGGCCGATCTCGCCAAGGCGGCGCGGGTGCTGCCGCAGCTCATCCGCGTGTCGCTCACCGACGGGCAGTACGGGGCGTTGATCGACTTCGCCTACAATGCCGGCGCCGGCAATTTGGAGGTCTCGACGCTCCGCCGGGCGATCAACCGCGGCGACCATGCGGCCGCGCCGGAGCAGTTCATGCGCTGGGTCCACGCCGGCGCGGTCAAACTGCCGGGCCTGGTGCGCCGGCGGGCGGCCGAGGTCGAACTGTAGGAGTCTTGAATTTCGGCCGCGGACACGACCACCGTGTTCGCAATCGCGGCGAGCTTGCTCGCCGCGTGCGCCGCGGTTCGCTTCGATGCGGATTATTCGACTGCTGCCAAAGACCAAGTTTCTCAGAGTCCGTTTCGAAAGTCATGAGGCTCGGCCGAGGCGGCGGACGAGGAGCATGACGGAGGCGGCATAGAGGAAGGCGCGGGTCGAGTCGATAGTTGCCTCGAAGTCCTTGGCCAGGCGCCGGTTCCGACTGATCCAGGCGAAGAAGCGTTCGACCGCCCAGCGCCGCGGGTTGACGGCGAAGCCGACTTGATCGGGGTTCTTGCGCACGATTTCGACGGCGACGATGGTCGCGCGAGCGACACGTTCGCCGACATAGCCGCTGTCGGCGAAGACCTTCTCGATAAAGGGGAACGAGCGGCGCGAAACACACAACAACGGTCCGCCGCCGTCGCGGTCCTGGATGCTGGCGGGGTGCGGTTCGAGCACGAGGCCGCGGCCGTCGGTATCGACGAGCGCGTGACGCTTGCGGCCATTGATCTTCTTGCCGGCGTCATAACCGCGCGGTCCGCCGGCTTCGGTCGTTTTCACGCCCTCATCCCGAGCTTGTCGAGGGATGGCTGTCGATGATCGCGGCGGAGGGACTGGCGGCGCGGCCGACACGTTCGCGATCGACCATGACCAGCGCGTGGTTGATCTTCTCGAACACACCTTGGTCCCGCCATGCCGCGAACCAGCGGTAGACCGTCTGCCAGGGCGGCAAGTCGCTCGGCAGCAGCCGCCAGCCGATACCGCCACGCAGCACATAGAAGATCGCATTGACGATCTCGCGTAGCGCCCACTCGCGCGGGCGCCCGTATTGGCAAGCAGCCGGCAGGTACGGTTCGATCACGCGCCATTCCCTCGTCGTCAAATCGGTCTCATAGCGCAGCCCTTCGCGGCTATGCTGCCGTCGGGTGGTCGGGGTCCACATGGCAACTTCAAATTCGGCTTCGATAACCGTTTGGAATCACGATGGCTTCGACCACTCAACCACTTTCGAAACAGCCTCTCGGATCGCGGCCGGCGCCGCAAATTCACTGGCGCCGCCAGACAATTGAACCGCAACCCGGCCATCCCAGGCATGCAGCCAGATAACGACGTGATTACGTGCTTCCCAAGCGATCCTGGCCCGGATGGAGCTTTCCGTGGCGATAACAAGTCAAGCTACAAGGCGGCTTGCGTGTCCGAGTCGAAAAAGTGCAGTTGCTCGGAATCCATGAGCACGCGCACCGGTTGACTGGGTCGCAATCGCGCCTTGGGATCGACACGCGCCGTAAATGCGACGCTGCCCGCGTTGACCTCGACCAAGAGCTCCGAGCCCAAGGGCTCGACGATGTCGACAACGGCATCGAAACCGCTATCGTCCGTCGCCGCTTCGGTCGCCAGACGCAGGTGTTCGGGACGTATTCCTAGCGTGACGACACGCCCGATCCGCGGGCGAAGCCCGGGAATGCGCGCGGCGGGAACCGCGATGCGCATGCCCGGGCCCATGGCCCACAGTGAATCCCCGCTCCCGGTAATGGTCAGGTCGGCGAAATTCATCGCCGGAGAGCCTATGAAACCCGCGACGAACTTGTTCGCCGGCTTGGAATAGACCGACATCGGCTCGCCGATCTGCTGGATGACGCCGTCGCGCATGACGACGATGCGGTCTCCCAATGTCAAGGCCTCGACTTGGTCATGGGTCACGTAAACGGCGGTGGCCTCGAGGCGCCTATGCAACCGCTTGATCTCGGCTCTCATTTGGACGCGCAGTTTCGCGTCAAGGTTCGAGAGCGGTTCGTCGAACAGGAACACTTTGGGATCGCGCACGAGCGCTCGGCCCAAGGCGACCCGCTGACGCTGCCCGCCCGACAATTGTCGCGGCTTTCGGTCCAGCAGATCCATAATGCCGAGAATCTCCGCCGCCTTATGAACGCGCCGCTTGATCTCCGGCCTGGCGAATCGCCGCATCCTCAGGCCGAACGCGATGTTCTCGAATACCTTCATATGCGGGTATAGCGCATAATTCTGGAACACCATGGCGATGTCGCGATGCTTCGGCGCAAGGTCGTTGACGACGCGACCGCCGATGGTGATTTCGCCCGACGTAATGTCTTCCAGTCCGGCGATCATGCGGAGAGTCGTGGTCTTGCCGCACCCCGATGGCCCGACAAGCACGATAAACTCCTTATCCTCAATGACGATGTTGAAATCCTTGACGACGTGAAGCCCGTCAAATTCCTTGTTCAAATCCTTAAGAATTACCTGGGCCATTGTTTCGGACCTTCAAATCGTCATCTGATGTCGTTCGGCGTGCCTCGCGCGAGCCGGACTGGCCCGGCCTTTCCGCGTCATGTTTTGGTCAGATAGCGCCGGATGTCCTCGGCGAACCGGGCCTCCGAATCATCTTGCGGATTGTAGTCCAGAATGCGGCGCGCATTCGCGATGCTCCAGAACGCCCGCGCATTGTTGGATATCGCGTATACGATAAGGAACGGAATTCCGTCATCGTCGTCGATGCTGGCGGCATCGATCGCGCGAACGTATAGTGCCCGAAGATCTCGCGGACTGACATAGGCGCCAAGATCGCGGCGAAATCGATCGAGGTCGGACCGGAGCTGGCGGCCATCGATCTCCCTGGGCGCGCCGATGCGAACAGCCACGGTCTCGAGCTTCCGGCCCATTCGGCCGCTGGCGAAAATGAACCCGAGCAGCTCGTAACTCGCCTTGGCCCAGCCGTAAAAATTGTCGGACAGCGGCAGGACCATGGGGTCCACGACATCCATGGCGCCGCGATGCAGCCGTGTCTCATACCAATCGGCGGCGTGATTGGAGCTTGTCAGGATGACCCGTTGAACTTTTTTCTCCAAGGCGATCCGCAAGACCCGATAGGCCATGTCGATGTTGACGCGCTCGATCTCGTAACCAAGAGGATCCAACGGCTCCCGCTTCTCCCGCCAGTGGTCGGAGCAGGATGTTTCCAGATCTTTCCGGCAATAGTAGGCGTTGTGGACGACGACATCGACCGAATCGAAGTAGGGCGCGATGTTTTCCAATTTGTCGCGAGCGAGGTCGAGCCGGTGGATCGTCCCGTACGCGCCGTCGGCGGCGCCTACGACATCGACCAGGACGAGCTCATACCGCTCGGCAAGGGCCGGCAGCAATTGAGCGGCGACATATCCGCCGGCGCCCGTCATCAATACCCGCCGCTTCGCCACGATCAGCCTCCGGATGCTACAAAACCGTCGTGAGGTCCGGCGAGGCCCGAACGCTCAGCAACTCGCACCCGTCGGGTGTCACAACCACGTTCTCCTCATGGACCATCACTTTTCGCGCGCCGTTCGCGGTCTCGCTCATGAACGATAGCCCTGGCTCGACGGTAAGCACCATGCCGGTTTGGATGATCGTTGTGTCCGCCGGATGCACCGACGGGGGTTCCGTCACCACCATCCCGATGCCGTGCCCCATGCGGCCGACATCCGCCGCGCCAAGCGACATCTCGTCGAGCGCCGCCGCCATCGCCGCCCACACATCGCAGACGCGCCGACCCGGCCGAATGCTGGCGATTCCCGTTTCCGTCACTTTCCACAACTTTTCATGCAATTGCCGGATTTGGTCCGATGGCCGTCCCAAGAAGAACTCGCGGTCGAAGTCGCAGAAATAGCCGTCAAGGGTGCTTCCGGTATCGATGACGAGCATGTCGCCGTCATCCAGCAAGCGGTCGCTTGGCCCCACATTGATGTTCGGGTATCCGCCGCGATCCGAGACCCCGACCAAGTAGGGCGACCGATCGGCACCGTTGCGCAAGATTTCTATCTGCAAGTCCCGGCAGACGTCTTTCTCCGAGCGCCCCTTGCTCAAAAAACCCGGGACGGCATCGAAGCTTTTCGAGACAATTCGCGCCACCCGTCGAATACGGCCGACCTCGGCCTCGGATTTCACCATTCGCACCCGCGTCATGATGGTCCCGGCATCGACGACCTCGACGGGCGCAATGGCGTCCCGCAGGCGCAAGAAATCGGCCACCGGCATTCCCAGGCGAGTTTCCGGGCCAAGTTCGGCGCCGAGCCGCCCGCCGCGGCCCACGCATTCCCAAACGGCATCTCGTACCAACGACACGCCATCGTCCTCGGGACGCGGCGCCGGCCATGACCGGATGTCGCTTATCCACGACGTTTGGCGCATGCCCACGAGAAAGGTCACGGGCGACACCACGATAGGGTCGCCCTTCAACGGCAGAACGCAGTAGCGCGGCCGGGTCGGAGAAATCCATGTCTGGCTCTGGTAGCCCGTGATGTATCGAAAGTTCACTTCCGACGTCACCAGGATAGCGCCAAGATCGTTTTCCGCCATGAGCCGCCGGATGCGGTCGATGCGAGCGCCGTACTCGTCCCGCGCGAACTCCGCGAGAGCTTCGTCACGGTGCGATCCATCGCGCGAGACCATCAACGATCAATCCCGCTGGAGCTCTCGGTCTCGGCCCAGCTCAGGAAGTCGGACTGGCTGCCGGACGGGAAACGCTTGATGGCTCGTTTGTGACGTTTCAGATCCGGCGCCCATTTTATGCCGGACCCGGTCAGAACGCACACGATCGGACGGGTATCCTTCTTATTCAGGCCGGCAACAAGCAGGGGCAAGCAAGCCACGGTTAGCGCCGACGATGCTTCGACACAAAGTCCCTCCCGCCCAAGCAGGTCCATGGCCTTGACGATGTCGCCATCGTCGGCCGAGAGAGCGGCGCCATCGGATTCTCGAATCGCTTGGAGGGCATGCGTGCTGGATACCTGCTCGAACGTCGATACCGCGATGCTCGCGCTTCGCGCGGAAACAGGCACGGCTTGATCCGCGCCCGCGCGCAAGGAAACCTCGAGCGAGTTCGCGGCGGAGGGCTGGCACGCCACCATCCTTGGAGCCGCATCCGCCCAATTCCAGGCGACGGCTTCCCGAAAACCTTTCCAGGCACCATAGAGTCCGTTGCCCCGCGCGCATGGAAAGAGAACCATTTGTGGCGGCTCGATCAATGCCTCCAGCATCTCGTAGGCAAAGGTCTTGTAGCCTTCGACGCCAAACGGATTTTGCACGTCTCGCTCCATGAACAGCCCGACCGGGAACCATCCCGGCCTTCTGGCGATGGCCTCGAAGAGCTCCAGCCTTCGCTCTTGCGGCACAATGGCCACGTGGGCGCCATACACGAGCGCCTGTTGAAGTTGGCTGTCCGGCGCCTCCTCCGACGCGATGAAAAGGCAGTCCATGCCCGAGGCTGCCGCATAGGCAGCGACCGAGGTGCCCAGATTGCCTGTCGATGAAACAACGACCCGGCGAAATCCGAAAGCACGGGCGGTATTGATGGTGACGGCCGAATAGCGGTCCTTGAACGACCAGGTCGGGTTCGTCGTCTCGTTCTTGAAGTAAAGGTTGCGGAGCCCAAGCCGGGGCCCCACGTGGCGGGACGGTATCATCGCCGTGCCGCCTTCTCCGAGTGAAATCCAAGCCGCATTGTCGCTACCGGGGAGCAGATCAAGATATCGCCGCAGCCCGGTTCGACCACCTCTGTCGCGTGGCGAGGGTGGAATGGCGGCCGGCCTGAAGCGCGTTTCCAGAACACTCCGCTTGCCATTTTTCCGGCAAGCCGGACAACCAAAAACCTTCGGCTCGAACGGAAATTCGGCGTGGCAGACGGCGCATGCCAACGACCACTCCGGCGCCACCGGGCGAATTGCCGCGGCCCCACGATCCTCCATCACCCAACGCTCCTGCGGATGGGGGACCGGAGCCGAGCCACGCCGGTGTTGAAACGGCGCCAGTCGTCACGCAGAGGATGGCCCCCAACCTGTTTCAACGACCGCCCTCCCAGGTCGCATCGGAAAACAGCCGAAAGATCAGATCGCCGGGCTGAACGGACGCGCATTTTCGAGCGGCGCCGACAAAGCCGGTGCTGGCGGCGTGAATGTCGGCGATGACACTTCCACAGGAATCCTCGACTCGAGCGATAACATCGCCTTCGGTGACGTCATCGCCAATCTCGGCTCGAATGGTCAACAGCCCTCCGGACGGCGCGAAAACATCGACGTGCTTCACGATTCGAGGCCCCGTTCGGGCGGAAGTCGTTGCCGCCGACATGCCCAGATGTCCCATGATGGCGTTGGCGTGGCGCCGGTAACGACCCCGGTTTTCGCGTGTGGTGATACCAAGGCCGCCGATCTCCGCTTCGAGACCCGGAATTCCCGACTCGTTTACCACGCGGGTCATCAGGCCCGGCGACCACCAGCTCAAGCGTACAATTTCGAATCCGGCCGCGACCGCCGCGTCGAAGCTGGCCTTCGCGGTTCGCGAGTTCTGGTGGTCGAACTCCACATAGGGGATCACCTCGCCGTTCTTGCTCCAACTGTGCATCGAGAAGACGAAATCGACCTTCGAAAGGACTTCCTCGAACAACCGAAAGGCGACCTTCTCGGACGCCGCCCCGTCCGCCCTGCCGGGAAAGATCCTGTTGAGATCGAGACCATCGAGCGGAGAGCAGCGCGAGTCCGCCGCGAAGGCCGTCGGATTGGCGACCGGAACGATGACCAGGCGCCCTCGCAAGTCAATCGGCGAAATGTCCTTCCACAGCTCCATTAGGGCCGCGATGCCTTCGCCCTCATCCCCATGGATCCCCGCGACGACGGCCAAGCGGGGCCGATCCCCTCTCCCGGCCACCACGTTGACGGGCAGGCGGACGGACGAACCATCCGCGAGGGCAGCGATGGAAAGAGAGAACGCCCGCTTCGTTTCATCCTTGATCGCGGAAAGATCGATCTTGTCGACTAGTTCGAGATGCATGGCATCGTTCTCGGACCTCGCCAGACGCCCGCTAAAACCCTTCAAGCGGGCGCGACCTTCCCGCAATCCCGGCGCCCCCAAGGCGCGTGCTTGGTGCTATTGTCAGATAATATACTGGAGGCTGTCAACTCTTTACCGGCCACAAAAAAGATGCGCCGGGACCTCGCCCCGTGGTAGGACCGTTGTGCTAGGGTTACTCGAGGCGCCGATGAGGGAGACCAGATGGGACGGCCAGCCAAGAACAAAGTGACCATCAGCGAACGGCTCGTTGCCGAGATCGCGGCCCTGATAAGGGGAGGGCGGCTCAGGCCCGGCGACCGCCTCCCCTCCGAATACGAGCTGATGAAGCGATTCGGTGTCGGAAGATCGAGCGTGCGGGAGGCCTTGAAGGGGCTGTCATTCAGCGGCATCCTAGAATCGCGGCCGAAGCGAGGCACGATCGTGGTGTCGGGCCTCGACAGCCGGCTTGCCGACACGTTGGCCGCGGCCGTCGCCTATTGGGAGATACGGGACCTCTATGAGATTCGCATGCTGCTCGAGGGCGAGGCCGCCGCGCTCGCGGCGGTCAACGCGGTTCCCGAGGACGTCAGCCAGATTCAGCGTTGCCACGAATCCCTGGTGAAGGTCGTGACGGCGGGGGAGTCTCACTTCAAAGCCAACTCCCGATTTCACATCAGTATCGCCAAGGCGTCCCGAAACGGCGCGCTGGTGACCTGTATCGGCGCGATCGTCGGTAGCTACAGGTCGGCGCGGGAGCAGATCAACCAGCTCGAGAGTGTTCCGAGGAACGACATCGCCGATCACCAGGCGATCCTAACCGCGATCAGGCGCCGGCGGCCGCATCGGGCACGGCAGTTGATGCAAACGCATCTAAAGGAAACCATCCTTCGGCTGAAGGAACCCGAGATCGGCTTGAAGATGGCTCCATCGGGGAAGCGCCATCGCTCCAACAGCCGGGGCAAGAAAACAGTCGTCCCGACCAGGATACGGGCGCGATCGTTGCCCAAGGCGCGGATCTCCCAAAGGCGGCACGAGGCTATTCCTTCAATGAGCCCGCGGTAAGGCCCTCAAGCAGCTGTCGCTGCAACGCGACGAATAGAATCATCGCCGGCAAGGTGAAGAGAACGCCGGCGGCGAGCAGGCCCGCGTAATTCGTCGCCCCCCTCGTGCTTTGCATCATGTTGAAGAGGCTTAGCGCCGCGGTCTGGTTATCGATGTTCTTGGCCAGGATGAAGGGAAACAGCATGTCACCCCACGTCCAGATGAAAACATACACCGTGACCGCGATGATTCCCGCAATCGACAGCGGCAGGGTGATTCGCATGAACGCGCCAAGGCGGCCGCATCCGTCGACCATCGCTTGTTCCTCAAGCGACACCGAGAGCCCGGAGAAGAAGCTGCGTAGAAGCAGCACGGCGTAAGGCAATGTCCACGCCGTCGAGGCGAGGATGAGACCCGAAAGCGTGTTGAAGAGCCCGACACGAGCATAGATCAGGAAAATCGGGATGATGACGAGCATGGTCGGCAGCATCTGCGTGCTCAGCATGATCGTGATGATGGTCTTCTTCCCCGGATAGCGGAGCCTTGCCAATCCGTATGCCGCGAGCGCCCCCAGCGTGACCGAAATGACCGCCGTCAGTCCCGACACCAGAAACGAGTTTCGCAGCGGTATCACGAAGTTCGGCTCATGGATGGCCCACAGGTAGTTATCGAAGGTGAGTGGGCTCGGCAGCCATTCCGGGGTCAACGTGAACAGTTTGTCGATTGGGCGCAGCGAGCATGTGATCGCCCACAAGAACGGAAAAACGACCCAGAGCAGCAGAACCGAGAGGCTCGCCAATCGCACGACCTGCCCCGGAAGCCTTCGCATGCGAGAGTGAAATTGGCGTTGCGTCATCCGTTCACCAGGTCAAGCGCCGTGCCTCGATCAAGCCGCTTCGAACCGTACGCGTCTCAAATAGAAAATCGTGAAAACAAGGCTGATCAGCATGAGCAACATGCCGATGGCCGCCCCATATCCCATTTTGAAATACCGGAAGCTCGTCACGTAGACCAGTGGCGACAGCGTCGTGCTTTCGATGCCGGGCCCACCCGAGGTCAAGATCCATATCGTCGTGAAGTCGCGCAGATGTATAATGACGCTCAGGAGTACCAATGTCGCGATGATGGGTCGGAGCATCGGAAGGGTGATGCGCCAGAAGGCCTTCCAGGGGCCCGCGCCATCGATCCGCGCGGCCTCGTACAGGTCGCGTGGAATTCCCTGAAGACCGGAGAGCAGGTTGACGAACATGAAGGGGCAGCCGGCCCAGGCGTCAACCATCAGAATGGAGGGCCACAGCCAGATCGGGCTCGAGAGCCAACTGATGTAGCCGTCGGTGATCCCTAGTTCAACCAGGACGTAATTCAAGATTCCCCATTGGCCGTCCAGTATCCACTTCCAGGTCAGGGCCGTTACCGTGATCGGCATCGCCCAGGGCATGATCGCGAGGCCGCGCCAGAAACCCCGGAGAACCAACCGCTGGTTAAGCAGAAGCGCCAGAATCAGCCCTATCGTGAGCTGCGCGGCGGTGCCGCCCACGACAAATATCGCGGTGTTGATGAGAAACTTCGAGGCATTCGGATCCTCGAAAAAATGGATGTAGTTATCGAGGCCGACAAAGTTCCGCGCCCGTAAGGCCTTGAGCAGATAGAGGTCGGAAAAACTCATCCACCCGGCCTGAATCAGCGGCCAACCGACCACGGCGCCGAGGATAAGAAACACGGGCAGGAAATAGAGATAGCCCTGGACGGTTTCTCTGCGCAATTTCATCGAGACACACCAACGCCATCCGCACGGATCGGCGCCATCCTAGCGTTCAATCGACGACGAACGCCACGAGAACCGGGGGAGCACGGCCGGAAGTCTCCGTGCTCCCCAGAACAGCCCTTATCCGCCGCCGGCCTTGATCAGTTCCGGAATACGGCCGTTCATCGCGTCGTAGGCCTGCTCCGGCGTCTGACTGCCGTCGAACACTTTAAGCAGATTTTCGTAGTACACTTGCTGCACCTCGTCCTTGGCGACGTATCCCAACGCGGCAAGTCCCGGTACCTTCGATGCCAGGACGATGACGTCATCGAGCCACCAACGTTCGGCCTCGCCGTAGAGCCGGGACTTCACGGCTTCGTCGACAGTCCATTCCTTCAGGGGGGGATGGCCAAGAGACCAGCGCAGCAAGTTTTCCCGGCTGGTCAAGAAGTCCACGAGTTTGGTCGTCGCGTCCAAATTCTTGGCATGCGCCATCATGTAGTAGGAATTGAGGTCGAACATGCTGAAAGGTCCGGGCCCCTTGCTGCCGCTGGGATAGGGAATCATGGTCACGTGTTCGGGCGTCATGAGGTCTTTGGCGGAAGGATAAATCTCCCCGAAGTAGTAATCGCCTATCGAGATGAACCCCGCCGCGCCGGTAGCGAAGGCGCGCCTATGGCCCGTATAGTCCTGACTGAGCGAGTCGTCGGGAATGTAAGGACGCAATCTTTTCAGCGTCTCCAGAACTTCGATATAGGCATCGCGTTTGCCGGGATCGAAATCGGCCAAATGCAACAGGCCGTTGCCTCTGAACATCCAATCCGTTTTTTCGGCGGCATTGCGCGAGTTGCCCAGCGGGATGCCAAGCGGCTTGTTGTTTTGCGACTTTGCGACTTTGGCAAGCGCATCGACGAGCTGGTCATAGGTTTGGATACCAGCGCGGTCGATGCCTGCCGCCTTCAACCAGTCGACCCGAGTCACCAAACCATACGAGCCGGCCTGTAACGGTACCGCCCACAGCTTGCCATCGATCACGTCGCCGCCGTCCTCGGCGATATAGGGTGCGAAGCGACTCTTCCACTCCTGGCCGAGATGGTCCTCCGGGGCAGCGATGATCCCCATCTGGTGCCAATCCGCGGTAAACCCAGTCCATCCGTAACCAAGGTTGGGTGGCGAACCGGCCGTCTCGTAAGCGAGGACCTTCTCGAAGATTCCCTCCCAGCCCACGTTCTCCGGCACCCATTGCATGTCCGGATTGGCCTTGTTCCACTTTTCGACCATTTCCTTTTCCCAGGCCACTTCGGCGTCCGCGACCATTGCCGACACGGACGTAAGCTCGACGGCCGCGGAGGCCGAGGAAGAAGTCCAAGATTGCAGCGCGGCCGCGCCGCCAGTGACCGCCATGTACTTCAATACCGTGCGACGGGACATGGATCCTGTATGCCGGTTGACCATGCGTGTTTCCTCCCCTGTTAGATGGTTAGACATGCGTATTTGCTCTCCTGGAAAATTGCCGCGAGGAACGGCCCGGCGCGACATAGCGAACCTCATCGGCTTTCGTGCCGAGTTTATGCATGACCGCCGCGTCCCCTGGTTCGCTCCAAACCAAACCGCCACCGCCCCGCCGGACCTGGATGGTGCATTTGTCCTACAATGGGGCAGCCATGGGGCGCTGTCAAGCGGACCTCGCGCCGGCGCTCCCTTGCGTCGCCGCGCGTTCAACTTGACAGCCGGCAAGACCTAATCCTATTGTCCGACAATACAATTTGCGACGCGCTGTCAAGATTTCGCGGGCATTGCTCGAACAACTCTTTATGGCTTGGCGATCGAGCCGCGCTCGCTTGACCGGTGGATTGTGGAGTACCGTGTTGGCTAGAGTATTCACCCTTCAGCACGGTATCCCGCTCAGTACCAGCCGGGGTTCACTCGCCTTCTGCTCCCAGATCCTTGTCATCGCCGATAGTGGCCGCAAGATCGTCTTCGATTGTGGTTTTGCCAACGATCGCGAGGAGCTGCTTGCCGCCTTGGCGCAACATGATCTGACGCCGGACGGCATAGACATTCTGGTGCTCAGCCATCTCCATACCGATCATTGCGCCAACGCCGTGCTCTTTCGCAAGAGTAGGGTTGTCGTTTCGGCGGAGGAGTTCGCCTATGCCGAGCGCGAGGCCGGCCGCGATCACTACGTCTACGATTTTGTCGATGCCCTGTTCAGCCGGCTTGACCTGGTGCGTACCAGCGGCGACGTGGAACTAGAGCCCGACGTAAAATTGATCGAGACGCCCGGCCACACCGATGGCCACATGTCCTTGCTTGCGCGTACCGATGAAGGGGTCGTGGGTCTCGCCGGCGATGCCGCGAAGAGCATCACCGAACTTATCGGATCGAAGGCGGCGCGCGGCCTGGCATCGACGACCAGCGCCGAACGTTCGGTCGCGAGATTGTTCGGCGAATGCCAAACCATCATACCGGGCCATGACCGCGCGGTACGGGTCATGGACGGCCGCGTGGTCTTGGACGGCCAAATCGAAGCCCTGGACCTTAAACTTCGGTTCTACTAGGCACCTCCGGAGATGAATTGGACCGCTGATGTTGTTGTCATTGGTGGCGGCGTTACCGGCGTCAGCATCGCCTATCATTTGGCGCTGAGGAAAGCCGGACGAATCGTACTCTGCGAAAAAAATGGGCTTGGCTCGGGCCCGACCGGACGTTCCAGCGCCTTGCTTCGACGCCATTACTCCCTCGAGCTCTACGCGCGCATGGCGACGCGGTCTCTCGAGATCTTTCGCGAGTTCAAGGAGCTGACGGGCGTTTCAGCCGACATTTCATGTTGTCCCATGCTGACCCTTGTCGGCCCGGAGGACTTCGACGCAATGGTGGCGACCGTCGCGATGCTGCGTCGTATCGGCGCCGATGCCGATGCCCTCGATCTCGATGATCTTCGGAACCTGGCACCCATGTTGGGCACCGATGGCGTTGCGGGCGCCGGCTATGATCCGACGACCGGCTACGGCGATCCGGCATCGGTGGTCAATGGTTACGCCCGAAAAGCCAGGGAGCTTGGCGCCGACATCCGTCAGGGATCACAAGTCATCGACGTTCTCATGAAGGGAGACGGCATTGCCGGCGTCGTGACCAACCAGGGCACGGTTTCCGCCCCAAGAGTCGTGAACGCGGCTGGCGTCTGGGCGCGTGGCATTGCGGGCATGGCTCGGACAACCTTGCCGGTTGTGCCGGTCCGGGTCCAAGTTGCGTCGTTTAGGGTTCCCACCGGCTTCGCCCAGCCCCGACTGATCGTCGGCGATAACATCAACCGCTGCTATATCCGTCCAGAAGGGCAAGATCTTCTCTTGGTCGGGACGCGGAGCCAACCTGGTGCGCATCCGCCGGTCGACCCGGACCGGAACGTCGAACGCGTCGACACCGACCATGTTGTCAAGGCCGGAAGCATGCTTTCCAAGCGAATTCCCGCCATGGAGAATGGCGAGGCCACGGGCGGCTATGCCTCGATGTACGACATGAGCCCCGACGGCCATTTCATTCTCGAAGCCGTGCCCGACCGCCCCGGTTTCTATACCGCCGCGGGTTTCAGCGGCCACGGATTCAAGCATGCGCCGGTCGTGGGCAAAATCATGTCGGATCTGGTACTCGACGGCGCCACCGATGAGATCGACATCGAGCCTTTCTCATCGCGTCGATTTGCCGACGGGCGCCCACCACTGCGTGGAATCTACAAGGGCTTCGCGTTCTGAGTGAAAATGCATGTCCAGCGGCACAAAGCGGGGAGATCAAAGTGACAATTTTCAGTCGTAGCGAAATGGATCGACGGCACGAACTCATTCGCGACCAACTGCGAGCGCAAGAGATCGATGCCGTCATCGCGACTTCCTATCCGGCTTTTTACTATGTCAGCGGCGCGCCGGTGCATCCCTATGGCAGGCCCATCGCCGCGTTGCTGCCGTTGGACGGCGAACCCGTCGTCATCGAGTCCTTTATCGAGCGCCGGCATACGGAATTGCAGTCATGGGTCAAGGATATCCGCGTGTATTGGGACTACAACCCCACGCCCGCCACGGACGATCCGCGCCCCCCGCCGGCATCGATGGTACACCATCTCGCCGGAGCGATTTCGGACCTTGGCCTCGATGGAAAGCGAATAGGATTCGAGGAGGCCACGTTACCCGTCGGGTTGTATCGGGCCATGGCGCAAGCCGCCCCGGCGGTGGACCTGGTCGCCGCCTCGGACCTTCTCGACAAGGTGCGCTTGGTCAAGTCCTCCGAGGAGATCGCGTTGATCCGGGCCGCCGATGCGATTTGCGACCTTGGGCAGCAAATGGCGCTCGACCTCATTCGTCCGGGACGCAGCGCCGACCGCCTCAACAGCCAGGTCCGCACCGCGATGGCCGAGGCCTGCTTTCAGGATCACCCGGACATGCCGTTCGTGGTTCACGCCGATGTCGGCTTGCATGATGACAAGAAACGCATCATCCATAGCGAATGGGCGACTTGGGGCCCTACCGATAAAGTGCAACCAGGACAGGTTCTCGCCACCGTTTTCTCGGCTTGGCTTTGGGGATACTCGGGCAACGTCGAGCGCGCCATTGCCGTCGGTGAGCCCCGCGGCAGGCAACGTGAACTCTTCGAGCTCATGGTCGAGATGAACGAAAAGGCGATCGCGATGGTTCGCCCGGGCGTGCGCGTGTGCGATATCGACAAGCGGATGAAGGCGCTTTTCGACGAGCATGGGTTGGTGACTCCGACGGGAACGGGCGTGGGCCGCGGTATTACCAGCTACGAGGCGAACGCCCGCGAACTGAAGCTTGATATTCGTCTCTACAATGATGTCGTCCTTGAAGCGGGAATGGCGTTTTCGATCGAGCCGCACGTACGCGAGAACGATGTCATTTACCGGCACTGCAACACGATCATCGTGACAAGCGACGGCTGCGAGGTGGATTCGAAAGTGCCGCGCGGCGTGCTTTGGGTGTGAGCAGATCGTCATGCGTCGATGAATATCGTCGTCTGCATAAAGCAGATCGTCGATCCGGAGGCGCCCGACCGGACCTTCGCGATCGATCCCGTTACTTCGCGCCAGGACCGGAACCGTCTCTCCTTGGTCGCCAGTCCTTTTGACCTGAACGCATGCGAGGTCGCCCTGCGACTTAGGGACGGGCTCGGCGGACAGTTGACGGCCTTGACCATCGGACCGCCCGAGGCGACGCAGGTGCTGCGTCAGGCTCTCGGCCTGGGGTTCGGCGCCGGCGTGCTTCTCAACGACCCGTCGTTTCATGATGCCGATCCGTTCAAGACCGCTTACGTTCTATCGCGGGCTATTCGGAAACTTGGGCCGATCGATCTCATTCTTACGGGATGCGAGTCGGGTGACATGGCGGGCGCCGCGGTCGGGCCCCTCATCGCCGAGGAACTCGCGATCGGCTGTATTACCTATGCGTCACGAATTAGCGCCGCGCGGAACGGACTTGAAATTCACCGGACCTTGAGCCACGGATATGAGCTGCTCCACGCTTCGCCGCCCCTTGTCGTAACCGTCATTAGCGATCATGCGAACGGGCCCAGACTTCCCAAGTTGCGCGACCTCCTGGCGTCCGCCAAGCAGCCGATTCCGGTGTGGACGGCGCTCGACATCGGTATCGATGTCGAGCGTTTCGCCGTGCCTCCAATGAAAGTCAAGGAATGCACCGTTGTTGTCACGACGCGAGAGCGTGCCTGCGCGTGGATTGTCGGCGAGACTGTCCAGGAACAGGCTCGCGATCTTGTTCGCCGGTTGCGTGACCGCCATATCCTCGGATCGGAAACGAGGCCGTCGTGACCGGCATAGTGGTGGTGTCATCGGATGATGCGACTGACCCAACGGGCGCCATGGAATTGGTCGGCGGCGCGCGACGCCTCGCGGACGCGGCTCACGGCAGCGTCATTGCGGTCATACCGCGCCTGCGGCCCCATGAGCGCGGGGCACAGCTGATCGCTCATGGCGCGGATGTCGTCATCAACGTCGAGCACCCCTGGCTGGCCGAATATGAAAGCGATTGCATGCTCCCGGTACTGGAGCAGATCTGCGAACGGCACCTGCCGCGGTTGGTCCTCATGGAAGCCGACAGCCACGGCCATGATCTGGCGGCCCGACTTGCCTTTCGCCGAGGCGGATCATTCGTCAACAACTCGACCGGCGTCGGCATCATTCAAGAGGAAATCAACGTCATCAAACCGATCCATGGCGGACGCGCCACCGTCACCCTGGTTCCGCGGAACTTTCCCATCGTGGTGAGCGTGCGCCGAACAAGCTTTCAACCAGGCGTTCCCGACGGTACTCGAACAGGCGAGGTTCAAACATTTGAGCCGCGCTTCGACCACGATCCGCGCAAGGTCCGACTCGTGGAACGAGCCAGTGACGACTCCCGGAATCGAGTCAATCTGGAGACAGCGCGCGTCGTCGTGAGCGGGGGCCGTGGCATGAAAGGCCCCGAACATTTCGCGCGGCTCGAGGCGTTGGCACGGCTGCTGCATGGCGCGGTCGGTGCCTCTCGCGCCGCCACCGACGCCGGCTGGGTCTCCGCCGCCCAACAAGTTGGTCAGACCGGACGGACCGTGCGCCCGGATCTCTACCTGGCATTCGGAATTTCCGGAGCGGTGCAGCACGTGGTGGGCATGTCATCTTCAAAGGTGATCGCGGCCGTCAACACGGATCCGGAAGCGCCAATTTTTAGGGTCGCCGATCTGGGCGTTGTCGGCGATTGCGCGACCTTCCTCCCGGCCCTGATATCGGAGATCGAGCGAATCCAGGCAAGCGAACCGCTGTCGCCGCCGAAAACGCCTTCCGTGACGAAGTAACCTACCAAGCACCCAATCGTAATATGATTTCACCGATTACCGGAAGAAATCGAACGGTCATGTGGATTGTCCAATGTTCATGGTGAAGGCTCGGCGTCGGCTCCAAGCCGAGAACCTGCTCCTCTGCCACCAGCTGAACACTCTACGGTGCAGGATACCGCGGCGGATGAGCGAACCGGCGCGCCGTTGCCAGCAACGCCACGCGCGGAGAAGGTTGGAACCCAGTTCCTCCTTCTCCAGTTACGCTGCCTTACCATTCGACAAGCTCGCGATCTCTGCCGAGACATGGTTGGCGGCCAACCTGACCGGATCGGCGGCCAGGTGCGCATGGCGCGCCGTAGTCTGAACCTGCGTGTGGCCGAGGAGCTTGCCGATCATGGGCAGGCCCTGGCCGGCGGCGACGGCGGTCGAGGCGAAGGTGTGGCGCCCGTCTTCGAGTCCGGAAGGCGGAGCGCCTTGCCGAGTGCGTCCACGTGCTCCCACTGTAGCGTCATGATTTCGTTGAGGCGGCAGCCGGTCAG